>JAZNQO010000013.1:0-156139 GCA_045590215.1 Clostridia bacterium | reverse complement strand
GGGCAAAGCCGGGCGCGCCGGGACGGGTCTTGTCATCCAGATAGGGAACGGCAATGTACTTGCAGCCGATAGCCTGATGATAGGCGATCACGCCGAACATATCGCTTTCGATCTGCGGAAAGGGAACATGGCTGGAGATGGCGGTCAGACCATACTTGTCCAGCATGGCTTTCACCGCTTCAGCGCTGTGACCGTAAAAACCGGCGAATTCCACGCCGTCATAGCCCATTTCCTTCAGGGAAACCAGAACGCTTTTCAAATCCTTGGCCGCCATGTCACGGGCGGAATACAGCTGATAGCCAACAGGCATTTTCTTCATATGTCTATCCTCCAACAGAAATTTAGTCAATGTATATATATTATATATCACAGTTTGTTTTTCCTTGTCTTGTCAGAAAAAAATCCCCTTGTGACAAAAGAAGCTATTCCCCTTTCATTTCCTTGCATTCATTTCCTCGCTTTGGTATAATAATATCAAAAAAAGCAAAGGAATGATTTCCATATGGCATTGATTGAAATGACCGCTTATTCCCAAGCCCTTGAAATGGAAGTGGATTTTTTCGTCATTCTGCCGGAAGATGCCAAGGCATTGATTGGCATGGACGGAAAAAGTGCCAAAACGTGCAAAGTGCTTTATCTGCTCCACGGCATGAGCGATGACCATTCCATCTGGCTGCGCCGCACCAGCATTGACCGCTACGCCTCCGAAAAAGGCCTTGCCGTGGTGATGCCTGCCGGGGATTTGAGCTTCTATACCGATATGGCCTACGGCGAAAAATACTGGCAGTTTATCGCCAAAGAATTGCCTGCCATTTGCCGTTCCATGTTCCCCATGATGAGCACAAAGAGAGAAGACACCTTCGTCGCCGGGCTCTCCATGGGCGGCTATGGCGCACTAAAATGCGGCCTGCGTGCCTATGACACTTTTTCCTACGCTGCCGGGCTTTCTGCCGCTTGCGATGTGGTGGGCGAAGCCACCGCAAAGGTGCGCCATTCCAAGCTCTGGCACGATATTCTGGGAGACGACCCCAAGGAAATGGTCTTTAACGACCTTTTCGCCGCTGCCGAGGATTATGCAAAGGAAAAAAATCCGCCGCTGCATCTGTATATCTGGTGCGGCACGGAAGACTTCCTCTACGATTCCAACATCCGCTTCCGGGATCATGTAAATAATCTGGGCATTGACCTGATGTATGAGGAAACCCCCGGCGATCATCGCTGGCAATACTGGGATGAAAAAATCCAGCGTGTGCTGGAGTGGCTGCCCCTTGGAAAGGAGGAACCGTAAATGGCACTTGCAAGAACACGCCTGTTTTCGGATGCACTGGGGCTTTGCGTGACGGTGGATGTGATTCTGCCCCAGCGAAAGGACTACGCTCAAAATCATAAACTGCCCGTTTTATGGCTGCTGCACGGGGCTTTCGGTAATCATGCGGACTGGATTCGGAAAACCTCCATCGAACGCTATGTGAACCCCTATGGGCTGGCTGTGGTGATGCCCTCTGCACAAAACAGCTGCTATACCGATATGGCTCACGGCGGCAAATATTACACCTTCATTTCGGAAGAGCTGCCGAGGAAGCTGCGCACCATGTTCAATTTCTCCGACAAGAGAGAAGATAATTTCATTGCCGGGCTTTCCATGGGCGGTGCAGGTTCTTTTGTAATCGGCCTTGCCAATCCGAAAAAATACAGTGCTATCGGCTGCCTTTCCGCTGGTGCCATCAACTATAACGGCTCCTTCCATGTGGGCCGCCGCAGGGAGCTTACCGTCGGCGATCAGCCCACGGAAAACAGCTATCTGGATGTGTATGGCAATGCAAAGAAAATCCTTTCGGAAAACCTCCCCTGCCCCCGGATTTTCCATTGCTGCGGCGATGATGATTTCCTAATTGACTGCGCTCACGACACTAAAAAATTCTTTGAAGCCATCCCCGGCAATCCCTTCCAATATCAGTTCCTGCCTGCTCCCGGTGCTCACACATGGGCGTTCTGGGATGAGCACATTCAGGATTTCATCCGTTTCCTGAACCTGCCCAACGTATCGGAAGAATACAAATAAACCGAACAAACAAAAGCCCTCTGCCTGAAAATTACAACAGGCAAAGGGCTTTTCTTTATTTCTGCCGAATCACGCAAAACTTCGCACAAGGATGAATATCCGCCTTCTCTTCCTTGGCATGGTTCAGGATGTGGTCAAACCGCTGCTGCCCATCTTGGCTGTCTCCCATGTGCAAATCCGGAAAGACCAAAAAACGTATCATTTACGATTTCTTTCCGTAAAGCAAGCCATGGCAACCTCACGGCAGCCGCGGCGGTTTATGCACCTTTTAGGCGATTATTTATCCTCAAACATCTGGTAATATTGTTCCCTTGTAATCAGGCACTTTCTGGGCTTTGAGCCCTCGGATGCGCTGACAATGCCCCGCTTTTCCATTTCGTCCACCAAGCGTCCGGCCCTTGCATACCCAATGCGAAAACGCCGCTGGAGGAGGCTGGTTGAAATCTGTTCATCCTCCACCGCCATTTCGATGGCTTCCATCAGAAGGTCATCTGTTCCGTCATTGCCGTCTGCCGCACCGGTGTGGGGCCTGTCCTCGCCGCCGATGGTATCTGCCGTGGGCGTTTCCTTATCGGCATTTTCCAGATGCTCCATAATGTTGGGGTCATAGGAAGTATCATATCGTCTCGAAATATAATCCGTGATGGCGTTCACTTCATCGTCCGACACAAAGCAGCCCTGCACACGCACCGGCGAAGACCCTGCAGGCTTATAGAGCATATCGCCCTTGCCCATTAACTTTTCTGCGCCGTAGATATCGATGATGGTGCGGCTGTCCGTGCCGGAAGAAACGGCGAAAGCGATGCGGCTGGGAATATTGTTTTTCACAACGCCTGTAATAACGTCAACAGAAGGCCGCTGGGTGGCCAACACCATATAAATCCCGGCAGCACGGGCAAGAGCAGCCAGGCGGCGGATGGATTCTTCCACATCCTTGCGGCATACTTCCATCAAGTCCGCCATTTCGTCAATGATCACCACAATATTGGGCAGCTCTTTATCCGTACCGCGATACATATCGTTATACCCGGCCAGGTTTCTCACGCCTTCAGAAGAGAATTTGCCGTATCTCTCCTGCATCTCCTGCACCACCCACGCCAAAGCCCCGGCGGCCTTTCTCGGATCGCTGATGACGGGCACCAGCAGATGAGGAATGCTGTTGTATACCGTCAGTTCCACCTGCTTGGGGTCAATCATGATAAGGCGCACCTGCTCCGGCGAGCTGCGATACAAAAGGCTGCACACGATGGAGTTAATGCAAACGGATTTACCGCTGCCTGTTGCACCGGCAATCAGCAAATGGGGCATCTTGGAAAGATCGCATAGAACGGGAGAGCCGGCAATATCCATACCAAGAGCCACCATGAGCGGCGACGTGGCATTGCGCATCTTTTCGCTGTCCAATACTTCTTTCAGGGAAACGGTGCTCACCAGTTTATTGGGCACTTCGATGCCGATATAGCTGGTTCCCTGAATGGGGGCTTCCACACGAACGTGCTTGGTCTTCAAATCAAGAGCCAGATTATCGGCAGTGTTTGTCACCTTGCTCACTTTCACGCCGGGAGCAATCTGGATAGCAAAGCGAGTGATGGAGGGGCCATGCATAATTTGCTTCACTTCCGCATCCACGCCGAAGCTGCCAAGCGTCCCTTCAATCACTTCCGCACGCTGGTTATCTTCCTGCGCCGAATCGGCACTGGAAACCATCTTGCTATCCTTCAACAGCCGAATGGGCGGTGCCTGATAGCGGATGGGCATGGTCATTTCCGTCTGCTTCATTTCGGGGGCACGGGTGCCGTCCAGCTTGGCATCCTTCTTGGGTTCCGGCACGGGCTTGATGGGCACACGCTCCGCAGAAATGGGCATCACGGGGTCTGTATAGACGGGCTTGGGCTCGCCCTTTCTTGTGGTATGTTCCGGCATTTCGCCGCTCTTCAGCTCCTGCTGCCGTTTTTGCACCATGTCAGACCAGCTGGCTTTGGGCTTTTCCTGCACAAGCGGCTGCACGGAAACAGGCTTTTCCGCTTTCGGAACAGGCCTTGCCGCTTCCGGTTCATCCCACGGCAAATCATCGTCCAAGGCAGGCTCCGGCGGCTTTTTCGGAAGAACAGCCTTCGGCTTTTCCGTTTCGTGATAAATCTCTTCATCCAGCCTTGCCGGATATTCGTCCATGTCTTCCGTCTCATAGACAGGAGCTTTGGACACAGAGCGCAAAGACTTCTTTTCCTCTTGCTTTTCCGGCGCAAAGGCAGGCGTTTCCGGCTTTTTCACAGGCTTTGCAGCATATGTTTCTTCCTGCAAACTGGTTTCTTCCTTTTCCCGTTTGGGCAGCTTGATAAAAGGACGCTTTTCTGTTTCGTCTTTTTTCGGTTCCGGCTTTACAGGCTGTGTCCAGTGCAGAGGCGTTTCCTTCTTTTCCGGCTGCGAATAAACAGACGCAGCGTTTACCTCGTTGTGCAAGGGGAATTTTTCATCATACAGCTCATTGGAAACAGGATAGAACCCGTCCACCTGCTCCACAGTCTGACGCACAGGGGTAATTTTTTCCTGCGTATAGGCTGGAGCACCTTCCGGCACATATTCGTAATATTCTTCCTGCCGCTCCACCTGCTGGCCGCCGTGCATCATCTGCATGGGCACCTGCTGCAAAACAGGCTGCTGCGCCTGTTGCTGCTGCGCCCTTTCCGCTTCCTTGGCCGCCCGCGCAGCTTCCTTTTCCTGCCGTTTTTGCTCCCATTTAGCCTGACGCTCTTCGCTGCTCTGGCTCAACTGGCGGATCACATCGCCGGGGTTCTTCCGAAGCAGCACAAAAATAAGCGCAATGAACGTGCACACCACAAAAATAATGCTCAGCGCACTGCCCATCACCTGCCATAAAGGATAGGCAATCAGCATGCCAAGCAAGCCCCCTGCGCCGCTGGCACCATCCACATAGGCCTTATGCAAAAATGCGCCATAACCGGGGGAAGCAAGCTGCCGCTTCACAAAATCCATATAGGATACATCTGCGCTGTATCTTGCCGTCAGGGTATAGAAGCACAGCATTAGCAAATACAGTGCCATCATTGTAACACTGCTGCGTACATTCACCCGATGCCGGGCTGAAATCAGCATCTTTGCGCCGCACCATACCAGCAAGATGGGAAACAGCACGCAAATTTTTCCGCACAGCCCGTTCAGGCTTGCCGCCAATTGCTTGGTAATATATCCTTCGCCTGCCGTCATCATGGATAACAGCCAGCAAAACCCAAGCACCAGAAAAACGATGCCGACGGTAACCGTAACGGCAGCGTTTCTCCCCGTGGTTATAAATTCTGCAGAGGGTTGTTTCTTTTTATTTTTTCCGGCTGCTGCGCTCATCAATGTTCCCCTTTATTCTTCAATCATCAGTTTCAGGTATTGCACAATGTCTTGTTCGTCTGCATAGAGGGTATAGCTCTGTTTGGTGCTGCCGTTTTGGTTATCTTTCTTTTCCGTGTAAACCACGCTTCTGCCCGGACACACCCGATAGGCTTCCGCCGTGTTTTCATCCATGGGCATTTCCACATACCCATCTCCAAGAAGCTGAATGGCTTCCGTCAGGGTGGTCTTCCCCGTGACGATGCCGCCGTCATCCAAACGGCTGGAAAGCAGCCCCGTCACCTTTTCTTCGCTTTCATCCGTCAGGAGAAATGTCCCCTGCAGCCGTGCGTCTTCCACTTCGTAAAGCGCACCGCCCGGATAGTATTCCGAATCCACCGTGGAGCGATATTTTTTCAGCACATCGTCCAAAGGAAGGCCGATGCAATTGCGCTCCCCAAGCCCTGCCATAAAGCCGTCTTCGGTTTCTTTTTCCATAATTCTGTTAAGGACACTGCCTTCCGTCAGGTCGTAATACGGCATAAGCTCGCTGTGTCTGAAGTATACCGCTCCGCTGAACCCGGACAGGAAGGAAAGCTGATCCCGTTCGTAAAAGAACGTCAGGCCGCCCTTTTCATCCAGCATAAATCTGTCATAGGGCACGGGAAAAAGGCTTCTGTTCTCCAAGTGGGTGGACAGCCTTTCTTCCATTTCGTTTTCCAGCACTTGCTCGATGTATTGAATCGCCCCATGCGCATCATGGAACAGCGTTTCAAAAGCGATTTCTTCCCCGGTTTGAACGTCAATTGTCATGGGGTAATACACCTGGGACGGCCTGCCGACGGGCATTTTCCCATCTGCGATGATCACAAGGGATAGAATATCCCCCTGCAGCACCGCTTCATAATCAACCCTTAATCCCGTGCTTCCCGTGCCAAAGGTCATCACGTTCTGATAAGCGGAAAGATTGGCCTTTTGCTGTATCTGCGCATTGATGGCATCCGTATGCTCCCCGGCATGTTCCAGCACGGGAAAGCACACATAATCCCTTTCCCCTGCCGCTCTCTCTTCCAAATTGCCCATGGCAACAACAGCGGCGTCCACAGCGTCAGGAATTACGCTTGCCTGCGCCGCAGCACAGAAAGAAATGGTCATCATCAGTGCTACCAGCCAAAGGAATCCTTGTTTCTTCATCTGTCTTTCCTCCACAAAATATAGTATAGCGCATTTTCAGCTTTTTTTCAAGTTGCCATACAGCATGGGCTGCAATTGGGCTCCGGCCAAGGCTGCCGACAAGGCTGCTGAAATTTTGTCAAAATCCGCAACCAGCGATCTCGGCTTCCCAACCGGGTCATCCTGGCCATAGGGCACAAAATAAACGTTTTTCATCACCAAAATCTTCCCGATGTTTTCAGCCGATGTGCCAAGGCCGTCGTTGGTGGAGGGGGCTACCAATACAGGCCTTCCGTTCCGCAGATGGGATTTGGCTCCAAGGAGAGCCGGGGTATCAAAAATGCCATGCGCCATCTTGCCCATGGAGCTGCCGGTCATAGGGGCAATGATGTAAGCATCCATCAGCTTTTTCGGCCCGATGGGCTCCACTTCCTGCATGGTGGTAAGAGGCTGGGTGCCAGTGATTTTCAGCAGTGTATCCTTTACTTCTTCTTTGGTGTAAAACCGTGTGTCTCTGTCCCGAACCGCAAAGCTCATAATGGGCGTCACCGCATATCCTTCCTCCACCAGCTGTTCCATCGCCCGAAACGCCCGATGAAATGTACAATAAGAACCCGTCAGCGCAAAGCCGACACGTGTTTTGCTCATGATGAAACACTCCTTTCAATCAGTTTCATGAACGCTTCTGCCGCATCCATGGGACAATATCTGCCGGGAATGCCGCTTTCCAGATGCACTTTCACGTTGAGCCTTGCCGCTGCTTCCATATCCACGCCGTAAGGGGAACTTGCAAGCTCCATCAGCAAGGCGTTTTTATTCATCTTTATAAGTTCTTTTTCCATCAAAACAGGATAAGGAATGGTGTTAAAGATGAAATCCATTTTCCCGATCACCCGTTCCATTTCCTTGATATCCACACTGCTTTCCCCGGCTTCCTTCCGTGCCTTTTCGCTTCTTGCGCATACCGTCACTTCCGTCCCAAGCCCTCGCAGCATCTTTGTCAAATATCTTCCGATTCGTCCATACCCAAGCACCATGCTTTTCCCCTTGCACAGTGCTTTTTTCTTTTCTTTCATGGCATGATAAATGGCTCCCTCTGCTGTAAGTTCTGCATTCTCCCGGACGAACGCTTCATCTTCCAAAGCATCCAAAAGCCGCCATCCGTTTCTTTCCGCCGCTTCTTTCAGCGCATCCTCTGCTTTCCCTGCAATCATCAATTGATGATTGGGATATATTCTTTTCAAATCTGCCAATTTGCTCTTTGGCAGCGGTAAAATCACCGCATCCGGGGAAATATCCGTCAAAACGATTCCCCTTTCCTCTGCCAGCATTTTCAGGCTCTTGCTTCTTTCGTCATTTCCGCAAATGGAAAGGCGCATCCGATCCCTCCTTCCTCTTCCCTGCATCCTATGCCGATTTTTGTTTCTGTGTGAAATAATCTTCCATTTTACTAATTGACTTTCTTCTTTTGTGGCATTATGATGATAAAAGACTATGTAGGAGGTTTGGCTTTATGTATGTAGGGAAGCTGATCAAGCTTCGTGCTTTCGATAACAGCGATTTAATGTATGCCCTCTCCATCAATAATGATTATCAGGTGATGCGCACTGCCTCGTCCGGCATTCTCTATCCCACCACGGTGGAGGATGAAGCCCGTTTCATGGCCAATCAAACCAGCTATTCCGGCGGGGATTATCAGTTCGCCATCGAGCGGCTGCATAACAGCCAGTTCATCGGCCAATGCGGCTTTTTGCAGGTTTCCTGGAAAAACCGCCGGGCGGAAATCGCCATCATGCTGGATCAGAAAGCCATCGGCCACGGCTATGGCACAGAAGCCGTTTCCCTCTTATGCCGCTTCGCCTTTGAGGAAATGAATCTGCATAAATTAAAGGCCACCGTGTTTTCTTTCAATGCCCCGGCTATCCGCTGCTATGAAAAAAACGGCTTTGTGATGGAAGGCACTTTGAAAGATGAAGTTTACCGGGAAGGCAAATACCATGACGCCTATGTGATGGCCCTGTATAAAAAGGAGGACTGAACTCAATGGAATATATAGAAGTTACTATTTCCACCAACACCCCCGGCTCTGAACTGATTTCCGATTTGCTTTTGCGTCTCGGTGCCGTGGGCACCCAGATTCTTGACCGTGCAGATTTGCCCGACCCTGCCAAGCCCACCGCCAATTGGGAGCTGATGGATCAGTCCGTCATTGATGCTATGCCGGAGGATGTACTGGTAAAAGCCTGGTTTGAGGACGACGCCCTGCAAAAGCTGCTGCCCACCCTCCGGGAAGAGCTGGGCGTGCTCAAAAGCCAGTCCCCTTCCCTTGGGGAACTTTCCCTTTCCCTCCAGGGGGTGAAGGAAGAAGATTGGTCCGAAAACTGGAAGCAGTATTATAAACCCTTCCGGCTGGGGCAGCATATGGTGGTCAAGCCCACATGGGAGGATTTTGACCTGCTGGCCGACGACCTGCTTATTGAAATCGACCCCGGCATGGCCTTTGGCACCGGCACCCATGAAACCACCGCCATGTGCGTCACCCTCATTGAAAAATACTATCGCTCCGGCTCCCTTCTGGACGTGGGCACCGGCAGCGGTATTCTTGCTATTGCCGCCGCTCGCCTTGGGGCGCAGGATATTTATGCCGTGGATATCGACCCAGATGCCGTCCGTGTAGCCAAGGAAAACGTGGAGCATAACGGCCTCGAAAACGTCATCGACGTGCAGCAGGGCGATCTTCTGCAAGGCCTGCACCGCCGGTTTGATTTTGCCGTTGCCAATATCTTGGCCCCCGTCATCTGCATGCTGGCCGCGCCCCTGAAAAAGCATCTGACGGAAAACGGCATTTTCGTCTGCTCCGGCATCATCAAGGAAGCAGAAAACGACGTAACCGAAGCCCTGCTTTCCGCAGGCTATATCATCGACGAAGTCTGCCATCAAGGCGATTGGGTTGCCTTCGCCTGCCATATCTGATGGCTCATCCAATCATTCATCCCATCATCAAAGGCCGTCTGCTGCATCGTACAGCAAACGGCCTTTGTTTAAGTAAAAACTGCGCAGCTTATGCTACGCAGCTTGATTGTGAAAACGAATTATTTCTTGCCCAGCAGGCCCTTGAGCTTGCCCAGGATATTGCCGATGCCGCCGGCTTTTTCGGTGATAGCGTCCAGATCAATCTTGCCCTTGACAGCAGCAACGATTTTTTCCAGAACGTCGTTATCCAAGTCAATCTTGCCCAGGATGCTCTTCACGGCAGCGATGGGATCCTTTTTGAAGTTGGCCAGCAGGTTCTTATTGCCCGTCAGCTTTTCCACAACCTGTTCAATCATTTCCTGAATATTGAAATCAGCCATAATGATTAGTCCTCCATTTCAATCTTGGCGTCAGCCACGTTCTTGCGGACGGATTCGATGCCGTTCAGGCAGCTCTTTTCAGAGGCATAGCCTTCGGAAGCAGCGATGTTCTGGCCGTTCTTGGCCTTGAGGCGGAAGCGGAATTCGCCGGCGTTATCCACATATACTTCAAATTTGGGATGCTTCTGGGCAGCGAAGCCTTCTTCCGTCTGGTTTTCCAGATTGGCAATGGGGGCATTGGCCATTACGGAGGCAATACCGGCCTTGCAGGTGTTCAGGCTCTTATACATCTGAGAAGTGGCGATGACTTCGCCATTGGAGGCCTTGAGGCGGAAGCTGAACTTATCGTTTTTTTCACGAATAACAAATTTGCCCATGACAAACAACTCCTTTGTGTTTTTTTCCATTATAGCAAAAGAATGTGGAAATAACAAGGTTTTTTTCACATTTTCCGCATTATTTACCGATTCTTCAGTACTTCTTCGTGCATGGCCTGCGCTGCTGCCTTTCCGGCACCCATAGCCAGAATCACCGTGGCTGCGCCTGTCACGGCGTCGCCACCTGCATAGACGTGATCCCGTGTTGTGAGCCCAGCCTCATTCTTCGTGATAATGCAGCCGTATTTATCGGTATCCAAGCCTTCCGTGGTCTGCCGGATGAGGGGATTGGGCGATGTACCGATGGCCATCACCACGCAATCGCAGTCCACGATAAAATCGCTGCCCTCTTCCACTACAGGACGGCGGCGGCCGGAAGCGTCCGCTTCTCCCAGTGTCATCTTTACGCAATTGATGCCGCAAACATTCCCCTTTTCATCGCCCAGAATGGCGGTTGGGTTATTGAGGGTACGGAAGATGATACCCTCTTCCTCTGCGTGCTCCACTTCTTCCTTTCTTGCAGGCATTTCCGCCATGGAGCGGCGATAGATAATGGAAACTTCTTTTGCTCCAAGGCGCAGGGCGCATCTTGCGGCGTCCATCGCCACATTGCCGCCACCCACAACCGCCACCTTTTCGCTTATCTTGATGGGGGTATGGCTGTCCGCACGGTAAGCCTTCATCAGGTTCACACGGGTCAAAAACTCATTGGCGGAATAAACACCCTTCAGGCTCTCGCCGGGAATGCCCATAAACCGGGGTAGCCCGGCACCCGTGCCAATGAAAATGCTCCTAAACCCCTGCTCAAAAAGCTCGTCAATGGTGAGCACTTTGCCAATCACCATATCGGTATGAATGGTAACGCCCAGCTGCTTTAATGTGTCAATTTCTTTCTGCACAATGGTTTTGGGCAGCCTGAACTCCGGAATGCCGTACACCAGCACGCCGCCTGCCACATGCAACGCTTCAAACACCGTCACATCATAGCCCATCTTGGCCAAATCACCGGCGCAGGTCAGCCCCGAAGGGCCGGCTCCGATAACGGCCATCTTGATGCCGTTGGACTGAGGCTTTTCCACTTTTTCGCCATTTGCCATGTGCCAGTCCGCCACATATCTTTCCACCCGGCCGATGGCCACCGCTTCCCCTTTGATGCCCCGGACGCACTTGGCTTCACACTGGCTTTCCTGCGGGCACACCCGGCCGCAGACAGCAGGAAGCGAGCTGGACTTGGAAAGGATGTCATAGGCTCCTTTTTCGTTGCCGTTTGCCACTTCCTTCAAAAAGCCGGGAATATCAATCTTCACCGGGCAGCCGTTGACACAGGGGCTGTTTTTGCATCCCAGGCAACGGGCAGCTTCATCCCGTGCCACTTCCATGGCATACCCCAAAGCCACTTCCTGAAAATTATGCGCTCTTTCTTTTGCATCCTGCATGGGCATGGGTGCTTTTTCCATTCGCATGTTGGGCATCGTTTATTCCCCCTTTTTCAGCAGGTTGCAAGTGTTTTCATAGGCATGGCGTTCAAAATCCCGATACATGGAAGATCGTGCCATCGCCTCGTCAAAATCCACCAGATGGCCGTCAAAATCCGGGCCGTCCACGCAGGCAAACTTGGTTTTGCCGCCCACGGTAATGCGGCAGCCGCCGCACATGCCCGTGCCGTCAATCATCACCGGGTTCATGCTCACCATGGTTTTGATGCCGTAATGCTTCGTCAAAAGCGAAACGAACTTCATCATCACCAAAGGCCCAATGGCAATCACCAGATCATACTCTGCACCGTTTTCGATATTCTTTTTCAGCGCATCCGTTACCAAGCCCTTTTCCCCGGCAGAGCCATCGTCCGTCATCAGCGTAAAGCGGTCAGACACCTTTTCAAATTCTTCCTGCATGATCACTAAATCCTGATTGCGGAAGCCCACCACCGTATCCACCTTGGCTCCCATCTCATGCAGCTTTCTTGCCACGGGATAAGCAATGGCACAGCCCACGCCGCCGCCGATAACAGCAGCCTTTTTTACGCCTTCCAGTTCCGTCGCTTTGCCGAGGGGGCCCACCACGCTGGGCAGGTAATCCCCGGCCTGCATTTGAGAGAAAAGCAGCGTCGTTGCGCCAACAGCCTGCACCACCAAAGAGATGGTGCCCTTATCTCTATCATAATCCGATATGGTCAGAGGAATCCTTTCCCCCTCTTCGCATACTCTCACAATCACAAACTGGCCAGGCTGTGCCTTTTTCGCAATCAGCGGAGCTTCAATCACAGCACGGAAAACCTGTTCGTTCAGAAATGTTTTTTCTTTCAGCAAAAACATACCTTCGTCCCTTTCCTTCATCATAAAGCGTCGTTTGCTATTATATCTAATTTCACCTGTTTTGCCAATATTCTTTTTGTTTCTTCATTGCATAAATATTGGTAATAAGCCTTTCGCATCCATAATGTGATTGACGAAATCGACAAAAAACGCTATAATTATGCAAATATATTCTTGAGGGGGAATATGATTTATGTTTGGTCGCCGTCCGGATGGAAGGGTTCTGAAAAACTTGGATCCCATCGTCTCCATCACGCCTTATCTGATGCCCATGCGCTGTGATGCCCAGGTGATGCTGGATCTGAAAGCGGATTATGAAAAGCTGGCTCGCTATATTGCTGAAAAAGGGGCAGAAGGCCATAAAATCACCTTTATGGAATTGATTATTTCAGCTTTTGTGCGCATTGTGGCAGATCTTCCGGAAGTGAACCGGTTCATTGCCAATAAACGCACTTACGCCAGAACAGAGCTTACCGTTTCTTTCGCCATGCTCAAAGATAGCGCAGACCCTGATGCCATCGAAGAAAACACCGTCAAGGCGAAATTCAGCCCTTACGACACCATTTTCGATGTTTCCGAGCGCATCAAGAAGTTCATCGCCGAAAACCGCCGGGAAGAAGCGGATAATGCCACATTAAAACTGGCACAAGTGCTCTGCAAGCCCATTTTTGCCGTGCCTGTTGTAGCCCTGGCTCGTTTTCTGGACAGATACGGCCTGCTTCCCAAAATTCTGATGGATGCCCTGCCCTTCCACACCAGCATGTTCTTTACCAATATGGCTTCCATCGGCATGCCGGCGGTGAAGCATCATATCTATAATTTCGGCACCACATCCCTTTTCATTTCCATCGGTGCGATTGAGCGTTCCATGCAGCCCGGCCCCGACGGTAAGCCCCAGCGCAAGCGGATGCTGCCCATCGGCATCGTGGCAGATGAACGCATCTGCGCCGGAGCCGTATATGCCAAAATGGTAGCAAAGTTCAATCATCTTTTGGCCAATCCGCATCTTCTGGAAACGCCCCCCGAAAGTGTTCGCTTTGAAGAGAACCATGCCTATGATGCCAGCGGCCCCATCAAGCAGAAAAAGCAAAAAGCAAAGCAGCAAACCGGCGTTTCCCTTTGACAATCAATTCCGATATTTTACAATTCAGCGTCCTGTTTTTCATTGACAAGCAGGACGCTTTGTTTTATTATTATAGATGGATTATTTTATTTTGATTTCGGAGGCTCAACCGATGAAAAATAAGCAAGTTTTTCTTTTTGTTTCCCTGATTCTTGCTCTGATGATGCTGCTTGGTCTTTCTTCCGCTGCCTTGGCAGAGGGCGGCCAGGTAAGCGGTGTTGTTTGGAATGATAAGAATATAGACGGTCTTTTTGACGGCGAGCGTGTGATGCCCGGCGTGAATGTATCGCTTTGCAGGGAGCTGGAAGACGGCTCTTTTGAAGAACTGGTGTCCACAAGAACGGGCGACGATGGTATGTATGCCTTTTCCGTGCCGGAAGACGGCGAATATACCCTTTGGTTCTCCCTGCATGAAGATTATCGCTTCACCCTGCACGGGCTGGACAGCAGTGTGCTGCCCTCCGTTGGCAGAAGAGGACATACCCCTGCATTCTCCCTTTCCGGCGGCCAGGTGCTCACCATGAACGCCGGCGGCACCACAGGCAACTCCTATCTTTCCATCATCGCCTTTGAAGATAAAAACTTAAACGGCGGCCGGATGGATAGTGAACCCCGTGTGCGCGGCATCTCCGTTGAGCTTCATTATGAATATAACGGCAAGGATTATCTCATTGCCACCGCTTTAACCGATAAAAACGGCGAAACCAGCATGTCCCGTGTGTCCCCTGGCACGTATTATCTCAAAGCCATCCTGCCCGAAAATTATGTAGCCGGGCCGCTGGGTGCCAAATTTTCCAACTTCTATAATTGCATGCAGCCCAGCATTGATAATATCTGCTATACCGCTCCTTTCACTGTTGAAATGAAAGGCAGCACCCCTATCGGCATCGGCGTTGTAACCACCGGTTCGCTGGACGGCAGCATCTGGAATGACGATAACGGCAATCAGCTGCACGATGCCAATGAAACAGGCTGCGTCAACGCTTTCGTTTCCCTGTATGCGCCTTCTCTGGATATCACCCGAACCGCCGAAGTAGCCCCCGACGGTACGTTCTCCTTCACAGGCCTGCAGCCTGCCCAGTATGATTTGATCTTCACCCTGCCGGAAGGCATGATTTTTGCCGACAGTGCGGATTCCCAGCTCCATGATATCGCTTCCAAAGCCTCTCTTTCCGTGCTGGTGGAAAATCTGCAGCATACCCACGTTGAGCCCGTGGGGGCAACCGTTGCTTCCCGTGTGGAAATTTCCGTTTTTGATGTGAGCGACGATTCCCTTGTGCCCCTTGCCAATGTGGAGGGCAGCTTCACCCAGTATGGCACGCTCATCGGCACGGCTGTTTCTGATGAAAACGGCGTGATGTCCTTCCCCATCGCCAGAAGCGGCATGGGCACGGTTTCTGTCACGCTGCCGGAAGGCTATGTGGTAGCTCCTGAAGGGGGCGCATTCCCCTATGCCAATTGCACTACAAACGCTTCCTTCGATGTGGCTGTGCCCCTGAACGACACCTATAAAGCCGAAGGCTATGCCATTGCTTCCGCCTCCGTTTCCGGCATTCTGGTGGAAGATGCCACCAATACCGGCGTCATCACGTCGGATTGCATGCCCCTTTCCGGCTTCACCGTGCAGGCCATTGACGCAAATGGGGCTGTGTGCCAGACGGCTGTTACCGATGCCACTGGTGCCTATACCCTGCCCAATCTGGTGCCCGATACCTATTATATCCGCTTCCTTTTGGACGATCGCTATATTGCCACGCCCTGCCTTTCCGACGAAAACAGCGAATATAATGCCATCTATATGCAGGAGCCACTCTTTGGCGAAACAGACGCCATCGTGCTCTATCCCGGCCAGCATAAGGTTTCCGTAAACGGTGCCCTTTTCCGTGCCGGCACGGTGGACGGCTATGTGTTTTTGAACTCCGCCTATGATCTGCTTGCCACAAACGACGGCGGTGCGCAGGGCATCACCGTGACGCTCCTTGACGAAAACGGCAATCCTTGGCAAGATTACGCCTATGATATCACCGACGAAAACGGCTTCTTCTGCATCAAGGGGATCCTGCCCGGCCAATACACCCTGCAATATACCCTACCGGAAGATTGTGCATTTGTGGCCCCAGCCACTGCTGATAACACCTACTTCAGCGAAAAATTCACCATCGAAAACGGCTCCGAAATTCATGTAGATGCCTTGGGTGCCGTCTATACGGCCACTTTCTGCGGCACAGTGACGGATTACACCTCTAAAGCCCCAGTCCCGGCGGAGCTTTCTCTCACCTCTTTGCGCACCGGCGAAGTGACCAAGGTTCTGTCCGAGGAAAACGGTGCGTATGCCTTTGAGCATATGCTGCCCGGTGATTACACCTTCACTGTCAGCCTGGCGGATGGTTATCTCTTCGCCGATACCGCAGCTTCCATCCTGCCTTACCTCAACGACAGCACAGCAACTGCAGAAATTTCCCTGCCCATGGGTTCCGTGCAGGAAGATCAGAACATCGTGGCTTCCATGCCCGTTGACTGGCAGTTCACCCTCTATTATGATGTGAATGCCAATGGCGTGCAGGATACGGACGAACCCGCAGCGGCCAATCGCAGCGGCGAATTGCATCTGCGGGATAACTTCATCGGCTCCTATACCTCCGATGCAAACGGCATCATTTCCATTGCCGATATCATCCCGGCCTCCTATACCCTCACCCTGTCCCTGCAGGATAACGAGATCCTGACCACCGCTTCCGGCACTGCCTGTGCGATTGATAACAACGGCCTTTCCTGCGGCATTTTGCCCTATGCTTCCATTGCCGGTCAGATTTGGAGTTTGGATGGCACGGAAAACGGCGTTTCCGGCATTGAAATTGCCCTTGTGCAAAATAAGGTGCAGTTAGCCACCGCCACCACCGACGAACACGGTTCCTTCCGCTTTGACAATCTTTTGCAGGGCGATTATCAGCTGCGTGCTGCTTTGCAGGACGGCTATCTCTTCGCCCGGATGCAGGACGCCCAGACCCGCAATAGCTATATCCTCAGCCAGACGGACGGCAGCCTGCTCTTTGGCGTCATTCCGCTGCAAATGGGGCAGCAGTTCACCAATGTTGATATCGGCATCGGCGGCATGGGTGCCATCGGCGATACCGCTTGGCTGGATGAAAATAACAACGGCATGCAGGATATCGGCGAGCCCGGCCTTCCCAATATTCTGATCGAAATGTATCAGCATGATGTGCTGGTCGCCTCCACCACCACCGACGTTTACGGCCATTATAATCTGACCGGCCTCTATCCCGGCGTATATGAAATGCGTGTCACCATGCCTAAAGAAGTAAAGACCGCTAAACAGCAAACAGCCTTCCCCTTGGTTGCCAGCATCATGCCGGAAGGTGCCGAAGGCACAGCCGTTGTGGAAAGCGCAATTGTTCCTTCCATGGGGCGGAACCTGAACATGGATCTGGGCTTTGTGCTGAAAAAGAAGAATGTCTATCCCCAATCCATGTCCCTTATCCCCCAGAAGGATTGGACGCCCTATATGCACTTTGAAGAAGACTGACTGAATAAACACACATGAAAAGCAGGTGAACGCCATGCGAAAAGAGAAATTGCTGCTTCTTTTCCTTGCATTCGCCTGCTTTTTTATTCTTTGTTATTTGGTTTTCGGTCTGGTTTCTCACATCGAGCCAAAGCGTGTAGAGCTGCTTTCTGCCGCTCCCGTTCAGCCTGTTTCTACTCCTGCACCGCCCAAGGGCGAAATTGACCCTACCACGGCTTCCCTCGATGTGCTGGACACCCTGCCCGGCATTGGCCCTGCCACGGCACAGGCATTCCATGATTATCTGCAAAACGGCGGCGCATTCCATTTCCCGGAAGATTTGCAGAACGTAAAAGGCATCGGCGAAAAGAAACTGCAGGATATTCTTCCTTTTCTCTCCATCACACTGCCATCAATTCCTCCGTTGACGCCGCTGTTTCCGTAAAGCTTTTAATGTGATAACATATAGAGGGAACCCTGATAAGCTCCGCCCTTTTAAAAGCGGGGTTTTTGTAGGTTTTCACCCCACACCCCACAAGGAGTATTGCCCCTGTCTCGTTGTACAGTAGACAAGCATCCCCTGCCTCGTCGTTAACTATTTCTTTGTCGTGTACTCGCCCTTCAACTGCCGAAACTTCTTGGGATTGCGATACACCACCGCCAATGTGCAAAGGCAAACGCTTTCGGCTCCTGCTGCTTTAAGGGTTTTGGCGCAGGCCTGCGCCGTGCTGCCGGTTGTGCGCACGTCATCCACCAGCAGAATCCGCTTTCCTTTCCCCTCCTCGCTGACGCATTGAAAACAGTCTTTCACGTTCATCGCCCGTTTCTCAAGGGGTGTGCGGCTCTGGGGCTTTTGGTTTCCTGTTCTGATGAGCAAATCGGAAATGGGAATCCCCGTCCTAAGTGCAACCCCTTCCGCCAGCAGCCGGGATTGATTCTTGCCCCTTTTCTCCATCCGCTGCCTGCTCAGGGGCACGGGGCAAATTACATCAAAATCCCTGTCCATAAGCGCATCCGTCATCTTTTCACACAGATATTCCAAGAAGCTGGCATTTTGCTGAAATTTCAGCTCATGCACGGCTTTTCTCACCGTTTTATGATAGCAGAAGGGCGCATAGCATTTCTCGATATCCTTCATATGCCCGGATGCGCACATAGCGCATTTCTTTCCCCTTCTGACGGGCGAGAGGCAGCGGTCGCAAGCTCCGGCCGGCACCTTTTCTCCTTCCATTTCCTGCATACATTTTTCACAAAGTGCATATTCTTCCACGGCCATCCGCATATCGCCGCACAGCTGGCAGGATGCCCCCTGCGGATAGAGAAGAGCCATGATGCTATCCTGCCATTTTCGCCATTGCCGTTTCCATTTTCCTTTGTTTCTCATATTTTTCTCACCCCATCGCATATTATCTTATCACCTATTTATTTCCAATGCAAATTTTCCTTCTAATCTTGACATATTTGTATTTAAATTGTATTATTTATTTGTATAATCTTGTCTTTATTCGGAACGAATGAGGGGGAATAACCATGACCTATATGCCTTTTGATGCCAACGAAAGCCGCCCTATCCGCGATATCGCTTATGAGCAGTTGAAGCACGCCATTATTTCCGGCGATATTCCGGCCGGCAGCCGCATTGTGGAAACGGCCTATGCCGATAAGCTGCATATCAGCCGTACGCCCCTTCGGGAAGCATTGCGCAAATTGGAAAGAGACGGCTTGGTGGAATATGTGCTTCACCGGGGCGTTGTTGTGCGTGCTTTCACCATCCATGACATTGACGAGATTTTCACCATCCGCAATGCCATGATGATGCTCATTCTTCCGTCCATCATCGAAAACGTCAATGACGAAGCCATCGAAAAATTAAAGTCCATCCTGGCTGAAATGGATGTGGCGCAGGAAAAGGCAGACGCCGATGCGCTGGCTCACCTCAATCGTTCTTTCCACTCCACCATCGAACATCTGTCCGATAAGCGGAGGATTTTGAGCGTCATTGAAAGCCAGGAAGAGTACATCATCCGTTTCTCTGCCGTCACTATCGCCAGTATCGTGCGCCGTTCCACTGCCCATCAGGAGCATCATCAGATGGTGGAACTGCTGGAAAAGCGTGATCTGGAAAGCCTGACGGAACTGATGCACCATCATCTGGAAGAAAGCAAGGAAACCTGCCTTGCCGCCGTTTCTCAAAACAGAATGAAATAAATCATATAAATACAATAGATTAGGAGGATTATTGTTTATGGATTGGACATGGGATCTTTCTGTATTATATAAAAGCTTTGACGATGAAAACATCACAAAAGATTTTGACGCGCTGACTTCCCTTGTGGAAAAGGCGCAGACGCTTTTTGAAGGCGACGAAAAAGAAGCCCTTGAAGAGTGCGCCGATGCGTTTGAAGAAATCAGCGGCCTGGCCAGCCGTCTTTTTAGCTTCGCCAGCCTTACCCTTTCCACCGATGCCAATAACGAACAAGCCCAGCAGCTGCAAGATAAAATGATGCGCTTTTATGTGCGCATTGCCCTGCTCAATTCTGCCTGTACCCGTTATCTGGGCAAGATTGAAGATCTGGACGCTATCATCGAAAGCAGCGAAAAACTACAAAAAATCGCTTTCTACCTTCGTCAGGGTAAGGAAGCCGCCTCTCATCTGATGGATGAGGGCGTGGAAGAATGGGTGCTGAAAATGTCCTTGACCGGCGGCGACGCTTTTTCCAGCCTCCGGGGCAAATTGGACGCCACTTTGATGGTAGATGTAAACGGCGAGCAGATGCCCCTTTCCGCCGCCCGCGGCCTCGCCTATAACCCCGATGCCGCCGTACGCAAAGCCGCCTATGAAGCGGAACTTAAATCTTACGAAAAAATTGATATTTCCATGGCTGCCTGCCTGAATGCCATCAAGGGTGAAGCCTTAACCTTCATTGAAGCACAGCGGTTCCCCTCCGTTTTGGAAAAGACCCTCTTTGACAGCAATATGGATATGGAAACGCTCACCGCCATGCTCACCGCCATGGAAGAAGCTCTGCCTGCTTTCCGGAAATATCTGCGTAAAAAGGCAGAAATTCTGGGCCACAAAAACGGCTTGCCCTTCTATGATCTTTTTGCTCCCCTGACACCCCCCGGCTATACCCCCAAAATGTATACCATCGAAGAAGCAAGGGAAAAGCTGGTTTTTGAAATGAGCAAGTTCTCCCCGGCTATGGGTGAGTTTATTCAGAACGCCTTTGACCAACGCTGGATTGATATCTTCCCCAGAGAAGGTAAGCGGGGCGGTGCTTTCTGCGCCGGGCTGCATCAGATGGATATCAGCCGCATCATGACCAATTTCTCCGGCTCCTTCTCCGATGTGAGCACCTTGGCACACGAGCTAGGCCATGCCTGGCATAATCGCTGTATGAAGGGCCTGCCTGAATGTATGACGGATGCGCCCATGCCGCTGGCCGAAACCGCTTCCATTTTCAACGAAACCCTGCTTTCCAATGCAGTGCTGGCCTCTGCTGAAGATGCAGAACGGCTGTCCCTGCTGGAATCCAACCTCATGGAAGCCACCCAGACCATCGTGGATATTTTCAGCCGCTATAAGTTCGAGTACGAATTGATTGAACGCCGGAAGGATCATTCCCTCTCCGTTTCCGAGCTCAAGCAGCTCATGCTGGATGCCCAGGATCAGACCTACGGCGACGGCCTGGACCCCGATGCACGGCACCCCTATATGTGGGCATGCAAATCCCACTACTATAACTCCGGCTTCAATTTCTATAATTTCCCCTATGCCTTTGGCCAGCTCTTTGGCACAGGTGTTTTTGCCATCTATCAGAAAGAAGGCAGCGCATTTGTGGAACGCTATAATCAGCTGCTGCGCTCCTGCGGCTCTGCCAATATTGCGGATGTGGCCATGAGCGTGGGCATTGACGTGCACAACCCCGATTTCTGGCGCACCTCCTTGCAGGTTTATAAAGACAACATCGAAGAATTCATTGCCCTTTCCGATAAACTCTTCATCTGATATCAAAGGAGACCATCATGCAGGCATTGAAAATGCAGGTGCTGGAAATTCTCAACGAGGATTGCCGCACACCCCTTGAACGAATTGCCGTAATGACCGGTGCCACCATAGAAAACGTGGCCCGTGCCATCGAAGAAATGGAAAACGACCGTATCATCCTCCATTATGCCCCCGTTATCAACTGGGATAAGGCGGAGCGTGAACGGGTGGAAGGCATGATAGAAGTGAAGGTCACGCCCCAGCGTGATCTGGGTTTTGATGCCATTGCCGGGCGCATTTACCGGTTTGACGAGGTCAAGAGCGTTTATCTCATGAGCGGCTCTTATGACCTGCTGGTATTGGTGGAAGCCCGCACACTGAAAGACCTGGCCTCTTTCGTCAGCGAAAAATTGAGCACTTTGGAAGCTGTCACCGGCACGGCCACCAGCTTTGTCCTCAAGCGTTATAAGCAGGACGGCATCATCTTTGACGGCGAACGTAGTGATAAACGTCTGGCGGTGATCCCGTGAGCAGATCGTTTGTAAACCCCAACGTGAAAAACGTTCCCCCCAGCGGCATCCGCCGTTTCTTTGATATCGCAGGTACCATGCAGGGAGCTATTTCCCTTGGCGTTGGTGAACCGGATTTTGTCACCCCCTATCATATCAGAAACGCCGCCATTGACAGCCTCTTGGACGGCGAAACCCAATACACCCCCAATAAGGGCATGTTTTCCCTGCTGGAAGAGATTGCCCGTTATTTGCATGACCGCTTTTCGGCAGACTATGATCCGGGCAAGGAAATCATGGTCACGGTTGGGGCCAGCGAAGCCATTGACCTGGCTCTGCGTGCCTGTATAGAGCCCGGCGACGATGTGCTGGTTCCCGATCCCGGCTATGTCAGCTATGCGCCTTGCGTGGCTTTCGTGGGCGGCCATGCCATCCCTGTGGTCACCAAGGCCAAAGATGATTTCCGCATGACGGAAGAAGTGCTGGAAAGCACGGTCACGAAGAACACCAAAGCCCTCATCCTCCCCTATCCCAATAATCCCACCGGGGCTGTAATGAGCCGGGAAGATTTGCTGGCTGTTTCCAAAGTGGCTGAAAAATATGATCTGCTTGTCATCAGCGACGAAATTTATGCAGAGCTGACGTATGAAGGCGAGCGCATCGCCTTTGCTTCCCTGCCTGGTATGAAGGAGCGTACCATCACCATCAACGGCTTTTCCAAGGCCTTTGCCATGACGGGCTGGCGGCTGGGCTTCGCCTGTGCGCCATATGAAATTCTGTCCCAGATGAACAAAATCCATCAATACACCATCATGTGCGCCCCAAGGCAGGCACAGGTGGCTGCGCTGCAGGCATTGAAGCGTGGCCGGGAAAACGGCTTTGAAGATGTGCATGTCATGCGGGACAGCTATAACCGCCGCCGCCGTGTAATGCTGGATGCGCTGCGGAATATGGGGCTTTCTTGCTTTGAGCCCAAGGGTGCATTCTATTGCTTCCCTTCCGTTGAAAGCACCGGGCTTTCCAGTGAAGATTTCTGTACCCGTCTTTTGCAGGAAAAGAAAGTGGTTTGCGTGCCCGGCGATGCCTTCGGCGCAAGCGGCAAAGGCCATATCCGCTGCTGCTATGCAACCGATATGAGCCGCATGCTGGAAGCCTTTGACAGGATGAACAGCTTTATCGCTTCTTTATAATCTTTGGAGGTTTGTAATGAAAAAACTACTTTCCTTGCTTTTTGTTCTTTTGATGCTGTGCTCTGCCTTGGCGATGGAAGAGGAGGTTTCCTTCAGCGTCTTGGACACCCCATCACCCATTACGCAGTCCGCTACGGAAAACGCCGTTCTTTCCCCGGAAGGCGAAGTGCTGGCTCCCAATGCCACGCTGCCTCCCCAGCTGGAAGCAGACGGCAGCGTGCTGGTCACCATCACCGCCGTAGGGGATGTGACCATCGGCCGCAATGTGCAGCACAGCGGCACTTCCATCTTTGAAAAAGAGCTGAAAAAGCAGGGCGGCGATATCAATTTCATATTCCGCAACGTGAAAAACATCTTTGCGGAAGACCATCTCACCATCGCCAATTTTGAAGGCGTTCTGGCCGATGAATATTCCATTCCCTCCAAGAAAAGGGAAAACAGCTACCTTTTCCTTGCCCCTACCTCTTACGTGGAAGCCCTGACCAATAACAGCGTAGAAGCCGTCACCATGGAAAATAACCACGCCGGGGATTTCGGCGAAGACGGCATCCAGTCCACTATCAACACCATGGAAAACGCCGGTATCGTTTGGAGCAATAAGGGGAATATGGGCGTTTATGAAGTGCAAGGCTTAAAAATCGGCATGCTGGCCTATCAGACGCTGAACCAGCCTTTTACCTCTAACGAACTGAAAGACATCGTGGATGCCGACGTAAAAAAGGCAAAGCAAACCTGCGATCTGGTGGTGGTTTCTTTCCACTGGGGCAATGAGCTGGATTATGCCCCCAAGGATAATCAGGTGATGCTGGGCCGCGCCGCCATTGACAGCGGTGCCGATCTGGTGCTGGGTCACCATAGCCACCGCATCAACCCTATCGAGTGCTATAACGGCAAATATATCGTCTATTCTCTGGCCAATTGCTCCTTTGCCGGTAATAATAAGCCCAGCGATATGTTTACCTTCATCTTCCAGACCCGTTTTAAGGTATTGAATGGCGATATCATCCATAATTCCTTCCGCATTATCCCCTGCCGCATTTCTTCCCGGAAGGATTATAACGATTTTGCCATCACGCCGCTGGAAGATCAGGCCAATATCACCACCGTCATCAACACCCTGCAAAAGAACGGTAAAAAGCTGGATTACGCAGTGGAAAGCTATCCGCTGGATTGGCAATAACACAAAAGAAACGATAAAGGGCGTCCTTTCACATGCAAGCAAAAATCATGCTTTTACCTGCCGGTAGCCGGGGCAAAGCCCTGTGCGCCTATGCAGAAGAAATATTCCTGGAAATATCCGCCGCCTTTGGACACAGCCTGAACACATTGCGTGAAAAAATCGGGCCGGATTCCATGCGGCTTTTTAACGCTCCTCTGACGCAGGAAACCTTGGATGCCTGTAAACGCTGCCAAGCCGTTTTTCTGGCGGACAGCGATACGGAAGGAGCCAAAGCCCTCTATCAGGGCTTAAATATCCCCTTGCGCATCCGCCATTTCTCCGTGCCCGAAAGCCTTGTGGACCGTAATACCCCCCCGCAGACCTTCCTCCTCGCCCAAGTGGTATCTCTGGAGCAGGATAGCCTTTTTCAGGCAGTGCGTCAGGCCATGCAGTTGGCAAACGAGCTGGAAATTCCGTTCCATCACACAGCACCCACGGGCAATAACCGTTACCCCTGGGAAGCGGATATCAAGGAAACGGCGAAGAAGTATCCTTCCCTTTCTGTCAATGCCCTTTCTGCGCCGGAGGCTATTTGCAAGATCCTCGAAGAGCCTGCGTCCGTCGGTATGCTGCTGTGTCCCCCTTATGCCGGAAGCATTTTTGAAAGTGCCGCTTCTTCCCTGTTCCCCTTCCCCGGCCTGCAATACGATACCGGATATCAGGAAAACATCGGCGTTTTCGCCCCCCGGCTTTCCATGGACGATGCTGATTTACCCCACCCCTTTGGCACAGCCTTTGCCGTCGCCCAGCTTTTGCGCCATGCACTTCACCTGCAAAAGGAAGCCGCCTGTCTGGAAGCGGCCATTCATAATGTGCTTTCCGCCGGATGGCGCACGTCCGGCATGCCTGCCGCCGGGCAAGTGACCGATGGCGGCCATATCATTCAGCTCATTTGCGATCAATTGGCCATCGCCGGAGAGTTTATGCACAAAGGAGGCAGATAAATGCCCATTTTCTTTCCCGATTATGAAAACTGCAGCGTCAATCTGATTGCTTCCATCAGCCAATATTGCGGCCTTGCGCCGAGACACAAAACGCATCCATATTTGGATGCGCTTTTGCAAAAAAAGGCTTATCAGAATATCATCCTTATGCTGTTTGACGGCATGGGCATGGATATGCTTGAAAAAACGCTGCCGGAGGATGCCTTCCTCCGCAAAGCCCTGTGCCATCCGCTCTCTTCCGTCTATCCCTCCACCACCACCTGCGCCACCACTGCCATCGAAACAGGCATGATGCCCTGTGAACACGCATGGCTTGGCTGGACGCTGTATTTCCATCAGATTGATAAGCTGGTGGATGTCTATACCAACCGCACCGATACCAACGAAATAGCCGCCGATTATTATGTGGGCGAACGGTTCATTCCCCGGCAGTTCATTTACCCCAAAATCACAGCTTGCGGAAAGTATAAAGCCTGCTCCGTTTCCTTCTATGGCGATGTGAAAATCAAAACCTTGCCGGAGCTTTTTGAAAACGTGTTGTCTTTAGCAAAAGACCATGAAAAGCGGTATATCTACACCTATTGGCCGGAGCCGGACTCCACCATGCACAAAAAAGGCTGCTATCATGAAAAGAGCGCAGCGACGCTTCTGGATATCAACGACCGGGTGGAAAAGCTGGCCTCCCAGCTGCCGGACAATACCCTGCTGCTTCTGACGGCAGACCACGGCCTGATTGACACAAAGACCGTCTATCTGGAAGATTATCCCGCTTTACATCAGATGCTGCAAAGGGATTCCACCATCGAATTGCGTGCCCTTTCCTTCCATGTGAAGAAAGAATATCTGGATGTGTTCCCGGATGTTTTCCAAAGCCATTTTCCGGGCCAGTTCCTTGTGATAGACAGGGAAACCTTCATCCGGGATTATTTAGGCCCCGGAAACGTGCATCCGCAGGTATATGATTTTGTGGGGGATTATATGGCTCTTTCCACGGGTGACATCTCCATGATGAACCATCCAGGCCCCATAACACTGATTGGCAATCACGCCGGGCTCACAAAGGAAGAAATGATCGTTCCGCTGATTATTGCAAAAGAATAATCTTCAAACCTCATGAAGCATTTCGCTATGCCGGAATGCTTCTTCTTTTTATCCGCTGCTGATATCTCGCCATCATTTGAACGCACAGAACGGTCATATCATCCTCCGGCAACCCGTTTTGCCTATCGATAGCATCCTGCAAGATGGCATCTGCCATCTCCTGCGTGTCCGGCATGAGCCGCCTTTGCAGCATCCGCATCACTTCTTCCTCCGTCCCATAGGCATCCTCCACGCCGTCCGTCATGAGGATCAGCCTGTCCCCTTCCGCCATGGTCATTTTCTTTTCGGATGGCGTCACCTGCTCCAATATCCCAAGGGGCAGGGCTTCCCCGGACAGGCGATAAATCTTCTGCCCCTGCATAAGAAAGCTGCTGCACGCTCCCAGTTTGTTCATTTCCGCTTCCCCTGTCCATAAATCAAGGAGGCATAAATCCACCGTGGCGAATAATTCTCCCCCCGTTGCGCTCATCATTGCCCCGTTTACAACCTGCATGGCCTGCTCTCTGGAATAACCTGCTTCCATACAGGTGGCCAGCATTTCCAGCGTCCTCCTGCTTTCGTTTCCGGCTCTTTTGCCGTGTCCCATGCCATCGCTCAGGGCAATAACAGCTCTGCCCCCGGTCAGCATCCGAAAAATCGACGCATCGCCGTTTTGCTTGATTTCTTCCCGGATACTCTCTCCGTTTGCCGCCGTTATGGTCGCCTTGCCAAGCCGCACTTCAAAGGGCGGTGCTTCCTCCAGCACAAGCCTGGAAGCCGACATTTGCACCGGCTGCATTTCCACCCCCAGATAGACCCCAATCTGCTTTGCAATTCTTTCTCCCATCTGAGGCTGAATGGGCAGGATATCGCTGTGAATCCCCACCATCAAATGCCCGTCCATCCGCTTCACAAAAGAAACATTGCCGCTAAACCGCATTTTTTCCAAGGCTTCTTTTGCTGTTTCCATCCATTCCTTTTCTTCCTCGACAATGGAAAGCCCTTCCATGCTAATCATCTGCACGGCCTCGCTGATGGAAAGCAAATGGGTTTCCAGCATCCGCCTTTCATAGGAGGCCAAATGCTGTCGCTGCATCATGTCCCACCGCTTTTGATAAATCCCCTCCAAATATTTGGGAATTTCCGCCATCCGTTCGCAATAGTCAAAATGCTGGTTGATACTGCCAAGGTCCATTTCTTCCCCATCGATCACCGCTTCCATGGCTTTTTTTGTTTTCTCATAATTGTCTCTCCAGCAGATGGGCAGCTGATCGCACTTCAGGCACAATTGCTCTGCCAATTCTTCCGCTTCTTCTTCCTTTCCAGGAAGCGGTATTTCTGCCGCCGGCAGCACCATAGAAAGCCTTTGCATGCTTTTCACCCACTGCTGTATCCGCATACGCAGAAAGGCATTCTCCCTTGGCTTCATCCATTGCAACCTGACGGCCTGCTGCATCCAGATTTTTGCCTTTTTTCCGGGCAGCAGCCAGCTTGCCAAAACCGCTATCGTCAGGTTTACAAACACGCCGCCATGCCATCTTTGCAGCGTAACATACATCAGCGTAAACCCCGAAAAAAGAAAGGCCAACCCCATTAAGAACCGCCCTTTTTGATGAAAACAGCCGCTAATCACCCCGGCAAAAGGCAGCACCATAAAATAAATCACATGCTGGCCTCCGGCAAAAAGCGCAAACCCTGTGCCAATCCCGGCAATGGCACCGCTGCCCGGCCCAAAACACCATGCAATCATCATCACGCTGCCTGCTGCCAGCACGACGCCAATGTTCATCTGCCCCATCATCATATGCCCGGCTCCGCAAAGCAAAAACATCCACGGCATCGCAAGGCAAAGCAAATCATCCTGGGTGTTATCTCCTGCGTTTTTCCCTGTAATCTCCACGCTTCGCAAAAACGCCGGCATCACGCAAAGCCCCAATAGCACGCTGCCAACCTGCCGGAACACCCCAATAACGTCCGTCCCCATCAGCCCCGGCAACGCCCTGATTATAAGCGCAAACGTCAAATTCAGATATATCTGCATCTGCTTTTCTATCTTTCGCCGCATCAACAAAACCACCGCAAAAAA
Organism: Clostridia bacterium; assembly: GCA_045590215.1. GTDB lineage: Bacteria > Bacillota > Clostridia > Christensenellales > Aristaeellaceae > RUG563. The sequence goes on along the minus strand of JAZNQO010000013.1, from coordinate 127,858 downwards.
TGCAAGCATCTGCCCGATATCCATCCCAATGCCCCAAGCAAACCGAAAAAGAAGGCTCATCCCCATGCCGATGCACGCCCCTTTGATGCACCGGCCATTTTTCGCTGTATACGCAACGGCCAAGTTCACAGCAAATGGCGGCGGCAGGGTAAAGCATTCGGCCAAGCTCAAAAACAGGGCTATCAACGCCCCTGGAAGCATTTCTTTTATTTCTTTCCAAGGGATCTGTATTTTCATCCGATTTTTCTTTTCTTTTGCTCTTCTGTGGATACGCTGCCTATCCAGCGAAACCGTATACATGCCCCTTTCCCCCTTCAATCTTGCATACGTTCATTATTCCTTCATTCCCTCCATCTCCGCGTCGATATAAGGCGCAAAAACCATCAAAAAATGAGGAAAAACAAAATAAAAAGGCTGCTCCGGCAAAATTTTCGCCGAAACAGCCTGACACTATTTACTTTTTTACTTCACCAGAAAATAGGTGCTCACATAGCCCGTGCGGCCGTCAGAAAGCTGCACCTTGCTCCAGTTCACGCCTTCTTCCAATACCGTCACTTCCGTCCCAACCTTCAAGGTGTCCAGCACCTTCGTTTTCATGCCGGGATACAGCCGGAAATTCACGATGCTGCCGCCGTTGATGTTCTTGAGCTTGGCGGTGTAGGTCTTTTCCACAGGCTTGGTGTAAACGGGAGCCTTGGCAGAGGCCAAATATTTGCTGCTCATATAGCCCGTCTGATCGCCTACTTTTACCTGATACCAGCCATTTCCCTTCTTCAGCACCGTCACCGCCGTATCAATGGGATAAGACGTGATGATTTCGCTGTCCATAGAAGGACCCTTGCGCAGGTTCAGGCCGATACCCGTGTTGGTGCGCACATAAAGAGTGCTCTGGGCAGTTGCGGTGGTCAGGAATTTGCTCATCATAAAGCCGTCCTTGCCGTCCACCTTTACCTTGCTCCATTCGCTTCCCTTCTCCACGATTTCAATCCATGTGCCCGTAGGGTATTGCCCCAGCACCTTGGCTTCCAGGGAAGCCGTCTGGCGCAGGTTCAGTCCGCCGCCCTTTACCGTTGCATATTCTGCTGCCATGCCCGCCAGGGGAGCTGTAGCCAAGGCCGCAGAAAGCAGAAAGGCAGCCATCCGTTTGGGGTTTTTCATGTGTCTCTTCCTCCTTTAGTATCTTGGTATCAGCTTTTGCTGTACACCCTTAAGACGGATCAAATCCCCCTTTTCTTCCGCATTTTTGCTGGTATCATTTGGCATTTCGGGCTGTTATTTTGCCCTTTTTCCATCAATTTCCTGACCCATATTTTTCTTTCCTGATATGGCTTTATTTCTCGGTTTTTCATTGGTTTTATTTTCCATCACCTCTCCTCTTGCGAATCGCTCTTTTCCGTGAAAAATTCTTCGCATATCCTGTAAAATACTTGAAAGGAAAAGGTTCCCATGTTATAATAAAAAATGGTGTATTACGCAGAAAGGGTGGGCTTTATCTATGTTCATTGCATCCGGTTGGAAAGATTTTGAGGTATTGGATACCGGCAACGGCGAAAAGCTGGAACGCTGGGGGGAATACCTTTTGGCCCGGCCCGATCCGCAGGTTATCTGGCCCTGTGCCGATGAGCGCAAATGGCAGAAAGCCCATGCCCACTACACTCGCTCGGATCGTGGCGGTGGCGCATGGGATTTCCATGCAAAGCTCCCCGAAAAATGGGTCATCACCTATCAGGATTTAAAGTTTTACGTCCGCCCCACCGGCTTTAAGCATACCGGCCTTTTCCCGGAGCAGGCTGCCAACTGGAACGCCATGGCCGGGATGATCAAAAAACGCCCCGGAGCGAAAGTACTGAACCTCTTCGCATATACCGGCGGTGCGTCCCTTGCCTGCGCCGCAGCCGGTGCTCATGTGACCCATGTGGACGCCGCAAAAGGCATGGTGCAATGGGCGAAAGAAAACCGGGAACTGTCCGGTCTGCCCGAAACCAGCTTCCGCTTTATTGTGGAAGATGCCGTGGCCTTTGTGAAGCGTGAAATTCGCCGGGGAAACACTTATGACGGCATCGTGATGGATCCCCCTTCCTATGGCCGGGGGCCCACAGGCGAAGTCTGGAAATTGGAAAACGAGCTCTACGGCCTTGTGGAAACCTGTGCGCAGGTGCTCTCCAAAGATCCCCTCTTCTTCTTCATCAACAGCTATACCACCGGCTTCCAGCCTGCCGTACTGCAAAATATTTTGGAAAAAACCGTTTCTTCCCGTTTCGGCGGCGTTATTGATTCCCAGGAACTGTGCCTCCCCGTCCGCTCCGGCGGCGTTCTCCCCTGCGGAGCCACCGGCCGCTGGATGGCGAAGTAAAAGGTAGGAAATATATTAGCGGGAGAATGTTTCTTTTTGAAAAAGAAACACCCTCCCGCACCCCTCCATAAGAAAACAATCCCGGATGGGAGGGATAAAATTTATTCCTTTTGTGTGCCGGTGAAGCGAAAAAAATAAACATTATAAATTCCACATTCCCAATTCCGAATTACAAACGGAGGTACATCATGGATAAGCCCACCATTCTCTTTGAAGATAATCACGTCATTGTAGCGGTGAAAAAGCCCAATCAGCTCACCCAGTCCGACGCCACGCAGGACGAAAGCCTGCTGGATCAGATCAAGGCTTATGTGAAAGAAACCTACAATAAACCCGGCGAAGCCTTCATCGGCCTTGTGCATCGCATGGATCGTCCCGTGGGCGGCCTGCTTGTCTTTGCACGCACCAGCAAGGCCGCTTCCCGTCTTTCCGAACAAGTTCGTGTTCATGAACTGAACCGCCAATACGTCTGCATCGTGGAAGGCGAAACGCCCGATCAGTTCACTTATGTGGATTATCTGGTCAAGGACGAAGAAAACAACAAAGTCTCCGTGTTGCCCTCCTATCGCAAAGCCGAAGGCAAAGAAGCCATCCTTCACGGCCGCACTGTCGCACGTCGGGATGGCCTGTCTCTCGTGGCCATCCAATTGGAAACCGGCCGTGCCCATCAGATCCGGGTGCAGATGATGCACCACGGCAATCCCCTCTGGGGCGATAACCGCTATGGCAACGGCAAGCGTGGCCAGCAGATTGCCCTGTGGGGCTTCCGCCTGTCCTTCGCCCATCCCATCAGCAAAGAGCAGCTGCTCTTCATGGCCCCCACGCCGGATGCCAAGCCTTGGATTTTCTTCGAGCGTGAGCTCCGTGGCCTGGAATCCATCTGGCCGCAGATCAAGCCTGCCGTTACCCATGAATAAAGAGGCTTCATCCATGAAAAAACTCTTGTGCACACTTTTTTCCTTGATACTGCTTCTTTCCGCACTGCCTGCCGTGGCTGAAGAAACCTCGCAAACCTTCACTATCCGTGGCGACATTTCCTTTGGTTTGTCCATTGACGAAGTAGAAGCACGGGAAGATGCACGAGAGCTGTATTTTTTCCATGACACATTGTATAACGGCCGGGATTATTACACTGTGGATGTTCCGATGGATCAACCTCCTTTGTCCTATTATTTGGTATACGGTTTTAATGAGGAAACCGAATCACTGGAAGAAATCATTTATGTGTTTTCTGACATGAATCTTACTCGCAATGCGGATGAAAGCAGCATTGATAGCCCATCTGGCTCTGATGATACACAAACGCTTGAAGATGCACTGATGAATGGTCTCACGCTCTGCAATACACTGGAAGCAAAATATGGCACAGCCACAGAAGTGGAATATCCCATTTCCACCTATCTCAGCTATGGCTTTACCCAAATTCCGGATATGAGCACCCACCAGATTCGGCATTACCTTGTTGAAGACGGCGATATGCTGGTAGTCATCGAAGCCCTGGTGCTGCGCATGCCGGACACCCCATACAACGCCGAAGAATTTTCTGTCTATGTAACCTATGAACAGATGTCCATCAATGCGTATAACCATCGGATAAATGAACACGAGCTGGAAGTTATCCTGAACAGTTTATTGTAAACGCATAAAGAAAGAGGTTGACTATGAAGAGCCCTGTCACCTTTGAACTCATCAAAACCTGCAAGCAGTCCGGTGCCCGTCTGGGGGTTGTGCACACTCCCCACGGCGATATTCCCACACCCATTTATATGCCCGTTGGCACGCAGGCCACCGTCAAGGCCATGACGCCCCGTGAAATGGACGAAATCGGCACCAAAATTATGCTCTCCAACACCTATCATCTGCATCTTCGCCCCGGCGAAGCACTGGTAAAGGAAGCCGGCGGTATCCATAAATTCATGAGCTGGGATAAGCCTGTTTTGACAGACAGCGGCGGCTTTCAGGTGTTTTCCTTGGCTGCCCTTCGCAAAATCACCGAAGAAGGTGTTTCCTTCCGCAGCCATCTGGACGGCAGCAAACAGTTCATCAGCCCCGAAGTATCCATGGATATTCAACAGGCACTGGGCGCAGACATCGCCATGGCCTTTGACGTTTGCTCCCCGTACCCCTGCGATTACCGTACCGCCAAGGAAGCCATGGAGCGCACGCATCGCTGGGCGGAACGCTGCAAAAAGCATCATACCCGTGAAGATCAGGCTCTCTTTGGCATCGTGCAGGGTGCTTTCTATGACGACCTGCGCATCGAAAGTGCCAAGACGCTGGCCGATATGGATTTCCCCGGCTATGGCATCGGCGGCCTTTCCGTTGGCGAGCCCAAGCCCATCATGTATGACATGCTGGAAAAAATCGAGCCCTTTATGCCCAAAGATAAGCCCCGTTATTTGATGGGCGTGGGCACTGCTGACTGTTTCCTGGAAGGCGTGCTCCGGGGCATTGATATGTTTGACTGCGTGCTGGCCACCCGAATCGCAAGGAACGGCACAGCGTTCACAAGAAACGGCCGTCTGGTCATCCGCAATGCCACCTATGCCCACGATTTCGGCCCCTTGGAAGAAGACTGCGATTGCTACGCCTGCCAGAATTTCAGCCGTGCCTATATCCGCCATCTTTTCAAGGCGCAGGAAATAACCGGCGGCCGACTGGTTTCCATCCATAACCTCCGCTTCCTCATCCGAACCATGGAAGAAATCCGTCAGGCTATCATGGAGGACCGCTTCCTCGATTACCGCAAAGCCTTCTATGAACGCTATGACATGACCCGGAATTTCTGATATTTTCTAAAACACAAAAAAGCAAGGCATTTTCGCCTTGCTTTTTGCTTTGTATCAAAACCCGAAATGCTCCGCTAAAATCCTGCAGGTTTCTTCCGGCGTTCTTTCTTCATCCCGGATGAGGGTGAAAAAGCCGCTGTTCAGCATTTCATCATAGTGAGCCTGAGAATTGATTCTCGCCAGCCCTTCTCGGTAATTTACCATCACCTTTTCCGGGTTTTCGCAGGCCATGATATGCTGCAGGATAAACTGCTTTTCCGGGTCACTGCGGTCAAAAAAGCGTTCCACGCTGGTGCTTTGGGGCGAAAGCATCACCGCCACATGGTTTTCGTCGGAAATCCTGTGCAGCACGTCCAACGGGATATTGGTATCCACGATCACCTTTTGCTCTCTGCCAAGGCCAATCAGCTCCGCCATTTCAAAGCCTGCCGCTTCCCTGCCGATGTTCATCACCCACCGCTCATATTCTTCAGGGGTGCGGCGCACAAAATCCCGAAAATCGGTCAAACTGCGAATGTAGCATAAATCCGGCTGAATTTCCGGATCAGCCACCCTGTCCGTCACTTCAGTGAAGTAATTTTCGCCGCACCAATGCAGGCCATATTTTTCGGCAAGCATCCTGCAGGCCGTGGATTTCCCGGCGTAGGCTGTGCCGGTGATGAAATATACATTCCGCAAATAATATTTCAAAATGTTGTCTGCAATCTGCATCTTATTCTTCCTCTTCTTCCGAAAGCGTAATTTCTTCCGCTTCCATCCGCCTGATGCGGAAAATGGCATGGCTCATGGTTTGCAAGGCTTCGTCCGCCCGAATCAGCTCCATGCTGCCAAAGGGCGCATCCAAAAGCCTTTCCCACAAAAACCGCTCCGCTTCGATAATCTGAATCACGTTCTGGGTGGAGCCGCCCTGCCGGATAGCCGCCGCTTCCTGCATCAGACGACTGTAACATGCGCAATAGGCATCCCACAAAAGCTCCGGTAAATACTGCTGATAGTAATGAAACACGCCCTTTGCTTTCAGCTGCGCAGCCAAAGCTTCCATTTCCGGGAAGAAATATTCCTTCTGCGCCTCCACCACGCTTTGCAAAACCATCAGCCCGTCCGAAAGCCCTTCCAAGGGCAGCAGCACAGCCAGCATTTCTTCCCCGGCGGCACGGAAAGGCATGGCATGATAAATCAAGGCATTCAGCTTTTCCAAATCCGTTGCATATTCCTTCTGCTGATACGCCCGGAAGCTTTCCAATGCCTTCTGACGGCAAATTTCCATCAATACCTGCAATTTGGACTCGTAATGATGATAAAAGCTGCCCTTGCTGCAATGCAGCCTGTCCAGCACATCCTGAACAGAGGTGTCCTTATACCCTTTTTCAAAAAACAGCTTTTCTGCCGTATCCAAAATGGCCTGCTTTTTCATATCGCCCTTGTGCATTCTTTTCACCTCGTCAGTAATTATATTCAATCACCTGCTGAATCACCCGATAAACGGATGTGCACAGCTTTTCCCGTTTATATTCCGTGCCGTTGCGCTTGTAAATCTTGTAGGTATCCACCACATAACCCGTTCTGGCCTTTTTTACTTCTGTTTCCGTACCATAGGGAAGCTCCGGGTTGAAATTGCGAATGGGCTCCGCCGGCGGCTCTGTCACATCAACCACTTCGGAAATCAAATCAATACTCTCTCCTGCCCCAAGGGATGCGCCGTAAAGCTCTACCGTGCATTTCCTGTTCTGATAATAGGAGACGATAAAAATAGGGCTGCTCCTGTCGTTTCGGAACACAAAGTCAAGATTTGGCCAATTGACGGTGGCATCTCTTCCCTTATCCACATAATTGCTGGGCCATGTATGGGGGCTGCGGCTCACAATGGTCATATCCGCCATCACCGCCGCATTAAACAGCGTGCTGGACACCTGACATACGCCGCCGCCCACTTCGTCCACCGTTGTGCCCCCTGCAATAGCCGCCGCAGGAAGATAACCCTTTTCGGTGGTGCGCTGGCCGGTTGCCTTGTTAAAGGAAAATTGCTCGCCCGGCATAACCACCGTGCCCATCACTGCTCTTGCCGCCAAATCCACGTTATTGTTACGGTTTTGGTCGTTGGTGGTGTCGGTGGTAAATGTGGAAATCATCGAGAAGGAATTCATCAATTCCACCTTCGTCACCTGCGGCATCCGCTTTTCTGCTTCCATGCGGATGGATGCCCGGTAATCCTTCCGGTCGAGGGCGGCCCTAATTTCGTTATACAGCTTTTCCCCGTCCACCTTCAGCCCCATCCGTTCATCGGAAAAGGTGAATGAACGGCTGTTAAAATCGAAAGAGGCAATCTGCGCATCCACAGGCTCGCAGTTCACCGTTTCTTCAATTATCCCTACCAGTTCCCGCAGCTTCGCCGGGTCATAGGTCACTTCCGTGTAAAGATACGCCGCATTGGAAACGGTGTGGTACAAGTGCTGATACATATATTCCATGGGCGTCACGCCGCTGGAGATAGTTTCAACCGTGCCGTGGCGGCCAAAGGCATAGGCCGTGTCTAAAACGGCATCAATGTTTCGCTGCACAGGCAGTTGCTCCCCTGTCAGTACCCATTGATAGCCTTCCACATCTAATTGGATATTCAGATTCTGCTGGTCATACCCTGCATGGCTGAGCAGCGCTGCCTTGGCCTGCTCCCTCGTCATGCCGCCGATATGTACATTATCCACCAGCATCCCTTGGGCAAAGGTGTTCTGCAAAACCACGTCCACCTTTTTCCGAAACGATTCATACGGCGCATGCAGCTGATACACAAAATACCCAATCGCCGCCAGCACCATCACGCAAATAAATCCAATCAACGCCCAAAGGCCATTGCCCCTGCGCCGCTTTTCCCTTGCCGCATTATATTGCGGATAGGCCGGCTGTTGATATGCTTGCCCATAACCGTCCGGATAGAAATCCTCTTCCTGCGCCTGATATACCTGATCCGGGTATGGCGTGAAATCATCCATTTCCTGCTGAACAAACTGCTGTCCGTTTTCTTCCGGGTACATAGGCCGCAGCTGCTGCACCTGATTTTTCTTCTGATATCGGTCCATCCGGGCCACGGCCATTCACCCCCTTCAAAACATACTTCATTCTGTTTTTATTGTAATGCGAAAAGCGTACGCTGTCAATCCATTTCGCTTTTCTTTTTCTGCCATGCTTCCTGCATGGCCTTTGCCATGCCGTCATTGGCGTGCCGCTGATGCTGATTATATTCCGCCAGATAAGCACGGATTTCACCATTGGCGTTTTCCACTTCCCGCAAAAATTCTTTGGCGGACACACGAAGTGCACCGTGCCCCAATATAATCACCTGTTCCAAAGCGTCGCTGGTGGCTACCCGAACCCTATATCGCTTGCCCAAATCGTAAGTGGCCTTTTCGATATAGTTATCTGCCGTTTCCGCTTCTTTGGTGTACACCACATGGAGATTTTCGTATTTTTCAACGCTGCCGGGGTTGCGGTGAACCTTATAGGCATCGAACACCAGAATGATTTCATAGGGTCTCACACCCCGGTAATTGCAAAGGATATCCATCAGCATCTGCCTTGCAATATCAAGGTTTTGCCGGGCTGCTTCTTTTAATACATCCCACGCAAAAATGATGTTGTAGCCGTCCACCAGCAGATATTCCTTCTCCAAGGGCATAAACACCTTTTCGCTTTCCATCAGTGCAGCCGTCCTTGGAGACGGCCGGAAGGCATGCTGCTTGATGGGCCCATAGGTGCGTTCAAAAATGGCCATCAGTTCCTTGTCGTCTTCCAACGACCCCGTATAGGCTTTGCGCTTGGGTGCCTGCAAAACGGGCTGCAATTCCTGCTTTTTGTCGTTCAAAATGCCGGTATCGATGTGCTGATAGTTTTTCACTTCATCCCATTTCACCATGAACCCGGCTCCATGAGAGCAGAACACCGAATCCGGGCTGTTTTCCACGTCCTTTTCCGGGTCATAGCCCATTTCTTTAATGACCCTCTCCGCATCCCGGCAGGGCAAATAGCCGCACAGCACAAAGTTCACCCGGCCTCTGCCCTTGGAATAGGCCATCACTTCCCGTGCGTAATGCCGGCTCTCGCTGACCGGCACTTTAGCCTTCATGCACACATTGCCCATGGTGTTTTCCGGCGCATCAAATGTTCCACCCATCAGCTGGATATCGTGCATGGCTCGCCCCAGGCAATCTTCCGGCAAGGTCAGCGTCATTTCATACCACGGCTCAAGCAGCACGCTCTTTGCCTGCATCAGCCCCTGCCGCACGGCACGGTAGGTCGCCTGCCTGAAATCGCCGCCTTCTGTGTGCTTCAAGTGCGCACGCCCGGCAATCAGCGTGATTCTCATATCCGTGATGGGTGATCCCGTCAAAACGCCCAGATGGGTCTTTTCCATCAGATGCGTCAGTATCAACCGCTGCCAGTTGCGGTCAAGCTCATCCTCGCTGCATTTGGACGTGATAAGCAGGCCGCTGCCCTTGGCCGCAGGCTCCATCAAAAGATGCACTTCCGCATAATGGCGCAGGGGCTCATAATGCCCCACGCCCTCCACCTTGCTTTCGATGGTTTCGCGGTAAAGAATACTGCCTTCCCCGAAGGTCACGTCCATGTTAAAGCGGTCTTTCAGCATCCTTTGCAGGATTTCCACCTGCACTTCCCCCATCAATTGCACATGGATTTCTTTCGTTTTCTCTTGCCACACCACCTGCAGCTGCGGATCTTCCTCCTGCATCTGCCGCATCCGCTGCAGAGCAATCACGGGGTCGTCCTTTTCGTTTAGCTGCATATGATAGGTGAAAACAGGGCTTAAAAGGGGCTCTGTGCCCTTTCTCTCATAACCAAAGCCATCGCCGCACTTGGTATAGTTCAGCCCCGTTACGGCGCAAATTTCGCCTGCTAACGCCACATCACGCTGTTCAAAGCGCAGCCCGGAATAAAAACGAATCTGGCTCACCTTTTCTTCCCAGATGGTTTCGGTAGTGGGGTTGCCCTCTTTTTTATTGGTCAGGGTATAGCGCACCGGCAGTTGACCGCCGGTAATCTTCATATAGGTCAGCCGGTTTCCCTTATCATCCCTGCCAATTTTATATACCACCGCCCCGAACCTTTCCGGGTATTGGGGCATCGGCGCATATTGCCGGATACCGCTTAAAAGCTCCACAATGCCGTTCATCCGCAAGGCCGAGCCGAAATAGCAGGGGAACAGCCGCCTTGCAGACACAAAACCCTGCGCTTCCCTTTCGTCCACTTCCCCTGTTTCCAGATACCGGTTCAGCGTTTCGTCGTCGCCGCACAGGGCAATTTGCTCCCCGGCCTCCGCTCCGTTCATATGAACGCAGTTGCCGTGCAGCTTTTCCTTGATTTCCATCATCAGTTTATCTTCATCCGTCCCCGGCTGATCCATCTTGTTGATGAAAAGGAAGGTGGGAATCTGATAGCTTTCAAGCAGCTTCCACAGGGTTTCCGTGTGTCCCTGTACGCCGTCGGTGCCGCTGATAACCAAAATAGCCGCATCCAATACCTGCAATGTTCTTTCCATTTCGCTGGAAAAGTCCACATGGCCGGGGGTGTCCATCAGCGTCACAGCCATATCTTGCCAAGTAAGCTTTGCCTGCTTGGAAAAAATGGTAATGCCACGCTCCCTTTCTTGCACGTCCGTGTCCAGAAAGGCGTCTTTATGATCCACCCGTCCCAGCTTCCTTAAAGCCCCTGCCGTATATAAAAGGGCTTCCGAAAGGGTGGTTTTCCCGGCATCCACATGAGCCAATAGCCCAAGAATCAGTTTTCTGTCCTGCACGTTTCTTCTCCCAAATGCGTTTTATTCCGGCTTTCTGCAAAGTTCCAGATCAATGGTATCGAAAATGGTAATCATGCCGCCCAGACTGTTGATGGCCGATTCAATTTCACTAAAAAATTTCCCTCTGGTTTTTTCTTCAATAACGATATGATTGGAATAAGTGCCAAGCAATTTCACATATTCTGCCGCTGTAAAATCCCTTGTTCTGCGATAGAGATGATATTGAATATCCTCAAAGCCATATTTCGCCGCAATCTGTGCCCGGTTATAGGCCGCTTCCTCCGTATATTCATCGGAAGCAAGGCTGCCAGGCATATAGATGGCATACACCGCCTGTAAGGCCTCGTGCATCCCCGGCCTTGATTTATCTTTATAAGGATGATTGGCAAACCGGGCAAAAGCACCGCCTTTTTTCAGAATGTCATACACCTTTTTGTATCCCTCTTCCTCCGGCACCCAATGAAAGGCCGAGCCGGAATACACAAGATCATATTTTTCCTTTTCCAGTGTCACTTCTTCAAATTTTCCCTGCATCACGGAAAAGCCGGGATAACTTTTGAACCTTTCTTTGCACAGACTGCAGAAGTTCTCTCCCGGTTCTACGGCCATCACTTGACAGCCCGTTTTCAATACAGGTTTCGTAGCCTGACCGCCGCCGATGCCCACTTCAATTGCCTTGCTTTTTTCTGTGATGGGGCGATAGGAAAATATATCCCGATACATTGCTTCCACATACCCCGGCCGCAGTTTTTCGTATAGATTCGCCACTGTGTCAAACGTCCATCCAAGTCCCTGTATCGAAGCCAACTTTCCCATCTCCTTTTTCGTACTATACGCATCTTTAATCATACCACAGTCTGTTCTTTTTCACAAGCATTATACCAAGCAAAACCCTCCGCCGTTATCCAGCAGAGGGTTTTCCCTTATTTTCTATTCAGCACATAGCTTTTCGCAGCCGGATGCACATCCACCCCGTTCCAGCGGTAATCGTATATGCCCACATCTTCCGGCCGGAGATCCTCAAAATCGCTTTCCATTCCCTGAATGCGGATTTCATCCTCATCCAGTTCCACGATCACGTGCAAGGGATCCCTGTAAAACAGATTTTCCACCTGACTGCCATCCGCGCTCCAGTAACAAAATTGAGAAGCGGAGCTGACCGTATAATACGGCACACCGTTTATTTCCTTCAAATCACTGCCGTGGTCGTGCCCGTTCATGCACAACAGCACGTCTTTCCCTTCAAAGATTCGCTGAATCTCCTCTTTGTTAGCAATGCCCCGCCGCATAAAGGGGTTCACCAAGCTCATGTGGGAAAATACGATGTACTTTTTCCCGTCGCTCATTTGCTCTTTCAGCCAAACCTGCTGCTCCTCAGGCACCCAGGGATACAGAGACGGAATACGCTGCTTGTTGGGAAAATGATATTCTCCGTTTTCGCTTTTCCAATAGCAGGTATCCAGAATGATAAACTTATATTCCCCTGCTTCAAAAGCCTCGTAAGGCTTTTCCTTCCCCAGGAACTGCAAAGATTGTTCAATTTCCCAATCCTGCACATCATGGTTCCCGATGGTGTGATGCACCGGAATACCGCAGGAGCGGATCATTTCCATGACCGGAATGTGTTCTACCGTAGGAAAGCATAAATCCCCCAGCGATACAATGAAATCTACCTGTTCTTCTTTCGCATGGTTCAGAATGCGTTCCAGCCGCTGCATTCCGTCCGCGCAATCTTCCATATGCAGATCGCCAAACACCAGAAAACGGATCATTCTGCCCTCCCCTTTCTATAAAGAAAGCCACGGCATTCAAAGAAACCGTGGCTTTGCATTTCATTGTATTTTAGTCTTCTACGCAAACGTGCCAGTTGCCGTAGGGATCGGCCACTTTGCCGGTCTGAATGCCGGTTACAGTGTCATACAGCTTCTGGGAAACTTCCCCGATGCTGCCATCGCCGATGGTCATCACGTCATCCACATACCGCAGCTTCCCAACGGGAGAAATAACAGCGGCAGTGCCCGTGCCGAACACTTCTTCCAGCGTGCCGTTCTTTTGAGCGGCGATCAGCTCGTCCACAGAAATCTTCCGCTCTTCCACTTCATAACCCCAGTCCTTGCACAGGGTGATGACGGAATTGCGGGTAATGCCGGGCAGGATGGAGCCGGAGAGAGCCGGGGTGACAATCTTGCCTGCAATCTTGAAGAAGATGTTCATGGCACCCACTTCTTCGATATACTTGCGTTCCACGCCGTCCAGCCACAGCACCTGGCTGAACCCGGCGTCATGGGCCTTCATCTGGGCAATCAGGGAAGCGGCGTAGTTACCGCCGGTCTTGGCAAAGCCGATGCCGCCACGGACAGCACGGACGTATTCATCTTCAATCCAGATGCCCACGGGGTTCAGGCCGCTGGCATAGTAAGCCCCGGAGGGAGACAGGATGATCATGAAAAGATACGTCTTGCTGGGGGCAACGCCCAGGAATTCGTCCGTCGCAATCACGAAGGGACGAACATAGAGGCTGGTTCCGGGCTCGGAAGGAATCCAATCCTGATCCACCTTCACCAGAGCCTTCACGGCCTGCACGAAATCATCTTCGGGAATCTGGGGAATGCACAGACGTTCGTTGGAAGCATTGGCACGCTTGGCATTCATATCGGGACGGAACAGATACGCCTTGCCGTCTTCGCCCTTATAGGCCTTCAACCCTTCAAACATTTCCTGACCATAGTGGAACACCATGGCAGAGGGATACAGCTCAATCTTGTCATAGGGCACAATGCGGGCGTCATGCCAGCCCTGGCCTTCGGTGTAATTCATCACAAACATGTGATCGGTAAAAATCTTGCCAAATCCCAGAGGCTGGCCTGCTTCCGGCTTTTTCGCCGGATGATCCGTCAATGTGATTTTAATATCCAGCATCTTTTTTCACTCCTTATAATTTTTACCCAAGTTCATGGCTTCAATATTCTTTTCAAGCAGCCAAGCATGACGGGCGGAAACTACCTTTTTCAGCGCAGGCTCAATCATGTCTTCGGGAATGACGCCCGTTTCTTTGATGACCTTGCCCAGCAGAATCATATTAGCCAGCGTTTCCAAGCCATTGTCGGTGGACAGCTGGGTGGCAGGGATGTAATACACATTCACGTCATCCCTTGTAACCTTCCGACCAATCAGAGAAGAATCCACAAAGATGGATGCACCGCTCTTGGCTTCCTGCTCGTATTTATCCAAGGAAGGCAGGTTCATGGCAATCAGGATATCCGGCTTGGACACGATGGGAGAACCCACCTGCGCATCGCTGAGGATGATGGAGCAGTTGGCCGTACCGCCGCGCATTTCGGGGCCGTAGGACGGCAGCCAGCTCACATTGCGGCCCTGCAAAAGGGCGGCATAGGCCAGGAATTTACCGGCAAAGAGAATGCCCTGTCCGCCGAAACCGGCGATCAATACTTCGGTCGTTTTCATTTGGCAGCCTCCTCGCTGAATTTGTCTTTATACACGCCCAAGGGGTAATAGGGCAGCATATTTTCTTCCAGCCATTCCAGAGCCCCTTCGGGGGTCTTGCCCCAGTTGGTGGGACAGGTGGACACCACTTCGATCAGGCTGAAGCCCTTGCCTTCCACCTGATTGCGGAAAGCCTTTTCGATGGCCTTCTTGGCGTTTTTCACGTTTTTCACGTTGTTCACAGCCACACGTTCAATATACCCTGCGCCGTCGAGCGTGGAAAGCAGCTCGCACACCTTCACCGGGAAACCAACCGTATTGGTATCACGGCCATAGGGGCTGGTCTGGGTAACCTGACCGGGCAAAGAGGTGGGAGCCATCTGGCCGCCGGTCATGCCGTAAATGGCGTTATTGACGAAAATCACCGTGATGTTTTCCCCACGGGCAGCAGCGTGCACCGTTTCCGCCATGCCGATGGAAGCAAGGTCGCCGTCGCCCTGATAGGTAAACACGATTTTGGAAGGATCGGCACGCTTTACGCCGGTGGCAACCGCCGGAGCACGGCCGTGCGCTGCCTGCACCATATCCACGTTGAAATAGTTGTAGGTAAACACGGAGCATCCAACGCTGGCAACGCCGATGGTTTCGCCGCCGATTTCCAGCTTGTCAATGGCCTCTGCCACCAAGCGGTGAATAATGCCGTGGGTGCAGCCGGGGCAATAATGCAGGGGCGCATCCGTCAAAGCCTTGGGTTTATCAAATACGATCATCTTATTTGCCCTCCTTCTGCATTTTCTCGATAGCAGCCAGCACTTCTTCGGGGCTGGGAATCATGCCGCCGGTGCGGTAGCACAGATCCACAGGCTTTTTGCAGTCGATAGCCAGCTTCACGTCCTTAATCATCTGACCCATGTTCAGCTCCACGGAAAGGAACGCCTTGCATTTTTCGGTAGCAGCCTTCAGCACCTTTTCCGGGAAAGGCCACAGGGTGATGGGGCGAATCATGCCCACCTTGATGCCCTTGGCACGGGCAGCGTCTACGGCATTCTGGCTCACACGGGCAGCAATGCCGAAAGCCACTACACAGTATTCCGCATCATCCATCAGATAGCTTTCCGCCATCTGCTCGTTTTCTTTTACGATTTCATACCGATTGAAACGGTCTTCGTTCCACTGTTCCAGTTCGTTGGGCTGGAGAGCCAGAGAATTGATGATGTTGGGCTTGCGTTCACCCTTGGTGCCGGTGAGAGCCCAGGACTTATCATGCTCTTCCACCTTCGCTTCTTCCAAGGAAACGGGTTCCATCATCTGGCCCATGGTGCCGTCGGCCAGCAGCATGCAGGGCATGCGATACTTTTCGGCAAGGTCAAAGCCCTTGGCCACCAGGTCTGCCATTTCCTGCACAGAGGAAGGAGCCAGCACCAGCAGATGGAAATCGCCGTGGCCGCCGCCGCAGGTGGCCTGGAAATAATCGCTCTGGCTGGGCTGAATGCCGCCAAGGCCGGGGCCGCCGCGCTGCACGTTTACAATCAGGGCAGGCAGATCGCAGCCAGCCATATAGGAAATGCCTTCGCTCTTGAGGGAAATGCCGGGGCTGGAAGAGGATGTCATGGCACGCTTACCGGCAGCGGCAGCACCGATCACCATATTGATGGCTGCAATTTCGCTTTCCGCCTGCAGGAATACGCCGCCAATCTTGGGCATCCGCTTGGCCATATAGGCCGCCACTTCTGTCTGGGGGGTAATGGGATAGCCGAAGTAATGACGGCAACCGGCCATGATGGCGGCTTCTGCCAATGCTTCGTTCCCTTTCATCAGGATTTTTTCAGCCATTTTGTTTCCCTCCTCACTTTTCTACCGTAATCACGCAGTCCGGGCACATGGTGGCACAGAAGGCGCAGCCGATGCACTTTTCCTGCTCTGTAATTTCTGCCGGGTGATGACCCTTCTGGTTGATCTCGTCTTTAGAAAGGCTGATCAGCCCCTTGGGGCAAGCCTTGATGCACAGGCCGCAGCCCTTGCAAAGGTCTTTTTTGAACGTAAGCTTTGCCATTTGTTCCTCTCTCCTTCTCACCAGATGGTTTTTTGCAGTTTCAGCGGAAAATACGCTTTCTCCGCCTGCATATGGATCGGCAGCACGCTTTTCTCCACCGCTGTGAAGAGAAGCGGCAGGCCGCTGATCTTGGATAATTTTTCTGCTTCCGCTTTGGAAGCCTCCACCGTTTTCCAGTCCGTTTCCTTGCCAAGGTTGGTGTTATTCACGATGGCGGTAAAGGGAATGCCTCCGGCGGTTTCGATTTCCCCCATGATTTCCAGGGCTGCTTCTGCCGTACGGCTCAGCGGCCTCGACGCATTGAACACATAAATCATGTGGTAATCATTTTCTTCCTTGATGGCCGGGGCGTATCTGCCAAGGGCCAAGGCACCCCGGTCGTCGCCGCCCACGTCCAATACCGCATAGCGGCTCTTGTCTTCCGTCACGGCGTACATTTCCTGGGGCAATGCCGGCACATCCACGTTTGTATTGGCATAGGCCGATGCAATTACCCGGATGCCTGCCGCTTCCAGGTCTTTGGCTGAATCTTTAGAGCGGTAATAGGGGTTCACGATGTCCATATCCGCCAAGGTAACAGCCTTTCCTTCTTTCGCCAGCTGCAGGGCAAAGTTCACGGCAATATTGGTTTTTCCGCTGCCGTAATGCCCGGCAAAGAGCGTCACTCTTCTTGCTTGCATTCTGCCCTCCGTTACAGCTGATTTCGCTGAATCTTGCCGGAAACGGTTTTGGGCAGGCTGTCCCGGAAGACCACGATGCGGGGATATTTATAAGGAGCGGTGTGGGTCTTTACATAGTTCTGAATTTCTTTCTTCAGTTCTTCCGTGCCTTCGGTGCCCTTGGTGAGCACGATACTGGCCTTCACCACCTGCCCACGCAGGGGATCCGGCTCTGCGGATACGCCGCATTCCAGCACATAAGGCAGTTCCATAATCACGTTTTCGATTTCAAAGGGGCCGATGCGATAGCCGCTGCTCTTGATAACGTCATCAATGCGGCTGACGTACCAGAAATAGCCTTCTTCGTCCTTGTAGGCCACGTCACCGGTGTGATAGAGGCCGCCCCGGAACACTTCGTCCGTCTTTTCCTTATTGCCGTAGTATTCCTGCACCAAACCGCAGGGATGCCCCTTCTCCATCCGGATGCAGATTTCGCCGCTGTCGCCCACGGCGCAGGGCTTGCCGTCCGCATCGAAAATGTCGATATCGTAAGAGGCAACGGGCTTGCCCATGGAACCGAGCCTCGGCGTCATGCCAACCGTATTGGCCACCAATACCGTGCCTTCCGTCTGGCCAAAGCCTTCCATGATGGAAAGGCCGGTAGCTTCCAGGAAACGGCGGTACACTTCGGGGTTCAAGGCTTCTCCGGCGGTGGTCATGTGCTTGACGGAAGAAAGGTCGTAGTGGGACAAATCTTCCTTAATCATCATGCGCAGCATCGTAGGCGGTGCGCAGAAGGTGGTAATCTTGTGCTTGGCAAAGAGCGGCAGAATCTTATCCGCATGGAAGCGGTCAAAGTCATAAACGAAAACAGCCGCTTCGCACAGCCATTGGCCGTAGAGTTTCCCCCACATGCTCTTGGCCCAGCCGGTATCCGAAATGGAGAAATGCAGCCCGTCCGGATCCACCTGATGCCAATACCGTGCCGTCACAAAATGCCCCAGCGGATATTTATAGCTATGCGCCGCAATCTTGGGATAGCCGGAAGTGCCGCTGGTAAAGAACATGAGCATCAGTTCATCGCCGCAGGGGGCGTTTTCAGGCCGTTCATAATGGGTGGAATAGGCCAGATGCTCTTCTTCAAAATCACGCCAGCCGTCACGCTGCCCATGCACCATAATCTTGTGCTCCACGCAGGGGCATTCAAGGGCTGCGGCTTCCGCTTCTGCAGCCACTGTACCTTCCCCGGTGCAGATGATGGCTTTCACCCCGGCCGCTTCAAAGCGATAGGCAATGTCTTTTTTCAAAAGCTGGTTGGGGGCCAGAATCACCACCGCACCCAGCTTATGCAGGGCGTTGATGATGTACCAGAACTGATAATGCCGCTTTAAGATCAGCATCACCTTGTCCCCACGCTTGATGCCGATGGAGCGGAAGTAATTGCAGGCCTGATTAGACTTGCGTTTCACTTCCTTGAAAGTGATGTTCTTTTCTTCGCCCGCTTCCGAAACGTACATCAGAGCCGTTTTTTCCGGGTTCTTATCGGCGATAGCGTCCACCACGTCAAAGGCAAAATTGAACTTATCCGCATTCTTATAGGAAATACCCTTCAGCGCGCCGATTTCATCTTCCACAGGAATGATGAAGCTTTCCCAAACACGCCTTTCATCGTCCTGCTCCCGGCGTTTTGCTGCAGGCATTTCCACCTTCGTGCCGGTATGGGCGATATAATCGGCAGGGTTTAAGACAATGGCATAAAATTCGCAGTCTTCGCCGCCAACGGCCAGCAGGCCGTGGGGAGAATTGGAATCGTAATAGATGGTATCGCCGGGGCCCAGAATTTCATAATGCGTGCCAATCTGCACTTTCAAGTGTCCTTTGAGCACCAAGTCAAATTCCTGGCCTTCATGCGTTGTCAAAGGAATTTCTTCCCGTTGGGCGTCTTCGTCGTATTCCGCCTTTACAAACAAAGGCTCGGCAATACGGTTTTTATAGGCAGCGGCCATGTTATAGTAGGTCATGCCGTTAGCCTTTTCGATGCGCTGGCCATCCCCTGCCCTTGTCAAATCGTAGGTGGTCAGCGTGGGGCTGGAGCCTTGAATCAAATCCGTCACGTCCACGCCGAATACCTGGGCGCAGCGGTACAGGAATGCGAAGTTCAAATCCCTCTCGCCCGATTCGCATGCCAGATATTCCGCAACGCTGACCCCCGTCTTCTGCGCCATCTGGGGCGGCGAAATGCCTTCAATCTGCCGAAGCTCCTTAATGCGTTTTGCCATCTCCATGATGGTCAAATCCAAGCCTGTAATCTGCTTTTCCATGTTTCCTCCACCGGGACGAAAGAAAAGCCCGTCCCAAAGAAAATGTGATTCTTTGAGACGGGCGTTATCACCCGCGGTACCACTCAAATTACGCAAAACTCTTGCGTCCCTCACGCTCCATCAAGCGTTATGCTTTCACGCAGCCATACGGGAAGGTTCTACTTGCTTTCGCTTTCTTCCTTCCGGCTCAGAAGCTACAAGCCCCAGGGCCCTTCCCAGCGGCTTTCACCATACGCCGCCTCTCTTTGGAGAAAGGATTCCTGTGCCCTCTTCGTCACAGCCTTTATGCGATTATACCACAGTTCTCAAAAAATTACTATAGGTAAAATTGTTTTTTTACAGTTTATTACGCTGAATTTTTCCGGAAATAGTCTTGGGCAAATCGTTGCGGAACACCACAATCCTGGGATACTTGTAAGGAGCGGTATGGCTCTTGACGTAAGCCTGGATTTCTTTCTTCAGTTCTTCCGTGCCCTCCGTACCCTTCACCAGCACGATGCTGGCCTTGACCACCTGCCCGCGCAGGGGATCGGGCGCAGCGGAAACGCCGCATTCCAATACATAAGGCAGTTCCATGATCACGTTTTCAATTTCAAACGGGCCGATGCGATAGCCGCTGGACTTGATCACATCGTCCACCCTTCCAACATACCACAGATACCCGTCTTCGTCCATCCATGCGGTATCGCCGGTATGATAGAGCCCGTCATGCAGCACTTCCTTTGTGCGCTCTTCGTCCCGGTAATAGCCCTTGAACAGGCCGCAGGGGGAACCGTTCTTCAAATCCACCACGATTTCCCCCGTTTCGCCAACGGGCACGGGATTGCCGTCCGGATCCACTACCTTGATATCATACATGGGCGAAGGCTTGCCCATGGAGCCAGGACGCACCGTGGCACCATAGAGGTTGCAGATGGTCAGCGTGGTTTCCGTCTGGCCAAAGCCTTCCATGATTTCGTGCCCTGTTGCTTCTTTAAAGATGCGGAACACTTCGGGGTTCAGTGCTTCGCCGGCGGTGGTGATATTATGCACGGAAGAGAAGTCGAAACGGCTCAAATCTTCCCGCACCATCATGCGGAGCATCGTAGGCGGCGCACAGAACGTAGTGATGCCATATTTGGCAAACATGGGCAGGATTTCGTTTGCATCAAAGCGGTTAAAGTCATAGGTGAACACAGCCCCTTCGCACAGCCACTGGCCGTAGAACTTGCCCCACAGAGCCTTGCCCCAGCCGGTATCGGAAATGGTGAAGTGCAAGCCGTCACGCTCGCACTGATGCCAGTATCTGGCCGTGATGAAATGCCCCAGCGCATATTTATAGCTATGTTCGGCAATCTTGGGATAGCCGGTGGTGCCGCTGGTAAAGAACATGAGAGCCGTATCATCGCCACAGGGAGAATTTTCATCCCGATAGTAATGGGCAGAAAACAGGGAACATTCGTTGTCGTAATCACGCCAGCCTTCCCTTTCACCGCCAACCAGCACCTTGATTTTCAACGTGTCGCAATGTTCTTGCGCTTTTTCCACTTCTTCGGCAGTTTTGGCGGAATTGGCACACACAATGGCTTTCACCCCGGCCGCATTGAAGCGATATTCATAGTCGTGCGCCACCAGCTGATCCGTCGCCGGGATGGCCACAGCACCCAGCTTATGCAATGCCAGCATGCACAGCCAGAACTGATACCGCCGGCGCAAAACCAGCATCACCTTATCGCCACGCTTGATGCCAAGAGAGCGGAAATAGTTCACCGTCTGGTTGGAATACCGCTTCATATCGGTATAGGTAAAGCGGCGTTCCGTGCCGTCTTCGGCAATGTGCAGCATAGCCAGCTTATCGGGATAGGCCTTGGCAATTTCATCCACGGTATCGAAGGCGAAATTGTATTTGTCTTCATTCACAAATTCAATCTTCGTCAGCTCGCCGTTTTCGTTTTCAGTGCAATGGATAAACTTTTCTGCCAGCAGCCCCTTATCCTGCTTCCGGGCACGGACGATGGTCTGGCTCTTGTCTTTTTTCATTTCTTCTTCCCCGGCAAGCACCAGTGCAAGGAAGGTGCATTCGCCGCCGCCAACGGCAATCATGCCATGGGGCGTGCCGGAATCATAGAGGATGGAATCCCCGGCGGACAATACTTCCGTGTGGGCTCCAACCTGCACCTTCAGCTGGCCGGAAAGCACATAGTCAAATTCCTGGCCGGAATGGGTGTCGGTATGGATGGGGCGGTTTTGCAGATTCTCGTCGTATTCATAGCGAACAAAATAGGGTTCTGCCAGCTTATCCCGGAACTGGGGAGCCAGATTGCGGATGAAGATGCCGTCATCGTCCACCGTGGTCTGCCCTTCGCCCTTGCGCATCACCTGATAATGCCGCAGCATGGCGGATTTGCCTTCCAACAGGTCAATCATATCCACATTGAACGCCAATGCGCAGTTATGAATAAAGGAAAACGGCAAATCTTCCTGCCCGTTTTCAAATGCTTCGTACATTTCCAGAGAGAAGCCCGTCTTTTCGGCCGCCTCCATGGTGCTGATGCCCAAAATGCTGCGCAGCTCCCGAATTCGCTGTGCCACCTCGCCAAGTTTCATTTCCATAGTGTTTGCCATGTTGCTTCCCTTCCTTTCTTTGTAAAAAAATAACCGCCTCAATGATTTGCATTGAGACGGGTGTAAACACTCGCGGTACCACTCAATTTGCACATTTCCTGTGCCCCTCACGCTCTAACAAGCGTTATGCCTTGACGCAGCAATCACGGAGAAAACTACTTGCCCATTCAGGCGTTTGCCTTCCCGGCTCGGAAGGGATAAGCGTCCGGCTGCATCCGCCTGCTTCCACCAGCCGCAGGCTCTCTGTGGGATACAATCCATAGCCGTCTTCGTCACAGCCATTCATTCAATTGCGCTTATTTTATGCCAACATGCTTTGCTTGTCAACCCCTTTTTTCTGTTTTTTTCGCTGGAAAGTGTTTTTTGAATGTTTTTTGAAAAAAGACCCTTTTCACCGCTTGACAAATGCCCTTTCCCGTGCTAACATCACTCAATAAATGCGATGACGATGTTACGCTTTTCCTCACCGCTTGCAGAGAGCCGGGGCAGCTGAAAACCGGCAGTAGGAAGGAACGGGCGGTCTCCCATCCGAGCAGAATCCCCGAAAGGATTGCAGTAGGGGCTTTCCGGTTCGCTCCGTTAAAGGCATGCTTGAGAGGCTGCATAATATGCAGCAATCAGGGTGGTACCGCGATTTTCATTGTTAAATCGTCCCTGCGGCCATATGGCCACAGGGCTTTTTATTTTACTCGATCCATATGAAAGGGAGAAAAGACATGAAAAAGATTTGCATCACGGACATGACCTTGCGTCAGGCAGCGGAAAGCAGGCTGCTGGGCTTTAAGGAACGCATTGAGCTGGCCAAGATTTTGGATAAGCTGAACATCAGTGCGCTGGAGCTCCCTGCCCTATCCGGAAGCAAAGCGGACAGCATTTTCGTGAAAACCCTTTGCAGCGTGATTATGAACACTACCCTGTCCCAGCCTGCCGGCCTCACCAAAGAAGAAGCCGATGCCGCCTGGAGTGCACTGGAAAAGGCCAAACGCCCCCGGCTTGTGATTGACGTCCCCATTTCCAGCGTGCAGATGGAATATATCGCAAGGAAAAAGCCGCCGCAGATGCTCAAGGCCATTGAGGCGCAGGCTGCCTATTGTGCTTCCCTTTGCAAAGACGTGGAAGTGAGCTTTCAGGATGCCACAAGAGCCGAAAGCGATTTCCTCGCTGAAGCCATTCAAATTGCCCTTGTAAACGGTGCCACCAGCATTTCCCTGTGCGATACCGCCGGCATCATGCTGCCGGAAGAATTTGCCGGTTTCGTAGGCGAGCTTTATGAAAAAGTGCCTGCCATGAAAGATGTCTTTGTAAAGGTCACCTGCAATGACGGCATGGAATTGGCCGGTGCCAGTGCCATCCGTGCCTTTGATAAAGGCGTGCAGGGCGTGAAAACCTGCTTTATTGGCAATTTCGCGCCCCGGCTGTCTACTATCTGCCACATCTTAAAGGCCAGAGGCGAATCCTTGGGGCTGTATACCTCCGCCCGGATTACGGAGCTGGAACGCACGGTCAACCGCATCCACTCCCTTCTTGGTAACGAAGCCAAAGAACCTCTTTCCGCTCAAATGAACGGCGAAGCAGATATCACCTATGACGCAAATGATTCGCTGACCGCCCTTTCCGATGCCGTGCGCAAACTTGGCTATGAACTTTCGGAAGAAGACATGGTGCATGTCTATGACGAGTTCAAGGCTCTGGCCGTGAAAAAGCCCGTCACCGCAAAAGAACTGGAAGCCATCGTGGCAGCCAGTGCCATGCAGGTGCCTGCCGCCTATCAGCTCCAGAGCTTCGTCATCAATTCCGGTAATATCATCACCGCCACCGCCTCCATCCATCTGCAAAAGGACGGCGAAGATTTAACCGGCATTTCCGCCGGCGACGGCCCCATTGATGCTGCTTTCAAGGCCATGGAGCAAGTGACGGGACGCCATTTTGAACTGGAAGATTTCCGTATTGATGCCGTCACCGAAGGCAAGGAAGCCATTGGCCGTGCTATTGTGAAGCTGCGCAGCGACGGCCGCCTCTATTCCGGCAGCGGCGTTTCCACGGATATCATCGGTGCTGCCATCCGGGCATATCTGGGTGCCCTCAACAAGATCATGTATGAGGAGAAAGAAGTATGAAATTTTCATTTTCCACCAAAGGCTGGCATGATATTTCTTGGCAGAAATTTGTAGAAGCCGCCGCTGATCTTTCCTTTGACGGCATTGAAATCCATAACCTTTATGCCCCTGCCATGGCTGAAAAAGGCTGCCCTGCGGATAAGCAGGCCGGTGCCGCCACGTATCGCTCTTTGTTCGATCAGAAGCTGTCTGTCCCCTGCATCAATACCACGAAAGATATCGCCAATGCTGCTTCTTTTGACCAGGTGACAGCCGAAATCGACGCCTGTCTGGAAGCAGCTGCCCGCCTGAAGGCTCCTTTTGTGCGGCTGCATACAGTGATGGATAAAGAAACCTATTCCGAAGAAGCCGTAAAGCAGGTGTTGTCCTACGCTCTGCCCAAAGCCGAGGAAAGCAAAATCGTCCTCCTCATTGAAACCATGGGTGCCTACGCCGATACCCAGCTTCTGCGTGATCTTTTGGACAGCTATGCTTCCGATTATTTGGCCGCCCTTTGGGATATGCACGAAACCCATCTTTTGCAGGGCGAGTCTTCCCAAACTTCCATCACCAATCTGGGTGCCTATATCCGCCATGTGCATATCAAGGATTCCAGCGTGAACCCCGACGGCACCATTGCCTATCAGCTCATCGGCGAAGGCAATATGCCCCTGGAACAGATGGTCACGGCTCTTGACTCCGTGAACTATGACGGCTTCATTTCCTTGGAATGGGATCCCCAGTGGATGGATGAGCTCAACGACATGACCATCATCCTCTCCCATTTCATCAATACCGTTTCTTCCATCGGCTCCAAGGAAGAAGTAAAGTCCCTGTACTTCAATAACGCCCATACCGGCAATTTTGTCTGGGAAAAGGAAAGCCTGATTTCCCTGACCTTCTCGCAGGTGCTGGATCGCATGGTGGAAGAATTCCCCGACCAGTACGCTTTCAAATACACCACCCTCGATTATACCCGCACCTATGCCCAGTTCAGGGATGATGTGGATGCCTGCGCTCGTGCTTTCATTTCCATGGGCGTCACCGCCGGAACGAAAGTGGCCGTCTGGGCTACCAATATCCCCGCATGGTATATATCCTTCTGGGCGGCCACGAAAATCGGTGCCATTTTGGTGACGGTAAACACCGCCTATAAAATCCATGAAGCGGAATATCTCCTCCGCCAGAGCGATACCCATACCTTGGTCATGATCGAATCCTGTCAGGATTCCCCCTATGCCCAGATCATTCAGGAGCTTTGCCCTGAACTGCAAAATACCACCCCCGGCTCTCCCCTCCACGCACGGAAGCTCCCCTTCCTGCGGAACGTCATCACCGTCGGCTTCAAAATGCCCGGCTGCCTCTCTTGGGAGCAGATGATGGATCGCTCTTCCTCCGTACCGCAGGAAACGGTGCTGAAAATGGCTGCGAAAGTGGATATCCACGATGTTTGCAACATGCAATACACTTCCGGCACCACCGGCTTCCCCAAAGGCGTTATGCTCACCCACCACAGCGTTGTCAACAACGGCAAGTGCATCGGCGATCGGCTTGATCTTTCCACCGCCGACCGGATGATGATTCAGGTGCCCATGTTCCATTGCTTCGGCATGGTGCTGTCCATGACCGCATCCATGACCCACGGGGCCACCATCTGTCCCATGCCCTATTTTTCCGCCAAGAACAGCCTTGCCTGTATCAATCAGGAACGCATCACCTGCTTCAACGGCGTTCCCACCATGTTCATCGCCATGTTCAATCATCCCGATTATCGCAAGACGGATTTCTCCCATATGCGCACCGGCAACATGGCCGGGGCCGGGTGCCCGCCGGAGCTCATGCGCCGTGCCGCCCAGCCGGATGAAATGAACATGCGCTATATCCTCTCTGTTTACGGCCAGACGGAAGCGTCTCCCGGCTGCACAATGGGCGAAGTGAGCCAGACACTGGACGAACGCTGTGAAACCGTTGGCTATGCTTTCCCGCATGTGGAATGTAAGGTCATCGACCCCGAAACAGGCCTCGATTGTCCGGATAACGTGAACGGCGAATTTGTAGCAAGAGGCTATAACGTAATGAAGGGTTATTATAAGATGCCGGACGCCACTGCTGCCACCATCGACAAGGACGGCTGGCTCCACTCCGGAGACCTTGCCTGCCGCACCCCCGAAGGCAACTATCGCATCACGGGACGCCTTAAGGATATGATTATCCGAGGCGGTGAAAACATCTATCCTAAGGAAATTGAAGAGTTCATTTACACCAACCCCAAAGTGCAGGATGTGCAGGTCATCGGCGTGCCGGATAAGCAATATGGCGAAGAAATCTGCGCCTGCATCATTCTGAAAGACGGCGAAACCATGACCGTGGAAGAACTCAAAGCCTTTGTTCTCTCTCACATGGCAAAGCATAAGGTACCCAAGTATGTGGACTTTGTGGATGCCTTCCCCATGAATGCCGCCGGCAAGATTCTCAAATACAAGATGCGTGAAGCTGCCCAGCAGAAATTCTGCGGTAACTGATGCTCACCAAAAACATTTTCGCCCACAAGATGTTTTTCTTGTGGGCGTTTTTGTAAATGAAAGGAGCCTCCCATGACCGATTTCAGCAAAATCAACGCCTATTATCAATCTTTTGATGAAGATAACCGCTTGGCCGCTACTGCCAGCGGACGCTTGGAATTTGAAATGACCATGAAAATCCTGCTGCGCCATTTACCAAAGAACGCTGCCATTTTAGATCTTGGCGGTGCGTCCGGGGCTTACTCTTTCCCGCTGGCAAACCTTGGCCACCATATGTATTTGGCCGATCTTTCGGAAAAGCACATCCGGCAGGCAAAAGAGAAGCTGCACTCTAACCCTAACGAAAATATGGTTTCCTGTGATGTGGTCAATGCCCTTGATTTGCACATTTACCCGGATGAATCCTTCGATGCGGTGCTTTTGATGGGACCTTTGTATCATTTGCTGGAAGAGTGCGAAAGAGAAACATGCGTCCGCGAAGTGCATCGGGTGCTGAAAAAGGGCGGCCTTGTCTTTGCTGCTTTTATTCCTTATCTGTCCGGCAGCATTGCCATTGTGGACAGGTATTGTTTTGCTCCGGCACAGGTGAACGCAGAAAATCTGAACCATGTTTTCCAAACCGGCCAATTCAACAATAACGCTTCCGTCGGCTTTCAGGAGGGCTATTATCCCACCGTTTCCGAAATTGAAGCTTTGTTTTCCAACAATGGCTATCAAAAAATCGCCGTTTCTTCTGTCCGCAGTTTCGCTTACGGCCGGGAAGAAGCAATCGCTCAATTGCCGGATGCCGCCATGCGTGAAACCATCCTGCAGCTGGCAATGTCTGTCTGCGATCAGCCGGAAATCGTTGCCACCTGCGGCCATGCTCTCTATATTGGGGAAAAGAGATAAAAAATACTGGGAAGTGCTTTCGAGTCAAAATTACCCCCGCACCCCACCGAAAACCGCTTTCTATTCCATATCGATGCTTGATTTCTCCGAAATTACATGATAAAAGCCGCAGCAGGATTTCTGCTGCGGCTGCGTTTTTTATTCTTCTGTCAGTTCTGCCAGTTCTTCCAAATTTTCTTCGGCTTCGTCCACTTCGTCTTCTATTTCTTCCGGCTCTTCCGCTTCCTGCTTGTTCCCTTTCTGGCCAGGCATGATGCGCTTCACGTCCTGCATGGGATAATCCTTCTGCTCAAAACTATCGCCCTTGGGCATGCGCACACGCACGGTCTCTTTCAGGATATTCAGGTCAATCACGGTGCCGTTGCCGTCGGGCGTGATCACTTCTTTGCCAACTTTGGGCATCTGCTTCCGGGTCGCTTCGTAGTGATCTTCCTCATATTTCAGGCAGCACATAAGCCGTCCGCACACGCCGGAAATCTTATTGGGGTTGAGGGAAAGGCTCTGTTCCTTGGCCATCTTGATGGACACGGGCTGGAAATCCCCCAGGAAAGCGGCACAGCAAACCTGACGGCCGCAAATGCCAAGGCCGCCCATCATCTTCGCTTCGTCCCGAACGCCAATCTGACGCAGCTCAATCCTCGTGCGGAAGACGCCTGCCAGATCCTTCACCAATACCCGGAAATCCACACGCTTATCGGAGGTGAAATAGAAAAGAATCTTGGAATTATCAAAGGTGTATTCGCAGCCCACAAGCTTCATCTGCAGTTTATGCTCGTCCACCTTTTTCTGGCAAATGTCCAGCGCATCCTTTTCCTTGCTCACGTTTTCCGCATGATGCTTGGCATCCTCTTCCGTGGCGATACGAATCACCATCTTCAGCGGCGGCGTGATCAAATCATCGTTGATTTCCCTGACCCCCGTCACTACTTCGCCGTATTCCATGCCGCGCACCGTTTCCACAATCACGGCATCCCCGGCGGTGGGCCAAAGCTGGCCGGGGTTGAAATAATAAAGCTTTCCTGCGTTCCTGAAACGAACGCCAATTACTGTTGCCATTTTGCTGTTTCCTCCGCAATCGTCTGCATCAGGCTTTCCGAATTGGCCGCCCAGCCGACGTTTGATAATTTATAGCGTTTGCAGCGCAAAACTGCATCTTCAATCCGCATCAGGGATGGCACATCCGCATTTTGCCAATGCGCCGGAAAAAAGGCGGTGTCCGCTTCCCTGCCCGTTTCCTTGGCTTCCATGAGCCTGCGGATTTCCCTTTCCAGAATGGAGAGCAATTCCTCTGCCTGATCTTTTTTGTTTTTCAGCACCTGCCCGGCAGAAGGAATATCCGCCGCACGGCGAATCTGCAAAAAGCTCTGCTGTACGGTTTCCCTGTCTGCCCAGTAGGCGTCATCATCCTGCATTTTGAGGGCTTTGCCAAGGCTGCCTTCAGAGAGGCGTGTCAGCTCCTTCGCCCGATTGCCGTCCAGCCCCATGGCGGTCAGCGTGCTGTAAATTCTTTCATCCTTCCACGGCGGCACCCTCACCATCCGGCAACGGGAGCGAATGGTGGGCAAAATCGCCCGTTCGTTATCCGTCACCAGAAAAAAGAAAGTACCATCCGTTGCTTCTTCCAGCGTTTTCAGTAAACTATTTTGCGCCTGCGGCGTCATTTTATCTGCCTGATTGACGACAATCACCCGTCTGCCGCTCTCAAGCGAAGACCGCCCCAATTCCCCTATCATATTCCGCAAATCATCCACGCCGATGCTTGTCTTTTTCGGCTGCGGCACGGGAAAATAGGCGTTTGCATGGGTTCCTGCGTCAAATCGCTTGCAGCTTCTGCATCTTCCGCAGGGCTTTTCGCCTTCTTCTGTGCAAAGCAGGGCTTTCGCCAGCGTGCGCACAAAAGTGCGCTTCCCCACGCCGCTTTCGCCGCTGAAGAGATAGGCATGGGCTAATTTGCCCATTTCAAATTCACGCCAAATGGCGAGGAGCATTTCACTCCCCGCCGCACAAGCTTTCAGTGTCATCCTTTTTCCCAAAGAATCAGAATTTAACAAATTGCTCCACCGGCACCACAAACACCGTTGCGCCGCCCACCGTTACTTCAATCGGATAGGGAGAATACATCCCGGCGGTACCACCGCCCATGGTAACGGGAGAAGTGGCAATCTGCTTGCGGCTCTTGCAAATTTTTTCAATGATGGACATGCAGCTGTCAAAGCGGTTATCATCCACGCCGACCAGCAGTGTGGTATTGCCGCTTTTGAGGAAACCGCCGGTGGTGGCCAGTTTCGTCACGCCATAGCCTTCATTCATCAAATGGCTGATCAAACGGGAAGCGTCCTCATCCTGCACAATAGCAATAATCAGTTTCATAGAGCGCGCTCCTTTCATACATAAGATATTTATGACCTATCTGAATAGATTATACACGATTTTCTGCAAAATAGCAACTGCCAATTTCAGAATTGTATACATCAGCCATTTTTATTTTTCGGGGGTCAGAATGGTGCCCATCGGATCGCCGGAGAGAACCTTCAAAATATCTTCCGGGTCATACAGCCCAAACACCCTTACCACCGGCACCTTGTTTTCGGCGCAAAGAGCGAAAGCTGCGCTGTCCATCACCTTCAGGCGCATATCCTGTGCCTTTTCATAGCTGATTTCCCGAATCAGCGTGGCAGAAGGATCCTTCTTGGGGTCGGCGGTGTAAACGCCGTCAATGTTCTTGGCAAGCAGGATAGCGTCCGCCCCCACTTCCACCGCCCGGAGCACCACTGCGGTGTCGGTAGAGAAGAAGGGATTGCCGCTGCCGGCCGCAAAGAAGACGATCTTCCCGGCCTTCAGATGCTGCAAAGCATGCTGGGTGTTATACACTTCGCACACCCGGTTCATTTCAAATGCGCTCATGACCACAGCATCGCCGCCTGCACGCTGCACGGCATCACGCATGCACAAGCAGTTGATCACCGTACCCAGCATGCCCATCTGGTCCGCCGTTACCCGGTCCATTTCGCCGCCCTGACGGCCACGCCAGATATTGCCTGCACCGATGACCACGCCCAGCTCCACGCCGCTTTTTGCAATCTTCACCAGCGTTTCGGCCACATTATCAATGATGCCATGGTCAAAAAGCTTGCCGTTTTCCCCCAGCATTTCACCGCTCAATTTCAAAAGAATGCGCTTGTAGGTATTCATTTGTTTTATCCTCCCTGCATTTGCTCAAAAAAACAGGCGGCTGTTTGAGCCGCCTGCATAAGGCTTGATTAGTTCTTGCCGGTCATTTCGGCGATTTCGGCAGCCAGGTTGGATTCTTTCTTTTCGATGCCTTCGCCGCGTTCATAGCGGGTGAAGCGACGAACAGAAATCTTTTCGCCGGAAGCCAGAGTGGCTTCGTTGATCAGGGTGCCCACGGTGATGTCAGGATTCTTAACGAAAGCCTGTTCCATCAGGCAGTTTTCGGCATAATACTTGGAAATACGGCCTTCCACCATGCGATCCACGATCTTTTCGGGCTTGCCTTCGTTCAGAGCCTGCTGACGCAGGATTTCCTTTTCGCTGTCCAGCACGGAAGCGGGAACGTCTTCCTTGTTGATGTACTGGGGATTGGCAGCGGCAATCTGCAGAGCGATGTCATGGCACAGGTTCTTGAAGGTTTCGGTGTTGGCAACGAAGTCAGTTTCGCAGTTCACTTCCACCAGAACGCCAATTTTGCCGCCCATGTGGATGTAGCTTTCCACGGCGCCTTCGGCGGCCACACGGCCAGCCTTCTTAGCGGCAGCAGCCAGACCCTTTTCACGCAGATAGGCAACGGCCTTTTCCATATCGCCGTCAGATTCATTAAGAGCCTTTTTGCAATCCAGCATACCGGCCTGGGTGCGTTCACGCAGTTCTTTTACCATTGCAGCAGTAATAGCAGCCATTGTAGTTGTCCTCCTTATCGAAAATCAAGGATATAATCGCAATTATTCAGCAGCTTCTTCGGTGGCTTCCACAGCTTCGGCTTCGCTCTGCTCGCCCTGCTTGCCTTCCAGCACAGCATCAGCCAGCTTGCCGGCGATCAGCTTCACGGCGCGGATAGCGTCGTCGTTGCCGGGGATCACGTAGTCCACTTCGTCGGGATCGCAGTTGGTGTCCACGATGGCCACGATCGGGATACCCAAGGTGCGGGCTTCGGCCACAGCGATGTGTTCCTTCCGGGGGTCAACCACAAACAGAGCACCGGGCAGCTTCTTCATTTCACGGATACCGCCCAGGTTAGCTTCCAGCTTTTCACGTTCATGCTGCAGCTTGATAACTTCCTTCTTGGGCAGCACGTCGAACTGGCCGGCCTGTTCCATCTTGTCGATGGCGTTGAGGCGTTCCACACGGGTGCGGATGGTGCGGAAGTTGGTGAGCATGCCGCCCAGCCAACGATTGTTCACATAGAACATGTTGCAACGCTTGGCTTCGCTTTCGATGCTTTCCTGAGCCTGCTTCTTGGTGCCCACGAACAGGATGGTCTTGCCTTCCATAGCAACGTTGCGAATGAACATGTAGGCTTCGTCTACCTTGCGAACGGTCTTCTGCAGGTCAATGATGTAGATACCATTGCGTTCGGTGAAGATGTAGGGAGCCATTTTGGGGTTCCAGCGACGGGTCTGATGACCGAAGTGTACGCCGGCTTCCAGCAGGTGTTTCATAGAGATGACAGCCATTTTGAGTTTCCTCCTTGTTATTTTCCTCCGCGAGCGTCACCTTTGCCGGCCACCGGTTCCCCGGCACAAACGGCAAATCAGCGCGCGTGCGTGATCTTTCAAATTATAGCACGTTCTTTTCCGCTTGACAATACCCAAATGCCACTTTTTTTCAATTTAATCCACTGTTCTCAGGGTTTCTTCCTCTTCAAAATCGTCCTGCGCCTTGGGCATGGAGATACAGCAGAAGATAAAGGCGTCTTCTCCGTTGTCTTCATAATATTTCTTGCGCACGCCCACATATTGAAATCCCAGGGCTTTATAGAGGTTCTGCGCCCGTTCGTTGCTTCTGCGCACTTCCAAGGTGGCATAGGTGACGCCGAGGTTCGCCGCATATTGCATCAGCGCACTTGTGAGCTTCTTCCCAATGCCTCTGCCCCTGTAATCTTCCAGCACGGCCACGTTTGTAATATGCGCTTCGTCCAGCACAATCCATGTACCGGCAAAGCCGATCACCTTTCCTCCATCCTCCGCCACCAGATACCGGGCGCAGGTGTTCTGGGTCATTTCCTTGACATAATCTTCCCTTTGCCACGGCTTTGGAAAGGTAGCATATTCAATTGCATGCACCGCATCCACGTCATTTATGGTCATGCGCCGGATATTCACGTCAGCCATTTATTCTCTCCTTTAGGTTCTTCTGCCGCTCCGCAGAGGGGGCACGCAGGTAAAGCGGCTGCAAGTCCAGATAGGATACCGCTTCCTCCCTCTTTTGCCACGCCAGTTCCGCCGCCGCTGCCGGGCGCAGATACGAAAGATGCGACGGCGCAAAGGTGGCCTTGTCGCCCAGCATCGCCGCTATCTTTTCCCTTTGCACCGGCATGCCGTCCCCGGTAAAAATCATCTGTTTTCCAAAGGAGCACACCTTTTCCAGATACTCTTCCAGCATCATCGGCGCATCCTCCATCAGCCTTTCCA
This sequence comes from Clostridia bacterium, assembly GCA_045590215.1. Taxonomy (GTDB): domain Bacteria; phylum Bacillota; class Clostridia; order Christensenellales; family Aristaeellaceae; genus RUG563. The sequence continues at coordinate 94,672 of JAZNQO010000013.1, read as the reverse complement.
TGCTGCCGCCCATAAACGCTGCGCCGTATACCTGCCCGGCTCTTGCGTCCTGAATGGGGCAAATGACGCCGTCAAAATAACAAATGCCTTTGGCCATGCTTTCCAAGGCATCCACGGCAATGCACTTTTTGTCTCCAACCTGCGCAAGACCTTTTACCGTGCTGACCCCGATGCGCACGCCGGTAAAGGAACCGGGGCCTGTGACGCAGGCGAAATAATCAGTATTGTCTATGGTGAGGCCAGTGTGCAGATACGCCTCCTCCACCATCGGCAAAATGGACCGGGAATGGGTAAAACTATTGATGCACATCCCTTCATAGCGCACCTTTCCTTCATCCATCAGGCAAACTCCGGCTACCGGGCCGGATGTATCAATCAACAGCAAAATCATCTTAATTTCTTCTCCTCAAAATGAAAGCCGCCCACCGGCTCAAAGCGCATTTCTCTTGTGTTTTCATCAATTGTTGTAATTTCGATTTTCAGCAGTTTTTCGGGCAAGCATTCCTTGGCTCTTTCGCTCCATTCAATTAGTGCAATGCCGTCTCCGCCCAGCTGCTCTTCCATGCCCATTTCGTAGATTTCATTGGCATCTTCAATGCGATACCAGTCAAAATGATAAAGAGGACAGCGGCCTTCATCATAGGCGTTGAGGATGGTAAAGGACGGACTGGGCACGGCACCCTGAATGCCAAGGCCTCTCGCAATCCCTCTTGCCAGTTCGCTCTTTCCGGCGCCCAAATCCCCTTCCAGCAGCACCACATCGCCGGGATTCAGCTGCATGGACAGCCTTTCCCCGATATTCCTCGTTTCCTGTGCCGAACGGCTGATCATGCGTCTTGCCCCCTTTCTGAATATAGCTTTGGCATTATACCGCCTTTTTCTTTCTTCTGTCAACCGTCACATAATGGCGTACCCGGCCAAGAAGAAGTAACTGTACACAGCAAACAGCACCGCACTGATTGCAAGCGCAATCTTCCTGCCCTTCTGCATTTGCGAAAGCACCATAAAGCACGGGAAGCAGCACAGCATATACCTGCCGCCGCTGATCATCCAGCCGGAAAGATAAGTGAACCCCAGATAAACCGCCCCATACAGCAGATATTCCATCCGGATATTTTCCTTGATGCCTACGAGTAAAATCCCTGCCGCAACGAAGAAGAGAATCATCTGCGGCCAATAGATAATGATTTCCAGCCCGGCAAATTCAATCGCATTTTGATATTGCTGGGCGATGTTTGTCCCCACCCATTTGGTGGTCTGATACCAGGGCTCCCCTTCCTCGTAAAGCAGGAATTGGAAAGCGTTGCCGTGCAGATGATAATTGATCATCAAGTACACCGCAAACCCCATAGGTATCAGGAAAACAGCGGCGTCCGTCCACTTGATTTTTCTTCTGTTTTCCTTTTGCAGTGCCCCTGCCACCGCATAATACACCGCCGGGAAAATCAGCAGCATGCCCTGCACCCTCGTCAATGCCGCCAAAAAGCCAATGACCCCGGCCAGCGGCATTTTCTCTTTCCTAATGGCCAGCATGCACCCGATGGTCAGAAACAAAAACAGGCTTTCCGTGTAAACCCCCACCGTGAACATGGAAAAGGGATAAACGGCCATCATCAATACGCCCGTCCACGCCGCCTCTTCATCACTGTTCACTTTAATCAGCTCATATAAGGCGATCCCGGCTCCCATCAGGGAAAGCCGTGATATGGTCATACCCACAGCGGCCAGATCCAAAACCCCAAAGGAAAAAATGCGCATCAAAAACGGATACAAGGGATAAAACACTAAATTGATGGCGTCCGCCCCTTCCGTTACATACCCTTCCCTTGCAATCTGCAAATATCTTGGCGCATCGCCGGGCATGGTGAGCCTTTCCAAAACCAGTGTTTTCAAGCTGTCCCAGGAAACCGTGCCCTTTACCATCAGGCAGCCCAGCACCAGCATCACATCATGGATCAAAACCACCGTCAGGGCAATAAGAGCCCAATTGAGCAAACGCTTTTTCATGGCCTCACGCCCCCATCCCCAGCCGATAGGCAATCCATGTTTTCACCATGGCAAACAGCACCATCAGCACAGCCTTTGCGGCATAAGGCAAACGCACCTTGTCAAAGGGCATTTTCTTGCGAAAGATGAAGCAAACAACGCATAAAATCAGCACCGTGCAGCCAGGGAACGGCAGCAGAGACATTTCCACCCCCGGCAGCATCAGAAGCCAGAATATGCCTTTGCTTGTCGTCCGGGCGTCCGTTTTTGCTCTTACTGCCTGATAAAAGAAGCAGCCTGCCGCTGCCGTTTCCAGTACTGCAAGTGCCATACAAAAGCTGTAATCAAGGAAAGACTGGCTGAAAACATGGCTGAACATCCGCTGATCCACAATATCACCGAGTGTAATCATCTTTCCTGCACCGGTAGCCGCCCTGCGAAAGAACATCATCAGCCCGTATTCGGCAAGCGCAAACAGCCCGGTGTACACTGCCACCCGGCCAAACCCCATCAGCGTTTCCCTTTTCATGCGCCCGATTTGTACGATGAACTGCCCGATCAGCATCAAAATCAGCACGATCATCAGATAGCTTGCCGCCGCCCCCAGTAAATCCCCCATGCTTTCCCCCTGAACAAGAACAGCCATCCGCATAAATACCGCAGGATGGCTGTATGCAATCAATTTTCTTCCGAGCAGAACACCTGGCAGGGGCCGTCGCTGCGCACGTCAAGCACCACACAGCTGCCGTTGCCGAACACCTGCTCCATCCGCTTCACAAACTCTGCCGTTTCTTCCGTGGGCACAAAGTTCAGCGTGGTGCCGGCAAAGCCGCCGCCGTGCACCCGAAATGCACCCTTGCCCCGGAGCAAAATCTCCGCTACAGCCAAGGCAAGTGCCATGGGCTGTGAGGTGCTGCCGCCGGGATAGATATTTTGCAGCAGCGTCCAGCTGCTCTTACCGGAAGCATTTACAGCAGCAAAGAAAGCGTTCAAATCATGCTGCTGCAGGGCGTTCACCTGCTGCTTCACCCGTTCATTTTCCATAAAAAAGTGCATGGCACGCAGCACGGCTCTTTCGCCCAGCTTTTCACGCAGTTCATTCACATGCTGATACAAATTTTCCGGCCGCACGCAGCGCAACACCTTTTCCCCAAAGAAAGCAGCCACCTGCTGCATTTCCGTACGGATAGCAGCATATTCGTCCGTCAGGTTATCATGGCTGCCGCCGGTTGCCACCACCACCAGCTGATATCCGCTTTCGCTGAAATTATATTGCAGCGGTTTCACCTTCGGCTGACATTTGAAATCAATATTCACAAGGCCGCCCGTGCTGCACGCCATCTGATCCATCAGGCCGGAGGGTTTGCCGAAATATTCGTTCTCCGCCATTTGGGAAATCTTCGCCCGCAGGGTGGCATCCATTTCCTTTTCGTTATACAGCGTTTCAAAAATCTTGGCAATCAGCACTTCATAGGCTGCGGAAGAGGAAAGGCCGCTGCCGCCCATCACATCGGAAACCACCGCCGCATGGAAGCCGCCAACGCTGAAGCCGTTTTCCTTCATGCCCTTGGCAACACCCCGAACCAGAGCCGCCGAAGTGCCCTTTTCCTCCTCCCGGATGTTCAGATCATCCAGCGTCACCACCACTTCCGGGTAGCCTTCACTGCTGATGCGAATTTCGTTCCCTTCCGTTTTGGCAACGCAAGCCAGCGTGTCCAGATTCACTGCCGCCGCCAGCACACAGCCGTTATTGTGGTCCGTGTGATTGCCGCCGATCTCCGTGCGGCCGGGAGCACTTATCATATATAATGGGGCATGATTATCGTGAAACAGGTCTTCATGGGCTTTGGTCAGCCGGGAATAGCGGGTAATCTGGTAAGCCATCCCCCCTTCTTTATGGCCATAGAGCCTGGAAAAACGCTCCGTTGCATACGGCCTGCGAATGGCAGCCAACAAACGGGCATAACTATCCATAGGACATTTCCTCCTTAACGTGCTTCTAAAATCTTCTGCCAGAAAGCCAGGAATCCTTCCACGTTCTTTTCATACAGTGTGTCGATAAACTGCTGATAGTTTTCGTCTGTCAGCTCCATATCGCCCCGGATGAAGCGGCCCATCATCTGATCCACATAAAGCCCCAGTTCATTTTGCAAAGGTGCAATCTCCTGCGCTTCTTCCTTTGTCAATGTATAGACCGGGAAGGGCTGCATAAGATACTGGGAAAATTCATCCTGTTCTTTAAGGATTTTCTGGTTCACCTTGTCGGCCACTTTCCGGTCAAAGCTATCAAACACTGCGCCGGGAGGCGTTGCGCCGTTTGCGATGATCGTCACAACCGTATAGAAGGAATCGGAAATGGTTTCGGAGGTCATTTCCCATGTGCCGTCGGAATTAAAGTAATATTCTTTATTCTCCATGCCGATGTTTTCCAGCACATATCCTTCTTCCGTGTAGAGATAATCCACCCAGCGAAGCACTTCTTCAATGTTTTCACAGCCGCTGGTAACGGCGAAGGTGCCCCGGATGGCCTGGCCGGAAAAATCACGGTATACCTGCTTCCCTTCATAGGAAAGGGGCATCATCATGGCATAATCAAAGGCCAGATTATTCTGAACAACGTCATAGGCTCTGGGGGCAAGGAACATGCCGTAGGTGGTGTATTCCTCTTTGGCAGAGGCTTTTTCCGTGCGGACATAGCTGGAGGTAAAGAACCCTTCCTGATCCAATAATTCATCTTCATAGAGCTTATGGCACCATGCAAGGAAGGGGCGGAAAGCATCTTCCAAGGGCAGGAATTTCACCTGTCCCTCTTCCACAAAAATATTATAGTCATTGCCCACAAGGCCAAAGGCATGGGCTAAAAATTTCAGGTCAAAAGGCCCCATGAAGCCAAAGGGCACTTCGTCTTCCTTGCCGTTGCGGTTGGGGTCTTTTTCCTTGAAGGCACGCAGCACGTTTTCAAAGCTCTCCAGATCCGTGGGCATTTCAAGGTTCACTTTTTCCAGCCACTTCTCGTTCACCCAGATATAGTTCTGGGTGCCGGAAGGCTTGATATAAGGCAGAGCTGCAATCTGGCCGCCGGGCAGGGTGATGGCCTCCAACACATCCGGGTACTCCTGCAAAAGCAGCCACAGATTGGGGCAACAGCTTTCCAGGTAAGGTTTCAAATCCACCAGTACGCCCTTTTCGTACATTTCAATACATTCGGTGGTGGTCAGGGCGGCCTTAAAAAGAACATCCGGCATCTCGCCGCCCTTTTCCATGGCGGCTTTGGCCTTCGTCCATTCCTCTTCTTTTGTATATTGCTGATAGGTAAATTTCACCCCTGTTTTCTCTTCCATCCGCTGAAAGAAGAGATTATCTTCCCATTTACGGTATTGGGTATCATCAAACCCGGCCAGCACAAGGGTTCTTTCATTGGCATCTTCTTTGGCATCTTCAGCTGCAGCTGCGCATCCGAGCAGCATCAGCAGCGCAAGCATCAGGCAAAACATCCGTTTTTTCACGAAACGGAACCTCCTTTGCGGTAATACTTTTATTATACATAAATTCTGCTCATTTTTCCACCCCTTTTTTTCATTGCCTCATTTACGCCACGAAGAAAAGGATTTCCCCTTCATTCAGCGTTTCCTTTTCCATGAGAGCCTGGGCCATCTTTTCCACCCTTCCCCTTCTTTCTTCCAATACACTTTTCGCTATCTCATAGGCTTTTTTCATCAGGCTTTGTTTGCCCTCTTGTGCGTCTTTTTCCTCTGCCATGTGCCATTTCACCATCTGTGCCGCCATTTCTTCTGCCTTTTCCAGATCACTGCCTGCGCCGTTTGATACGTTTTCCCTCCCAAACATCATTTCTTCCGCCGCTCTGCCCCCAAGAGCAACAGCCATATGGCACAAAAGCTCCTGCTTGGTATAGAGCAGTCTGTCCGGCTGAATGGAGAGGCTGTAGCCTGCTGCGCCTTTGCTGCTGGGGAGCACCGTCACCCTTGTCAAAGTATGCTCCGGTAAAAGGGCATGGGTCAAGACGGCGTGACCGGCTTCATGCACGGCAATCATCTTCTTTTCCTTTTCTGCGCCTGTTTTCTTTCTTTCATCCCCTGCAATCTGAGCATAAAAGGCCGTTTCCAGATGTGCCATGGAAATTTCCTTTTTTCCCTCCCGGATTGCCCGGATGGCTGCTTCGTTCACCATGCTTTCCAGCTGCGCTCCGGAAAAAAGGGCAGTGCGTGCGGCCATTTCTTTGATATCCACATCGCTTGCCAGATGCTTGTTTTTCGTATGCACCATTAGCATCCTTTCTCTTCCTTCCCTGTCCGGCAGGCCGATTTCAATGCGCCTGTCAAACCTTCCTTCCCGAAGGAGAGCCGCATCCAAAGTGTCCGGCCGATTTGTGGCCGCCAGGACGATGATGCCATCCTTTCCGTGAAAACCGTTCATTTCCGTGAGCAGGGCGTTCAGGGTCTGTTCCCGCTCGTCGTTGGCATTATCCCGTTTCTTGCCCAGCGCATCAATTTCGTCAATAAAAATCACGCCGCCCCCTTCTTTTCTTGCTTTTTTGAAGAGGCTTCGTATTCTGGAAGCACCTACCCCCACATACACCTGCACAAAATCCGAACCACTGACAGCAAAGAAGCCCTTCTTCACTTCCCCGGCCAAGGCTTGCGCCAGCAGCGTTTTGCCCGTCCCCGGCGGTCCATAGAGCAATACGCCCCTTGGCGGCCTTGCACCCATTTCTTCGTATATATCCGGGTTTTTCAAATAGCATTTCAAATCCTCCATGGCGGAAAGGGTATCTTTGTCAATAATCACATCCTGAAAGGTTTTATCCGGGATATGGCTTGCAGCATCGCCGGAGGGCATGGCTTCCATACCGCCCTTCTGCCTTGAAAAGAAAACAAAGCAAAGGAACATAAGAAACACCAGCGGCAGCATATTGATTTTCTCCTTTTCGACTACTTCAATGCCATTTTTAAGCAGTCTTTCCTTGCTATCTTCATTTCTGGGGTTGGGAACCTGATACACCTTTCCGTCTGAAAGCTCCACCTGCCAGAACGCTTCATTGGTATAAATCACCTTCCTTACTTCGCCCTTTTCTGCCATTTCCAGAAACTTGGGATACCCAAGCCCCTGCACGGCATTTTCTTTCCTTTCCGTTTGCAGTGATAATAGAAGCGTTACCAGCATCAAAGCCACCAGCACCGCAAATCCTTTCTTTTTCAGCATGTCCTTTCATCCTTCCATCAGAAATCTGTGATCAGTATATATCGGCTGTTTTTCCTCTGTCCACGGTACTTTCTGCCATCCTGCCAATCATTTCAAGGTTTATGGAAAGCATTTCAGGGCATACTGCGCATGAAAGGCGGTGCAGCACGGATGCGCAAGGATCGTGAGCAAAAACACATGGAAAAAATGAACAAAAAAACAGAAAAGGAAGAAAAGAAAATGCTGCATGGCCTGTCCCGTGGCAAACGCCATACCGGCAGAAAAATCCTGCTTGTTTTCTGCGTCCTTTTTCTTTCTGCGCTCATATCCGGCTATTATATTTTTGATGTGCAAAATTGGCAGGCTCTGGACATGGATAAGCTGAAAAACGTCGCCCAGACGGGTATCCTCTTTGATAAGGATGGCCAGGAAATCACCCGGATTCAAAGCACGGAAAACCGTATTTTGACCACCCTTTCTGCTATTCCGAAAGATGTGCAAAATGCCTTCCTGGCCGCCGAGGATTTGCGTTTTTTTGATCATTCCGGCTTTGATATCACCCGCATTTTCGGAGCCGTAGCTGCCAATATCCAGTCCGGCTCTTACAGCCAGGGAGCCTCCACTATCACCCAGCAGCTCATTAAGCTTACCCACTTGAGTCCCCGGAAAACCATCGCCAGAAAATTGGAAGAAATCTTTCTCTCCATACAGCTGGAAATGCAATGCTCCAAGGAAGAAATTTTGGAAATGTATCTCAACCATATCTACTTTGGCCGTGGAGCCTATGGCATCGAAGCCGCCGCCCAAAGCTATTTTGGCATTTCTGCCGCAGAATTGAACGTCGCCCAAGGGGCCACGCTGGCAGCCATCATTAAAGCCCCTTCCCTCTATGCACCTCACCTGAACCCGGAAAATAACCGACAAAGAAGAGACTATATCCTCTCCACCATGCTGGAAAACAACATGCTGACAAGTGCCCAATATCAAACTGCCCTGTCGCTTGAAGTGCCCCTCATAGAGCAGCCGGCCAAAGCTGCCATTTACGGCTGGTATACCGATGCGGTATTAGATGAAGCGGAAGCCATTCTTTCCTTGGACAGCACCACCCTGCTTTCCGCAGGGTATCGGATTTATACCTGCTTTGATCCCGTCCAGCAGGATTTGATGGACACCCAATTTGCAGCGGAAAGCAATTTTCCCGCCTCCGCTGCCGACGGTGAACAAGTGCAGGGAGCCATGGCCAGCGTGGACGTGAAAAGCGGAGCCGTGCGAGCCATTGTGGGCGGCCGCACCTATCAGGTGCAGCGAGGGCTGAATAGAGCTACCCAGCTCCGTCGTCAGCCGGGCTCTGCCCTAAAGCCCTTGGCCGTCTTCGCTCCGGCCATTCAGTCTTTCGGCTATATGACCGCCAGTGCCTTGGATGATACTCCCCGGAAATTCGGTAATTATTCCCCCCGGAACAGCGGCAATCTCTATTACGGCACGGTCAGCGTGCGTACTGCCCTGAAAAACAGCCTGAATGTAGCCACCGTTGGCCTTCTGAACGATATCGGCGTGCCGGCTGCACGGGATTATCTGCAAAAAGTGGGCATCCCCTTGGACGACCGGGATGCCAATCTGTCCTTGGCTCTGGGCTCCCTCACTTATGGCGTCTCCCCCGTTCAATTAGCGGCGGCTTATGCACCCTTTGCCAACGGCGGCACGTTCTATGCCCCCTATTTCATCGAGCGTATCACCGACGCCAACGGGAATGAAGTGTATCACCACGAAACAAGCGGCCAAACCGTGCTTTCCGCCCAGACGGCGTATCTGATGACCAGCCTTTTGCAAACGGTCACATCCTCCGGCACGGGGGCCAAGCTTTCCGGGGCAGGAACCCCCGTTGCCGGAAAGACAGGCACCGTCAATATGACCGGTGGCGGCAACAGGGATATCTGGATGGCAGCCTATAACAGCGAAATCGCCACCGCCTGCTGGATGGGCTTTGATAACCCGGATAACGCCCATAAAATGCAAAGCTGGGTTTCCGGCGGCGATTACACTGCAGCCCTTTCCACCAAATTCTATAAAAGCTATTATTCCAATCGTACCAAGCCGGATTTTCTGTCTGCCGACGGCATCGTCTGGCTGAAAATCGACCGTAAATCCATCGAATGGGCCGGAAAGCCCATGCTGGCCTCCTCCCTGACCCCGTCCAACTATGCTTATTCCGAAGTGTTTCTTTCTTCCAATCGCCCCACCCAGGAATCCAACATCTGGTCGGCCCCCCGTTCCCTTTCCGGCTTTTATGTAACCCATAACAATAAGGGAAACCCCGTCCTTGTGATGACCTGCCGGGACGCCGGGCTGTACCGTATTCAGCGTGACGCCATCGGGGAATGTATTATCTTAAACGAACTGTACGGTTCCGCCGGGGAAACCCTGTATTTTACCGATACCAAGGCTCGTCTTGGCGTCGAATACACCTATCGTATCATCCCCATTCATTCGGAGCTGCTCTCCAACGGCGTTCTTTTAGAAGGTTCCCAATCGGTGCAGGTGGCACGGGCAAAAGCTCCGTCCAGCAGCAGAACCCTTCTGGATGACCTTTCCGACCTTTTCTTCGGCAATCAAAAAGAATCCCCCGAAGCCGCTGATGCCCTTTCCCTCTTTTGGCATTCCGGGGATTAGAATATTGTCATTTCCTTCATTATTTGGTATAGTATTGAAAAGTAAACAAAGGAGGGTTTCCCCTTGAAACATCATATTATCGTGAAATACAACGCCCTTGTAACGGATAAGCCTGCCTTGGAAAAGGAAATTGCCCGGCTGTTCTCCGCTGCCAAGGAAATTCCCGGCGTGGAAGGTGCCACGCTCTATCCCAACTGCATCCCCTTGGAAAACCGCTTTGACCTGATGATCGTGGTGGAAATGGCCAAGGAAGCCCTGCCCAATTGGAACGCTTCCGCCCTGCACCTGCAATGGAAAGAGGAATACAGCAAATACATCCTTTCCAAGGCGATTTTTGACTGCAAATAAACAAGAAAGAATTTCTTCTTGCATTTTTCCCTGAAATCATGTATGATAATGAAGCCGTGTAGGCGGATGGGTCCTGTGCGATGCTGCGGTGTGAACCCTGTCAGGTCCGAGAGGAAGCAGCAGTAAGCATTTTAGGCGTGTGCTGCGGGGAAGCCTGTTCGTCTGCATGGTATTTTTGTACCCCAAATACGTTAAATATGTATTATTTGGTGTTGTATTTGTCTATTCCAGATTGTCCATCGCTTTTATGGTCGCCATTTTTTACATCTTAAACAAAAACGCCGAAAAAAGGTTGTCAATCCTGCCGTCTTGTGTTTTCCTATGGGTTTTGATACACTTGGGATGCGGAGATGGATGACTCCGCAACGCAAAGAAAGAACCCTTGGGCTACCGCCCGGGAAAGGAGATGTAAACATGAAAATTCACATCCACGTCGACTCCATGAAGGCCGCCGAACAGCTCTCCGCTATCTGCAAGGATTTCACCAACGAAGTGCTGCTCCGCTCCGAAAAATTCTGCACTGATCCTAAATCCACCCTTGGCGTTCTGGCCATGATGTATTCGGCACGTGATACCATGTTCATCGACACCAACGACATGGAAGACCTGACGATTCCCAAATTCGTCAAAGCCATTGAAGCTTATATCAAAGAAGCGTAATTCATCCAGACGGCTTCCTTTCTTATAAGCCGATACCTTCGCCAAAGAGCCCTTGCGGCTTTCATATACAAGGTCAATGCAGAAAACGGCACCGCCAATTGGCAGTGCCGCTTTTCTTTTGTCCGTATTTTCCACAATGAAAAACGCCCTGCCTTGGCGGGAGAGTTCTTAAGAATGAATTTATCCCACAACGAAAAAAACGAGCATCCGGCGTTTGTTGGATGCTCGTTTGCTTATGTGGTTGAAAAAACGCAATGCACTGGTACAGTGCGTATAATTGCGCCCTCCGGAGAGGGTGGGGAGTTGTTTTTCGTCTGCTCGGCAAATTGGAATTTTACGTTCTTTTAGTTTTTATCAATTCACCTATCATTGCACCGCCAATAATACACACAGCACCAATAATTTGTATTATGGTCATTTTCTCATCGAGTAATAGGGCGGCAAAAACAACCGCTGACAAAGGTTCTAAATAACCGCATACCGCAACTGTCTGCACGGGAAGTTTTGCAAGTGGTGAAAAATAGAGATAACAACCAATTCCTGTATTCAAAACACCGAGTATTAAAATCCACACCCAAGCGTCCGCAGGTACATTGATAATGAAACCTTGCTTAATACCTGTAAAGACTGCAACGGTCAAAAAACTAACAACAAGCTGTATGGCGGAGTTTTCCATACCACTGATATTTTTTGATTGCTTGTTGAGGGTTACCATAAAGAAATACATTACAGCCGACATTGCACCGCAGAACAATCCCCAAGTATTACTGCTGCCGACCGTATTACCGTTGACAAGGAAAATTCCAACAAGTACGGTCGCAAAACCCAATAGTTTAGGCGCGGTCAGTTTTTCACGAAAGATAATCGGCGATAATATCATAACAATGACCGGACCGCAATAATAAAGGAGCGAAGATAAACTAATACCTATTTGTTGATATGCTTCGTATAGGAACATCCAACTTGTTCCCATCGCAATACCAGACAGAACAATAAAGATGGTATCTTTCTTGTAAGTCTTAATATGAAACTTGCCTTTACCAAGTGAAAATAGAACAATCAGCAAAATACTGCCGATTAGTGTACGGAGATACACGATTTCATAACTGTTCAGTGCAATATGACTTGCCACTATTCCGTTAAGACCAAACAGTAATAATGCTGATATGTATTTAATAAATGCTATTCTATCCATAGAGACATCCCTTTCAAATTCAAGTTTATCGCTTTCATTCTATCACAGCACTACACAAAACCGCAAGCCATTCAAAGGCTTGCGGTTTCGTTATTTACAAGATGCAAAGTGTAGGATAACTCCTTCCTTTACATCATACCTTCTGGCAGGACGTTTTTTTGATTTAGTAGCTCATGCACACAATCACGCCGCCACAATTGTCCATGGACACGCTAAAGTCCTTGGCATTGCCCGAAAGCTCAACCTTGGCACCGTTTGTCGTATCGGCATTCACACGGGTGATTTCATATTTCAGATTGCCGTCTTCATAAACGGCAATATGGGGATGCGCCATCAGATATTCGATGTATTCTTCCATGCACATATCCATGGCGTGCATGGCCATGGCGTGCCCTTCGCCCACATACCGGTAAATCATCAGTTTCTTTTCTTCGCCGGTCTTATAAGCCTTATCCGGCACATTTTCGTTGGGATAGCCCTTTACCGGGAAGCGGAACACGATGCCGTATTTCCAGCTGTTGGCTACCAGCCAATCGGAATGTTCGGTGTCGTAGAACTTAGGTTCGTTGAATTCCGCATCGCCGGACTTATAGCGGCGGGGATTGAAAGCAAAGCCACTCTGATATTCGCTGGTACCGGGATAGTTCACGCCGGAAGCGATGGTTTTCTGCTTCAGGGCTTCGCCGGTGTAGCGAGAGGTGTATTTGCTTTCGGATTCAGCGTAGTATTCCTGCTGCTTTTCCATGGTACGGTAGCCTTCGCCAATGAGGTAATTGGTCAGCTCCGCCTTTTCGGCAGCCTTGAGCATATTGCTAAGGGCAGAAAGGGCACTGGGCAAAAGCCGCACGCTGCTGTCATGCACAGGAATGGTCTTGTCTGCCTGATAGACGGCCAGCATGTTTTCCTGCGCCACGGCATAATAATCAGCCGGCAGCTCATGCCAGCGGTTCACCAGAATCATGCCGCCCATCAAAAGTTCATTCCGGGTAGCCTGATAATCATAGGCGTTATTGACTGCAAAGCCCGTTAGATCCACCACATCAATGCCTTCCGCTTTGGGCGTGGGCCACTGGGGCGTTTCGGGCTTTTTCTGCTGTTCATTATATTCAGCCAGTGCCTGCTGATATTGCTTTTGATTGGCCTGGTTTTCCTGCTCGGCAAACCTTGCGTTTTCTTCCGTCTGGGTCTGGATGGAACGATCCATCAGCATATACCCAGCCCCAAAGAGAATCACCAGTACAAACACAACCAGCAAAATACGAACCAGCTTCTGATACGCATCTGCGCCGTTATTCTTTGCCATGTTTTCACCTTCCAACTTGTGTCTATCCTACTTATATTTGTGCAAATAGGATGCAGTTGCAATTTCTCATTTCATTTATATCAAAAATATTACAGTTTGTCAACGCAAAAAGCAGGAAAAACATCCATAAATCATAAATTTCTTTCGTGATTGTTACAATTCTGTGCACCATTTCCGTTTCATTATCCATTTGGGGAAATATATATCAAAATAGTACCGTTTCATCAATTTTCGCTTGATTATTACGCAAAAAATGTATATAATTATCCCATACTTGTTCATCTGTTGACCCAACGGTTTTGTTTTTTCTGCAAAATTTGTCTATTTGGGCGTATTTTCGCCATGATGTACAATTCTTGCACAAGCAAAGCACAAAATATTTGTGTAAGTTGTTGTATGGTCAAGAGAGGAAAAAGCAAGTATAATATAGCTACAAGGACGTGCCCTGCGCTTGACGGCATGTTCAGGTGGTATCATAAATTTGAAGGAGGATTTTTTCATGTCTAGCGTATCTTTGCAACACATTTATAAGGTTTATGCCGGTGGCGTAACCGCAGTTAGTGACTTCACCCTCGATATCGAAGATAAGGAATTTATCGTTCTGGTTGGTCCTTCCGGTTGCGGTAAGTCCACCACCCTGCGCATGGTTGCCGGTCTGGAAGAAATTTCTGACGGCGAACTGTACATCGGCGACAAACTGGTGAATGACGTTGCTCCCAAGGATCGCGACATCGCCATGGTGTTCCAGAACTACGCTCTGTATCCCCATATGACGGTGTATGATAACATGGCTTTCGGTCTGAAGCTGCGCAAGACCCCCAAGGAAGAAATCAAACGCCGCGTGGAAGAAGCTGCCCGTATTCTGGATATCGGCTATCTGCTCAATCGTAAGCCCAAGGCTCTGTCCGGCGGTCAGCGTCAGCGTGTTGCTCTGGGTCGTGCCATCGTGCGTGAACCCAAGGTCTTCCTGATGGACGAACCTCTGTCCAACTTGGACGCCAAGCTGCGTGTTGCCATGCGTACCGAAATCACCAAGCTGCATCAGCGTCTGCAGACCACCTTCATCTACGTTACCCACGACCAGACCGAAGCTATGACCATGGGTTCCCGTATCGTTATCATGAAGGATGGTTTCATCCAGCAGGTTGATTCCCCCCAGCACAACTACGACTATCCCCACAACAAGTTCGTTGCCGGCTTCATCGGCTCCCCCCAGATGAACTTCTTCGATGTGAAGCTGGAAAAGAAGGCTGATGGCGTTTATGCCGTGTTCGGCAACAACGAAATCAAGGTTCCCCAGGAAAAGCTGGATAAGCTGACTGACGAAAGCTATATCGGCAAGGAAGTCACCATGGGCATCCGTCCCGAAGATATCGACGACGCTCCCGATTTCGTGGAAGCTCATGCCGATGCTTCTATGAAGGTGCATGTGGAAGTGACCGAATTGATGGGCTCCGAAACCTATCTGTACTTCACCACCACCGGCAAGGACGAAAGCGTTATCGCCCGTGTTGATCCCCGCACTGCCACCCGTCCCGGCGACGACATCAAGGTTGCTCTGGACACCAGCCGTCTCCACTTCTTCGATAAGGACACTGAAGAAACCATCCTCCAGCGTTAATCTTTCAAATATCAAATGGGGCTGCAAACGCAGCCTCTTTTTTTGTACCTGTTTGGTTTTAATTGGCTGCGCTATGGCTTTTTGAAGAAAAATAGAGTATAATTATCTTGTATAAATTTGTTCAAAAAGGAGGGAAAGGAAGATGAAGCGTTTCATTGGTTTATTCCTGCTTATTTTCCTGTTCCCTCTTTGCGCTCTGGCCGATCAGGACGCCCCTTCCTTCCGTACACTGCTCATTGGCTGTGATACCTTTTTCACCCAGGAAAATACCTACCCCATCGCCCAGAACAATCTGGACAAGATTTCCCAGATTCTCAACGCCGATATCCGCATCTATGACACCCTGCACACCTATTACGACGAAATCGGCCATGAAGCGGCCTTCCGGCAGGCTGTCGAAGCAGCTTTTTCAGGCGCAGAGGAAAACGATGTTTCCCTGCTGTACCTTTCCTCGCACGGCTGCTATTCAGAAGAAAAGACAGGCATCTATCTTTGCGACGGCATGGAGGAAAACATCCTCTCCCCCCAAGCCCTTGCCGCCATGCTTTCCCCCATTCCCGGCACAAAGCTCATCATGCTGGACGCCTGCAATTCCGGGGCGTTCATCCATAAAGGCATGGATGCACTGCTGCCTTCCCATCCCTTCACCGGGCAGAATGTTTATATCATCACCAGTGCCGGCGGCTGCGAGGCTAGCTTCCAATGGCAAAGCGAGGAAAATGCGCCCCTTTCCGGCGGCAGCTATTTTGCCGATGTGTTTGCCAAGGGTCTCAGCGGCCACCACTCTGCCGATGTGAATAAGGACGGCATCATCACCTTCGACGAAACCTACCAATACCTCTGCGCCAATTACGCCGCTTCCGCACCCCAGCGTTATCCTGCCGGGGAAGCAGATTTCCCCCTCTATCAATACGACCCTGCGCTTGCATCCAATCACGACAAATGCGGCATCACCGATATCACCTTTGAAGACACCCTGCTCACAGCCGGGCAAAGCGACCTGCACTTTTCTTTCACCGTGCATCAGCCCGTTTCCCTCTATTACCAGCTGATTTATTATCAAAACGGAGCATGGAACTTTGAAAATGCCCAGTTTTTTCAGGATATCGAAAACGAAGACGGCCTCTTAACCCCCGGCCGCAAGCAGCGCAGCCTGCATCTTGGCACCCAAAACACCACCGATTCCGGCTACGCCATGATTCAGTTTTTCACTATAGAGGAAGAAATTCCCGTTTTTCAGGGGGCACGGCTTTTGTGCGTGCAGCCGGAAAGAAAAGATTTGTCCCTGCAAATCAAAACGGCTGCTTCCTTTCAGCCCCAGACTGGCGAGGAAATGCCCCTGCTGGTGCTCCATGATGCGCCCTGCGCCTTGTCTGTTTCCATCCGCAATGAAGCCGGAAAGACAGTGAAGCGGCTCTCCTATGAGCAGCCGTCCCGTCCCCAGCAATTGCAGGAAGCCGCTTCCCTTTTCTATTGGGATGGCAAGGATAATCAGGGCCGCCCCTTGCCCTCCGGGCCATATACCGCTTATGTGCAGGTGTGGCTAGGCGAAATGCGCTATACCGCCGAAAGCAGCGTTTTTATACTGTCCGACGGCATGAAAGAAGGTTTATAAATGGCCAAACAAAATCAGCAGCAAAAATTCATCATGATGACCGAAACGCCCATTCGGCGTTTGATTATCCGCTTGGCTCTGCCTGCCATGGTGTCCGTGATGATTTCCTCCATTTATAACATGGCTGATACCTATTTCGTTGGCCAGCTCAACGAAGGCAGTGCCGCCGCTACCAGTGCCACCGCCGCTGTTGGCATCGCCTTTCCGCTCATGTCCATCATTCAAGCGGTGGGTTTCATGTTCGGCCACGGTTCCGGCAATTTCATTTCCCGTGCCCTTGGCCGTCAGGAAACGGAAGAGGCTGAGCGCATGGCAGCTACCGGCTTTTTCTCTGCCCTGCTTGGCGGCCTTATCTTGACCGTGCTGGGGCTTATGTTCCTCAATCCGCTGGCCACGCTCCTTGGCTCCACCCCCACCATCCTGCCCTATGCCACCTCTTACATCCGCATCATCCTCATCGGTGCGCCGTGGATGGCTGCATCGCTTGTGCTCAATAATCAGCTGCGCTTTCAGGGCAACGCCTTCTTTTCCATGATCGGCATCGGCATCGGCGGCATCATCAATATCATTTTGGATCCTATTTTCATTTTCGTATGCAATCTGGGCATCAACGGTGCCGCCCTCGCCACCATCATCAGCCAGTTTATTTCCTTCCTGCTTTTGTTTATCGGCACGAGAAAATCGGATAATCTGAACATCTATCTGCGCAATTTCACCCCTAAAGCCCATTACTTCAAGGAAATTTTCAAGGGCGGTGCGCCCTCCCTTTTCCGGCAGGGCATCGGCAGCGTGTCCACCACCTGCCTGAACAACGCTGCTGCCGCCTTTGGCGATCCGGCCATTGCTGCCATGAGCATCGTTTCCCGGATCATGATGTTTGCAAATTCCTTGGTGATTGGCTTTGGGCAGGGGTTCCAGCCCGTGTGCGGCTTCAACTTTGGTGCAAAGAAATACGCCCGTGTGCGTCAGGCGTTTTTCTTCTGTGTGAAGGTTTGCACGGTGTTCCTTGTTTTTGCAGGCTTCCTTGGCATCCTCTTGGCTCCCAGCGTCATCAGCCTGTTCCGCAGCGATGATGCAGCAGTGATTGAAATCGGCGCATTGGCTCTGAAAATGCAGTGCTTCACTGCTCCCCTTTTCGCCCTTGTGATTATCAGCAATATGATGCTGCAAACCATCGCCAAAACCTTCCGCGCATCGCTGCTGGCTGTTGCAAGGCAAGGCCTGTTCTTTTTGCCGCTGGTGTTTGTTTTCTCCCGGTGCTTTGGCCTCTTCGGCATTCAGCTGACCCAGCCCGTGGCCGATGTTTTCTCCTTCCTGCTGGCTCTCTTCTTGCAGATCAAAACGCTCCGGGAAATCAAGCTCCTGGAGCAGGCGGATACGCAATAAAACTCCATAAAAATACCGCTTTTGATTTTTCGTCAAAAGCGGTTTTTGTTTACTGTTTAATAGCCGTTTTCCCGGTTGATTTTATCAATTTCGGACTTTTTCATCACCTGTGCACAGCGGTTGCAGGGCTTGAGATTATCAAATTCGTTATCCAATTCGCTGTATTTGAACTCCGTCAAGGGCAAATACCTGTCCTTCACCGAGGAACAATACTGGGCTTCGTGATAATATTTGCCGCCGTTGGGGTTATAGTAAAGCGGCATATCATCATCCGGGTAAGAGAGCAGCCGGCCCGTATCATCCCAGATGAGCACCTTCGTGCCCACTTTGATATTATCCCACAGCCATTTGATGTTCTGCCCCTGTTCATTCTTTTCTTTCTGCACCCGGATGCAGCCGTGGCTGGCCTTTTTGCCCAGCTGCGGCACGGTGGAAGAATAATCCCTTCTGTCGCTGGGCGTTTCATGATCGCCAATGTAGGGCACTTCATGAATGGCACAGCCGCCGTTGATACGCATCCCGTAAGCACACCAGAGGTTTCCTGCCGGGAAGCCGCCCATGCGGCTGATCATCACAAATTCGCCGGAGGGCGTTTCATTCCACGATTGGGTTTCGTTATTGAGCCCTGTGGACACCATCAGTTCGCCGATACATTTACCATCCGAAAAAATATACATTTTCTGTTCCAGCTTGTCAATCAGCAGGCCGTATTCGTCTTTGGGCGTATAGGTTTTCAAAAGCCTCGTTTCCACATAGCCCTGAATCAAATCATCCGTCACGCCATAGCCCCTTCTGGATTTGCAATCGGGGCCATAGGAGGAATTGAACGCTTCCACCAGCGTCCAGCCGTTATCCAGCGTTTCCAATACATGCACGCCTTGGGAAGCGTAGGTAATTTCCCCCACCACGTTTTCCTTTTTCGTGCTCTTGTCCGGCGTTTTGCGCAGGCGGTATACTTCCTTCTGCTCGCCGTCGATCACTGTCATGGGCTGCATCATCACATCCCATATAGCCGCTTCGTCCATCACGCCGACCTGCAAATTCCAGTAGTTGCGAGGCTCGTTCTTTGCCCCTTCCACTGCGCTTGGAATCACAATCCTTGGCGTGGGCGCAGGGGTTGCAGTGGGCATAGGGGTGGCCGTAGGGATAGGCTCCACAGACAGGCTGATTTGCTGGGGCGTGCCTGTATAGCCGTTTTCGTCCATCAGCTTCAATTGCACGGCATAATCCCCAAAGGCAATGCCCTGCCCGTTCACCATGCCGTTCCAGTAATGAACGCTCTCCCCTTCGGGCACGCTTTCTTCCAAAAAGAGGTTCCATTCGCCGTCGCCGTTTTGAATATAAAGGCTCAGCGTGCCCGGCATATTGGCTTCCACCGTCACGCTCCATATATCGCCGGGGTTCACAAGGCCGGGAGCAGAAACGGAAACAATCTTCGGGGCTTCCCTGCCAATCAAAAGCGGCACGGAAAAGGATGTGTTTTCGCCCGTCAGCTGCAATTGATAGTTTCCGGGCAAGGGGGCTTCACCATCGTTTTTCAGCCCGTCCCAGATCATATGGTTTTCGCCGGCCGGGGCTTTGAAATTTTCCCGGATCACATAAATCGTCTGCCCCATTTCATCCGTTACAGATAAAGTGACGGTATCTTCTTTTTCCAGACGGAAGCTGATTCTTTCGCTTTTGCCCGGCCGCATTTCCCCTGGCACATTCACAAAAGCGTCCCCTTCCGCAAGGGCAGCGCACGCCGTCAGCATCAGCATAACCAATAAACCAATAAAAATCCGCTTGATCATCTTTGGCTCCTTTGTTTCAGGTTCGTACAGCACATCTATACATTTTTATTATATCATCCACGTCCTTTGCACACAAGGGATATTTCAAAACCTTTTGTAAATTTACAAAGAAAAAGGCAGTTTTTACAATTCTGCCTTTTCCCTGATTTTTATTGTGTTACATTTCATCTTCCCGGTAAATATCAAAGGCTTTGCCGTTTCTTATCATCACGGGAATCACCCCAATGGGCGCAGGAACGGTAATGGTTTTTCCGCCCGCATAGGTTTCTTTGGTGTACGCATCCTGCCATACTGCACCCTTTGGCAGATAGATTGTCCTTTCCTTTGCGCCTTTTTCCATCACGGGTGCCACCAGCAAATCCGGCCCGAACATATACACTTCTTCCGTTTCCCATGCCTTTTCATCTTCCGGGAAATCATAGAACAAAGGCCGCATGACAGGTGCCCCTTCTTCGCTGGCCGCCTTCATGCACGCCCGGATATAGGGGCGCAGCCTATCCCGGATAAAGAGATATTTCTTCAGATGATGATAGTTTTCTTCCCCGAAGCTCCAAACTTCGTTATCCTGTCCGCTGGTCAATTGCCGCACATTATCAATGAATTCCTGTTCCCTTTCATGCCACGGGCTGCGCTCGCCGTGCATCCGGAAAACCGGGCAGAAGCATCCCCACGCAAACCAGCGAACCAATAGCTCCTGAAAGTCCGGGTCACTGATATCGCCGCCGAGGAAGCCGCCGATATCGCAGGTCCACCATGGAATTCCGGCCATGGCCATGCTGAGGCCTGCCTGCAATTGCTCCTGCATGGAGCGGAAGGATGAATGTACGTCGCCGCTCCATGTCAATACGCCGTATTTCTGGCTGCCTGCCCATGCGCATCGGGTCAGGCTCATGATATCTGTTTCGCCGACGGATCTCAGCCCTTCATAAAAGCCCTTGGCATAGCCCACGGGATAGATGTTTGTGCATTGCAGGGCAGGGCCTGCATAATAGCGATAGATGTCAAAGTCATAGGGGCCGTATTCCGGCTCCGCTTCGTCCAGCCAGAAGCAGCGGATGCCAAGGTCATAGTAATTTTCCTTGCATCTGTCCCACACATATTTCTGCGCACCGGGATTCGTGGCATCATAGAAGGTGGTATTTCCCATCCACGTCATATGGATGGCGTTAGCCCTGTCCGCCGTCACCAGATACCCTTTTTCTGCCATGGGGCCAAAGTTTTCGCTTTTCTCGTCAATGGTAGGCCAGACGGACACCACCGTTTCCACGCCCATGTCCTTCAGCTCTTTTACCATGGCCGCAGGGTTCGGCCAATCCCGTTTTTCAAAGCGGAAATCCCCCTGCCGTGTCCAGTGGAAAAAGTCCACAACGATGGCATCCAGGGGAAGCCCACGCCGTTTATGCTCCCTTGCCACGGAAAGCAGTTCTTCCTGCGTGCGGTAGCGCAGCTTACACTGCCAATAGCCCATGCCATATTCCGGCATCATGGGGCTTGTGCCCGTCACAAGGGCATATTGCTTTTCAATCTCTGCCGGGGTATCGCCGGCGGTGATATAGTAATCCAGCTTCATAGCACTCTGGCAATGCCATTCCGTTTTATTGGTGCCGAAAACCACCGTCCCTACCGACGGGTTATTCCACAAAAATCCGTAGCCACGGCTGGAAACATAAAAGGGCACGCTGGCTTGGCTGTTGCGATGGCACAGCTCCAGGGAAGCCCCTTTCTTGTTCAGGTGCTTATCCTGATACTGCCCCATGCCGAAAATCTTTTCATCGTCAAAGGCTTCAAACCGAGCCTCCACGGAAAAATCGTTGCCACCGATATGGGGCTTCACCACCCTCGCATCTACACGCAGCGGCACGCAATAGCGGTTCACCCGGTTGCGGTTGCGCCAGTATTCCTCGGTCAACAATTGTCCCTTCTGGTTATAGAAGCTGATCCAGCCTTCCTCGTTGACACGAGCTTCAATTTTGCCGTTTTTCAAAATGGCTCGCTGCCCCGTCTGATGATATTTTTTCCATTCTTCACCTTTATACCAAGGGTCTGTGGTATCCACAGTTTCAAAGGTGATTTCAGGCTGAATGTCCTGAACCTTTTCCGATAAAGCCCAGTCATTATCGTCCATTTTGGGCTGCGCGGTCATGCGAATACGCAGGCCGTTTTCGCCCCAAGGCTCAATCCATGTTTGCCGGATGCCTTCCGCTAAAATAAGGCGGTTTCCTTCCCGATACATGCCCATAAAATTCCCTCCGTGCTTTTTTTCACAGCGAATATGCAGTTTTTCTGTCTCTTTATTATATCTGTTCCTTCCCCTTTCGTCAATGGACACAAAGAAACAAAAAGAGCACCCCGAAGGATGCTCATTTGACAGGAAAATTGAATTTTTCCGTTTTGAAGGGCTCGTTTATCAGCCGGTAGTGCCACCATTCTTTATCAAAGGGCTTGAAGCCGCATTGCTCCATCACGCTTTTCAAAATCGCTCGGTTTTCCGCCTGCTCGGTTGTAATGTTCTTCGCCCCGTGCCACGCCTTCTTTCCAAAGAAATCAAAACCCGTGCCCATGTCCAGCTCATTTCCGTCCATGTCCGTCAGCGTCAGGTCCACCGCACTGCCTCTCATATGGCTGGAATTTCTGGCGATATACCCCTGATCCACAAGCTGCTGCTTGCTCTTAAAATCAGGGTAAAATTCCTCCTGCATTTTTTTGTCTTCGCTTTTTTCTGCCCAGCGGACGAAGTGCATCACGGCACTTTGTGGCCGATAGGCATCAAAAATCTTGATCCGATAGCCCATGCCCCGGAAAATATCCGCCGCTTCTTTGAGAGCCTGTACCGCCTCGCAGGTCATGATGGCATATGAGGCTTCATAGCCGTCTATCTTTTCCCCCACAAAATTATGCTCCCCGGCATAGCGGATATCCAAAATCACATCGTCAATCACATCATGCACATAGCAAAACCCTTCGGGCAGGGAAAAGGTTTCTTCCGCCTCTTCTGCAGCGCAAAGCGGCATAAAGAGGCACAAAAGCAAGGCAAACAACATGCACCGCTTAAATGGTATTGTCATAGGTAAATTTCACCTCATAGGGGTGCCCCCACAGATAATAGGTAATATACATATTGCGGACGTCGTGGGTCTGGCCTTTGGAAAGCAGCACGCACCAGATATCCCTCGTCTGCCCCTTTTCAATCACCACTTCGCCACCTTCGCCATAAAACAGCACATCTTCCCCGATGGGCGCAATCTGCATTTCCACCATCTGTGCATCCACCAGCCCCGGATTTTTTACCCGGAGGGTATACACATGATAGGTGTATTCATCGGCGTTGCCAAGGTTTCCGCTTTTAATCTGCGTGCCAATCAGCGCATTTCTTTCCACGGCCACTTTCAATTGCTCAAATTGCGCCGGCTGGCTGGCCGCCGAAAACACCTGCACATCCTTGCCGATTACCTGCAGCGATGTGTTAAAAAGCCCATAGCCCACCACGCCTACCGCAGCAAATACGGCCACGACCATCAGGATGGCAAAGGTTTTCATGGCGTTTCCCCCTTAATCCATTTCAGAAAGAATACGGTTCATTTCTTCAATCATTTCGGAATCCTTCAGCCGGAACTTGAATTCAACTCGTCTGGACGCATCCATGTTCACCGTTCCGTCAGCGTTATACACAGGGTCAGAAAAGCTGCGCCCCTTGGCGGTCATCAATTCCTGCATCAGCTCCACCTGACGGCCGGTCAGCCCCGGCAATTGCAGGCAGTATTCCGCCACGGAAAGGGCACGGTTCTGGCTCAGTTTCAGGTTGGTCATATAGGAGCCTGCGGTGTCCGTATGTCCTTCAATGACGATTTCACCCACATAATCCACATATTCCGGGTTCATCAGAACGCCCAGGTATACCGGCAAAAATCTCCCCAGCAGTTCCTTGCCCGAATCCTTGATGGAATTGGAGTTCACGTCGAAAAACACTGCACTGTCCAGCACAATATCCCCCGTGGCCTTATCCACTGTAGCTTTCAGGTTTGCCCGGTTCAATTCCACAGAGAGGTCTTGAATAATCTGGGTTCTCACGCCAATCAGATCATCCAGCCGCTTTTGCTGGTTCTGCATTTCCGTTTTCTGGGCATTGAGCACCAATTGCATGGCAGAGAGCTTGTCTTCCTGCTCTGCCAATTGCAGTTGCAGGGCTGCCTGCTCTTCTTCCTTTGTTTTCAGGGCAGTTTCGGCGGCATAAAGATCCGCCTGCTGTTCTTCCAGTTGAATCTGGATATCTGCCAGCTCTTCCTGCTTACCAAGCAGCGTCACGTTCAAAGAGTCCACTTCTTCTTCCCGCTGCACCAAGGCAATCACGGCCTTGTCCAGCTCCGCCTGCTGCTGGTTCAGCTGCTGGGTTTTGATATCCAGCATCTGATAATACTGATACACACTGTACACCACAGCCAATACGAATACCAACAGCAGCGATGCCATCATATCCGAATAGGATATCCAGTGGGCTCCCTGATCGTTGCCCGATCCCGCCCTTCTTCCCCTTCTCCTCACGGCCATCTCATTTGCCCTCCGCCGCTTTCAGGGCATCCGTCATTTCCCGAACAGCCACCTGCAGTTTGGACATAGCTTCCACGCCGCTCTGCCCGTTTATTTTCTCCATGTCCGCAAGCTTTTCATACATGGCCTTTGTCATCTTTTCCATGCTTTCTTCAAAGCCTTTCATCGTCTTTTCAAAGCCCATGGTCATCTGATCCACAAAGCCTGCATAGCTTTCGGAAAGCCGCTTGCTGCTCTCGTTCATTTCCCGGCTCACTGCGCTGGAAAGGGACAGGGTCTTTTCCGTCTGGTCGTTCACGGCATGGGTTACCTGGCTGCTCCAAGTGGCATAATCCTGAAGACTTGTTTGCAAGTTTTTCTGGGTGGAACGAATGGAATTGAGCATATCCGCCTGTTCGTTGGTGGCTTCCAGCATGCCGGACAATACCTCGCTTCCATGGCGCAGGAATTGTTCATTGCTCGCTTTCGACGCATCCATGCTCTGCACATATTCGTCAAACCTGTCCATCACTTGCTTCGTCACACGCTGCACCTGATTGAGGTTTTTCAGAATTTCGTCCGCTGCATTCATGGTGGTATTGATGGTATCATAGGAAACGCTTTGCGCCTGATTGATGGTGGAAAGGGTCTTTCCCAGCTGCAAAAACTGGCCGTTCAGGGAATGATTCATCTGCTGAATGAAGCTTTCCACCATGCCGTTCACGCCATCCAGCTGCGCCTGCGTCTGCCCCATAATGAATTGGTTCATCTGCTGGGCAACGGGGGTCAGCGTCCTTTCCACGCTGGACACAATCCCTTCGCTGACCCGGTTGGCCATATCGCCGCTCAAGTGGCGCAAAAGGGCGGTGCGGTCTTCCTGCTGCAAAATCATCTGTACATGGGTTTCCAAGGGCTTTTGCATCACAATTTCGGAAAACGCATCGTTAAAGTCATCAATGGCACGGGTGGCACTGCCGTGCGCCATACGGTTGAACATATTAAAAATCAGGGAGCAGGAAATACCAGCGATGGACGTGGTAAAGGCGTACGTCATGCCGCCGATCATCTGGGGAATACTTTCCATGGTTTTGGCTGCATCGCTCACATCCAGGCCGCCAAGGCCTTGCATAAGACCAATGAAGGTGCCCAAAATGCCAAGGCTGGTCAAAAGCCCCGGCACGGCATCCGCCAATTGGGCATGCCCCACGGAATAAATCACCGTATCGTCATTGACGTAATCTTCCACATTGCAGTTAATACCCCTTGCGTCCAGCTGCTCCGCATTCACAAGGAACCGCCGCCAAGAGCCCTGCATGCTCTTGCCAAGGAACATCACATCCTGCCAAACAGGCGGCACAGCCCCTACATTCACTTCCAGGGAATGAATGCCCCTTCTCAGTTTCCGGGCGGCACGGCTGACGGGCAGCACACATTTCATAATGCCAATCACAAACACCAGCGCAATGGCAACATAAACCAGAAAATTAGTCAAATCACTGGCCAAGCTCTTCATCAATTCACTCAAGTGAGCCACGCTCCCCTCATGATGGTATATCTTTTCTAATTTTAACATATATTCACCAAATACGCAATAATTTTGTAATAATTAAAACACGTATTTACAATTTAAAAAGAACCGGGCTGCCATTCCTCATGACAGCCCGGACAGCTTGCAGCCATTTTACCACGGATATTCTTCCCCGGCCCAAGTGACAAAAATGGGGCCTTCCTTATCTGTGCGCTTCTTTTCAAACATCAACCGCATGGTTTCGGCATGGTCGTAGGGCTCAAAGGGAGCCTTGGCGTTGCCATCGTTTGTGTGCATCCAGCCGGGATGCACGCAGATGATGTTCATCATAGGATCATCCTTGAATTTGTTGTGCAGGGTTTTGGTGGACATATTCATGCCGGCCTTGGCCATGCCATAGTCCAGATAATAGGAGCGATAGCACTTGCCGATGCTTCCGGCTTCGGAAGAAATGTTCACAATCAGTGCCGGAATCTCACTCTTTTTCATCAGCAGCATAAAGGCCTTCACCACTCGCAGCGGCCCCACTGCATCCACATTGACAACCGCCGGAATATCGTCCAGATTAAATTCTTCCAGTTCCTTGGCAGTGTCGGGCGATGTGGTCACGGCGTTATTGATGATGGTGTCAAGGCAAGGCACCAATTTCGCCGCTTCTTCATACGCCTTCTGCACCGATTCCGTGCTCCCCACGTCCATTTGCAGCACATGCAGCGTCTCCGGGTATTTTTCCTTCAGCTTTTCCAAGCCTTCCGAGGGCTTGCGCACCGTGGCAATCACGTCCGCTCCCTGCTCCAGATACCGCAAAACAAAATTAAACCCCAACGCCATGGGACGCCCTGTGCCTGTAACCAAAACATATTGCTTCATCTGTTTTCCCTCCCCATTGATGGATTTTCTGTTTTCGATATCTCTATTATGAAGGAACAGATACTAAAAAACAAGCCCATTTTTGCATTTCCGTGTGCCAATTCGTGTCCAATGAAAAAGCCGTCCTTTCGGATGACGCAAACTGACAACAAAACTTCCGGGGATGTATGAAGGGGCCGCAGCCCCTTCATGTTCAATCCGCAGGGGTGGCTTTGCCGCCCCGAGGAGTGCCTATGGCACTTCCTATATCAATTTACGTCCGTAAAAATAGGGTTCTCAGCATCCTGTAAGGTGCTGGGAACCCATTTTTACAGTAAATGTGATGCTCCGATTGAAAAACAGCTTCAGCTGATTTTCAATCGCTGGGTGTCAAAAATACTTTTTTGACACCCAGTGCCGCCCTTTCGGACGGCAAAATTTCTTCAGTTATGCCAGCTGCACGATGGTCAGATGTGCCGAAACGGGGTCTGTTCCACCAGCAGAAGGGGTCAGAGTCAGGGCGTTTGCTGTGCCCAAAGGATTGCGCACGGTCAGGATGCTGTCGGCTGTGGTCGTCTGCACGATGGCCATACCTGTTATTTGGTTTGTGCCCGTCGCCCGTCCCACCACAGTGCTGGGAATTTCCGTATCATTCAGCGTCAGCACCAGCTGACCTGCTTCATCCACGCTTGCCTGGAACAAGACAAGATATGTGCCGATATCGGAAAGCTGGAAGGTGGTATCGCCGGTTCTTTCGATACTGCCTGCGCTGGTTGCGCCGTCTTCAGGGAAGGCCACGTCTTCCCCGGCGGCAATGGGTTCTGTATTATCGCCGGGCATCAGCGCATAGAAATCACCATAGCCCAGTACTCCGCCTGCCGGGCCCGGTTCACCCTGGGGGCCTTGGGGGCCGGTAGCACCCGTGGCACCTGTCGCACCTGTAGCACCCGTTGCGCCTTGGGGGCCTTGAGGGCCTTGCGGCCCGATGGGACCCTGGGGGCCAGCTTCGCCCTGGGGGCCTTGGGGGCCTGTGGCACCCGTCGCACCGGTCGCACCTGCCGGGCCGGCAGGCCCTTGCAAGCCCTGGGGACCCACTTCACCCTGGGGGCCGATTTCACCCTGAATGCCCTGTAAGCCCTGGGGGCCAGCCGGGCCCTGCGGCCCTCTGGCTCCCGTTTCGCCCATGGGGCCTTGGGGGCCTTGGGGGCCTTGAGGGCCGGGCAAACCCTGCGGTCCCTGTGCACCCTGGGGGCCACGGGGGCCAACGGGACCCTGACAGGCAGCCGTGCCACAATCATACGCCTCGTTCTCCTGATGGCAGCAGCAGGGACACTGGCCGCAGGTGTTGCACCTTGTATTGGCACACGCCTCAGGAATAACCGGCACAAAAGGCACAGGCTGCGGACAGGCATTGCATCCCGTTTCCCGGCCATAGTTTTTACCCATAAAATAGCTGAATCGATCCATTTTTCAATCCTCCATTTGCAGCAATTTTTCCTGCTGCAATATCATCCTATGCCTGCGGGGGCAAAGGGTGCATTTTTGCAAATTCTCGAGATGCAAAATAAAAGTTTTCGGCGTTTTTTGTCATTTTTCTCTTGAGCCTTTCCCCTTCGCCATCTTGGTCAAAAGGGAAAGGCTTTTTTATACAAAAAAGGCTGCCTCCTAAAGGAGACAGCCTTTGCCTTGCAAATGCAAGAGAAAACATTATTCTTCTTCGTCCTCGTCCTTCTGGGCGTTTTCGATGATCTTCTTGGCAGCATCGGCAGGCATTTCTTCGTAGCGTTCAAAGCTCATGGTGAAGGAGCCGCGGGCCTGGGTCATGGAGCGCAGGTCAGTGGCATACTTGAACATTTCGCCCATGGGAGCTTCGGCGGTAACGCGCTGGAGGCCGTCGATGGGATCCATGCCCATGATGCGGCCACGACGCTTGTTCATGTCGCCCATAACGTCGCCCATGTATTCATCGGGAACGAACACTTCCACGTGCATGATGGGCTCCAGCAGCACGGGGCTGGCGTCCATGCAGCCCTTCTTGTAGGCAATACGGGCAGCGGTCTTGAAGGCCATTTCGGAAGAGTCAACAGCGTGGTAAGAACCATCATACAGCTTGGCATGCAGGCCCACCATGGGATAGCCGGCCAGAACGCCCTTGCGGATGTTTTCACGCAGGCCCTTTTCAACAGAGGGGATGAAGTTGCGCGGCACGGCACCGCCCACCACGGCATCTTCAAATTCAAAGTCGATATTGGTATCGCCAATGGGAGAGAATTCGATCCACACATCGCCGAACTGGCCGTGACCACCGGACTGCTTCTTGTGACGGCCCTGGCAGGAAACCTTCTTACGGATGGTTTCACGATAGGGAATCTTGGGATCGTTCAGGTTAGCCTGAGCACCGAACTTGGAAGCCAGCTTGTTGCGGATGATGTCCAGATGCAGTTCGCCCTGACCAGAAACCAAGGTTTCGGTGGTTTCCACGTTCTTTTCCACCTTGATGGAAGGATCTTCTTCCTGCAGACGAGCCAGACCGGAGAACACCTTATCTTCTTCGCCCTGCTTGGCAGCGGAGATGGCCTTGGAAATGCAGGCAGCGGGGAAATCAATGGGAGCGTACTTGACGGGGTTGGCAGCATCGCACAGGGTATCACCGGAGTTGGTGTACTGCAGCTTGGACAGTGCGCCAAGATCGCCGGCGTTCAGCTGGGTGGCGTTCTGCTGCTTCTTGCCGCGCATAATGAACAGACCGCCGGCCTTTTCAGCCTTTTCAGCGGTGGCATTATACAGAGCGGTGGCAGGGGTGATGGTGCCGGAGCACACTTTGAACAGGCTCAGCTTGCCTACGAAGGGGTCAGCAATGGTCTTGTAAACGAAAGCGGAGAAGGGTTCAGCGTTATCGCAGGTGCGGACGACCTTGTCGCCAGTCTTCGGATTGACGCCTTCCATCTTGCTGCCCTTGGGAGAAGGCAGATAGACGCTGATGGTGTCCAGCAGCTTTGCAACACCGATGCCGGTGGTGGCGGAAACGGCCACAACAGGCACGATGGCACCGGACTGCATGCCTTCACGGAAACCGTAGAGGATTTCGTCGTGGGTCAGCTCTTCGCCTTCCAGATACTTCATCATCAGTTCATCATCTGCGCCGGCAGCGGCTTCGGTGATTTCTTCCATGGCGGTGGCGATTTCACCAGCCATATCGGCAGGCACGGGAATTTCTTTCAAGCCCTTGCCGGTGCCTTCAAAAGCCTTGTTTTCCAGCACGTTCACAACACCCTTGAAGGAAGCACCTGCGCCGATGGGCAGCAGCATGGGCACAACGGACGTGCCAAACTTATCCCGCAGCTGTTCCACCACTTTCTGATAGTTGGCGTTTTCAGCGTCCATGCGATTAACGATGAACATGCGGCAAACGTTGTTCTTCACGGAATTAGCCCAAGCCTTTTCTGCACCAACGGTGAGGCCGCTGACGGAGCCCACAACGATACCGGCAGTTTTCACCACACGCAGCGCACCGGCCATTTCACCGATGAAATCGAAGTAACCGGGAACGTCGATGACGTTGATCTTGGTGCCCTTCCATTCAATGGGAGCAACAGCTGCGCTGATGGAAATGCCACGCTTTACTTCTTCAGGATCAAAGTCGCAGGTAGCGGAGCCGTCTTCCACTTTGCCCTGACGGTCTACATGACCGGCGGCGTAAAGCATAGCTTCCGTCAAAGTGGTCTTGCCTTCGGAGCCGTGGCCGATCAAGGCGAGATTACGGATGTTTTCGGTCGTAAAGTCTGCCATAGTTGGTTCCCCCTGTATAAGATAATTTTCTTAATATGATCAACACAAGTTTAATCACACGCAACAATTATTGTAACAGAAAAAACGGCAAAATACAAGCCATTTTTTGCAAAATAAGGCCAAAAACACAGTTAAAAGGGAAAGAATTTCTCCGCATTCACAAAATATAGGGCATCGACACCCTCTTTCGGCCAAAATATTGTAAAAATCATGAAGAAATTATGAAAAACCCCTTGACAATTACAGGGATTTTTAGTATCATATTCAGGCATCAATAGGCTCCGCTAGCCCCGGGACTATTGTTACACGCCAAATGTGCTGACCATCACAGGAGGCAAAAAATACTTAGTTTACCGTTTCAAGGAGGAAATTCACTTGAATACCTTTATGGCAAATGCGCAGAACATTGAGCGCAAGTGGTATGTCGTTGATGCAGACGGCATGGTGCTGGGCCGCCTGGCCAGCCAGGTTGCCAACATCCTGCGTGGCAAGAACAAGCCCATCTATACTCCCCATGTGGATACCGGTGATCACGTGATCATCATCAATGCTTCCAAAATCGTTTTGACCGGCAAGAAGCTGGATCAGAAGATTTACTATCATCATTCCGGTTATGTGGGCGGTTTGAAAGAAACCAAGTACCGCAAGCTGATTGCTGAAAAGCCCGAATTCGCTGTGCGTCATGCCATCGTCGGCATGCTGCCCAAGGGACCTTTGGGTCGTCAGATGGCTACCAAGCTGCGTGTTTATGCCGGTCCCGAGCATGAACAGGCTGCCCAGAAGCCCGAAAAGCTGGAACTCATCAAGTAAGCTAGCGGAAGGAGCAATATATCATGGCTAATGATTTCAACGCCGTTGGCCGCCGCAAGAAGGCGGTCGCCCGTGTACGTCTGGTACCCGGTGAAGGCAAAATTATCGTCAACAAGCGCGATATCGAAAACTATTTCGGTTTGGAAACCCTGAAGATGACCGTGCGTCAGCCCCTCGTGCTCACCAATGTGGGCGGCAGCTTTGACGTGCTGGTGAACGTAAACGGCGGCGGCCTGTCTGGTCAGGCCGGTGCTATCCGTCACGGTATCAGCCGTGCCCTGTGCAAGGCTAACCCCGAACTGCGTCCTGCCCTGAAGGCAGCCGGTTTCCTCACCCGTGACCCCAGAATGAAGGAACGCAAGAAGTACGGTCTCAAGGCTGCTCGTCGTGCTCCCCAGTTCTCCAAGCGCTGATTTATCAAACAAATACCTCAAAAACCCAGAAACCACAACGGTTTCCGGGTTTTTTTGTACCCAAATTGCTTTGAAGGGTTTGTCCTGATCTGTACTGATTTGATACAGGAATCTTGAGATATCATTTTTACGCATGACGAAATATGAAAGGAGGTGTAAAAATGAACAAGGCTTGAATGCTCAAAAATCTGTTTTCAGGATAATTTCGAGACAGTTCTTATGCCAGGGATGATGCCTCAATAAGATACTTTTCATTTATTATTTATATTGAAATGTAATGCACACTCTGATAAAATAGAATAAAGTGAATTTGATTGTGTTCAAGCAAGAGCCAGCGTGATGTACCTATACATTTTACAAATAGTAAAGAGAGGGGGTCATATGAGAGATAAAAGAATAAAGAGCATGCCCGGTATGTTTGGAAGTGCCAATCATTATGACGAAAATGGAAAGTTCTTGGATTTCAGTACAACAGGATAGTATGGAAAATCAGATTAGGGAGAGCACATCGGATATGGAGTATCAGAGATTCTTTGGGGTAGAGATACCTCTGTAGCAGATGGTATGGATGAAGATCTGAATGATTGCCTGGGTGGTGACCCAGTTGATGTTTTTGATGAAATAAGATAATGATTATGGCAAGTTTGATGATTTCTATGAGGTCTAATTAAAAAAACGTCTGAAGAAACAAAAGCATTTCAACAGGAGCTTCTTTATGTTCATGAAAAATAAGCATGCCCCGCAGGCGGTTTCCGCCGTTCCTTCCACAGGTGATCCCGAAAAGAGCAAACGCATCCGCAGAATATCGGGCAATCTGCTGTTTCGTAAAGAAAGCCTGCTTTCCACGCTGGCTATTTACCTTACCTTGGCCTGCATCATCGTCATTTCCGGCTGTGGCGTGCTTCGTGTCATTTTCAAGGCCAGCACCGACAGGCAGGCCCAGCAATATGTACAGGAATCCCTGAGCGAAATTGGTCACAATCTTACGATGTATCAGAACGATTTGTATCAGAACGGCCGACAGATTGCCGAACAGACAGATATTATTGCCTTTGCCCAAGGACCAGCGGATACCCGCGTGCGTCTACGGGAGAGTGTTCGTTCCCTGATGAGCTTCTATCTGAATTTTGAAGATGGGGTGCGCCGGCTGTATCTGTGCACCCGGGATAACAGCACCATGTCCTCACCGCCGGCCGATACCGAATCAGATGTTTCCAGTTCCTATCTTGCCTTTCTGGAAATCAGAAAATTATACGATTTTGCCCACCCCTTCCGGGAACCCGTGCTGACGGAAACCATCTATACCCCGGCCGGAGAAGGGTATTATGCCTTGATCGTCCCGATCTATCCGGATGTGGCGGCCCCCCGGCCCAGCCAATATCTGGGGGCATTGGTGCTGATTTGCGATACCGGCTATCTCTCCGGGTTGATCCCTCAATCCGCTTCTTATGAAGCCCTGATTACGGAAAAGGAGAATGTGATCGTTTCCACCAATGATGCCCTGAAAGATCAATACACAAAGCAGGGTATGCTTCCGCATATGCTTTCGGCAGACGCCGGTCCCTGGCGTCTGATCCTTTTCCACATTCATGATGGGCTGGCTGCCCAGGAACAGCGTATACAGGCGTTCGTTCTGGTGATCACAGGGCTGATTATTGCCGTAAATATCCTGCTGATGTATTTGCTGTATCGCCGTCTGGTGGGTCCGCTGAGCAGTCTGGTGGAACAAGTGGATGAAATCGGTGCCGGTCCGGTCAGGATTCAGCCCCTACGCAAAAGCGTGCTGGAATTGGGGTACCTGACCGATGGGATGAATGATATGCTGGAGCGCATCGATACCCTCAACACCCGGCTGCGGGAAAGCGAAGTGCGCCACTATCAGGAACATGTGATGTTTCTGCAAACACAAATCAACCCGCATTTCCTCTATAATAATCTGGAATGCATCCGGGGCATGACCCAGGAAGATCAGGAAGATATCCGGCAGATGGTCAGTGCCATTGCCCGTATTTATCGTTACTGTAACCGTGCCGAACATATGGCACCTCTTCGGGAAGAAATGGATTGTGCCAGCATATACGCGCGCATTCTGGAGCTGCGTTACGGCAAGCGTTTTTCCATGCAGGTGGAATGCCTGAATGAAGAAGCCCTTTCCCTGGCGGTGCCCCGGATGATTTTGCAGCCGCTGATGGAAAACAGCGTGCGTCACGGTTTTGAAGCCTGCATGCGCAAAGAAGGCAACATCCTTGTTCAGGCCTTCACGGAAGAGAGCCGGCTCTTCATCCGCATCCGGGATAACGGAGGCGGTATGGATACCGCTATGCTGGAGCGGGTAAACGGTAAGGTGCCCGGGCTGGAAGAACACAAGCATCATATCGGCATTGCCAATGTGCGTCGGCGGTTGGAACTTCTGTTTGACGGGGATGCCAGCCTTGTATTCACATCCGATCCGACAGGAACGCTGGCCGTGATCCAGCTTCCGCAACTGCCAACAAACGAACAAATCCACCCAAAATTTGGCTAAAGATCATTGATTTCAAATATGATATGATAAAAGCACATATAGTATTGAAACAAATGATGCACTTCACATGATCAAAAGGGAGGAATGCGGCATGAAAGCAAAGCTGCATCGCCTGGCAATTGCTATCTGGCATGCCAGATACCTGTATCTGCTGCTGATTCCGGGAATCGTCTATTTTGCCGTATTCCATTACGGTCCCATGAACGGTTTGCTGCTGGCGTTCAAGAAATACAATGCACGCCTGGGCATCTGGGGCAGTAAATGGGTGGGGTTTGATAATTTCCGGCGCATTTTCACCACGCCGGCCGCCGTAACAGCCATTCGGAACACACTGGAAATCAATCTGTCCCGTTTGCTTTTCCAGTTTCCCGTTCCCATCCTGCTGGCCCTGCTCATCAATGAAATGCGCGGCACTCGCTTGAAGCGCGTGTACCAGACGGTATATACTTTCCCGCATTTTCTTTCCTGGGTGGTTATGTCCGCCATCATCTCCAATTTCTTTGCCAACGGCGGCATGATCAACACCATCATTGCCAATATGGGCGGTGAACGTATCAATTTTCTGGCCGATACGTCCCTGTTCCGTCCGCTGTTGTATTTCACCCACAATCTGAAAGAAATGGGCTGGAGCTCCATCATCTACATCGCAGCCATTTCTGCCATCGATCCCACCCTCTATGAAGCGGCCATCATCGACGGAGCCAGTCGCCTGCAGCAGGCAAGATACGTCACGCTCCCCTGCATCCTGGGCACCATCGTCACCCTTTTCATCCTGCAGGTAGGCCGCATTATGAATTCCGGCTTTGAGCAGATTTTCTACATGCAAAACGCCAGCGTGAAAGGCGTCAGCGAAATTCTGGATACCTACATCTATAACATCACTTTCAATGCCGTTCCCAGTTACGGTTTCTCTACGGCGGTCGGCATGTTCAAATCTGTTATCAACCTGATCATGCTGCTGGGTGCCAATGTGATCGTAAAGCGTTTGAGCGGCAAGGGCCTGATGGAATAAAGAAAGGAGGAGATACTATGACAACTGCTTCTCCGAAGGCTCCCATTGCCATCCGGAACAAACGCCGCAAGTGGACCTGGGGCGATTACTTCGTTTTGATTGTGCTGACGGTCACGGCTCTCCTGATTGTTCTGCCGTTTTACAATGCGGTGGTGATTTCTTTCGAAACCAACCGGGCTTATGCCCTACATCCCGTTTCCTTCTATCCCACCGAATTTTCCCTGAAAAATTACAGCTACCTCATCGAAAAAGGGCAAATCTGGTTGGGCTTTCAGAACACAGTGCTGATCACCTTTGTGGGAACGGCGCTGAGCATGATGGTCATGGTCATGATGGCCTATGTATTCTCCCGCAAATCCTTCCCCGGCAAAAAATTCTTTTTCCTGGCCATGATGTTCACCATGTTTTTCTCCGGCGGTATGATTCCCACCTACCTGCAGATGAAATCATTGGATCTGATCGATTCACGCTGGGGCATTATCCTGTTCGTGGGCGTTTCCACGTATAACATCGTGGTGCTCAAGAGCGGTTTTGAGCAAACCCCGGTGGAACTGGAGGAGGCGGCCAAGATAGACGGCGCCAATGATCTCATCATCTTCTTCCGGGTCATGCTTCCCCTGCAGGGGGCACTGCTGGCCACATTCACGCTGTTTACGGCCGTGGCCTACTGGAATGAATGGTTCTGGAGCATGCTGCTGATCAATTCCGCCAAGAAGATGACGCTGCAGACGGTGCTGCGCTCCATCGTTGCAGAAGCCGCAGCCGCAGCTGACGTATCTACCGGCGAAGCGGATCTGGATGTGTTTTCCCAGGGCGTCAAGATGGCTGCCGTCATGATGGCCATGGTGCCCATCATGTGCTTCTATCCTTTCCTGCAGAAATATTTCGTAAAAGGGGTCATGGTAGGCTCCGTAAAGATGTAACCTGACGGCTGGGACGCCGTTAAGAAAATAGAAAGGGGACTCTCAAAATGAAAAAATGGATCGCACTGCTTCTGGCCAGCATGTTGCTGCTGACCTGCGTACCGGCTCTTGCAGAGTACGATACGCATATCAACTTCACCATCAACTCCACCCACTCCAACTCCTCCATGGATTACAACGCGGATAACATGTACAAGCACATCTCCGAAAAGTTCAATTTCGATTATGAAGTGTATCCCGTTTCCAAGGACAGCCAGAGTGAAAAGATCCGTACCTGGATCAACGGCGGCACCATGCCGGATATCGTCACCTGGCGCAACTTCGATTTCCAGGAATATGCCACCTATGCGGAACAGGGCTTGCTGGCTCCTCTGCCCGAAGGCTGGGAAGAAGACTACCCCGATCTGTATGCCATGGTGAAGGTTTCCGGCTTGTATGATAAAATGCATATCGACGGTGCCGTTTACGGCATTCCCCATGCCACCTTTGCCCGTTTCAGCGGCATGGAAACCGTGGTAAGCAACCAGACCCTCTACTATCGCAAAGACTGGGTGGAACAGCTGGGCATGGAACCCTTCGGCGATGTAGTCACCCTGGAACAGATTGAACAGCTCTGCAAGGGCGCTATCGAAAAGGATCTGGCCGGCAATGGCAACACCATCGGCTTCAGCTCTGACCCCGAATACTTCTCCAACTTCCTCATGCAGTTCTCCGGCGTGGATTACGATGCCTTCATAAAGGGTGAAAACGGCTATGAATTGGGTGCCGCCAGCCCCGAAGTGATCAAGTGGATCGAACTGGGTCATGACTGGTATAAGAAGGGCATCGTTGACCCCGACTTCTACCTCAACGCCATTTCCGATACCACCAATAAGTTCACCTCCGGCATTGCCGCCTGCATGATGCACAACGGTGCCATTTCTTCCTATCACGGCTACAAGGTCACCTTCGATACCTCAACCGGCCTCAATTCCGATGAATGCATCGGCGTAGCCGCTATGGCCACCAACGATGGCACTTCCTACACCAACGAAGCGGCCAACTACTGGTCTGCCACTTTCTTCGCCCCCGAAATCGAAGAAGCAACCTTCCGCCGCCTGCTGGAAATCATGAACTGGTGCTGCACGCAGGAAGGCCAGCTCACGGTGGTTGTGGGCGTTCCCGGCGAAACCTGGGAATATGATGCTGACGGCAATGTGACGATGCTTACCGAAAAAGATGAAAACGGCAATTATCCCAACACCGCCGATCTGTATGCTTCCTATAACATCTTCCGCTCTCTGGGCATCCTGCCGGACGACTATTCCTTCGTGAACCCCTCCAATGAAAAATTGGTGGTGGATCAGATCAAGGCTGTATATGCCGCCAAGGAAAAGGGCTTCATCGTTCCCATGGATTATGACTATGAATTCTTTGCCAGCGAAGCCAAGTCCCAGTTCTCTCTGAACTTCCAGGATGAAATCACCCGCATCATTTTGCTGGATAATCCGGATGTAGCTGCCGAATGGAACAACTTCCTGGATATCAACAAGGCCATCTGGGAACCCGTCATTGTCGATCTGAACAAAGAATTTGTCAAATAATTGCCTTGTTTACACCTGGAGGGCTGCCGGATAACCGGCAGTCCTCTTGGCGGTTTTAGCGGAAAGGAACAATATGCACACCGTAATCATTGTGGATGATGATAAATGGGCCCTTCGGGATATCCAATACAGCTTCCGTTTTCGGGAGAGGGGCTTTGAAGTAATCGGCGCGTATGAAAACGCCGAATCGGCTTTGGAGGCCATTCGGCTGCGTCCCCCGGATCTGATCGTCAGCGATGTATGCATGGCTTCTGCCAGCGGTTTGGATCTGGCACGCAGCTGCCGGGATATGGGCCTGAAATCCATTGTTGTCATCGTCAGCGGCTATGATCGTTTTTCCTATGTCCGGGAAGCATTGCAGTCCGGCGTGTTTGATTACCTGCTCAAGCCCCTCGAAACCGATCAGGTGGATATTCTGATGGATAAGGTGGTCAAAAAACTGGAAGAAGCATCCCCTGCCTATACGGATGATACCTTCGGCCAGATGCTCCAGTATATTCACACGAACTATCATCGTTCCCTGCAATTGGAAGAAGTGGCCGATGCGCTGTTTGTCAATCGCAGTTATCTTTCGGAATTGTTTTCCCGGCGTATGGGTATGACCTTCACCCAGTACAAACGCCAGTTGCGTGTTCAAAAAGCCTGCAAGATGATTGCCGCCGGAGCCAGCAATATGACAGAAATTGCTTTCAGCTGCGGTTTTGACAGCATCAGCAGCTTTTCGAAAGCCTTCAAGCAACAGGAGGGGATATCTCCCATGGCCTATCGTGCTTCTCTTCGCAACGAAAAAAACGCGAATACTCCTGCCAATAGGGAAGAAGACAGCAGTGTCTGATCATCGCCTTCAAGCGTTTCCCCATGCTGTTTCGCAGCCGCATACCCTCCGCTAATCAAAAGCCCACCGCCGAATTTCTGTTCAACGGCGGGCTTTTGCTTTCCGGAGAGTAGCTGCAATTTTCAGCACACGCACCGTATAGCATGGAACGATTGGTTTGCATCCAATCATCCTTTTGCGGTTCGAGACGGCAAATTCTTTCAAATGGGCGTTGATAAATACTTGGCCGTTGCAGGCCTTGTCATCAGGAGGAAAAAATGAACTATTTGGAAACCATGAAAAAGATTGAAGATGAAAAATACCTGATCGGCATGAACTCCGTTGATGATATTCTGCGGTTTGGTTCTTCCTTGGCTCTTAACGAAAAGAGCAAGGTGCTGGATTTGTGCTGCGGATACGGCACTTTGCTCAAAATTTGGAGCGAAGCCTTTAGCATCAGCGGACGAGGCGTGGATCGGTATGACTATTTCCTGCAAATCGGCCGGGAGCGGCTGAACAACGCCGAAAATCAAAAAATCGAGCTGATTTGCGACGATGTGACGCTGTATCAGGACGAAGAAAAATACGACGTTGTTCTTTGCAGCGAAACCATTGATTCCATCGAAAACACCCTTCATTTGGGCGAAAAATTCCTGAAACCCGGCGGCGTTTTGGTGTTCCATAAGCTCCTTGCAAAAAGCGAACAAGTGCCGCAGGCATTGATTGATTTCGATGGCGATCTCCCCTCTCTGGCGAAGCTGTATCGCATCTTCGATGGCTTTGGCTATTGTATCTCCCATTTAGTCACCGGCAATAACGTTTCGTTTGAACGCTATGTGATGCGTGAAACAAGAATGAACATCGAAAAAGCAAAGCAAAACCCGGAAGATGCTGCAGCCATGCAATGGATGCAGGAATGGAACCGGATGTATTTTGAATATCGCCGTCAATATGAAGAACAGGCATTGATCGGATTAACTAAAGTCTGATTTCTACCTGTGTCACAGGTTTACGAAAAATTCAGAATAGACATTGTCTGAAAACAAAAAAGGTAAGGGGCGTTCGTCGAACGCCCCTTTTGATTGGAAATAAACCCGGTTTTCGATTTTACTCGTGCAATGGTTGAGCTACAAGAGAAACACTTGTTTGCTATTTGTGCAAAGGTATGCCATAATGTGTGAGAAAGGGAGGCGATCCTATGAAGATCGGCAGCAATATTCGCACATTACGTCAGCGCAAGGGGCTGACACAGGAACAGGTATCGACACATTTGGGTGTGTCTTACCAAGCTGTGTCCAAATGGGAAACAGGAGCCAACACGCCGGACATAGCTCTTCTGCCAGCTATCGCCGCACTTTTTAATGTGACAATTGACTCGCTGTTTTCCCTTGACACGCCGCCTGTACAGGAAAGCCTGTTGCCCCAGGAAGATGACGATGTTATCCGTATCATCCAGATGAAAGGAAAAAAGTTGCTTTCCGTCACGCCGAAAATTACGCCGGATTCGCCGCCCATCGAAATCATGTTTCCCCACAACTGCAATGACCATACACAGTATTTCAAGGTGGAAGTGTATGGCCATCTCGTGACCGATGGTTCCATCAATGGCGATGTGGTCTGTCATCAATCCATCCAGTGTTCGCAAATCAATGGTAATGTGCACGCAGATGGAGATATAAAAGCCAATGAAGTAAACTCCATGGGAAGGATTATTTGCAGCGGTATTTATGATTGTTATAAATTGCAGGCAAATCATATCGAATGTGCCGGTGACATTCATTCTGCCAATTTAACCTGTCCTCACCAAACCTTTTCCACTGTCACATCCTGAAAATAGTAAGTGACGATTTCCTCTGCTGTCTTTCCGTCCTCTGCCATGCCATAAGCACCCCACTGGGGCATGCCCACGCCATGGCCGTAGCCTTTGCCTTCCATCGTCACTTTGCCGCCCTCAAAATTCAGTTTGGTCAGCAGGGTGGAGCGCATTTTGGTAGAGCCAAGGGCAATGCGCAGATTGGCCGCAGGCACGCTTTCGCCGTTGACCAGAATGGTTTTCGCCCGTCCGCTGAGACCTCTGTCCCCCACCTGCACGCTTTCCAGCTTCTTTACGTTCTTCACGCCGCACTCCTTCACCGCCGCCAGAAAGGCACTTTCCCCGAAGGTCGCCTTCCATGCCTTTGCGTCCTCTGGGGCTTTGTCACTTTCCAGCCCGCCAGTCACTTTGGTGTAGCTCGGCTCCGCTTTTTCGTAGTTCAGCC
This sequence comes from Clostridia bacterium, assembly GCA_045590215.1. Lineage (GTDB taxonomy): Bacteria > Bacillota > Clostridia > Christensenellales > Aristaeellaceae > RUG563. The sequence goes on along the minus strand of JAZNQO010000013.1, from coordinate 53,869 downwards.
CCGTCTTGGCCGTGGCGGTCATGCCGCCGGAATGGGCATGAAACCACGCATAAGGCAATTCGCCCCGATGGGACAGTACCAGCCCTTCCGTTTCCTTAACGGCCTGCTCCACCCTTTCATTAACCGCCGTGGCGTCAAAGGCCTGTGCTTCTTCGATATCGGTGGACACATCCGCTCCCTCGTATTTGCTCTCTTTTTCCGTGCAGAATTTCAAAACAAAGGTGCGTGCCAAAATAGCCTGCGCTTTCAAAGCTTCCAACGGCCAATCGTTCTTCATTTCCCCGGCCACCACGCCCAGCAGATAATTTTCAATGTCCATTTCCGTAATGGTTTCTTCATCCGTTTCATAGACTTTCACCATCGGAATGCCCTTTTCGTTTTTCGTCAGCTTTTCAGGCAAGGCCGGAACGCTGTTTTCAGCCGGCGGCAGGGTTGGCTTTTCCTGCTCCACCGCCGCTGCGCTGCATCCGCCGAATAAACAGGCCGCCATCACCAATAGAACCAACAATCTCTTTTTCTCCATCAAAAAAGCCCTCCTTTTGAATCAGCATTTGCATCTTGCTGCCTTTTCATACGGAGGGCATTTGCTATTTTATTTTATTTTTTTCGATCAGCCCACTGCGCCGCTGCCGGTCAGTTCATTGAGCTTATTGAGGGTTTCGGTGCCGGCCACGCCGTCTACCTTCAGGCCGTTGGCAGCCTGGAAGTTCACCACGGCGGTATAGGTGATGGGGCCAAATCTGCCGTCATCTTCGCCATCGGCCAGGAAGCCCAGCTGGATCAACTTCTGCTGCAAACGCTTCACATCGGTGCCGCTGCAGCCCTGATAGAGCTTGCGGTTATTGGTGCCGATAGAGGGCTTGGAGGCATCCACAGAGCTATCCTGTTCGGCATCAGTGATGTCCAGCCTGTACACCACTTCCCACGTCTTTTCGCCCACAATGCCGTCCACCTTCACCAGGCCATAAGCCTTCTGCAGCTTCTTCACGGCGGCTTCGGTCTGCACGCCGAAGATGCCGTCAGCTTTGCCAAAGAGATAATTGGCAGCCTTCAGACGCATCTGCAGCATGGCCACATCATTGCCGGTGCTGCCCTTCTTCAGGATGCGGGTATATTCATTGCCGCTGAATTCGCCGTCAATGTCGCCCTCCTTATCGGGGATCACATTTTCCACATCTTCCCTTTCCACAGCGGTGGGCCAGATATAGCGGCGTTCCGTTGCACCCATCACGCCGGTCTGGGTCAAGCCGTTTTTGCTCTGCACACTCTTGATTGCGTTGGCGGTAGCGGTATCATAATAACCAGTGGCTCTTACGGAAGCATAGTTCATGCTGATCAGCTTTTCCTGCAGCACTTTCACATCCCAGCCCTGCATGCCGGCGGACAGGGTACGCACAGGAATACCGCCGTCGAAAATGGCAGCCTGTTCTTTGTGCAGGGCGTTATAGCTGGCAGTGCCGTATTTGCCGTCCACTTTCAGGCCGGCAGCAGCCTGGAAGTTTTCCACAGCCTTGCGCACTTCCACGCCGAAAATGCCGTCCACTTTTCCGTCGTAGAACAATTTTTCCCGCAGATCTTCCTGCAAAAGTTCCACTGCATCGCCATAAGAGCCGGTAGCCAACGTGCCGCCGACGATGGGAGCGTCCTCTCCCTTGGCAATGGCATCGGAAGAAAACAGAGCAGCCAGCGTCACAGCCGTCAGGGCACCGTTGGCCTTTTCGATGTCATTGGCCTTCTGGAAAGCCTTCACGGCACTGATAGACAAAGAGCCGAAATTACCGTCGATATCTCCGTCATAATACTGAAGATCCTGCAGCCTCATCTGCACATCCTTGGCATTCACGGCAACGCCGCTGTTCAGGCGGGCCATGGTGGCCTTGCCGGCCTTACCATCCACCGTCAGGCGGTTAACACGCTGGAAGGATTTCACAGCCGTGGCCGTGGCTTTATCAAATTTGCCGGTCACTTCGCCGGTATAGCAGCCGTTATCAATCAGAAGCTGCTGCAAGTCCTTTACATCCTCGCCGCTCTTGCCCAATTCCAGCGTACGGGTGGGCGCAACGATTTCTTCTGCGCCGTCTGCCAAAGCGGCAGCAGGCACCAGCATGGCCAGCATCAGAACGATAGCCAATAAACGTTTCATCATGGATCATTCTCCCTTCCTGATATATAGCATCTTCGGTATTGATTCCATATATCTGACGAACGGAAACTGCTTTTTGTTGCATATTACGGAAAAATTTACGCAAGTAAACAACTTTTCCCGTCGGCAAATCAAAACAGCACCATTTCTGTCATGTACGCCTATTATAGCACATTGAAAAGGCAAAAAGATGTAAAATCTGTTTCAAATCGGTAATGAAACTATAACAACTGTAAAAATTATGTATTTCCCATCAGGTCCATAACCGCCATAGCCTGCGCCACGGTGTCCACCCCATGCAGCTGCACCCCGTCGATTTTTTCCATGCCTTTCAAATTATCCCGTGGGCAGAGGATGTGGGTGAACCCCAGCCGTAAACACTCCATCACCCGTCTTTCCATCTGGGCAATGGCACGCACTTCCCCGGCCAGCCCCACTTCGCCCATCACAGCCCAGTCCGCCGGAATGGGACGATCCGCATAAGAGGAAGCCACCGCCATGCAAAGAGCCAAGTCCGCCGCAGGTTCATTGAGAGTCAGGCCTCCGGCCACATTGATAAACACATCCCTGTTGTACATTTTGAGCCTTGCCCGCTTTTCCATCACAGCCAATAGAAGCATCACCCGGCTGTTGTCCATGCCGTCCGTGGTGCGCCTTGGCACCTGATAAAAGGACTGGGTCACCAACGCCTGAATATCCACCAGCATGGGCCGGCTGCCCTCCAAGCCGCAGAAAACGCAACTGCCGCTGGCTCCCTTTGCACGCTGGGACAAAAGCGTTTCGGAAGCGTTCTTCACGGCGTGCATCCCGGTGCCCGTCATCTCAAAAATGCCCAGCTCGTTCACCGAGCCAAAGCGGTTTTTCACCGCACGCAAAAGCCGGTATTCATGCTGATGATCCCCTTCAAAATAGAGCACCACGTCCACCATATGCTCCAATACCCTCGGCCCGGCCAGCGACCCTTCTTTTGTCACATGGCCAACCAGGAACATGGCACACCCTTCCGTTTTGGCATAGCGCATCAGAAGGGCGGCACTTTCACGCACCTGACTGACGCTGCCGGGGGCACTGCCCATTTCGGGGCGATACACCGTCTGGATGGAGTCCACCACGCAATAATCGGGCTTGATCTGCCGCAGCTTTTCTTCAATGCTGTCCATGGCCGTTTCGGTGAGCACGGTGAGGTTTGCTTCCTGCACGTTCAGCCGCTGGGCACGCAGGCGGATTTGCCGGGCACTTTCTTCGCCGCTGATGTAGAGCACCTTTTTATTCTCATTGGCAAGATTGGCGCACACCTGCAAAAGCAGCGTGGATTTACCGATGCCAGGATCGCCGCCGACTAAAATCAAAGCCCCTTCCACAATGCCGCCGCCCAGCACTCTGTCCAGTTCATCCATGCCGCTTTTTTGATAAACGTGCATCCCGGCTTCAATATCTTTCAGCTTCACTGCTTCATTGCCAAGGCCGCCCCGCTGCTTATATTCTTTCTGCACGGGCGCATCCTGCACCAAGGTTTCCTCCATGGTGTTCCATGCACCGCATTCCGGGCATTTGCCCATCCAGCGAGGGGACTCTGCGCCGCAGGCAGAGCACACAAAACTGCTTTTTTTCTTCGCCATTTTTCTTCAGCACTCCATTTCCGGTAACTCTTCTTTTTCTTTTCGGCAAAACAGATGTAAATTCCTGCTTCTTGAGCTTTTTATCATTGCAAGGATCGGCTTTTTCATATATAATAGAATGTACGCTTTTGAAAGGAGTCCGACATGAGAAAATCCCAGGATCCCATCTTTGCCCCCGACAGAAAAAAGCATCCGGGCATCACTACTGCCCTTTTCCTTTTTATCTTTGTTGCGCTGGTTACGGTGTGCTTTAATATCGTCAATAACAGCCGTATCAGCCTGGAAGAACGCTCCATCACCATCGCATCCCTGCCCAAACAAGCGGAAAATTTCCGCATCCTGCATATTTCCGATTTGCACGGCCTGTCTTTCGGGAATAATCAACAGCGCATCGCCGATACCCTGCAAGGGAAATATTGCGATATCGTCTGCTTCACCGGCGATGCCACCGATAAAGACGGCAATTACGACGCTTTCTTGGAGCTCATTGCCCTTTTCCCCAATACGCCTTTTTACTTCATTTCCGGGGATGAAGATCCCGCCCCCCTCCTTGCTACGCCCCATGATGGCGATAGCCCCAAGGCCGCCTATATTCAGGCAGCGGAGGCTATGGGAGCCGTTTATCTGGATGCCCCGGTGCTTTTGAAAGCCGGAAATCAAAGCCTGTGGCTCTCCCCCGAAGCTGTCTATTCGCTGGATGCCGCCGGTATGGAAAAATCCATTTCCGATCGCTTGGCGCAACTGCAAAAAGAGCCCGATTCCCCCGAAAAGAAAGCGGCAATGGAAGCCGTATTATACCAGCAGGAGCGATTGCAGCGTATCCGGGAAGCCAGAAAAATCATGCTGCCCACCGATACCCATATCGCCCTTTCCCATCATCCTTTGACCGAAACCGGCATGCACAACCTGGTGGAGTTTCTGAAAACGGATAACGAAAGCTATGTGTCCACCATCTCCCTCATCCTCTCCGGGCATTATGTAGGCGGCCAGTGGCGGCTGCCCCTCATCGGGCCGTTGAAAGCCCCCTCCACGGCAGAGCTGCCTATGGGCGGCTGGTTTCCGGAAAGCAGTGCTGTTTCGGGGCTTTCCTATAACCTCGGCATTGCCCAGTATATTTCTCCGGGGCTTGGCACATCATCTGCCATGAAACTGCCTCCCATCCGGCTTTTCAATACCCCCACCCTCTCTCTGCTCACCCTCACCACCAAACTGATTTATTAACATAAACAAAAGGAAAGCGTGAATCATCATGGCAAAAAGCAAATTTTACAACCGTGAACTGAGCTGGATCAAATTCAACGGCCGTGTGCTGGAAGAATGCTGCAATTTGGATAATCCCCTGCTGGAAAGGGGAAAGTTCCTGTCTATTTGTTCCTCCAATCTGGATGAATTTTTCATGGTACGGGTAGGTTCCCTCGTGCGCAGCATAGACGCCGGGGAAAAGAAAACCGATGCTTCCGGCATGACCGCACAAGAGCAGATTGATGCCATTCTGCCCAAAGTGCAGGCGCAGGTGGCACGGCAATACCTGCTTTTGCAGGCGGAATATCTGCCTGCTTTGCAGCAGGCCGGCATCCATATCCTTTCACCCAAAGAGCTCAATAACGATCAGAAAGCATGGCTTTCCGATTATTTCGATACGCAAGTCCAGCCCTTGCTTACCCCCCGAGCCATTGATGATAAGCGTCCCTTCCCCCTGCTTGCCGCCAAATGCCTGCATATGGCTCTGCTTTTGCCCCCCATCACAAAGACAGGGGCTCCCCGGATGGCTCTCATTCCCTTGCCGACGCAGCTGCCCCGTATCGCCATGCTGCCAACGGGCAAGGGCAGGGCAAGAGGCGTTCTTTTGGAAGATGTGATTGCCCTTTTTGCCTCCCGTCTTTTCGGCGGTGCCGCCCCCATTGCAACCCTCCCCTTCCGCCTCACCCGAAACACCGATTTTGTCTATGACGACAGCGATGTGGATACCCTCATCATGGAAATGCGCAAAAATTTGAAAAAGCGCAAGTGGGGAAAAGTCGTTCGGCTGGAAGTTTCCAAGGGCTATGACAACCGCCTGTTCACCAGGATCAAAAAATATCTGGACGTGCAGAATGAATTTGTGTTCGTGGTGAACGGCCCCTTGAACCTTGATTTCTTCATGAAACAACTCTCTTCCCTGTCCGATTGCGATGACCTTCGCTTCCCCGCCTATACGCCTTTTGTGGATGAACGCTTGTCTCATGACCGGCTGGTATTTGATGCCATCCGGGAGGGTGATATCCTGATGAATCATCCCTTTGACAGCTTTGACCCCGTGGTTCGCCTGATTGACGAAGCGGCGGATGACCCGGATGTGATGGCCATCAAGCAAACGCTCTATCGTGTCAGCGGCAAGAGCCCCATCGTGGCCGCCCTGTCCCGTGCCGCTCAGCAGGGAAAGCAGGTGACGGTGCTGATTGAAGTGCGCGCCCGTTTTGACGAAGAAAACAACATCAACTGGTGTCAGGCTCTGGAAAAGGCCGGGTGCCATGTGTTTTACGGCGTGCCGAACCTCAAATGCCACAGCAAAATCACCCTCATCGTCCGTAAGGAAGAAAACACCCTGCGGCGTTATGTGCATCTGGCCACCGGTAATTATAACGACGTCACCGCCAAGCTCTATACGGACTTTGGCCTCCTCACCTGCAACGAAGAAATCGGCCGGGACGCCAGCTCCTTCTTCAATTGCGTGACGGGCTATGACGAAATCTCCATGGAACAATTGGTTGTTTCTCCCACCATGCTTCGCAAAAAGCTGAACCAGCTGATTAAACGGGAAAAGGAAAACGCCAAGGAAGGCAAGCCTGCCCGGATCATCGCCAAGATGAACTCTCTGGTGGATCCCAAAATCATCGAAAAGCTCTATAAGGCAGCGGATGCCGGAGTGAAAATTGATCTGATCGTCCGAGGCATTTGCTGCGCTAAAGTGAAGGGACACGAAAACCTCCGTGTCCGCTCCATCGTGGGCCGTTTCTTAGAACATTCCCGTGCCTTTGCCTTCTATAACGACGGCAAACCCGATGTGTTCCTCTCCTCGGCAGACTGGATGCCCCGGAACCTGGACAAGCGGGTGGAAATCATGTTCCCGGTTTTGGATCGTAATTTGAAAGAGCGGGTGCTTGGTTCCCTGGAAGATGAGCTGCATGACAATCGCAAGGCCTGGGAAATGAAAAAGAACGGCGAATATCGAAGGGTGAAGCGCACGCTGCCGCCGCTCAACAGCCAAGAAACCCGTATTCTCGGCCACGCCCGACTAGATGAGGATTTTTATCATGAGCTTGACGCCGATGAATAAAAATAACCTTTGGCAAAAATGCAAAAGGATAGACGGCTATTACTTCCTTTTGTTCTTTGGTATGATGGGGCTGTTTGGCTGCCTGCATCTCCTTTGCGGTACCGGCTTTGCCGCCCCCTCTTTCTATAACACATACACCAAGCAGGCATTGGCTTGGCGAAGCGGCAGCCTGCATTTGCCCCATGATTTTCCATGGCTGGAGCTAGCTATCTATGAAGGAGAATATTATGTTTCCTTTCCGCCGCTGCCTTCGCTGATTCTGCTGCCCCTCACCTTCCTTTTCGGGGAAAGCACGCCGGATCATCTGCTGGTGAAGCTCTATGCAGTAGCGGCTGTGTTCAGCGTTTATGCCGCCCTGAAGCAATCCGGCAACAGCCGCCCGGCCGCCGCCCTGCTCGCTTTCCTTTTTATCAGCGCATCCTCAGCCCTGCCCATGATGCTGACAGGGGCTGTGTGGTATCACGCCCAGATGCTGGCGTTGATGCTTGTTTGCCTGTCCCTCATGCTGATGATAAAAGGAATGCCTACCCTTTCCCTGCTTTGCTATGCCCTGTCCGTTGCCTGCCGCCCCTTTGATGCGCTGTACGGCCCGGTTTTGTACCTTTTGTATATCTCCACCCGGAAAAAGCAGGGCTTACCCTTGAGAAAAATCGTTCAAAAGCTTGTGCCCGGCACGATGCTGGGGCTTTGCGTTGCGGCTGGGATTGGCGTTTTCAATTACGTTCGCTTCCAGAATCCCTTTGAATTCGGGCATAATTACCTGCCGGAGTTCTCCTTTCAGGGAGGCATCCAGTTTTCCCTGTCCCATGTGGGCAATAATCTGAAAACCTTCCTGTTTGGCTCTCCTCTGTCCTTTGACGGCAGCGTGTATACCTTCAATCAATTCGGCTATTCCATGCTGATTGCCTGTCCTGTGATTACGCTGATGCTCGTTCAGTTTGTGACAGATATTGCGAAAAAGCAGCTTTCATGGGTAAAAATCGCTCTGTTTGTTTCCATGCTTTTGCATATCTTCCTGCTTTTGCTCCATCGCACTTTCGGCGGCTATCAGCTGGGTGCCCGGTATGTGGTGGATGCTATTCCCTATGCCTGCTTGTATTTTGCCCTGTCCAAGCCCTGCGAAAAGCGCAATGCCGTCCAGATTACCCTGCTTTTCATCCTGCTTGTGTTTACCATCGTTGGGCTGAACGCCGTGCATCTGGGGGATTGAGCTGCTTTTCCCCTTTGTAAAAATCATGCGTCAAACGCAAAAACATCCCCTTTTCTCTTGTCAGTTTCTGTATTATTTGGTATAATAATTTGAATATTTTGGGTTGGAGGAAATGCGTATGTTCAAGAAAGGCTGCATTGTGCTGCTGGCACTGCTGCTCCTTTGCACCGCTGCCGGTGCGGAGGATATTCATGGCTATGATAAAAAGCAGGGCGGTTACAGCTATGTTTCCTTTGGCACGTTTCCCTTGGATGCTGCCGGCAATGAAGCACCCATCCTTTGGCGTGTGCTGGAAGTGAAGGATCAGGAAGCCTATCTTTTAACGGAATATATCGTGGATGTGCATTATGTGCATCTGGATACCCAAGCCTATTACAGCATGAAATGGGAAGACAGCGATCTGTACGCCTATCTGCAAACAGATTTTATGAACCGTGCCTTCACTGCGGAAGAGCAAGCCGCCCTTTTGCAGCGCACGGAAGACGGTGCTCTTGTCACCTTGGCGCAGATTGACGATATCCGCAACAAGGAATACGGCTTTGCGGATAATAAATCCCGTCTTTGCACCGGCACGGATTATGCCAAATCCATCGGCCTGTATCAATATCAGGATAAAAAGAGCCCTTGGGTTTCTAGGAATAAGTCCAAAGACCGGCCCATGCAACAGCGCAGGGTTATGGACGACGGCAAGCTGGGCACTGTGCCCTGCGGCAATGTGGACCTTGGCATCCGTCCCGTTGTGTATGTGGATTTGAGCCAGCTGGTGGTTTCCTCCGGCAGCGGCACCAAGGATGATCCCTTCCTCCTGCTCTCCGCTATGGCTCCTGCCCCTGTGCCCACCCAAACGCCTATCCCCTCCACCCCGGCCCCCGTTCTGGAAAGCGATCACGCCGGAGATGACCTGTCTCTTTTGATTGACCAGTTGGCCGCTTCTTTCGATGAACCCAAGCCGGAAGAAACAGTGGCCGAGCCGGAAGTGCTGCCTGTGGTAGAAATCCCTGCCGAAATAACAGAAGTTGAAGTGATTGAAGAAACCACTGAAGAAGTGATTGAAGAAACCCCTGTGACCGATGCTGTGCCTGAAATCCTCCCCGAAGAAGAAGTTCCTGCCGGTCCTGCTCCCACACCCCTCACAATCGGCGGCATTGTGTATCAGAACGCTGATGGTGAAGTGGTCACATCCCTCGTTGTCACAACCCCCGTGCCCACCATTGCCCCCACCGCTGCGCCCATTCAGGAAGAAGAGCCTGTTGTTGAGCCTGCGCAAGAGCCTGCAACAGAACCTATCGAAGAGCCCGTAGAAGAACCCGTTCAGGAAAAAAAGCCTGCGAATGCTGGCCAGAATAACAATGGCGTTTTCGCTGCCGGGGCTGATCCCCAGTATATCCACGCCTCCTTCCCGGAACTGACAAAAGAAGGCTTCCTGCCGGAAGGTGAAGCGGAATTTGTGCTGGAAGATGAAGAAAACGGCCTGTGGCTCTATGCCTCCCAGACGCTGCGCATCCAGATCGAGCGCAAAGTTGGCACCAACAGCAAAAAGCAGCCTCTGCGCTGGTTTGAAGCCCGGATTTTCACACGGGATACTTCCGAGCTTTTTGACCTTTATCCCTATGACGCCGAAAACTACAAAAACCATTATAAACTCACCCTGGCCGACGAAATTGCCCTGAAACATCAGCTGGTCTTTGCCATCAATTCCGATTATTTCATCTATCGTGAAGCCAGGCAGCATGATGCCGATGTGAATTATACCTACCCCAAGGGGCTCATCATCCGGGATAAAGAAATTTTCTATGACCTGCCCCGCAGCAATAAATCCACAGTTTATCCTCCCTTGGATGTGATGGCCTTCTATCCCGACGGCAGCATGAAAACCTATCTGAACGGCTCTATGACCGCCAAGGAAATGCTGAAAACCGGCGCAACGGACACCCTTTCCTTCGGCCCCATTCTGGTGGAAAACGGCGAAGTCGCTCCCCGTTCGCAGGAATTCGGCAACACCCCCAACCCCCGCACAGCTCTGGGCTTCGTGGAGCCCGGCCATTATGTGTGCGTGGTGGTGGAAAGCCGCACCGCTGAAAGTAAGGGCGAAAGCTGCGTGTGGATGGGCAAAATCATGGCAGAGCTGGGCTGCGAAACGGCTCTGAATCTGGATGGCGGTGCCACCTCCACCATGCTCTTCATGGGCAAGCAAATCAACAAGAGCGGCAATTACGGTGATATCACCAACCGCAAACAGAACGAGCTGATCGGTATCGGCTTTTCCGAAAATGTAGGCAAATAAATAAGCAGTATCATCCTTTCGGTGCGATTTCCGTTGGAAGTCGCACCCTTTGCTTTCAGGCATGAAAACCGACATTTGAGGCAAAAATATCGACATTATCGTATTTAGTTTGCATCTTGCATCCCCCATGGCGTGACAGACGATGGAATATCTGCTATAATCAGGTAACATTCATGAAGATTTGGAGGGAAACGTATTGATACCCCATGCCGAAAACACCCCTGACATTCTCTCTTCCCTGAAAACGGACGGGCAAAAGGGTCTGTCCCAAGCGGAAGCCGAAAAGCGGCTTTCGGAATACGGCCTAAATAAGCTCTCCGAAAAGAAAAAGAAAACAACCCTGCAACGCTTTGCCGATCAGTTTAAGGACGTGATGATCCTGATCCTCATTGCCGCCGCCATTATTTCTTTTACGGTGGTGATTGTGGAGAAAAACTGGGGCGAGTTGTTTGAGCCCGCCCTGATCCTTTTGATTGTCATTATCAATGCCGTTATGGGCGTTATGCAGGAAAGCAAGGCAGAAAAAGCTCTGGATGCGCTGAAAAACATGTCTGCTCCCCATGCACGGGTTATCCGGGACGGCGCAGAAAGCGTGATTGACGCCTCCCACCTGGTGCCCGGCGATATCATCCATCTGGAAGCCGGAGATTTTGTTCCGGCGGATGCAAGGCTGTTGCAGAGTGCTTCCTTAAAGAGCGAAGAATCCGCTTTGACAGGCGAATCCGTTCCGGCTGAAAAGGATGCTGCTGCGCAGGTGCAGGAGCGTGCTCCCATCGGTGACCGCACCAATATGGTTTATTCCGGCTGCTCCATCACCTACGGCACCGCTGCCGCCGTGGTCACAGCCACAGGTATGGACACAGAAATGGGCAAGATTGCCAATCTCCTGGACGCCGAAGAAGATACCCAGACGCCCTTGCAGCAAAAGCTGGCCCAGCTGGGTAAATATCTGGGCTTTGTGGCATTGCTTTGCTGTGCCATCATCTTCATCGTGGGGCTTTCCAGCGGCATCCCCGTGCTGGAAATCTTCATGACCGCTGTTTCGCTGGCCGTTTCCGCTATCCCCGAAGGCCTTCCTGCTATCGTGACCATTGTGCTGTCCATCGGCGTACAGCGGATGGTGAAAAAGAACGCCCTGATCCGGCGGCTCCCTGCCGTGGAAACGCTGGGCAGTGCCTCCATTATCTGCTCCGATAAGACCGGCACTCTCACCCAGAACCGCATGACCTTGACACAGGCCTATGTGGATGGCATGGACGAAACTGAAAAAATCAACGGCCAGAACACCGAAGATATCAAAAAGCTGCTGCTTTACGGTGCGCTTTGCTGCGATGCCTCTGTTGTGTTCCACGGCGACGAAGTGCAGCACATCGGCGATCCCACAGAAACCGCCATCGTTTATGCCGCCCATGTGAACGGCATGGAAAAGGAAAGCATCAATGGTGCCTATCCCCGCCTTGCCTCCCTTCCCTTTGACTCTGACCGTAAACTCATGACCACCATCCATCAGATGAACGGCAAAGTTATCGCCATCGTGAAGGGTGCCTTTGACGTGATGGCCGCCCGGTGCATTCAGGGGGATATGGAAAAAGCCCGGCAGATGACCAATAGCATGAGCGAAAACGCCCTGCGTGTGCTGGCCGTGGGTTATAAGGAGCTGGACGCCATTCCCGAACCCCTCACACCCGAAACCATCGAAAAGGATTTGATTTTCCTCGGCCTGGTGGGCATGATTGATCCGCCTCGCCCTGAAGCCAAGGCTGCCGTTGCCGTCTGCCGCAAGGCCGGCATCAAGCCCGTCATGATTACCGGCGACCATGTTGTAACGGCTTCCGCCATCGCAAAGGAACTGGGCATCCTGCTGGAAAAAGACAGAGCCATCACCGGCCGGGAGCTGGACGCCATGACGGACAGTGAACTGGACGAGCAGGTGGAAAGCATTGCAGTGTATGCCCGTGTGTCCCCGGAAAATAAGATTCGCATCGTGAAATCCTGGCAGCGCAAGGGTCAGGTTGTGTCCATGACGGGCGACGGTGTAAACGACGCCCCTGCCCTGAAAGCCGCCGATATCGGCTGCGCCATGGGCATCACAGGAACGGACGTCGCCAAGGGTGCCGCTGATATGACCCTGACCGACGATAATTTTGCCACCATCGTTGACGCCGTGCAGGAAGGCCGGGGCATCTATGCCAACATCAAAAAGGTGGTCGGCTTCCTGCTGGGTACCAACATCGGCGAAGTGATTACAGTGTTTGTGGCCATGCTGCTGTGGCATGTGTCCCCCCTGCTTTCCATGCAGCTTTTGTGGATTAACCTCGTAACAGACAGCCTGCCTGCCATCGCCCTTGGCATGGAAGCTGTGGAAAAAGACGTGATGGAAAAGAAGCCCAAGCCCAAGAACGAAGGCATCTTCGCCAACGGCCTTGGCATCCGCATCGTGTTGCAGGGCGTGATGTTTGCTATCCTCACGCTGATTGCTTTCAAAATCGGCGAAAAGGCCTCCGGCATCGAAGGCGGCCGCACCATGGCGTTCATGATATTGTCCCTGAGCCAGGTGGTGCAGGCTTATAACATGCGCTCCAATCACTCCCTGTTCAAAATCGGCTTCTTCACCAATAAAAAGCTGAACCTGGCCGTGCTGTCTTCCATTTTGCTGGTGTGCGTGGTGCTGTTTACGCCCCTGCGCAAGGCTTTCTCCCTGATTCTCCTGCCCGGCAATCTCTACCTCATCGCCCTTGGCCTTATCCTCGTTCCCCTCGTTGTGATGGAGCTTTGCAAGGCCGTCGGCCTCATCAAGCCGGATAAGTAATTGCAATCAAAACGAATCCCCCAAAGGCTTTAGCCCTTGGGGGAACTTTTTATGTGTGCTTTTCGTAAAACACCAGCGTCATGCCGGGCTTTAGTTCCTTTGTGCCGGTTCGCACATAGCCCAGCTTTTCGTATAGGTGACAGTTGCCTTCTTCCTGTAAAATGGTGTCCAGATACCAGTCTTTGATGTTCTCATGCTTTTTTTCAATCAGCCGCATGGCCGTCTGGGCAATGCCCTGCCCCTGGCAAGAAGGATGCACCGCCAAAGCTGATACCCTGCCTTTATGGTTTTCTTCGTCCGTGTATATGCGCACGCAGCCTACCGCCTGTCCGTTTTTCGCAAACAGATACCCATGCGCCCTGCGATATTTTTCCAGCATCTTTTCTTTTGTTTCCATGTATGGGCTGGTTTCCGTGTCCTGATATCTGTCAAATAAGGGGCGGTATGCCGCCTGCTGAATGTCAAACACTGTATCAATATCTTTTTCTAAAAATGCAATAAGCTCGATCATTGTCTTTCCTCATTCCTTGGAATGGCTGATGTACACCGTGTCCATGTCGCCCATGTCTGGGTTGCGCTTCAAATAATCCTGAATAGCTTGCCTGGCCAAGGCATCGCAGCGGATGTTTTCCGGGTGGTCGGCGTGGCCTTTCACCTTATGGAAAGTCATGATATGCCCTTTTTTCCGGATGGTCAGCAGCAGCAGCCGCCACAAATCCTGATTTTCTACTGGCTTATTTTCACTGTTTTTCCAGTTCCGCTTTTGCCAGTTATCCAGCCAATGCTCGTTAAAGGCATTCACCAGATACGCAGAATCGGAATATACTTGCACATTGCACTGCATTTTTAGTTTGCCCAGTGCGCTGATCACCGCGAACACTTCCATGCGGTTATTGGTGGTCTGGGGCATGCTGCCGCTCAGTTCCATTTCATGCTGCCCATAGCGCAAAATCGCCGCCCAGCCGCCGGGGCCGGGATTGCCGGAGCATGCGCCGTCCGTAAAAATCTCCACCGTTTTCAGGGTTTCACTCATGTTTTTTGCCTCCATCTCCATTCCCCGATAATATACCATATTCTGTACCGTTTTGCAATCGCTTCCCCCATATCCGGGCGCATCTTTTCCTTTCCTTCATCATATATTTTCAACATATGGAAGGAGGCCTGCCCCATGATTAAAGAAACACAGCAAATCCCCCCTGAAAAAATACCCCCATACGAAACCATCCCCTTTCAGAAAAGGCCCAGTGCCTTTCTGAAGCTGAACCGTAATCTGGCGTTTCTGATGCTGCTAATGGTGTGCCTTGCATCCATTTACAATCATCAATTGCCGGATGGGCAAACGGTTCTGACCGCCATTCAGAGCACTGTGGACGACGACTGGGATGAGTCCCTTGGAAAAATCACGTTTGTAGACAATATTCTGCCAGAAACGCTGGCCGTTTTCTTTGCGGATGACCAAACTCCTGCCCTTTCCCTGCCCTGCAACGGCAGTCTTTCGCATCTTTGGGAAACCCATGCGCCCTATATTTCCTTCGTCCCGGCGTCTCCTGATATATGGGCGGTGGCAGATGGCGAGGTGATGAGTTTATCTTCCGGCGCAGGGGAGGATCTGACCCTCCGCATCCGGCATGAACAGGGACTTGAAACGGTGTATTATCATCTATCCCATGTTGCCGTGCAAGAGGGGGACGAAGTTTCTGCCGGGGACACCATCGGCCAAGTGGCCTCCGGGCACAATCTGGTGCTGGATGTGCGGAAAAACGGCTTGTCCGTTAACCCAACCGCCTTTTTTGCAGCCGCATCCCCATGAACATTTCCTTCAAAAATACGCTCTTGCAGGTGCATCCCATTTTTCCCGGACTGATTCTTTTTTCCATGCTGTCCGGAAATACAGGGGTTCTTTTCTCTCTACTGGCTCTGCTTTTGCATGAATGCGGCCATCTTTTTGTGATGCGGCTGTTTGGCATCATGCCGCACCAGATCACCCTGACGCCCTTTGGCGGCGTGATGGAGCTGCCTGTAACTGCCGCCGCAACCCCTTGGCAGGATTTCCTTTGCGCCCTGGCCGGCCCTCTTTTCAGCTTCCTTGGCTGTCTCTTTTGTAATTCTATGCTGTGCCATACCGCCCAGCCATGGCTTTTGTCCTTCTTCAAAGGGAATCTTTTACTGCTTCTCATCAACCTCCTGCCCGTTTGGCCGCTGGACGGTGGCAGAATGCTGAAAGCCCTTTTGTCCTTCCTGCTGCCGGAAAAGACGCTGCAAAAGGCGCTCACCTTCCTTGGCGGCATCATGTCCTTTTTGTTCATTGGGCTGTCCGTTTCTTCTTCAATGCGGGGCGAATTGCAGTTTGCCCCAGCCTTTGCCGGGCTATATCTTCTGTACGCCTCCGCAGCGGAGGGGCGAAAAGCTCCTTTTCGCTATTATGACGCCCTCCTGTCCCGGAGGCAGCGCATGGCGCACTTCCATCCCCTGCCGGTGCAGAGCATCGCTGCCGCCGCCGATACCCCCCTTTCGGCTTTGCCCGGACGGCTGAAAGATAACTGCTATCATTTATTTCATGTATTGGGGATGGACGGCATGCAGCTGCTTGGCACCCTGACGGAAGAGGAGTTCTGCGCTCTGCTCATGGAAAACAGTGCCCTCACCTTACAAGAAGCCCTGACAAAAAAACAGCGTTCTGCCGTATAGCAAAACGCTGTCTTTTGATTTTTACCATTTTTTCGGCACGGCCGGGCAGTGCATTTTCGCCCTTGCCGCACGAAGCTCCACATAGCAGCCGCAAAGGCCGCAAGTGCCGCTGTTCAGGTTTTCGCAGGCTTGGCATATTTTCAGCCGTCTTTCCAGCTCCTGCGCCTGTGCCTTTTCGGCCTGTGGCATTTGGGCAATGCGCTCCTGAATAATGATGTGCAGTTCCTTTTCATTCGGCATATCCTTTATCAGGCAACGGCGGCATGTCCGCTTTTCCCTTACGCCTTCAGGCATACCGTGATTTCCGCCACGGCGCAGGCAGGCAAGTTCACCTTGATATCGCCGTTTTCCAATTGTTCAAAGTCCGTGAAGGGCTTCACTTCCACTCCCGTCTTTCCAAAGTCGTTATACTGCGCCATATCTCCTGCCAGAATCCGGCCGGAAATCGCTTCGATTTCGCAGTCACGCAATGTAACAAGGGTTTCGGTACTTTCTGCACAGCTGACATTCGCCACCGTCAGCGTCACTTTCCCGTCCTTTTCGGAAGCGGAAGCGGTCAGCTGGGCAACAGTGTGCTTCCCTTCGCCCACCTTTTCGCAGGCCACATGGCAGTCCACTTCATTGGCATCCTGATGTGCCTTATACAGGTCGAATACATGATAGGTGGGGGTTTTCACCATCTGATCGCCTTCGGTGAGCAGTACAGCCTGCAATACGTTCACCGTCTGGGCAAGGTTTGCCATCACCACACGGTCGCAATGGCGGTTAAACACGTTCAATGTGATCGCAGCCACCATGGCGTCGCGCATGGTGTTCTGCTGGTAGAGGAAGCCGGGGTTCGTGCCCTCTTCCACGTCATACCACGTGCCCCATTCGTCCACAATCAGCCCCACACGCTTATTGGGGTCATATTTATCCATGATTTTGCTGTGCCGGGTCACCAGCTCTTCCATCCTGGCGGAATGGTTCAGAATACGGTAATATTCCTCGGTGTTAAAGCCGGTAGCCGCACGCTTGTCGTTCCATTCGTCGCCGCAGATGGTGTAATAATGCAGGGTCAGGGCGTCCATGAAGTTCCCGGCTCGCTGCATCAGCACATCCGTCCAGTTATAATCATCCCCACTGGGGCCGCAGGCGATGCGATAGAGCTTGTTTTCGCCGTAATTGCGGCAATAGGTCTGATACCGGCGAAATTCATCGGCATAATATTCCGGGCGCATATTGCCGCCACAGCCCCAGCTTTCATTGCCGACGCCCCAGTATTTCACGTTGAAGGCTTCCTTCCGGCCGTTCTTCCATCTTTCCTTTACAACGGAAGAATCTCCTTCGCTGTTGAGATATTCCACCCATTCAGCCATTTCACGCACCGTGCCGCTGCCCACATTGGCGTTGATATAGGGCTCGCAGCCAATCTGGCGGCAAAGCTCCAGAAACTCATGAGTGCCGAAGGAATTATCCTCCACCACACCGCCCCAGTTGGTGTTCACCATGCGCTTTCTCTGTTCCTTGGGGCCGATGCCGTCCTGCCAGTGATATTCATCGGCAAAGCAGCCGCCGGGCCAGCGCAGCACCGGCACGTTGATTTCTTTCAGGGCTTTTACAACGTCTTTGCGCATGCCGTTTTCGTTGGGAATTTCGCTCTGTTCCCCAACATATAAACCCTGATAGATGCAGCGGCCCAGATGCTCGGAAAAATGGCCGTAGATATTTTTATTGATGGTTCCTTGGCTGCGGCTTGTGTCCAGCGTAATTCTGTTCATAGCTATTCCTCGTATTCGCTTGTGGTATGCTTACTGGGCAGGCCGGGGCGGAATGGCATCATAATCGCAATACTGCATCATGGCCAGCACGATATCATAAGTGGGCCATGTGAGCGTCTGGCGGTTGAGAAGGCCGAAAAGTTCGCCCGAGCCGGTATGGCCGTTGTTATCCCACCAGCAGCAGGGAATGCCACGGGCCGTAGCGGCAGCGATATAATAAGCGGCAAAGTTCACACGATCCTGCAGATTATTGCTCTTGTTCCGTGCGCCAAATTCGCCGATCACCACCGGGATGCCTTCCTGCACATATTTCTTATAGAGGTTATTCATGAAGGTGGCAATTTCGGTAAAGTCTCCCGGCAGCTTGGGGTTAAAGGTGTTTTTTCCGCCGTCTGCCAAGGCAAAGTTATAGGGCGTATAGGCATGGACGGAAATGATGATTTTGTTTTCCGCCGTGTCCGTGGGCATCACAAACCAGCTGCCCAGCGCATTGGCAGGGGCTGCGGCATAGCCGGGCACCATCAGATAGCGTTCCGCATTATTGCCGCCGCTTTGGCGCACGGTGTCCACAAACACCTGATTGAGCTTATTGATGCAATCTGCCGCATCGGCACATTCGGGAATATCCTTGCTGAAACTCCATTCGTAATTGGTTCCGGCCAGCCGGGGCTCGTTCATGGATTCAAAAATCAGGTGATTGTCGTAATCTTTGAACCTTTCTGCCAGCGTGCTCCACAAAACCTTTGTGAACCGCTCGGAATTTTCATATTCTTCGGAAGAAGGATAGCAGAAGCCCTTCACCATATCATGATGGCTGTTGAGAATCACATACATATCCAGTTCAATGGCCCAGTCCAGCACTTCCTGCACCCGGTTCAGCCATGCTTCGCTGACGGCGAAGGTTTCTTTATTCATATGGTCATGCCAGGACACCGGCATACGGATGGTATTGAACCCGGCATCATGCACGGCCTGAATCATTTCCTGCGTAGTATAAACGCCGCACCAGCCCTTTTCAATGGCCAGTTCGTTCTGGTTATATCCGGCCCAGAAGGTGGCGTCGAAGGTATTGCCAAGGTTCCAGCCGATTTTCAGCCCCCGGACAAAGTCCATCGCTTCGCTTTCGGGCAGCGGAAACTGCTTCACATTATCAATTTCGGGAATCACAGCCTGCCCCGATACCGTTACCGCCGCATAGGCACTCCCGGCGCAAAGCAGCACCATAACCATCATCATTGCCAATAATTTACGCATCATTTCTGTTCCTCCCTTATATCGGTTTTTCTGTATCTATATTATACCAGCAATTTCATAAAAAAGGAAGGACATTTTTGTTCATTCTCCTGCTCTTTTCATGGTATTTTTGCTGTTCAAGGCTTTCTTTTCGGGAAAACTCTGCTATAATAAGGCTGTTTGTGATGGTAAAGGAGGAGAGCCTTTTGGATATAAAAAAAGAAGCTTTGCAAAAGCATTATGAATGGCAGGGGAAAATTGAGGTTATCTCCCGAACCCCCGTAAAGGATGCACGGGATTTATCGCTAGCCTATACGCCGGGCGTCGCCGAACCCTGCCTTGAGATCCAGAAAAATTATGACCTTTCCTGGCAATTGACGCGCCGCAAAAATATGGTAGCCGTCATTACCGACGGCACAGCGGTGCTAGGTCTTGGAGACATCGGCCCCGAAGCCGGTATGCCCGTCATGGAAGGCAAATGTGTGCTCTTTAAGGAATTTGCCGGGATGGACGCTTTCCCCATTTGCATCCGCTCCAAGGACGTGGACGAAATCGTCCGCACCATTTACCTCATTTCCGGCTCTTTTGGCGGCATCAATCTGGAAGATATCGCTGCCCCCCGTTGCTTTGAAATTGAGCGCAAGCTAAAAGAAATCTGCGATATTCCCGTTTTCCATGACGACCAGCACGGCACCGCCATCGTGGTGGCCGCTGCTCTCATCAACGCCCTGAAAGTGGTGAAAAAAGAACTGGCATCGGCCAAAGTGGTCATCAACGGCGCAGGGGCTGCCGGTATTTCCATCGCCCGGCATTTATTGAACCTTGGCGTTCAAAACATCATCATGGTGGATAAATTCGGCATCCTCTGCGAAGGCATGGAAAACCTGAACGACGCCCACAGGGAAATGAGCCTTTTCACCAACCGGGAAAAGATGCAAGGAACCCTTGCCGACGCCCTGAAAGGAGCCGACGTCTTTATCGGCGTTTCTGCTCCCCACATCGTTTCCAAAGAAATGATTTTCTCCATGGCGCAAAACCCCTGTGTTTTCCCCATGGCCAATCCCGTGCCAGAAATTGAGCCGGATGATGCCAAAGCCGCCGGGGCTGCCATCGTGGGCACAGGAAGAAGCGATCATCCCAATCAAATCAATAATGTATTGGCCTTCCCCGGTATTTTCCGGGGTGCGCTGGATGTGCGTGCCTCCCAAATCAATGATGAAATGAAAATGGCCGCATCCCGCGCCATCGCTTCTCTGGTCAGCGAAAGCGAATTATCCGCCGATTATATCTTGCCCAAGGCATTTGATCCAAGGGTCGGCAAGGCCGTGGCCGAGGCCGTGGCAAAGGCCGCTATCCAATCCGGCGTAGCCAAGGAACAGCAATAAATCTTCCCGTTTCGGGGCATACTGCATCCTATGAAGGAGGAATGCAAGTATGTCCCGTTTTTTTCGTATAGCCGCTTTGGTTCTGGTTTTCTGTTTTGCCCTGCTTCCCATGGCACAGGCAAAGCCCTTGGAGGAAAGCTGTCCCCTTACCCTCACTGCCCCATCCGCCCTGCTCATGGAAGCGAACACCGGCACTGTGATTTTTGAAAAGAATGCCCTTGAAAAGCGGCCAGCCGCTTCCATCACCAAGCTCATGACCCTGCTCCTCGCCTTTGAACGTTTGCAGGACGGTTCCCTTTCCATGGACAACATCGTTACCGTTTCGCCAACCGCTGCAAAGCAGACAGGCTCCCAGGCCTTCCTGGACGCCGGGGCCGCTTACCCCTTGGAAACCCTCATGAAAGCCACGATCATCGCCAGTGCGAATGATGCCGCTGTGGCTATTGCTGAATTGATCGCCGGAACCGAAGCGCAGTTCGTCCAGCTGATGAACGAAAAAGCCGCCGCCATGCAGCTTCAGAATACGCATTATGTGAACTGCACCGGGCTGCCTGCAGATGGGCAATATACCTGCGCAGCGGATGTGGGCAGGATTGCCACCGCCCTTTGCGCTTTCCCCGATTATTTTAAGTTTTCTTCCATCTGGATGGATACCCTGACCCACCCCTCCGGCCGTGTGACGGATCTGACCAACACCAATCGGCTGGTGCGCTTTTATGAGGGCTGCGATGGCTTCAAAACCGGCTCCACCAATGAGGCCAAATATTGCCTCTGCGCCACCGCCGAAAAAGGCAGCATGCGGCTCATTGCCGTGGTGCTGGGCGTGCCCAACAGCCAGACCCGCTTCGATGAAGCCCGTGCCATCATGGACTGGGGCTTTGCTACTTACAATCGTGAGCATATCGCCCAGCCCGGCGACCTCATCGGCCTTTCCGTTCCTGTTAAGCTGGGCAGCAAAGAACAGGTAGATGCCGCCCTCGGCTCTGGCCTTTCCATGCTGCTCAAAAACGGCCAGAAAGCCGGCCTCTCTTTTGAAGCTTCCCTCCCCGAAAGCCTCACCGCACCCGTTCAAAAAGGCCAGCCCATCGGTGAAGTAAACATCCTGCTCAACAACGCCCTTATCGCTACCCTCCCTGCCGTTGCCGCCGAAAACGTGCCTCTTCCCGGCATGCTGGACGGCTTCACACGGCTTTTTGAAAACTGGAAGTGATGCGCATGGCTCTGCCCTGCATTCCGTCCGGGGCATCCCCCCAGAACCCTCCCACTGCGGATAAAACATGAGCGGTTTATGCCTGCTCTTTTGCCGCTGTAACGTGAAAGACGCATGCGCATCCGTTTCCTAGCAGGGCGGCGTTTCGCTGCCCAACCGAATGAGCAACATTCGGTGAAAACGAAAAAGGCGATACGGCGGAGAATTTAGTCTTCCCGTGCGCCTTTTCTGTTTTCCCTTTGCCCGGAAAGCGCAACCCGTTCTTATCCCTCAAGTTACAGGCGCACGCTCCTTCTTTACCACCTCACACCCCCTTCGCCTGCCAAAGTCCAGCGGACGATGTCCTCTTATGCAGGGGCGCAGGGGCTGCATAAGCCCCCACAAACACCCCACCCAACAAAGAAACATTTGCAATTCCTGCCGCTTCTATGCTATACTATATTGGTTATGTTATTTTAGGGAGGAAACTATGGCTGCATTTGTTGATCGCGCACCCTTCATTGCCAAGGCCGGGAACGGCGGCAACGGCTGCGTATCCTTTCACAGAGAGAAATTTGTGCAAAACGGCGGTCCTGACGGCGGCGACGGAGGCCGGGGCGGCGATCTGGTATTGCTGGCTGATGAAAATATGCACACCCTTTTGGATTTCCGTTTCCGCAGCAAGTACGAAGCGGAAGCTGGGGCGGATGGTTCTTCCGGCCGTTGCAGCGGCAAGCGTGGTGAAGACCTGATTGTGAAAGTGCCTGTAGGCACGGTGGTCAGGGAAAAGGAAAGCGGCGTTGTGGTGGCCGATATGTACGAAGCCGGGCGCAGGAAAGTGCTCCTTCGGGGCGGCCGTGGCGGCTGGGGCAATATGCACTTTGCCACGCCCACACGGCAGGCTCCCAACTTCGCCAAGCCCGGTATCAAGACGGAACGCCGTGAATTTATTCTGGAACTCAAAACCATTGCGGATGTAGGGCTGGTTGGCTTTCCCAATGTGGGCAAGAGCACAATTTTGTCCGTGGTGACGGCGGCCAAGCCGAAGATTGGCAATTATCATTTCACCACGCTGACGCCAAACCTGGGCATCGCTTCCCGGCACGGGCAGGACTTTGTGATGGCCGATATTCCCGGCTTGGTGGAGGGAGCCAGCGAAGGCGCAGGGCTGGGTCATGATTTCCTGCGCCACGTGGAACGGACGAGGCTTTTGCTTCATGTGATTGACGCATCCGGCATCGAAGGCCGTGATCCCGTGGAAGATTTTGAGCAGATCATGCTGGAACTGCAAAAATACGGCGAATTGGCCGATAAACCGCAAATCATCGCCGCCAATAAGATGGACATCCCGGACGGCGAAACGGGGCTGGAAATGCTGCGGGAGCACATCGGCGATCGCTATCCCATTTTCCCCGTCAGTGCTGCCACGCATCAGGGGTTTGATAAACTGATGGACTGCATTGCGGACACGCTTGCCGAAATTCCCGTGCCGCCGCCCTTCGCCGAGGAAGAAATCATGCCCGAAATTCTTGAAGGCGCAGGCTATGAGATTGAGCGTGAAGGCAACACCTTCTTCGTTTCCGGCCCGGCCATTGAGCAGCTGATTGGCAGCGTGAACTTCGACGACGAAGAATCGCTGAACTGGTTCCACCGCACGATGCGCAAAGCCGGCATCATCGAAGCCTTGCGCAATGCCGGTGCGCAGGAAGGCAGTACTGTCTGCATGGACGAAATGGAATTCGATTTTGTGGACTAACCCTTATTTTACGCATCAACAAAGGAGACAATGCTATGTCTGAACTCAACAGCAAACAGCGGGCGTTTCTGCGCTCCATGTGCAACACCCTGCCCACCATCCTCTATATCGGCAAAGACGGCATCACCGAGAACACTTGTCAGGCCGCATGGGATGCCTTGGAAGCACGGGAGCTGATCAAGTGCGCCGTGCAGAAGGGCTGCCCTCTTTCTGCACGGGAAGCCTGTGCGGAGCTTTGCGAAAAAGTGTATGCCGAGCCTGTGCAGTGCATTGGCAACCGCTTTTCCATCTATCGTCCCTGCCGGGAAAAGGAGCCGAAAATCGAGCTTCCCAGATAAAAGCACATCAAAAAAACGTCCTGATTTTTCAGGACGTTTTTGATTGCGTTCATCAATAGGGGCTGTCGAAATCGGCCTCGGCCTTTTTCACGGCATCTTCCAGCGTCATGCCGGTAAAATTGGGCGCACCCAGATAACGGCCGGATTTCTTGTCATCCACAAACAGCCCCACCACAATGCCGGGAATGGCACTTTCGGGTGCATTAGGGGCATGAGGGCCGCCAAGGTCTGTACGGCACCAGCCGGGATCGGTCAGGTTAATCATCACATCCGTTCCCTGCACGGTGGAGCCAAGGTCAATGGTGATTTTATCCAAGGCGGCCTTGCTGGCGGAATAGCCTGCCTGCTGGGGATCCAGCCGGATACCGGAAGTGGTGTTCAGGATGCGACCAAAGCCGTTTTCCTTCATCTTGGGCAGGAAATGATACATAATCAGAGCCGGGGCGATGGTATTGATAGCGAAGGATTTTTCATAATCTTCCACCGGCGTATTGCAGTAATCATTGCGGTAGGCCACCTGCATGCCGGCATTATTGGCCACAAAGTCAATACGCACGTTCAGGGCATCAATTTCCTGCAGCATGGCTTTCACCTGATCCATATCAGTAAATTCCGCAGCCACGGCATAGGCTTCCACGCCCTTTGCCTTTACTTCGTTCAAAACCTTTTCGCAGTGCGCCTTGGTGCGGCCATGCAGCACCAGATTGCAACCCTGCTCCGCCATGAACAATGCCGTCAGATACCCAATGCCACGGGCAGCACCGGTAATGAAGGCCCATTTTCCTTTCACGTTAACCATACGCTTTCACTCCTTGATATTTGTTTCGTTTTTGATTTTTTCGTCTGTCTCTTCCAGCAGCAGCTGCCGGAAAACCTGCATATATGGGGAGAACGCCACCCGGTTATGGGCGTAGGTGCGCTGCAGGTCATATTCGTGAGGCTCCCATGTGGCAATGGGGCTTTCGTTGTGCTGAAGCAATGCTTCCGTGGAATCCAGTGCCTTATAGAGCTTGGCTTCCTCCGTTTCCAACGCATCCATTTCGCTGTAGAGGGCGGCAAAGTCGTTGCAATAGGGTTCCGGCAGGGTTTCCACCCACGCAGCCAGCACCGCATCTTCTGTTTCCCTGTGCTGTTCCGTTTTCAGAAAGACGGGAATATCCCCGGTGAAAATTTCACCAAGGTCATGAATCAGGCACATGCGGATCACCCGATTGATATCCACCCCCGGAAATTCATCTTCCAGAAGCATCGCCATCATGGCAATGCGCCATGTGTGCTCCGCCACGCTTTCGTGCCTGTTTTTGCTGGTATAGGCATGGCGTGTGGTGTCTTTCAGCTTTTCCATGAGGTGCAAAGTTTCCAGAAACTTCTTTGCGTCCATTTTTCTCCCTCCCTTTGAATGATAAATAAGAAAAACCTAAATTGCAAGGCCGAGCAACAAGGTTAATTTGAAATTGCATGAAACGGGAAAGGTTTGTCACCTGCGGCGGTGGATAGTGCTGCAATAAAAACCTTACAGCAACTTTTTGATATGAGTATATTTCATCAAAGAGAAATAATTAACGGCGCAGCCGTAGCATGGCATCCATTCCTTATGGGATGGTATGTCATCAAAACCTTGCGTTTTGCATGCAATCCATGCGATAAATCAGTTTTAATACACGCCCTCTGGCATGATTGCATACCAATGCTTTCCAATTGGAGAAAAAAACGACTTTGTCTTTCGACAAAGTCGTTTCTGGCGCGCCCTGGGAGATTCGAACTCTCGACCTTTTGATTCGTAGTCAAACACTCTATCCGGCTGAGCTAAGGGCGCATACGCTGCTCTCGTCAGGCAGCTCATATAATATAACAGATATTCCGGAAAAATGCAAGCCCTTTTTTTAAAAAATTTCGCTTTTTTTGAAATTTCCTGCAAGAGCCGCTGTCAGCTTCTCTTACGGCAGCATTTTCTTTAATCTTGGCTGTGGAGCAGCCATTCCATCCGCCCAACTGCTTCTTCATCGCCGGAAGAAAGCAGCGTTACGCTTCCTTCTTTCCCCTCTTGCGCAAGCAACTTCCTTTCCTCCAGCATGTGCTTCAGCTGCCTCACCGTGCCTTCGTTACCGTCAATCAGTGGTACATTCGGGAAATGCCTTGCAATGGCCTTTTTCAAAAACACATAATGGGTACACCCAAGCACGATGGCTTCCGGCGTCTTCATCTGATAGGGCGAAAACAAAAGCTCCAGATAGGCGTGCAAAGCCGGCGTATCCACTTTGCCCCGCTCCACAAACTCCATCATGCCGGGGCAAGGCAGGTTCACCACCCCATCTCCGTATTTTTCAAACAGCTGCTTGTATTTTTCGCCGTTGATGGTGCCGGGGGTGGCCAAAGATAAAATCAAGCCATCCTTATGCAAAAGGGAAGCAGGTTTCAGGGCAGGCTCCATGCCGATGATGGGCAGGTCGTATTTTTCCCGGAGCGTCTGCGCCGCAGCACTGGTGGCCGTATTGCAGGCAATCACAATGGCCTTGGCCCCCATGCCCATCAGCTTTTCCGCCGCATTGCAGCTGAGCGCAAGCACTTCGTCCCGGCTTTTCGTGCCGTAAGGGGCATTTTTTGTGTCGCCAAAGAAAATGAACTGCTCATTGGGCAGCATTTTTCTGGCCTCACGCAATACGCTGATGCCGCCCACGCCGCTGTCAAACATCCCGATAGGCGCACGCCTTTCCTGCCGTTCCATGCCTCTTCTCCTTCATCTTTCGGATTTTTCATCCCTTATTTTGCAGTATATCATTTTATTGCGCTTCTTGCAATTCCAAATGATCGAAATAGCTTAAAATACCCTGCGCCACATAAGGCATCAGCAAAAGAGCCTCTTCCAGCGTGTTTTCGTTATTCCCGGCTTCAATCAATATGCAAGGCTCGGCTCCATGCTGGTTATAGCGTCCGCTTTTGAGAGAAACACCCCGGCTGAGGCCGGACAAGCATCCGTTCATTTCGTCGGATATCCATTTCGCCGCCTGAAAATTCTGCTCCCAGTCCGGCTTTTCCTCCCCTTCAAAGCTGGCTCCCTGCCCAATCAGGAAAAGCGCACGAGCTATTTTCTGACCATCCCGCGCCATTGTGTTGGGGCCGTTGCCCATGGAATAGGCGTCCCGGTGCAAATCAATATATAAATCATAGCCTGCTTCCCTTGCCTTTTCCAGCCCTTCCAGGGATCGTGCATAGGCGGACGATAGCTTCGGCGGCTCATAAGCCGTTTGGTCGTGGGTCACAGAAACACCGGCAGCCTCCAGCTCCTTTTTCAGCTCTGCGCCGATGCGGATCATGTTATATTCCCCATCCGCCGTTCTCCATCTTTCCGTTTGATTATACTGCGTTTCCTCCGTCATGGTATAGGCTTCATAGGTGTGGGTGTGATAGATATACACCCGAAAATTTCTCCTTGGTTTTTCCATCTTCACCACTTCCAGTGAAAACCCTTCCTCTGCCGCCACCGGCTGCAATTCCACCAGTATTTCCGCCTTTACCATGGAAAGCTGCGCCAAAATAAAAGCCAGCAATACAGCAAAAAATCTGCATAATTTCCCTTTCAAGCTTATCACCCCATGATAGTATATGCACTATCACAGGCTATCATGCGAAAGGCACATCAATTCTTCGTGGGAAAGGCCGCTTTGCACCGCTTCATTGATGCCGTCCGCAATAATCTGCGCCACCTTCCCCACCATTTCGTCCACTTCTCTGGGGGTTACTACCATATCTCCCAGCGCATGCTGCATGGTTTTTTCGATCAGGCTGTCCATGGCCTTTTCGTGCTCTTCCTCGTTGATGCCCATATCCTGCATCATCAGGCTCAGCGCATCCCGTGCAATCACCGTGGCATATACCACCATCGGCACGCCAATGGCAATCACGGGCACCCCCAGCGTTTCCCGGCTCAATCCCATGCGATGATTGCCCACGCCACTGCCGGGCAAAATGCCGGTATCCGTCAGCTGCACTGTAGTGCAAATGCGGCTTGATTCCCTTGCGGCCAAGGCATCAATGGCAATGATGGCCTTGGGTTTCACATGTTGCACAATGCCCCGGATCACTTCCGCCGTTTCCATGCCCGTCACGCCAAGCACACCGGGAGCCAATGCGCAAACGCTGCGAAGGCTGCAAAACGCTCCCCCCTTTTCTTTCTGCCCCAAATGTCTCGTTATCAGCAGATGATCCAGCACCTTGCTGCCAAGGGCATCCGCCGTGATGCGCCGGTTTCCAAGCCCCACCACCAAAATTTCTCCGTCTTTTGGCAATAGGGTTTGCAGCGTTTGGGCAATCAGGCGGCTGAGCATCGTCCTTTCCCCTGCGTCCGCATAATACAGCTCGTCAAAAGTAAAGGTGATGTATCGGCCACAGGGCTTATGCAAAAGCCGGGACGCCCCTTCCGTTTCCACGGTCACCTCTGTCTTTTTTATTCTTCCGAATGCACAAGCATGATGCCCGATGCCTGCCATGCCCGGCCTCACATTGCTTTCCATGGCCAAATCCGTTCTGATTTGCATCCTTCTCCCTCCCTTTTTGTTACTATGCTTCTTTTTCCTTTCCTTTATGCTGTTTGGGGCAAACAAAAAAAGAACTGCCGCCTTTTGCAGCAGCAGTTCTGCGGGTTTTTGAGAAACTTACTTCAGCTTTTCAATCAGCTGGTCGATTTCCGTATCGGTCATACCAATGCCAAGGAGATAGTTCCTTGCGCCTTCGGCCAGATTGGCCTTGGGCAGATCATCGGTTCCGAAAGCGGCCTTCAGGGAAGCAATGATATTGCTTTCCGCAATGGCGTTATACTTATCGGTGCCTTCGGCAATGCCGTAGTAGTTGTCATAGGTAGTCATATAATCCGCCACCACTTCCTGATAGGAAGCACCCATCAGGCATTCCAAAATGGCGTTCACGAAACCGGCACGGTCCTTGCCTTCGGTGCAGTGGATCATGTAGGGAGCTTCATTTTCGCTGATGAAGCGCAGGCCGTTGGCCACACCTTCGCCGAAATCAGCCGCCTTGAAATCCACGCCCAGACACAGGTAAATCACGTTCTGCTTGGCATAATAGGTATCCGCAAAGCCTTCATAACCGGCAGCGTCTTCCTGATTATCCGCAAGGTTCATAACGGTCTTCACGCTGGCCGCTTCCATGGCGGCATCGGCATAGGTGTTCCGGGCAAGTTCAGGATTGATGGGGCTGGAGGAGCGATACAGCTTGTTTTCGCCCATGCCGGTGGTTTTTACGGCACGGAAATTGGCAAACTGTTCGTCGGTCAGGTGGGTATAATCGGTGCGTTCATTGGTGCGAGCCAGTTCGCGCATGATGTATTCCGCACGATAGCCGTCCTTTTCCTTGAGCTCAAAGGTCACTTCCAGGGGGAATGCCACGCCGTCCATGGCCGTCCACCACCAGTTACCGGCTTCGTCGGTCTGCTTGGCAGCAATGCCGTAAGTTTCGGTGAAGTTGCCCATGTTGATAGCGAAGGACACATAGCCGGTGGGAGCACCGGTTTCATCCGTCATGCCAACGATGATGGCTGGTTCGCCTGCATCCACATAGGAATAAGTGGGCACAACAGGCAGATCCAGCATCTGGCCGTTGATGGTGACGGTTACGATATCGCCCCAGTTGAGACCCATATCGCCAATGAAGGTTTCCGCTTCGCAATCGCAATAGAGGTTGCCGTATTGGGTGGTCCAAACGTTGTTGTCAAGGCCGCCCACGGTGATGGGTGCAGGTTCTTCATTTTCTTCCGCTTCCGGCAGGATGATGGTGATGCGGTTCTGGGGTTCTTCATAGCCCACAACGGCACCGTCATCGAAAGAGCCGATGTAGTTAGCCAGCACCATGTAGTCTTCCATCACATAGTCCAGCACTGTATCGGCACCGCGGAACATGGAAAAGCCATCGCCCAGATCGCGCAGGGTGTAGTTGTAACCGGCTATATTGTATTCCGCTTCCGGATCGAGGGGAACAAATTCCTGCTTCTCCTGATCGAACACCTGCACGTCCTTCACCCGGTATTCGCCGGTGGGGCCGCCAATCCAAATGCCCTTATCATCCGCCTGTACGGTGGAGGGGATGGAAGCGTCCACGGTGTAGCGCAGGCCGCTCACATGCAGGAAGCCGCCGTCTTCAACGTCAGGCAGAGCCTGGGCACCCCATTCCAGAGCGTCCAGAATCTGCTGACCCTTGATGGTCACCAGGCAAGCAACGTTGCCGAAGGTGTGGATTTTCTTGCAGCTCTTATAGGTCAGTTCGCCGGTAATGGCCTTGTTGCGGATGCCGCCGCCGTTCATGATGGCGAAGTCCACGTCCAAGCCTATGTTTTCAAACAGGTATACCAGAGCGTCGGCAACGAAATCGCCGGTGTTGGTTTCCTGCTTGCGCACAAGGCGGTTGCCTTCGGCGTCGTAGTTGTCAAAGGTGTAGGAAACACTGCCGATCACTTCGCCCAGCATTTCGTCAATTTCAGTGATCCATGCGTCTTCCAGGCCCTTCACCTCTTCATCGGGCACAACATCCGTCAGTTCAGCGTGGGTGAGCAGCTTGGTGGTGATGGTGCCGTCGGCCGTGATGATCATCTGGCCAATGGCATCAAAATATTCGCCCGTCTGGGTAAGGAGCACGGCATGGCCGTCCTTATCCATCACTTCCTTGCTTTCCGTTTCTGTATGGGAATGGCCGTCAATGAAAGCATCCAGACCGCAGGTGTTTTCAATCACGTCTGTGGAACGCCAGGGAGCAGAGGATTCGTCCACGCCCAGGTGACCCAGAGCGATCACATAATCCGCTTCCAGCCTGGCAGCGTCAATGGCCTTCTGCACGGCTTCGTACAACGCCTTGCCGTCGGTACCGCCGGCGATACCGAAGATATATTCGCCCTTTTCATTCTGGAAATAGGCAGGAGTGGATTTGGTGAAGGTTTCGGGGGTGGTGATGCCGATGAAGGCAACCTTCACCCCACCCACTTCAATCACTTCGTAGGGAGCCAGCACAGGATCCCCAACAACGCCGTTTTCTTCGTTATAGAAGTTGCAGCTCACATAGGGGAACTGGGCCCACTTCACAATATTCTGGCAGCCCGTCATGCCGTAGTCAAATTCGTGATTGCCAAGGGTGGCCACGTCATAGCCGGAAGCACTCATCAGCTTGGAAATCACTTCGCCCTTATCCATGCTGCCATAGGCTGTACCCTGGGCATGGTCACCGGCGTCCACCAAAATAGCGTTTTCGGTGTTCTTGCGAAGAGCGGCAACGGTGGAATAGCGGATAGCAACCTTTTCACCCTTTTCTTCATTGGGAACATTGTCGATGTAGGTGTGTACGTCGTTTGTATAGAAGATGGTGACGGTCTCCTTTTCGGCAGGTACTTCTTCAGCTACAGCTTCTTCAGCCGCAACTTCTTCAACAACAGCAGCGGCCGCTTCGTTCAGAGCCAGGATTTCCGCATCCTTGGAGGCAACCTGCGCCGTCAGGTCGGCAACTAACGCTTCCTTGGTCGTCACTTGCTTCGTCAGGTCAGCAATTTCTGCTTCTTTAGCTGTCACCTGTGCTGCCAAATCTGCAATCTGGGCTTCCTTGGCCGTTATGGCATTCTTCAGGTCAGCCACCTGTGCATTCAGCGTATCCAGCGCAGCAGCATCAGCCGTCTTGGTTTCTTCCAAAGCAACAATTTCTGTTTCCTTTGCAGTCACGGAAGCCACCAACATTTCAGCATCGCTCTTGAGGCCAGCAATTTCCGTTTCCTTTTCGGCGATGGATGCTTTCAGGGTTTCCATTTCGCCATTCAGGGCGGTGAGTGCGTCTTCCTTTTCCGTCAGGGTTTTATTCAGCGTGTCCATCTGGGCAGCGGTTTTGGCAGCCGCCGCTTCCAAAGAAGCGATGGATTGTTCGCTCACGGAGGCTGCGCTCCTGAGCGAGGCGATCTCGTTGTCTTTCTGGCTCACTTCGCTGGTCTTGATCCCGGCAAAGATACCGGTTGCCACCAGAACGATCGCCAGAATGATAGCCAATACTTTCTTCATTAAAATGGTTCCCTCCTTGATTTATGTGATTGTCCCCAAACACGCAAAAGAGCTTTCGCCTATCTCTCCTATTATGTCTAATATCATTATAAACCATTTCCATCTTTCTGAAAAGAGAAATAAATATATTTTTCATTGCACTTTAGAGAAAAATGGCAAAATTTAATCAGCTTTTGAACAATCTGCCCATTGTCAATTTGCCTTGTTCGCTGTATACTGTTTCTTGGTTTTGAATTATACTTTACAGAAATGGAGAGGACGCACACATGGAAAACCTGAAATTGGTCTACACCGGCAAAACCAAGAACGTTTATGCTTTGGATAATGGCAATTACCTGCTCAAATTCAAGGACGACTGCACCGGCAAAGACGGCGTATTCGATCCCGGTGAAAATTCCGTTGGCCTCACCATCGAGGGCGTTGGTGATGTGAACCTGCGCATGTCTATCTATTTCTTTGAAAAGATCAACGCTGCCGGCATCTACACCCATTATGTAAATGCTGATTTGCAGAACACCACCATGGAAGTCAAGGCTGCCAAGCCCTTTGGTCAGGGTCTGGAAGTGATCTGCCGCCACAAGGCCGTAGGCAGCTTCATCCGCCGCTACGGTGCTTATATCGAATCCGGTGCCGACCTGCCTGCCTATGTGGAAATGACCTTCAAGGATGATGCCAAGGGCGATCCGCTGGTTACCAAGGACGCTCTGGTGGCTCTTAATGTCATGACCGACGAACAATATGACACCGTCAAGGAAATGACCCAGAAAATCACCCAGATCGTGGCTGACGACCTGAAAGAAAAAGGCCTCATCCTCTACGATATCAAGTTCGAATACGGCTATGACGAAAACGGCAACGTCATGCTCATCGACGAAATCGCTTCCGGCAATATGCGTGTGTATAAGGACGGCGAATATATCGATCCCATGACCCTCAGCCAGCTGTTCTTCGCTTAATTCTATGCCTCTAAAAACGCTTTCATTTCATATGGAAGCGTTTTTTCTTGCTTTCCCCTGCCTTTTGCCCCAAAGAGCAGGAAATTTTCTGCTTTTTCAAGCAAAAAGATGCAAAAAATCCCTTGCCTTCTTTCTTTCTGTATGTTATAATTGCGTTTGTGTGAAACGGGCGGTCCGCTGAAAAGCAGACGCTTTTGTATGAACGCCTATGAGGGAAGGAGGAACTATTCAATGAGCGAAATCATCCGTTCGATCGAACAGGCGCAGCTCCGTACCGATCTGCCCCAGTTTAACGTTGGCGACACCCTGCGTGTTTTCGTCAAGGTTGTGGAAGGCAGCCGCGAACGTCTTCAGGCGTTTGAGGGTACCGTGATCGCAAAGCGCAACGGCTCCAATCGTGAAACCTTCACGGTTCGCCGTGTATCTTACGGCATCGGCGTGGAACGTACTTTCCCGCTGCATAGCCCCCGTGTGGATCATATCGAAGTGATCCGTCGCGGTAAGGTTCGCCGTGCCAAGCTCTATTATCTGCGTGATCGTCAGGGCAAGGCTGCCAAGATTAAGGAAGCCGGCCGCCGCTGATCTTGCAAAAGATGCAGAGCAAAAAACAGGACATGCCATTGGCTGCCCTGTTTTTTCTTGCCTTCTTTTCCCGAAAATGATACAATAAACGGTGAAAAAAAGAATTTTTCCCGTAAATTCTCATTTTCTTCTAATCTTTCTCCCCTTATTCTTTTATCTTCAGGCGTTATGCTATACCCGTAAACCAAAGGAAAGCAAAACGCTTTAGGAGGAACGAAACATGGATCATTTTGAAATGGTAGAAAAGTTGAGCCAGAAAGCCAATGTTACCTACGAAGAAGCCAAGAGCACCTTGGAAATGTGCGACTGGGATATGCTGGATGCCCTTGTCATGCTGGAAGCCGCAGGCAAAGTGAAAACAGAAGCTGCTTCCACCGCCCAGTATTCCACCCAGCCCCAGCCGGAACCCGTGCCCGTGCAGACAAATGGCAAGCAGGAATTTGTTTCCGGCCTGCAGAAGTTCTGGAACTTCATCTGCAATCTGTTCAAGAAGGGCAACGCCAATTTCTTCACCATCTTCCGTCATAAAGAAGAATTGGTCTCCATGCCCATCACGGTGCTGGTTCTCTTGGTGGTGTTCATCTGGCCCCTGTCTGTGATTCTTCTGTTCGTCGGGCTGTTTGTAGGCATGCGGTATGAGTTTTCCGGCCCCTGTTTCGGCGATAACAACAGTATCAATAAAATCATCAATCAGGCCGCCGATACCGTGCAGGGCGAAAAGCAAGCCCACGAAAATCACCAGAACGACCATATCAATGAATAATGAATAAAGGAGAGAAAGAACATGAGTGAACAGAACAAATCTTTCGGCCAGACGCTTTCTGACCTGTTTGCCAAGGGCAACCGTAACCGCTTTTCCATCTATCGCAAGGGCGAAAATAAATTTTCCGTTACCATCACCGCTTTCATTATCCTCTTGCTCATCCTCTTCCCTGCCGGCCTCATTCTGATGCTGCTTGGCCTGTTCTTCGGCTGCAAGTATCGTTTCAGCGGCCCGGATTTTCCCGAAAATAATCAGCTGAACCATATGTTCGATCAGCTGTCCGAAATTTCCAACCCGTCTGACGAAAAATAATCCCCTTTGAAAGAAGGACATCATCATGCCGAAGATTCTTGTGGTGGAAGACGAAGAAAAGCTGGCCCGGTTTGTGGAGCTGGAATTATCCCACGAGGGCTATGAAGTGGAAAAAGCCTTTGATGGCCGGGAAGGGCTGGAAAAGGCGGAAGCAGGCGGCTTTGACCTGATGCTTCTGGATATCATGCTGCCCGGCATCAACGGCTTGGAGGTTTTGCGGCGCATCCGCAAGACCTCCTCTTTGCCCGTTATTATGCTCACCGCACGG
Organism: Clostridia bacterium; assembly: GCA_045590215.1. Classification (GTDB taxonomy): domain Bacteria; phylum Bacillota; class Clostridia; order Christensenellales; family Aristaeellaceae; genus RUG563. The sequence goes on along the minus strand of JAZNQO010000013.1, from coordinate 19,219 downwards.
GATGCCGTGATGGACAAAGTGACCGGCCTTGATATGGGCGCAGATGACTATATTACCAAGCCCTTTTCCATTGAAGAGCTGCTGGCACGCATCCGGGTTGCCCTGCGCAAAGGAGCCGCCCAGGCAGAAGAAAGCAGCCTGCTTTCCTGCGCCGATTTAACCTTGGATGCCGCCCGGCATCGGGTCACAAGAAGCGGCACGGAAATCGAGCTGACAGGCCGGGAATTTGCCCTTTTGCAATATTTCCTGGAAAATAAAACCCATGTTCTCTCCCGTGAGCAGGTGCTCACCAAGGTCTGGGGCTATCAATACATGGGCGAAACCAACGTCGTGGACGTGTACGTACGTTATCTGCGCAATAAGATTGATGATCCTTTTGAGAAAAAACTGCTGCACACCGTCAGAGGTGTGGGCTATGTATTGAGGGATGACGCATGAGCACGCCGAACAAACCCCAATCCATCAAAACCCGCTCCATTGCCAACCGCATCAACAGGGTGTGGTTTTTCCGCATGCTGCGGAATTTTCTGCTGGTGGATATTTTGTTGTGCCTTTTGCTCTTATTCATCTTCTGCTATGCCGGGGAGGCCGGGGCCGGCACGCCGCTGAACACGCATGCCAGCCGGCTGCTTTCTTGGGACGAATCCCTGCCCTTTTTCCAGCGAATCCCAACCATTGCCTATTCTTTCACCGACGGCGATCAATTGCTCCATACCATCCAGAACACCGCCTTTTTCACGGCCTTCCTCTATGGCTTCGGGGGCTTGTTGGCGGTAGAAGCCCTTGTGCTTGTTTTTCAGTATTTTACCGGCCGCCGCAACGCCCGGCAGCTTTTATGGCCGCTTGAAAAAATGGCCATTACCACCCAGCAGCTCACCAATGAGAAGCTGGACGCCCAAACCCTGCACCAATTGGAAGACGCTCTGGCTACCGTCTCCCCCCTTTCCCCCAATAGCAAGCTTCGCACCGGCGACAAGGAATTGCAGGGCCTGGAAAAGGCCATCAACGATTTGCTTTCCCGGATGCACAATTCTTACCGGGAACAGAACCGCTTCGTTTCCGACGCCTCGCACGAGCTTCGCACCCCCATCGCCGTCATTCAGGGCTATGCCGATATGCTGAGCCGCTGGGGCAAGGAAGATAAAACGGTGCTGGATGAAGGCATCGCCGCCATCAAATCCGAGGCCGAGCACATGAACCGCCTTGTGGAGCAGCTTTTGTTCCTTGCCAGAGGCGACAGCGGAAAAAACCAGCCCGTCCTCTCCCGGATTGACTTGACCGCGCTCATCAAAGAAGTCTATGAAGAATATCAGATGATCACGCCGGACAGACGCTGGCGTTTCACAGGCGATATGCCTGTTTTTACAACAGGCGACCCTGCCATGCTCAAACAGGCCGCCCGCATCCTCACCGATAACGCCATCAAGTATACCGCCAAGGACGATTCCATCACCCTCTCTGCCCGGATGAAAGACGGCGTTCCCTGCTTTGAGGTGCAGGATAACGGCATCGGCATCCGGCAGGAGGATATGGCGCATATTTTCGATCGCTTCTTCCGCTCCGATTCCTCTCGCACCCGTGCCACCGGCGGCAACGGCCTCGGCCTTTCCATTGCCAAATGGATTGTAGACAGGCATCAGGGGTATTTTGAAATCGTTTCTCGGGAGGATTTCGGCTCCCGTTTCTCCGTGATGCTGCCGGAGCAACCCTTGCCCACCCCCTCCACGGAACCTGCCGCAAAATAAATCCGCATCACGCCCACCCACCCTACGAAAGAGGCTGTTCACATGAATGAAAAGAAAAACTGGATGCAGGCCCTGAAATTCACTCTCTTTTCCATCTCTGCCGGGTTGATTCAAATCGGCTCCTTTGCCCTGTTTGAATTATTCATCAGGGATTATTGGCTGTGCTATCTGCCATCCCTTCTGCTTTCCATCCTGTGGAATTTCACCCTGAACCGCCGCTACACCTTCAAATCCGCCGCCAATGTGAAGGTAGCCATGTTGAAGGTGCTGGGCTTTTATGCGGTGTTCACGCCCCTGTCCACATGGCTGGGACATCTGGCGGAAGGAGCCGGCTGGAATGATTTCATCATCCTCGCCCTCACCATGATCGCCAATTTCGTTTTGGAATTCCTCTTTTGCAAATTCGTGGTTTACCGGGGTCAGGAAAACACCCTGACCACCTGATCGCTTGAAAAACTTCCTCCATAAGCACTGAACACATTCTTTTGGGCAAATGAAAAGCCCAAGGGGTAACCCCTTGGGCGATTTTGCTTTGCAAGCAGAAATTACTTGATTTCCACCTTGGCACCGATTTCGGCGAAAGCAGCCTTGACCTTTTCGGCTTCTTCCTTGGAAACGCCTTCTTTGATGGCCTTCGGCACGGCTTCAACAAATTCCTTGGCTTCCTTCAGGCCCAGACCGGCAACGTATTCACGCACAGCCTTGATGACCTTGATCTTTTCGGAACCGGCGTCAACCAGAACCACGTCGAATTCGGTCTTTTCTTCTTCCTGGGCAGCAGCAGCAGCGGGGGCAGCACCGCCGGCAACGGCGATAGCACCGGTCACGCCGAATTCTTCCTTCATGGCGTCAACCAGTTCCTTGATTTCAAGCAGCGTCATGGACTTGATGGCGTCCAAAATTTCCTGATGAGTCATTGTACTCTTCCTCCATTATTTGTAGGTTTTTGTTTTGTAATTCCGCATATTTCATGCGGCGTGTTTGCCAATTAGGCAGCTTCCTTCTTTTCGGCGATTTCGTCCAGAACCGCAACCAGAGAGGAAATGGGAGATACCAGACAGCCAACCAGCGTGGCCAGCAGTTCTTCCCGGCCGGGCAGGGCAGCGATCGCCTTGACGCCATTGGCATCCAGCACTTCTTCGCCCATCAGGCCGCCCTTGATTTCCAGAGACTGCAGCTTGTTCTTTTCGATGAACTGATTGATGACCTTGGGGGCATCCGTCACGTCCTTGGTACCGAAAACAAAAGCGTTGGGGCCTTCCATCAGGTTTTCCAGGCCAGTGATGCCCAGTTCCTGCATGGCACGCAGCACCAGACGGTTCTTCAGAACGCAGTACTGCACTTCCTGTTCGCGGCACAGCTTGCGCAGGTTGGTCACCTGTTCCACGTTGAGGCCGTTGAAGGACACAACCACCATGGACTGTGCAGCCTTGAACTTTTCAACGATTTCCGCCACGACTTGCTTCTTGATTTCAAGATTCTTGCTCATTTTCTTTTTCACCTTCCGTCCGGCTGGGAATAAAAGAAACCCCTGTGCATGGGCACAAGGGCATAAAAAATCATAATGAAATCATGCTTCCTCGCACCTCGGCTGGCGGTTTCCCTTTAAGCGTCATTCCGGGGAGCGAATCACCCGAAACACAGCACCGGCTGTCTTTGGCACAGGCTCTTTCAAGCCGTTAGTAATAATACCACATCTTCTCTTCCCTGTCAACACTTTTTTCGGCCGATTTTTCAAAAAAACCGGGCATTTCGCCCGGCTGCTGATGGATGCTTGTTATTCCGTTACCACTTTCAGGTCAATGCCCTTGTCTATCTGCGTTCCGCTCTTATTGAACACCGGCACCAGCCGCATTTTGCCCTGCAAATCTTCACGAGCAAAACACACACCGTATTCCATGCAGGTATCACTTACTTTCTTGCAATACGCGTTCAGGTTATGGCCTTCCGCCGTTTTCCCGTCCACATACAATTGCCACGCAACAATGCAATCGGCATCTTCGTTCCGTTCATCATAGGTGTTCCAGGCCGCCGTCCAGCTTTCGGGGCAAGTAACGGTAACGATACCGCGGATATCCACCATGTTCGCCACAAGGCTGGCTGTTGCCTGCCATTCCTTCTTGTTTACCTGTCCATGATAGGCTTTCGCTGTTTCATCTTGTTCCACGGCAAAGGGCATATCCGTCTGTCCTAGCTGTTCATAGGAACGCTTAAAGCCGTTTGCATCCTGATAGTAGGTGCTGCGCCCGGTAAAGAGGCTGATGACCACGTCCAGCTTCTTTGCCTGCTTATTTTCTGGCACTTCACACTCCTTCCAGCCGATGCGGCTTCCATCAGGTAATTCATATTCTTCGCCGCCCACAATATCCAGAATCGTGCCGTCCGCAAGCTCCAGACAATCATGGGTGGCCGTAGATTGCCATACGGCGTATCGAGGCTCCGTGCCATCCAGCCATTTGCTGATTTTCTGGAACGCAGCAGAATCGCTGGAAAAATGTTCCCCGAAAACGGCGTTTTCTTCCCAGTCCCATGTGAGGCCTTCCGGCATGCCGTCAAAAAGCTCTGCCTTCTCTGCTTCCCCATCCATCCGATAAGCTACAAACACCCGGCTTCCGTCATAATAGGCTTGCTGAACGGAGAGGGTGACGCCTTCGCTGGTCACTTGCTGCTGTACGGGAGCCGCCGCTTCGTTCAAAGCCCCCATGCGGTTGTCATTTTCCAAGCCATCATCCAATTGCCCGAACAGGTTCAGGCTGGCCGCCACTGCCGCCGTGCACAGCACCAACACCATCACAAAAGCCAATACCACCGTTCTGGAGCCCATTCGCACTTTCTTTTTTGTGCTTTCTTTCATGTAAACCTCCTGATACACTTTCTCATCAAGGAAAGCACTCATTTTCTTCTGAAAGCTTTCCGGCACATCAGGGGTCAGATTTTTCAGTTCCTTCTGAAAGGTTTCCTGCTTCATTTTTCTTCCTCCCATTCCACAAGGAGCGTGTGGGATAATCGTTTCCGGGCAGTATACATCCGGGTTTTGACGGTGTTGATGTTCATTTGAAGGGCTGCTGCCATTTCCTTTACGGAAAGGCCGTCCACATAATGCAGCACCACAACCAGCCTTTCCTCCGGCTTCAGCTGCTGCACGGCTTCCATCACTGGGCTGATTTCCTCCTGCAAATCCACCCATCCGGCATTTTCATTCAGCTCCGTAAAGCTGATCTTTTTTCGCCGTCTGAACATATCCTTGCAGAGGTTAATATGTAAAGGAGGAATTTATCCTCCAATACATCATGACTGCGGTTCGTTTGTGGTGAATGGATGCGGTTATGAGGAAAGAAGCAGCATTCTGCCTGTAACCGTTGACTGAACTACGAAAGGAGCTGCAACATGAATAACGAGCGTGAATCTGACCTGACCATCCCCTATGTCAAAGTCGGTGACTACTACTTCCCTAACTTTGCTTTGCCTCCGGATGCCGGTGACATCGGCTTCTGGGGCCGTCAGCGCAAGGATTTCCTGCGGGAGCATCGTCCCGTTACCTTCAACCAGCTGGTGCTGTCTGGCGAACTGTTCAAGTACCTCGCTTTATTCAATCAGGAGGCTACCGAACGACTGGAAAGCCTCATCCAAGCTATGAAGGTCACCCAAGGTATCACGGAAGAACTCAAAGGATGCGACCAGATGGCATGGGTGGGTGCCATGAACAACATCCGTGCCTGTGCTGAAGAAATCATCTATGCAGAGCTGGTGTATGTGTGATGAACGATCAGATCAAAACGCTGAACACATACTTCTGGAACGTGGGCAATGACATTGCTGACATCCGTCTGCTTGCTGAAGGTGCACTGGCACTGTATGAAGGGGATGCCTCGCCGCTGCATCCGCTGGGCATGCGAAACCATGAAGAGGTCGCTGCCTCAGCCTTCGATACCATCGGCACGGCGCTGTATGATCTGCGAAAGCGCATCGCAGAGATGCAGAAGAGCCATCTGGGTGTAACGATCATGCAAACCGCAGAAACCAAAAGTGAATAACATCCATCAAGCCCGGTAGATCAGTTCTGCCGGGCTTTTCTTGTATAGCCCTTTATTCCCGCAAATCCTGTCGCTATCTGACTACTTCTGCCGAAAACATAGACACACATCAATAGACAAGTTATAATGCACACGGATGAACCATGATCTTTTCAAAAAAATTTGAAAAAGTTTTGAAATCCTGGAAAAAACAGCCCGTTTTCGTGCCCTATACTATGAGGGGGTAAAAAACTGAATGGAGGTGACACCTTTGTCCCTTGAACTAAAGATACCGGAAGCTGAGAATTACTTTGTGATTCCGGGCAACAGCAACCTGCGCTGGTTGATGATGTTCTATGCGCTGCCCAGAGAGCTGGTAGAGAAGCGGGCTTCCTATTTGAAGCTGCCGCGCAACATGCGCCCGATCATGAACTCCGAGGAATACTGGGGCATGATCGACAACGACGCTTTTCTGGAGCTTATCTGGGATTGCTACGCCTGGGCAGCTTGGCAGTACATCCTTGTTCCCGGCAAGAATGGCGAGTACAAGCCCATTCCCGGCGACTGGAGGAACTACTCCGGCGACTTCCCCATCTGGCGAATTGCGTACACGCTGGTGCATCATTTCAAGCAGATCATGGAGAAACGCACCAACTGGACGCTGCAGCGGCTGTTCGATCTGAAGAAGGATCAGGAATTGCCGTGGCTGGGATGGGGCCAGTTCAGCAACATCGTGGCTGTGATGACGGAGATCGCCATCGAGGAAAACAATCTTCAGCCGGTGATCGATGAAATCTGGCTTCATCGTCAGAATGCGGACTACGATGGTTCAAGCACGGTTCGCCGTGACTTTGAGCGGACGTGGAATCACAGTCGGAAGAGCGCACCCATCTCCATCGAGGATATGTTGGAGAACGGCACGGTGGTAGATGGCGAAACCCTCTACGATATTCCCGATCCAAGGGAATCGTTTGAGAACCATGTAGCATCCAGCATGCAGATCGAACAGTTCAAGGGAAAACTGACCGAGCAGGATCGGATCATCCTGCAAATGCGCAACGACGGCCACACCATGCAGGAAATTGCAGACAAGGTTGGCTATAAGACCCCCAGCGCAGTCAAGAAGCGGATCGAGAAGATCGCCGCTGCCTATACGGATTTCATATCCGCTGAGTACAGCGACTTCCTCGACGCTCACACCAAGTAACAACATCATACGCATATCAGCAGTCACGCCCGGCGTGGCTGCTTTTTCTATGCGGGAAAGGAGGAACATGAGCTATCAACTCTTCGATGATCTGCCGGACATTCTGGATGCCCGGCAGATTGCTTTGGCCCTGCGGATCTCGCGGGCAAGCGCCTACAACCTGCTCAGCAGCGCAGATTTCCCTACGCTGCACATCGGCAAACGCAAGCTGGTCATGAAGGCTGACCTGATCCAATGGCTGAAAAGCCACACCAACACAAAAGCACGAGAACAATGAGAGGAAACAGCAATGATGGACTGCATAAGCGACACGATATCATTCCAACATTTCCAGAAAGCGAGGAATTCATGGAGAACATTAAAACTGCATTTGGGTTCAGCCGACGTATCGGCAACACCCGCTACCGGGCGAATGTGTATCAAGCGCCCGAGGCCACCGAGTCCTTTGAGGATAAGATTATGCGACTGATCCAGCGGGAAACGCTGGACATTTGCGGGAAGTGTGGTATAATGACTGTACCACAAACGAACCGCCAGTCTGAAAGGAGCCAGTATGGCTATCAAGCAGGCTGAACAGCGGATCACCGCCCTATACGAAAGACTCTCCCGTGACGACGAATTGGCTGGGGAGAGCAATTCCATTTCCAACCAAAAATCGCTTTTGCTTAGCTATGCTGCCCAGCATGGCTTTTCAAATTGCGTACACTACACCGATGACGGCTGGTCGGGCGGCAACTTTGATCGTCCGGCATGGAAGCAGCTGGTGGGCGACATTGAAGAAGGAAAGGTTGCGGCGGTTCTCGTCAAGGACATGAGCCGTCTTGGCCGTGAATACCTTCAGACCGGCTACTATACAGAAGTATTCTTCCGGCAGCACAACATCCGTTTCATCGCCATTGCCAACAACATCGACAGCGAGGATCAAAACAGCAACGAGTTCACCCCGTTCCTGAACATCATGAACGAGTGGTATCTCCGCGACCAGTCCCGCAAGACGCGGACCGCCTTCCAGCAGAAGGGCAGATCGGGCAAGCCTGTCACCAATGCGCCGATCTATGGATTCATCCGCGATCCGGAGGACAAGGATCACTGGCTGATCGACGAGGAGGCCGCGCCGGTCATTCACCGGATCTATCAGCTCAGCATTGACGGGCTGGGCTCCTGCGATATCGCCAAGACGCTTCAGCGAGAGAAGATCGAATCTCCCGGGTACTATATGGCCAAACGCAACCGTGGTTCCCGGAAGACCACGTTGGACATGACCCGCCCCTATGACTGGTACGGGCAGACTGTCACCAGCATCCTGTCCAAGCCGGAATACATGGGACACACGGTCAACTTCCGTTCGTCCAAGAAGCATTATAAGGACAAGCGGGTAAAGAATCCGCCGGAGGAATGGCTGATTTTCGAGAACACACACGACGCCATCGTTGATCCGGAGACCTGGCATCTGGCGCAGCGCACCCGCACGACCCGCCGCAGGATCGACACCACCGGTGTTGCCAATCCGCTGACCGGGCTGGTCTACTGTGCCGACTGCGGAGAGCGGCTGTACAGCCACCGCCGCCGCTACAATCTGGCAGACGGTACGGAGCGCATCCTGAGCTACTTCAACTGCTCCACCTACACCCTGACCATCCAGCGTGAGAAGACGATGTGCTGTTCCCACTACATCAACAACGATGCCCTGAATGAGCTTCTGCTGATGACGATCCGCACGGTCAGCAAGTATGCGCTGCGCGATGAGGAGGACTTCATACGTCGAATCCGCTCCACGACCGAGGTGAAGCAGGCAAACGAGGCCAAGGCATTGCAGCGCAGCATCGCCAAGGCAAAGAAGCGTTCTGCCGAGCTGGATGTGCTGATCAAAAGGCTGTACGAATCCTATGTGCTGGAGAAGCTCCCCGAAAAGCGTTATGAAACGCTGAGCGCCGAGTACGAGCAAGAGCAGGCGGCGCTGGAAGAGGCCATCGCCCAGGATCAGGCCAAGCTGGATGCTTATCAGGCGGACAGCACCAACGTGGAGGCATTTATCCAGCTGGCGAAGAAATACCGAGACGTCCCGGAATTGACGCCGGGAATGGTCAATGAGTTCGTGGATAAGATCGTCGTCCACGCACCCGTGAAGGACGGCGTTGAGCGGACGCAGCAGGTGGACATCTACCTGCGGTTCATCGGTCTGATGGACATTCCCCTGGAGGAACCGGAGCTGACCCCGGAGCAGCAGGCAGAGCAGGACAAGATTATGAAAAAGCGCGCCATGTACCGCAAGAAGTACCTTCGCCGCAAGGAGCTGAAGGCCGAGCGTGAAGCAGCAGCGGCTCAGGCTGAAGAAGAAACCGATAAGGACACAAAGAAAAGCGCATAACCCGAAGGCGACCTGCCCCCCCACGCAGGTCGCCTTTCGTATGTTTGCAAACCCAGTATGCACCTGTGCCAATGGCAGCCGTGCATCCTTACGCACCCATACAGACCAAACCGGCACCAGCATACGATGATCTGTCCATGGTACTGGACTTCGCTGACAGCTTCTGATACCAGCACCGCTCCTGATTGGTATTGCTGCAATACCAGCCAGGGCTGTGCCTGATACCAGCTCCATCACCGACCAACAACGCAATACCAACTCTGCAGCCATCTGGTATCACCCCGGTACCGGATGGCCGCTCTTTTGATACCAGAAAGGAAAACGAACATGACTGAACATGAAAAGAAACTGATCCAGGTACAGCACCGGCTGGAGGAAGCCCAGATGCGCGACCGGGACAAGGAACGGAAGGCACGAACCCGCCGACTAATCCAGACCGGAGCGATCCTCGAAAAGGTTTTTCCCCTGGCACGAACCATGACCACCGACGAACTGGAGGAGTACCTGTGCAGTACGCTGAGAACCAAGTAACGATGCAACCGACGATGGAGGCGTTCCGGGCAACCGGGGCGTCTCCGCTTCCTTTTATCCCCGAAGGGCGCACTGACTCACCACCCGAGGGGCGGTGGTCTCCCCTGACGGGGCCGTGCGCTCTCCGAGGGGGTGTTTCGCTCTCTGCGAAGAGCGACAGGCCGTGCTGTCATATCCCCATATGCCATCCCACCCTGCGCCTTGCTGTCCTGCCACTGGCAGCACATTTGCGGCATGACGCAACCTGCCACCGGCAGCTTGCAGGTACGACGGGGCTGGGCAACGATGAAGGAGGTGAACAGCGATGGCCATCTATCACATGCAGGCAAAAGTCGTAAGTCGCGGCAAAGGACGATCCGCCGTGGCAGCCTCTGCCTACATGAGTTGTTCCAGCGTGACAAACGAGTATGACGGCATCCACCATGACTACACACGCAAGAAAGGTTTGATGTGGGAGCGGGTGTTTCTGCCGGAGAATGCACCCACCGAATGGCAGGAACGCTCCGCCCTCTGGAATGCCGTGGAGGACGCGGAAAAGAGCAAGGACAGCCGCCTTGCCCGGGAGTTTGTGGTGGCCCTGCCGCGTGAACTGAACCCGGATCAGCAGATCACCCTGCTGACGGAGTACATCCAGCAGCAGTTTGTGGCAGACGGCATGTGCGCCGATGTGGGTATCCACGATCCAGACCCGCCCGGTCATAATCCCCATGCTCACATCCTGCTGACGATCCGTCCGCTGGATGAGCATGGCAAGTGGCAGTACAAAACAGAAAAGGAGTATCTGTGCATCCGTGGCGACGAGGAGCGCGGCTTCACGGCAGCCGAATTCATTCATGCGCAGGACGAGGGCTGGCAGAAGCAGTATCCCTATCTGGTCGGCAAGAAGAAGGTGTACATGACCTCTGCTGACGGCGAAGCCCAAGGCTTGAAGCGTGCCTCCAAGCATCCGAAAAGCACCACCTACGGCAGGCAGAATCCCATCACTGAGCGCTGGAACAGCGAGAGCCAGTTGATTCTCTGGCGCAGTGCGTGGGCGGATATCGTCAATTTACATCTGGAACAAGTGGGCTCTGCCGAACGTGTTGATCACCGCAGCCATGCCGAGCGCGGACTGGACGAACAGCCCACCATCCATGAGGGTGTTGCTGCCCGTGCGATGGAGAAGAAGGGCATCATCTCTGACCGATGTGAGTTGAACCGGCAGATCAAAGCTGACAATGCGTTGCTGCGGGAGCTGAAGGATTTGGTCGCCATGCTGACTGAGCTTGTAGCTGATGCGGCCGCCTCCGTCGCTGACCAGTTGACTAAACTGCGCGAAAAGCTGATCGTGGTCTGCCATCAGATCAAGGTCATCCTCAGGAATATGGATAAGCGCGCCGCAACCATTCAGGCAACTCAGCCGAAACTGAAGCGGTACAACGAACTTACGCAGCAGATCAGGCAGAAAACCAGAACTCGCAAAGCCCTGGTGGCAGAGCAGAAGAACACCTCCAAGCTGAATATCATCAAGCAGCACGACCTGTCCCGGCAGATCACGACGCTCACAGAAGAAATCGAAGAGCTGCGGTCCGAAATAGAGAACCTTCTGCTGGATCTCGGCTGTGCGGATGACGCTGGCGTCAAGGCAGTACAGAGTGAAGTCACCGCCATGGAGGCCAGCTTGCACAAGCTGGACGAGCAGAAGGAACAGTATTCGGTTGAGCTGGACGTAGCCCTGCAGCAGTATAAGCAGCTGCAAAGTCAGGCAGAAGCAGAAGATCAGCAAAAGATACGCAACGATGCCGCTGCAGAAGCTACTGCACGGTTACAGCAGGCATATGGGAAGCACTACAATACGCAGTTGGCACGGGAGAGCCAGCAGGATGTTGCTTCATGGCTCGGCGAATCGACGCAACCTGCATCCATTCGGGAGTTTCTCCATCGTGCTGAAAAGAAAACGCATTCTGCCCCCAACCATCACAAAGATACACCCGAACGATAATAGAATAACCCGCCATGCGGCAGACTTTTCTGCTTCATGGCGGGCTTTTTTACGTTAACGGGTTATTTTGCTTCTACGACCATTCATCGTTATGATGGTCAATCCGGCGATGCTCAGAAGCATCAGGGCAGTCCACAATGCGATGTTGGATTCGTCGCCGGTCTCAGGAACTTCGATCTTCTCCAGCACCTGAAGCAGGAACACAGGGCTTTCAGCATTACCATACGCATTGCTCGCAACACAGTAATAGGTATAGCCGTCATTGCCAAGGTTCACAACGCTGGTGGTGTAGCTGGCAGAAGTTGCGCCGCTGATCGGTACGTATCCCAGACCATCGTAACGATTGATGTACCACTGATAACTGGACGCATCCGCAGCTGTGATGAACATGGTTCCCTGTTCGCCCTCGTATACCGTCACTTCCTGATCACCAGCAGGTGCGGTGATGACGGGCGGTTCGCCATCGGGATAGATGACCACGGTACCAGTCACAGGCTTCCAGTTGGGGGCATCCGGCGTGAACACCCAAGTGAAGGGGGCACCTTCGGTGACGGGTGTATCGCCCGGTGCTTCCCATTCGATGGTGCCGGGAACATTGAAGGTTCCGGCAGGCAGCGATACAGGAATATCACCCAGGGTCTGGCCATCCTGATAGATCGGATCGAATACAGGCTGTGCAGGTGCGCCACTCGCAGTGTAAGGCGTCGCCTGAGTGATCTCAACACCCTTGGGGATGCTCACGGCCACATTGCCCCTTGCGAAGTAGTAGCCTGCATGATTGCCGGTCAGGGACACATCCTGCGGGATGAGCGCTGTATCATAGGTGCCGACATTCTCACTGCTGATCGTAGCAGTCATGCCATCAGTGAGGACAGATACATCATCATTTGCATCGGCTTTGCCGGATACCTCAGTGCCGGTAATCGCTACCTGCTGATTGCCCGGTTCGTAGACACGATCCTGCGCAGTCAGGCTTGCGATGGTCAGCTCCTTGGGATTCAGCGTCACAAGCACAGTCTCCTGATAGTCTGCCATGTTCTCGTCACCGACAAACTTGGCAATCAGTGCATTGTCACCAATTTTCAGTGCCTTGCCAGCGGTGTTGTACGTCATGGTGTAGACGCCGTTCTGCTCATTCACAGCCTCGGAAATCTGAACCTCAGAGCCGTCAGCAGTGCGGATGAACAACGCCATCTGATGCTTGGCAGGAGCAATCAGAGAACGAAGGCTGAACACAGCAGGCTGGACAGCTGTTGCTTCCGCCTTCACCGTGATGGTTTCGCCGTAGGTGAAGGTGGTTGTTTCAGCATTGCCATTGTAAACCATCATATCACCGAAGCTGGTGCCAGCCTGGGCGACGGTGATGTTCACGGGATGCGTCGTGATGTTCCACAGGTTCGTATCAGCGGGTGTGAAGATGGCCTGATGCGTCTGTACACCAGAGTTGCCCACGGTGCTGTTCATGTCCATCCAGCTCCATGCACCGCCGTCAGCTGTGGGCAGCGCAATGTCGCTGAGCTTCTGACCGTACCAGGCAGTCAGATCAGTGGGAACCGTCACAGCAGGAGTTCCCTTGTTGATCGTCAGAACAGCCGTGGCTTCACCTGCAGCGTATGCCGCGTTGGGTGCGGTAGTGACCTTGATGGTGATTGTACCGGCCTTGGTGATGGTCAACACACTGCCATTGAGCGTACCTTCGCCAGTACCGCCGCCAATGATCTCAAAGACAGCCGTACCGGCATTGCTGTCAATAGCAAACATCTGTGTCACATCATAAGCAGTACCATTGTAGGTGATCGCTGTATCTGTACCAGTTACGGTAACAGGCAGGAATGCGCTGTTCGTTACGATGACCGTTCCGTCATCTGCAACATTCTGTGCAATCTCGTAGCAAGCGAGCTTTTCACTATCGCTGACTGCCCAGGCAAAGGTGTTGGTTGCGCCAGGCGTGCTGTCGTAGGCAGTACAGCTCCATTCCACCTTCAGATCGACCGTCTTGCCATCAGCCAGATGGTAGACAACTGTATCAGGCAGTTTGCCAATGACGGCATCAGCGTCTGCACAGTAAACGTCAAGGGTGGTATCCGCAGGTTCTGTCAGGCCGATCAGCATCGCCTTTTTGATTTCACCAATCTGGGCAGATGCTTCCGTCTGGGCAAGCGTGTAGAAGATGCTGTCCACGCCGCTCAGCGTAATACCCTTTGCTGTAACGGTCTTGCTCTGGCCAACGGTTTCATCTGCATATACATAGCCAGCCGCAGCGGCAGACACGTTGTCACCTGCAATGACACCATTCAGGCTGATCGTCAGATTGCTGGCGTCCGTTACTGTGGTGGTGCCATCATATGCCTTGCTTGCACTGCCGGACAGGACTGGCCCGATGCTCTTGACAGTCAGTGCCACGGTTACAGAAGCAGACTGGTCAGCCATGTTGTCATCGCCCACAAACTTCACCGTCAGGGTGATGGAAACAGCAGGCAGGATGCCCTTGTCGGCGGTATTGTAGGTCAGCGTGTATGCGCCGTCCACCACGTTCATGGGATCAGTCAGCTGGGTGCCGTCTGCCGCGAACAAAGCCACCTGCTGGGCAGCGGGGGCGCTGCGCAGAGTAAGAGTCGTTGCAGGTGCGGTGCCGGTGGCCTTGACCGTGCCGGTCACGGTGATGGTTTCGCCGTAGGTGTAGCTGGTCTTGTCAGCCGTCGCCGTCATTGCGGTGCCGGACTGCGTGATCTGGAAGGTCGTGCTGCCGCTCACGGTGTAGTTGCCGCCTGCAACATCCGTCAGGGTGACAGTTGCCGTACCCATCTCTATGTTGTTGGCGTAGGAGACCGTGTATTCGGCGGCGTCGATTAGATCATCGCCATCCTTCACGGAGGTCACAGCAGGCTTCTTCTCGGTGCCATCGTACACGAAGCTGGAATCATCCAGAACGATGGTCGGGTTCGTGATCTCCTTCGGCGTGATCTCCACGCTGGTGGTCACCGCATCATCGGCAGCGATGATGTAGTATTCCATATCATCACCAATCGGGGTCAGCCGGGGCAACGCCATGGTGGTGTAGGTGCCTGCATTATCGGAAGGCAGGGTACCCTGCACGCCAGTCAGGTCAGCCTTCACATCGTCACCGATGACGACGATGCCATCCAGATCCACGCCGGTCACATCCACCAGCTTGTTACCCTTCTCATACACGCGATCAACAGCCCCGGCACTGATGATAGTCAGCTCCTTCGGGTTCAGCGTCACGGTCAGAGAACCGGTGGTGTCCTGTTTGTTGCCGTCACTTACATAGGCAAGTGTCAGGTTCCTCTGTCCGATGTCGATATCCTTGTTGCTTGTGTCGTAGGTCAGGGTGAACTCGCCTGTGGCAGGATCTGCCGCCACGGGGCCAGCGATCACTTCGTTGCCGCCTTCCAGATACAGCACCA
The DNA here is from genome assembly GCA_045590215.1 of Clostridia bacterium. Lineage (GTDB taxonomy): Bacteria > Bacillota > Clostridia > Christensenellales > Aristaeellaceae > RUG563. The sequence goes on along the minus strand of JAZNQO010000013.1, from coordinate 3,946 downwards.
CCTCGTTGGCCGCAGGAGCGCGGCGCAGGCTGAAGGTGTTCTGCTGGTCAACGGTCACAGCACCCTTGATGGTGATCACATCGCCATAGGTAAAGTCACCCGTCATGGTCTCACCCAGGTAGGTTTCGGCCGTCAGGTCGGCAGGGGAGCTGGTGATGGCAAAGGTACCTTCGGCCTGGCCTTCGTAGTTGCCGATGCCGTTGATCACGATCTTGCCTTCGCCCACGTTCACATTGTTGGTCCAGTTATAGGTAAAGTCCACATTGTGCTTCAGCGTCTTGCCGTTCAGCTCCACAGTAAAGGCAGGCTCCAATGCCTCGCCAGTGTAGACCTGGTCTTCTGCGGCGATCACCGCAGCACCAATGGGTGCGCGGGCAATATGGTAGTCCACCTCAGCAGTACCGGTGTAGTTGCCCGTGCCGGTCACGGTGATGGTCTTGTCGCCCGCATTCACCATGTCCTCCGGATAGGTCACGGTGAAGTCCGTATTCTGCCCCAGCCGTTCCCCGTTCATGCTCACGGTATAAGTGGGCGTGATCGCGAAACCAGTATAGGTTTCTTCCGCCACCGTCACCGTGGCAGCTTCAATGTCAGCAGGCAGGATGGTGATGCTCATGCTCACTTCCTTGCCATGCCAGTTGATGGTAGCGGTGTAGTCACCCGCGTTTTTAATCTCAGCGACACCCTGTCCATTCTGGGTGTAGACCACCGCAGGTTCAACCGTGCTGCCGGTCACCTCCACCGTGGGGACGTATGCCATGCCGTTGTACACCAGGGTTTCCGCAGGCGCAAGGAGCTTCGCCGTCTCGGTGCCGATGCCGCAGGTGCAGGCATAGGTGATGGTGTCGGTGTCATCGTCAGCGGTGGCGGTGTAGCTGTGGCTGTGCTGCTGGATGGTGCCAATCTGCGTCGGCCCCAGCTCGGTAACGATCTTATCGCCATCGTCCGTTTCCACGAACATATAGTAGCCCTCGGGCAGAGTGATATCTTCACCGATGGTGGCAGTCTCGGCAGAGCTTATGACCTTCCAGCCCTTGCATCCGGTGGTCGTGATGGTCAGTGTACCGTCTACTCGCCAGATGACATATACGTCGTTGCCGGCGAGCGTGCCGCCGCTGATGGTCGTTTCGCCGGAGTTGCAGACCACCGCAGGGTTTCTGCCCTCTGTAGCCAGGTCAGCCCCGGAGAGGGTCGCCGTACCGAAGTTGTTCAGCGCATAGCCGTCGCTTGCGGTGACCGTGCCGCGCTTCAGCTCTGCGGTGCCGGAGTTTTCAATGCAGGAATAGCCCTCGATGGTGCCACCGTCCAGGGTCATGTCGCCGTTGTTGGTAATGGCGAAGCCATTCATTGCCATTGCGGAAACCTTGCCGCCCGTGATGGTCAGCGTACCACTATTGTTCATCACAGCAATGCCGCCCTCTGCCGTTGCAGAAACCGTGCCGCCCTCGATGTTCAGCGTGCCGCTGTTTTGGATGGCAGAGGAACCCTCCGAGATGATCGTGCCGCTGGCGATGGTCAGGGTATCGTCGTTGTATATCCGGTTCGCCTCATCGGTCAGCGTCAGGGTATGCTCCCCGCCGACAAAGGTGCGGGTGCCAGCCTCAAGGTTGATGTCGCTGTCATAGCTCACATCTGCCAGCAGGGTCAGGGTGGTGCCGTCCGTCCAGGCAGCCGCCGCCTTGGTAAAGTCGACATAGTAAGTGCCTTCCACCTTGGCCACGGCCTTAGTGGTACAGACGCACACCCACTCGCCCGCAGCGTTCTGGGCAAAGTCGTGGCGAGCGGCGGTCGCCAGGCCGCAGGTGCAGCCGTAACTGTGGGTGCCATCATGGTTGTCGGTGTAGGTGTATTCGTGTTCGTGCGCCCTGATGGTGCCATATCTATTCAGGCTGGTCACCAGCTGTTCCGGGGCATCAGGCTCGGCGACTTCAAACATATAGTAATCATCAGGCAACTCGATGTCCGTGCCGATGGCAACAAGCACGTCCTGGGTGTTCCTCACTTCCCAGCCGTCGCAGTCTCCGTCAATGGTCAGCTTGCCTTTGGTGTACTCGATTTCGATTTCCTGGCAGTTAAGGGTGCAGTTGGTCAGCACCGCAGTATCACCATTGGCAGAGAGGCAGGCAGACCAGGCATTCAGCTCAGAGTTTTCTACAGTCAGCGACCTCCGATTGCTTATCGCCACGCCTTCGCTGTTGGTGATGGTGCTTTCCTTGATCACCATCATACCCTGATTGTCCACAACAATAGCCCCGGCGGCGTTTGACGTGATCTTCGCATTCTGAATGATCAGCGTGCCTTCATTCATCATGGAATTGCCAACCAGATCCAGCGTGTAGTCGCCGCCGTCAAAGGTGCGGGTGCCAGCCCCATGTTCAATGTATGCGTCATAGGTCACATTGTCCAGCAGGGTCAGAGTGGTGCCGTCCGTCCAGGCTTCCAGCGCCTTGGCGAAGTCGGTGTAGTAGGTGATTTCGTCGCCGATGGTGACAGTGGCCACGGCCTGCGCATCGCACACGCACACCCACTCGCCCGCTTCGTTCTGGGTGAAGGTGTGGGTGGTATGCTCGGTGACGGTCAGCATGCCATCTGTGTAAGTAATCTCGTAATTGTCGTTTACACCGCCCGAGTAAACGATCCGATAGGTTCCGGCCTTGCTCGTGTCGGTGACCTCGTTGTTGTCGCCATCCAGCACCTTTGCCGTCGGCGCGGTCACAAAGTCGTCAGTGACTTCGATCCAAGCCGCTTCCTCATCACTCCATTTTTCATAGGTCAGAAATCCATCTGCCGTGTAAGAGAGTTCGGGGAAGTCGCCATACTGCTCCACCGTTACGCTGTTTGCCGTTACGGTCAGAGGAGCCGGGGTGATGGTAAAGGGGAGCTCACGCGTCTGACCGGATATAGAAACGGTATACTTGTGGTCCCCCGCATTGATACACCAACCGGGGCAGCAGCCCATCACGGAAACTCCGCTGCTGTAGAATTCGCCTTCATTCGTTTCATCGCATCCGTTAAAGAACCCGGTATATACCGCATCCTTCACTGCCAGAGTGCATGTTCCAACAGTCGCCTGACATAGCACACAGCCCTTTTCGATCACGCATTCCTGGTTGCTATCTCCCGCCTTCAAGGTATAGACAGCATCAAAGTGTTTGCCGTCAACATCCCAATCATGCTCCTTTTGGGTATCCGCAATCAGCGCACCGCAGCATGCATGATGCTGATTGTGGAATTTATTCGGCTCAGTTGCATCTTTCCGATAGACGCGTTCATCCGAGGCATGGTTGTCGGGATTCGTATCACCGTAAGCCAGGCCGCAGTTTTCGCAGACTGCCTGAGTGGTGCAGGTCGCCGTGCCGCCGGAGTGTTCGCCCTCGCAGGTTCCATCTTCCTTGAGCAGACCGCCCAGTGCGCCGTATTTTACGACCTTATCTGTCGTGGTGGCATCCAATCCGGTGTAGCAGTAGATGATACTGCTCTTTACCGAGCCACCTTCGCCACAGTTAATGCTACCTGTAGCGTTCGTGGGCATCTCTACATCACCCAGATATCCAATATAGTCAGAACCAGAGTTATGTCTGAATGTATGAACCTCAGAATCCGAGATAATCACAACAGGGATCGTATCCGACCAATCAAGCAAACTCCAAGCGTTGCCGATACCGGGAGCAGAACTCCATTTATCACCAGCGCCATAGGCATATACGACTGCGTTTGTAATATTGATTGTTCCGCAGGTACCTTCGCCTGCTGCACCAATAGCTGCTGCGTAAAAGTTGTTCGTATACGCATATACTGTGACGTTTGAAATGTTAATGCTACCGGCATTATAACTTTCGTTGTTGTCGTAGTCGTACTTTCCGCCAATGGCTGCGGCAAGAGTACCGTGAGCACGAAGAATATTATTCGTACCATTTGAGGTAATATTAACTGTTCCGCCCTCTGC
>JAZNQO010000012.1:0-28187 GCA_045590215.1 Clostridia bacterium | reverse complement strand
ATCCTCCTATTACACTCTTCTACGCTTGGGCGGACGGCAGCCATTGTGAGGAATGGGCGTCACGTCCTTGATCATGGTCACATCCAGGCCGGCAGTCTGCAGGGCGCGGATAGCGGCTTCACGGCCGGAGCCGGGGCCTTTCACGCATACGTCCACAGATTTCAGGCCAAATTCCTGGCTTGCCTTGGCAGCCGTTTCGGCGGCCATCTGAGCGGCGAAGGGCGTGGACTTCTTGTTGCCGCGGAAACCCATGCCGCCGGCGGAAGCCCAGGACAGGGCGTTGCCCTGCACATCGGTGATGGTTACGATGGTGTTATTGAAGGAAGAAGAAATGTGCGCTACGCCGCGCTCAACGAGCTTCTTTTCACGGCGCTTGCGGCTAACCTTCTTCAGCGCTGTTTTTTTAGGTGCCATTTATTATCCCTCCGAACCCCTTTCGGGGCGTCCTTTTGAGATGATGGTAAACATACATCTGCCGCATCTACATTATGCGGCTCGTTGCAAGGCAGAAATTACTTCTTCTTGCCAACCTGAGTGCGCTTGGGACCCTTGCGAGTACGGGCATTCTGCTTGGTATTCTGGCCCCGCACAGGCAGGTTGCGACGATGGCGGACGCCACGATAGCAGCCGATTTCCACCAGACGCTTGATGTTCATAGAAACTTCACGGCGCAGATCACCTTCAACCTTCAGGTTGTGTTCGATGTAATCGCGCAGCTTACCAATTTCAGTTTCGGTCAAATCCTTCACACGAGTATCAGGATTTACTTCCGTTGCTTCGATGATTTCCTTGCTCACAGCAGGGCCAATGCCATAGATGTAAGTCAAGCCAATCTCGACGCGCTTTTCTCTCGGCAGGTCAACACCCGCAATACGTGCCATGTGTTGGTTACACCTCCAAATGATTGTCGTGGATGTGATGATTTTGGCGGTTTTGCATTTCTCTCCATAAGGCGTAGATTTCTTATGGCTTTCCATGCAAAAAACGCCCGTTGCAGGGCATTTTGCCCCTTCCGCCCGCAACCCAGGCGGAATTTCTTTCAGGCATAGATAAACTTGCGTGGTCCCTTCCGTTTCCGAAAGGGCAGCCGCCCACAAACAGGCTTATCTTGTTCCTTTTGACGGCTTTCGCCGTCTGCTTCGGCCAAATGCGGCCATGGGAACGCCGTGCTGAACCTCCGATTTCTTTTCACCGGGCGTTCAGAACGGCGTTCCCAAACGAAAGGGTGGGTTAGCCCTGACGCTGCTTATGCTTGGGATTTTCGCAGATAACCATGACGCGGCCCTTGCGCTTGATGATCTTGCACTTTTCGCAAATGGGCTTCACGGAAGGACGGACTTTCATGTCGGTTTACCTCCTTAAAGGGTTCAGTTTTTGCTGCGCCACGTGATGCGGCCACGGGTCAGGTCGTAGGGAGAAAGCTCAATGGTAACTTTATCCCCGGGGTAGATGCGGATGAAGTTCATGCGCATTTTACCGGAAATATGCGCCATAATACGGTGCCCGTTAGGCAATTCTACCTGGAACATGGCATTGGGCAGAGCCTCAATAACCTTGCCTTCCATTTCGATGACATCGTCCTTGGACAAAGCGGTTTACCCCTCCCTGTTGGTCTTTGGCACATCCGTGCCTTCTTTTTTTGCAATGGGGAAAAGCAGCGACCGGATATCACTATCCTTCAGCGTACCCTTCTGATACATTTCAATCAATTTGAAATCTTCATAGGGGCAGGCGGTCAGGTGCTTACGCCTCTTTTTCTTCAAATGATCCAGCTTTCGGGTGTCCCCATCGCAGATCATAACGAAATCGGCGTCCACCAAATATAATACCACAAAGTACCTGCCTTTGTCACGCCCTTTTTTTGAAAAAACGACGCGTCCGGGCAAAATTTCTGGCTTCATTCCGTTTTTCCCTCCCATTCTGCGCTGTGCAGCGTCAGAATTTCAGGTTTTCCCTGTCCACAAACGGCAATGGTGTGCTCGTAATGGGCACTGGGCATATGATCGTTGGTCACAATGGTCCATCCATCCGCCAGCTGATGTACCTGCCATTTCCCCATGGCGATCATGGGTTCCACGCAGATGGTCATGCCGGGGCGAAGCCTTGCGCCATGGCCGGCAGAGCCGAAATTGGGCACCGAGGGATCCTCGTGCATCTTCCGGCCGATGCCGTGGCCTGTCAGATCACGCACCGCATTATAGCCGTTCTTCTCAGCATGGGATTGCACGGCAAAGCCGATATCGCCGATGCGGTTGCCGTTCAAGGCCTGGGCCGCACCCAGCCAGAAGCATTCTTCCGTTACTTGAATCAGCTTCTGTTTTTCTGCGCTGATTCTGCCCACAGGTGCCGTGAAGGCACTGTCTGCCTGCCAGCCGTCCAAGGCCAAAGTCACATCCACAGAAAGGATGCTGCCTTCCATCAGTGTCACATTTTCCGACGGGATGCCATGCACCACTTCGTCGTCAATGGAGGCGCAGATGGATGCGGGATAGCCGCAATAGCCCAATTCGGTGGGGATGGCACCGGCCTTGCGGATGAGCTCGTCTGTATAGGCGTTCACATCCATGGTGGTGATGCCGGGGGCGATCATTTCACGCACTTTTTGCAGCACATCGCAAAGCAAATGTCCTGCGCTGCGCATTTTTGCCAGCTGATCCTGATTCTTTAAGATGATCATCAGACGTTCAAAGCCTTTTCTACGGCAGCCTGATTTTCATCAACCGTGCCGAGACATTCCACCGTGCGCAAGAGACCCGCCTTCTCATAGTAATCAATGAGGGGAGCCGTCTGGGCGGCATACACATTCAGACGGTTCTGAATGGTTTCGGGGGAATCGTCTTTGCGCTGCACCAGCTTTTCGCCGCAGGCTTCACAATCTTCCCGGCCGTTGAGGCTGGAGATGTGATAGGTGCCGCCACACTTGAGGCACACCCGGCGGCCGGACAGGCGGCGGATGATCATATCATCCGGCAGGGACAGGTTCAGGGCCACATCGATGGTGGCAAAGCCGGAAAGGGCTTCTGCCTGCGCCACGGTACGGGGGAACCCGTCCAGAATGTAGCCGTTTTGGCAGTCTTCCTGTGCCAGACGCTCTTTCACAATGCCGATGACCACTTCATCAGGCACCAGTTCGCCGGCGTCGATATAACGCTTGGCGGAAAGGCCAAGTTCCGTTTCAGCCTTGATGGCAGAGCGGAGCATATCGCCCGTGGAAATCTGGGGAATATTCATTTTATACATCAGCCGCTGTGCGTGGGTGCCCTTACCGGCACCGGGAGGGCCAAGAAAGATGATATTCATGGAATTTCTCCTTCCGTCAAAGTGCTATATACACAGAAGTTGGAATGCCGCCTTTTACTGCACTGCACCGGGGCGGCGAAGGGAAGGAAAGCTTTTTTGCCTTCCTTCCCTTGCCCATCCCCTTTCGGGGACCGCCCAGGCAATGCGCTTTTGACGCATTCCTGTGTAAGGGCTTCTTAGCCCAGGAAACCTTTGTAATTGCGCATAACCAGCTGGCTTTCCACCTGGCGCACCGTTTCGATGGCGACGCTCACGGCAATCAGCACGGAAGAGGCGCCCAGCGGAATGGCGAAGGAGGTGGTGAGCAGGGAAGTGATGATGTTCATCACAGCCAGGAACAAAGCAGCGAACAGGCACAGACGATTGCTGGTGCGGGAGAGGAATTCCACGGTCTTGGAACCGGAACGGATGCCGGGAATGTTACCACCCTGCTGCTGGATATTCTTGGCAATATCCTGCGGGTTGAAGCTGATGGATGCGTAGAAGTACGTGAAAGCGATGATCAGCAAGCTGGTCACAATGATGTAGAGCAGGCTGCCCTGGGCCATGTTATTCTGCCACCAAATATCGGCTGCACTATTGCGCCAGAAGATGGTGATGATGGTGCCCGGGAACGCAATGAAGGAATAGGCGAAAATCAGGGGCAGCACGCCAACGCTGAGCAGCTTCATGGGGATATGGGTGCTCTGGCCGCCATACATTTTCCGGCCAACCACGCGCTTGGCGTACTGGACGGAGATGCGGCGTTCGCTCATATCCACGATGGTAACGATGATGAGGATCACCAGCACGGAAACCACCATGATCAGCAGGTTCCAGATGGTGGCACTGCCGTTAAACAGGCCAACGATATTGCTCAGGAAGCTGTTGAACAGGTTGATCACGATACCGGAGAAAATCAGCAAGCTGATGCCGTTGCCAATACCATTCTTGGTGATCCGTTCGCCGATCCACATAGCCAGGGCCGTACCGCCAGCCATTACGATACCGATGAACAGCTTGCCAAAGAAGCTATTGTAACCGGGTTCAAGACCTACGGGGAAGGCACTGATGATACCAATCGCCTGCAGGGCGGCCAGCGCGACCGTCACATAGCGGGTAATCTGGTTGATCTTCTTCTTGCCTTCTTCGCCGCCTTCCTTCTGCAGCCTTTCCAGAGCCGGAATGGCAATGCAAAGCAGCTGCATGATAATGGAGGCATTGATGTAGGGGGAGATACCCATGGCCATGATCGTCATCTGAGACAGGGCGGAGCCGGTCATCATATTCATCAGGCTCAGGATATCATAATCTTTCATAGCAGCGCCGATGGCAGCAGCGTCCACACCGGGAACGGGGATAACGCTGACCAAGCGGAAAATCAACAGCATGAAGAACGTGTAAAGCACCTTTTTGCGGAGCTCCGGTACGCGCCAGACATTACGCAGCGTTTCCCACATCGTTACTTCACCTCGACTTTCCCACCGATCGCCTCGATCTTTTCTTTAGCAGAAGCGGTAACCTTGGCAACTTCCACGGTCAGCTTCTTCTGCAGTTCACCGCCACCCAGGATCTTCACGCCATCCAGAGCCTTGTTGATCAGGCCCTTTTCGATGAGAGCAGCCGCATTCACGGTGGCACCATCTTCAAACACGTTCAGCGCAGATACATTCAGAGTAGCGTATTCCTTGGCGAAAATGTTGGTAAAGCCGCGCTTGGGCAGACGGCGGGTCAGAGGCATCTGGCCGCCTTCGAAGCCGGGACGCTTGCCGCCGCCGGAACGAGCCTTGGCACCCTTATGGCCTTTACCGGAGGTTTTGCCCAGCTGAGAGCCTACGCCTCGACCGAGACGCTTCGGGGCAGTCGTCGAACCGATGGCCGGTTTCAACTCTTGCAATTTCATGGGTGAGCCCTCCCTTATTATTCGTTGATTTCTTCAACCTTGACCATGTGCTTCACACGGAAGATCTGGCCACGGATGCAGGGATTATCTTCTTTGATCACCGTCATGCCAACCTTGCGCAGGCCCAGAGCTTTCACGGTGTCAATCTGCTTTTGCAGGCAGGCGATGGGGGACTTGGTCAAAGTGATTTTCAGTTTCATTTTTCCTTATCCTCCTTAGCCCAGAATTTCTTCAACGGTCTTGCCGCGCATACGAGCCACGGTTTCGGCGTTGCGCAGGCCCTTGAGGCCTTCCAGCGTAGCCTTCACGGTGTTGATGCGGTTATTGGTGCCGAAGGTCTTGGTGCGGATATCCTTGATACCGGCCAGTTCCAGCACGGCACGGGCACCGCCGCCAGCGATAACGCCAGCACCTTCTTCGGCAGGCAGCAGCACCACTTTGGCAGTGCCGTACAGGCCGTTGATGGCATGGGGAATGGTGGTGCCTTCCATGGGCACGGTCACCAGGTTCTTCTGTGCAGCTTCCTTTGCCTTGCGGATGGCTTCGGGTACTTCCTTGGCCTTACCGATGGCAGCGCCTACACGGCCGTTTTCGTCACCGATGACGACCAGTGCGGCAAAGCGGAAGTTCTTACCGCCCTTAACAACCTTCGTTACACGGTTGAGGGCGACCAGGCGTTCTTTGAATTCGCTGACGGGTTCTTCACGATCCCGACGTTCACGGCGTTCATTCACAGGCATGGTTCTTTCCCTCCTTAGAAGTTCAGGCCGGCTTCACGGGCAGCATCGGCCAGGGCGGAAATACGCCCGGTGTAGAGGTAGCCGCCGCGGTCAAAGACGATGTCCTTGATACCGGCAGCCAGAGCGCGCTCGGCAACCAGCTTGCCCACCATCTTGGCGGCATCGGTCTTGGTGGCTTCGCCCAGCTGACCCTTGATAGCGGGGTCGATGGTGGAAGCGGAAACCAGGGTGACGCCCTTGGTGTCGTCGATTACTTGCGCATAGATGGATTTATTGCTGCGATAGACGCACAGGCGCGGCATTTCGGGGGTGCCGCTGATCTTTTTGCGGACGCGGGCGTGACGGATCACGCGCACTTCATTACGGTCGCGCTTTTTGAACATATGCGTTCACTCCCTTTCTTATTTCTTGCCGGACTTGCCTTCCTTGCGGCGGATAACTTCGTTTTCGTACTTGATGCCCTTGCCAAGGTAGGGTTCGGGCTTACGAATGGCACGAATATCGGCGGCAAGGTTGCCAACGACCTGCTTGTCAATGCCCTTGATGACCATCTTGGTCTGCACGGGCGTTTCAAACGTTACATTTTCGGGGGCGTCGATGATCACGGGATGAGAGAAGCCGATGTTGATGTTCAGCTTCTTGCCGTTTTCTTCGGCGGCGGCACGATAGCCGGTACCCACCATTTCCAAGGTGACGGCAAAGCCTTCGGTGACGCCCTTCACCATGTTGGCGATCAGAGCGCGATACAGGCCGTGCATGGCACGATGGTTCTTGTTGTCAGTAGGACGGGTAACGAGGATTTCGGTGCCTTCCTGCTTGACGGTGATATCAGCATTCACCTGCTGAGAAAGCGTACCCTTGGGGCCCTTTACGGTAACCAGATTGTTTTCATCGATGGTAACCGTCACGCCCGCGGGAACGGCAATGGGAAGCCTTCCGATACGAGACATAATAATCTACCTCCAAATGACGTGTTGATTACCAGATGTAGCACAGCACTTCGCCGCCGATGTTTTCCTTCCGGCAAGCCTTATCCGTCATAAGGCCCTTGGAAGTGGAAACGATGGCGATGCCCAGACCGCCCAGAACCTTGGGCAGTTCTTCACAGGTGGCATACACCCGCAGGCCGGGCTTGGAAATGCGCTTGAGGCCAACGATGACGGGCTGTTTCTTTTCCTGATACTTCAGGGTGATCTTAATGCCGCCCTGAATGCCATCAGCCACGTTTTCAACCGATTTTACATACCCTTCGTCCAACAGAATCTTGGCAATAGCCTTCTTCATGTTGCTGGCGGGAATCACAACACTCTCGTGACGAGCGATCTGGGCGTTGCGAATGCGGGTGAGCATATCGGCAATAGGATCATTTACAAACATGATTTTACCTCCTTTATACTTACCAGCTCGCTTTGCGAACGCCGGGGATCTGGCCCTTATAAGCCAATTCACGCAAGCAGATACGGCAGATGCCGTAACGGCGGAGCACAGAGTGGGGACGGCCGCACAGACGGCAGCGGGTGTAGGCACGGGTAGAGAACTTGGCGGGCCGAGCCTGACGAACTTTCATACTTGTCTTAGCCATTTTTCATTCTCCTCCCTTAATGCTCAAAAGGCATGCCCAGCAGGCGAAGCAGTTCTTTGGCTTCTTCGTCCGTCTTGGCGGTGGTTACGAAGATCATTTCCATACCACGGATCTTTTCCACCTTATCGTAGTCGATTTCGGGGAAAATCAGCTGTTCCTTGATGCCCAGGGCATAGTTGCCACGGCCATCGAAAGCCTTGCCGGATACGCCACGGAAGTCGCGCACACGGGGCAGGGCGATATTGACCAGCTTGTCAATGAATTCTTCCATCCGGGCACCACGCAGGGTCACTTTCGCACCCACGTTCATGCCCTGGCGGAGCTTAAAGTTAGCAACGCTCTTCTTGGCCTTGGTGACCAGGGGCTTCTGACCGGCGATCTGGCCCAGTTCAGAAACGGCCACTTCCAGAGCCTTGGCGTTGTCTTTGCAGTCACCCAGACCCATGTTGATGATCACCTTTTCCAGGCGGGGAATCTGCATGACGTTCTGATAGCCGAACTTCTGCTGCAAGGCAGGAACAGCTTCGGCCAGATACTTTTCCTTCAAACGGGTAGCCATTGCGTGTTTCCTCCTTACTTATTATTCCAGTTCAGCGCCGCACTTCTTGCAAATGCGGACGTTCTTGGTGCTTACCTTGCCATCCTTGCCGGTAACTTCCTGGGCCTTGTGGGCAACACGGGTGGCCTTGCCGCACTTGGGGCAAATCACCATCACGTTGCTGGCATCAATGAAGGCTTCCTTCTTGATGATGCCGCCGGGCTGGCCCTGGGCACGGGACTTCTGATGCTTGGTTACCATGGCCACGCCTTCCACCTTGACCTTGCCGGTCTTGGGAGCGGCGGCGATAACCTTGCCCTTTACGCCCTTGTCCTTGCCGGAGATGACAACGACCTGATCCTTGCTCTTTACAAACATTTCATTGTCCTCCTTACAGAACTTCGGGAGCGAGGGAGACGATCTTCATATAGTCCTTCTCGCGCAGTTCACGGGCAACCGGCCCAAAGATACGGGTGCCGCGGGGCATCTTATCGTTACCGATGATGACGGCAGCATTGTCGTCAAACTTGATGTAGCTGCCATCGGGACGACGCTGGGGCTGATGAACACGAACGATAACGGCCTTAACCACATCGCCCTTCTTTACCTGCCCGCCGGGGGTAGCGGTCTTGACGGATGCAACGATCACGTCGCCGATCGAACCGGTGCGGCGGAAGGAACCACCCAGCACGCGGATGCACATGATTTCCTTGGCGCCGGAGTTATCGGCTACCTTGAGTCGCGTTTGCGGCTGAATCATAGGGGTTTCCTCCTTTATAGGTTCCGCCTCATGGTAAGTCCTAAGCTTCCATGAGCGGTCGGATACTGTTGTGCGGCCGGGCTATTATATAGGAAGAAATGCGTTCTTCCTTTGCCGGCCAAACATGAGATTACTTCGCCTTTTCGACGATGCGAACCAGCCGCCAGTGCTTATCCTTGGACAGGGGACGGCATTCCATGATTTCCACGGTGTCGCCGATGCCGCAAGTGTTTTCTTCATCATGCGCCTTGATCTTGCTGGTGCGGGTGATGAACTTGCCATACAGCGGATGCCGCACACGGGTGGACATTTTGACAACGATGGTCTTATCCATCTTATCGCTTACGACCACGCCAATGCGGGTCTTGCGGATGCCTCTTACTTCAGACATGATATTGACTCCTTTCACGGCTTATCGGTCACGCCTTGCTCTGCTGGGTCAGGACGGTCATCGCACGGGCGATGTCACGCTTGACTTCAGTGATCTGCATGGTGTTCTCAAGCTGACCGGTGGCAAGCCGGAAACGAAGGTTGAAAAGCTCTTCCTTGAGCTCGGCGATCTTCGCGGTCAATTCTTCAGGCTTCATGGCTGCGAATTCCTTTGCCTTCATTTGCTTTCACCACCCGCTTCATTTTCGTTGTTTTCACGCTTGATAATCTTGGTCTTGAGGGGCAGCTTGGCAGAAGCCAGACGAAGAGCTTCACGAGCGATAGCTTCGTCAACGCCGCCCACTTCAAACAGCACCCGGCCGGGCTTAACCACGGCCACCCAGTATTCGGGAGCACCCTTACCGGAACCCATGCGGGTTTCAGCGGGCTTTGCCGTTACGGGCTTATCGGGGAAAATCTTGATCCAAACCTGACCGCCGCGCTTGGTGTAACGGGTAAGCGCAATACGGGCAGCTTCGATTTGCTGGGAGGTGACCCAGCAGGGTTCGGTTGCCACCAGGCCGATATCGCCGTAGGCCAGGAAATTGCCACGGTGGGCGGCACCCTTCATGCGACCGCGGAATTGCTTGCGGTGCTTAACTCTCTTAGGCATCAGCATAGGATTACTTGCCTCCTTCGATAGCAGCGGCAGGCTGCTGGGACTTCTTGGCCTTGGGCAGGACTTCTCCCTTGTACACCCAAACCTTCACGCCCAGGCGGCCATAGGCAGTCTTGGCTTCGGCAAAGCCGTAGTCAATGTTGGCACGCAGGGTCTGCAGCGGAATGGAGCCTTCGTGATACTTTTCGGTACGGGCGATTTCAGCCCCGCCGACGCGGCCGCCGATGTTGATCTTAACGCCCTTCACGCCCAGCTTCATGGCACGCTGGATGGACTGCTTCATGGCACGACGGAAACCAATGCGCTTTTCCAGCTGCTGAGCAATGTTTTCAGCGATCAGCTGGGCATCGGCATCGGGGCTCTTGACGTCGAACACACGGATGTTCACGGCGTGGCCGCAGAACTTTTCCACTTCGGCCTTGAGCTCTTCAATGCCCTTACCGCTGCGGCCGATGATCATGCCGGGCTTGCCGGCGAACAGGGTGACCGTCATGCGGGATGCGCTGCGTTCGATATCGATCCGGCTGATACCGCAGGAATAGAACTTTTCCTTCAGCATCTTGCGGAGATTGAAATCTTCAATCAGGTTGTTTGCAAAATCTTTCTTCCCGGCATACCAGCGGGTGCTCCAGTCAAAGATAACACCAACGCGGGCGCCATGGGGATTAACTTTATGACCCATTTTGATCCTCCCTTTACTTCTTCTGGTCGAGCACCACGCTGATGTGGCAGGTGCGCTTGAGCATGGGGGAAGCGCTGCCGCGGCTGCGAGCTACGTAACGCTTGAGGGTCGGGCCGGGGTTTGCGTAGCACTCTGCAACGTACAGCTGGCTGCGATCCATGTCCTGGTTGTTCACAGCATTGGCGATGGCGCTGGAGAGCACCTTGTAAATGACGGGGGAAGCCGCCTTGGGGGTAAACTGCACAATGGCCAACGCCTGTTCCACATCCTTGCCCCGGATCAGGTCAAGAACGATCTTGGCCTTACGGGAGGACAGGCGGATATTCTTGGCGTGTGCCTGGGGACGCTTGTCACGGCTTTCAGCCCGGGCTGCGCCCTTTTCACGGGTACGAGTTGCCATCTTTCTATTCGCTCCTTCCCTTACTTACGGCCCGAGGCCTTTTCGCCTGCATGCCCGCGGAAAGTGCGGGTGGGGGCGAATTCGCCAAGCTTGTGGCCAACCATGTCTTCAGTGACATATACCGGCACATGCTTCCGGCCATCGTGCACGGCAATGGTGTGACCGACGAACTGGGGGAAGATGGTCGAGGCGCGGCTCCAGGTCTTGAGAACCTGCTTAGCGCCGGTTTTATTCATTTCTTCAATGCGCTTATACAGTGCTTCCTGTACAAACGGGCCTTTCTTAATGGAACGGCTCATGAGGTTGCCTCCTTCCTATTGCGCCGACTTACTTCTTGCTGGCACGTTTTACGATCAAGTTATTGGAATACTTCTTATGCTTGCGGGTCTTCAGGCCCAGAGCAGGCTTACCCCAGGGGGTAACAGGGGCAGGCATACCAACGGGGGATTTGCCTTCGCCGCCGCCATGGGGATGGTCGCAAGGATTCATAACCACACCGCGGACAGAGGGGCGGATGCCCATATGACGCTTGCGGCCGGCTTTACCGATGCGCACGTTAGCGTGGTCGGTGTTGCCAACGGTGCCGATGGTGGCCATGGCATTCATGGGAACCTTGCGATATTCGCCGGAGGGCATACGCACCTGAGCGTAGGCACCTTCCTTGGCCATCAGCTGGGCATAAGCACCAGCGGAGCGAACCAGCTGGCCACCCTTGCCGGGCTTGATCTCGATATTGTGGATCAGCGTACCGACGGGGATGTTGGCGACGGGCAGGGCGTTGCCGGGCTTGATGTCGGCGGTTGCGCCGGCCATCACGGTGTCGCCCACCTTCAGGTCCAGAGGAGCCAGGATATAACGCTTTTCGCCGTCTGCATAGTTCAGCAAAGCGATGAAAGCGGTACGATTGGGATCGTATTCAATGGCAGCAACCTTGGCGGGAACGTCCAGCTTGTTGCGCTTGAAATCGATGATGCGGTACTTAACCTTGTTGCCGCCGCCCTGATGACGGACGGTGATTTTGCCCTGCTTGTTGCGGCCGGCATTCTTCTTGAGGGTTTCCGTCAGAGCCTTTTCGGGCGTCTTCTTGGTGATTTCCTCAAAAGTGAGAACGCTCATGAAGCGGCGGGCGGACGAAGTGGGCTTATAAACACGAATTGCCATTTTTCTTCTCCTCCCTTACACCATACCCTCGAAGAATTCGATGGGCTTGGAATCTTCAGTCAGGGTAACGTAAGCTTTTTTGATTTCACGGGTGCGGCCCTGGTGCATGCCCTGACGCTTCATTTTGCCCAGGGTGCGCAGGGTGTTCACACGAGCTACTTTAATGGAAGGAAATACGGTTTCCAGCGCCTTTTTGATCTCGATCTTGTTGGCGTCGATAGCTACTTCAAACACGTAGCGTTTATCGGCGATACCGTCGTAACCTTTTTCCGTCAGCACGGGGCGCAGGATGATGTCATGAGGATTCTTCATGCGTACACCTCCTGGATGCTTTCCATGGCTGCCTTCAGCACGATCAGCTTATCGGCGTTGAGCATGTCATACACATTGATGGTGTTAACGTAAGCGTCTTTCACGGTGGGGATATTCTTGGAAGCGCGGATGACGGTTTCGTCACGGCCGGGCAGAACCAAGAGAGCCTTCGTTTCAACGCCCAGGTTCTTGAGCACTTCAGCCATGAGACGGGTCTTGGCTTCGGCGAGGGTGATCTGATCCACCACGATGATGTTGCCTTCGTTGAACTTGGCAGTGAAAGCACTCTTCATGGCCAGACGGCGCACCTTCTTGGGCACCTTGATCACATAATCACGGGGCTGGGGAGCGAACACAACGCCGCCGTGACGGAACTGGGGAGCACGGTTGCCATGATGGCGAGCATTACCGGTGCCCTTCTGGCGATAGATCTTGCGACCGCCGCCACGAACCATCCCACGGGTGAGAGCACTCTGAGTGCCCTGACGCTTGTTAGCTAAGATAGAGCGAACGACCAGATGCATGGCGGGGACATTCACTTCAGCGGCGAAGATTTCTTCGCTCAGCTCCATGCTGCCCACTTTCTTGCCCTGCATGTCGAGCACGTCGATGTTAGGCATAATTATTGTTCCTCCTTCGATCAGGCCTTGATAGCGTTGCGGATGAGCAGCAGGCCTTCCTTGGGGCCGGGAACAGCACCGTGCACCAGCAGCAGGCTGCGTTCGGCATCAACCTTCACGATTTCAAGGTTCTGGATGGTGACCTTTTCCACACCGTAGTGGCCGGCCATATGCTTGTTCTTGAAAACACGGGAAGGATCGGAGTTTGCGCTCATGGAACCCACGCCACGGTGATACTTGGAACCGTGAGCCATAGGACCGGTGTGCTGATTCCAGCGGTAGATAGCACCGGTGAAACCATGACCCTTGGTGATGCCGCTGATGTCAATCTTTTCGCCTTCGGCGAAGATGTCAGCTTTCACTTCCTGGCCGATTTCATAGGATGCGCTGTCTTCCAGACGGAATTCGCGAAGCGTGCGCATGGGAGCGACGCCAGCTTTCTTGAAGTGACCGGCGTCGGGCTTGTTCACAAGCTTTTCGGCGCGGTTTTCGGGGATCGTGTCGAAACCGAACTGTACGGCTTCGTAGCCATCCTTTTCGATGGTCTTCTTCTGCACCACGGTGCAGGGGCCGGCCTGGATCACGGTGACGGGCACCAGACGGCCGTCTTGCAGGAAGATCTGGGTCATGCCCAGCTTCTTACCAACGATTGCCTTCTTCATAATTACCCTCCTGCCTTACAGCTTGATTTCGATCTCGACGCCAGCGGGCAGATCGAGCTTCATCATGGCGCCCACGGTACGGGGGTTGGGGTTGTGCACATCGATGAGACGCCTATGCGTGCGGCGTCCAAACTGCTCGCGGCTGTCCTTATACTTGTGCGGAGAGCGGAGAATCGTAACGATTTCCTTTTCGGTGGGAAGCGGAATGGGGCCCGATACACGGGAACCGGTGCGCTTCGCGGTTTCCACAATGCGCTCGGCGGACTGGTCGATCAGGTTATGTTCGTACGCCTTGAGCTTGATGCGGATTTTCTGGCTGGCCATGTGATTACCTCCTATTGTTTTCGTACTCACGGCTAACGGGGGGAGTCTTTTAACTGAGGTCTTCGTCACTTCGCAGGGAGTGCTTCCCTTCAGCAAAGCCCGTCGCCTTCCGCAGGTTTTTCCTGCGGCCCGAGTCCGTTCGTCGGGGTCTTGCCCCGGCTGGTCCGCGATAATTACCCGTTCTGGCCTGAACGGCAACTTACCGCCTCATCCCATAAACAGACAACAGATACATTATAAACGATGAATTCAGAAATTGCAAGCTTTTTTCCGCTCATTTTTCACTTTTTTTTACGATTTTTTTCACTTTCTTTTCCCTCAAACCCATGTATTACACAGTTTTTCCAAAAATGTTATGGCAACGCATCCGGGCGTGTCGCGTTTTCTGTTTTCTCCATTTTGTGCGGTTCTTCAGCCTCTTGACAAAAGGAGCAAAACAGCATCTTGTGGTCTCCTTTCCCCTCACCACAAGATTTAGAAAAGCAAAAAAAGAAGGCTGTGATCAGCCCTCTTGCTCCTTTGTTTCTGCATATGTGTCATCTGGTTTTAATGCTTCCATTTCAGCTATGCAGAACTTGATTTTAATCCCCTGATCAGAAAAAAACTGCTCATGCTCGCTGACATAATTGGGGGTGAAGCCGGAGGCGTGGAGATCCTCCGTCTGGTAAATTATCCGAAAGCCGGCCTCCGCAAAATATTTCAGCGATGCCTTAAACAAAGGGGCATCGTCGGTCTTGAAATAAATCTGCGCTCCGGGCACAAGAAAATGCCGGTATTGCAAAAGCTGCCGGGTGTGGGTCAGCCGGCGTTTGTGGTGCGCCGGCTTTTGATTCCAGGGATTGCAGAAGGAAATGTAAATCCGCTCCACCCGATCCTCTTTCGACAGATATTTGTCGATCCACATGATGTCAAAGTGGGTGAGGATCACGTTATCCACCTTTTCCTCGCCGTACACACTTTCAAAATTCCGCCGTGCCACCCCTAAAATATTCCGGGAAATATCCACTGCTAAATAATTGATATGCCGATTGGCCAGGGTCATAAGGCTTGTAGCCACGCATTTGCCGCAGCCCAATTCCACATAGAAAGGGGCTTCCCTTTCAAAGCAGCTGCGCCAGTTGCCTCTTTTTTCTTCCGGGATGTCCACATAATAGGGGCAGGCAGCCAACTCCGGCTTGGCCCATTTTTTCACACGCATCCGCACGCTCTTTTGTCTCCTTTTTTCACTGCGGCTGAATCAGGCGTACGCCTCGCTTGGCCGCATAATCCAGCGTCATATAATACACCGCACAGCCATAGCTGTTCGTTTCAAGGCAATATTCCGTGCCGGGAATATCTGCCGGGGTGATAGCCTCCGCAAAATGCCCGTCCGCCAGCCGGTAATAAACAGGCGTCATGCCCTTTCTTTCAAAGGTGGCCAAGGGGGCAGAGTCAATCACCATGCACAAATTTTCTTCCGGCAAAACCTCCGCAATGCAGGCAATATGGCCGCTTACCACAGAAAAAGTGAACACCGCTCCCTGCGCCGCTTTGTCTATAATTGTCTGCTTGTTTTCGTAAAGCTCATACCGGGTTTTGAAACCGAAATCGTCCCCGGCTCGTCCCACCAAAGTGGAATTCATGGTGCCGCTGCCGTCCTTCATCAGGGCCATGGGATAGGTTTTCGCCAAGCTTTCCGGGCGAATTTCTTCCCCGGAGTAGCCCAGCAATTGCATGGCATGGCTCAAGGCAAAGACGGCGCAGCCCGACTGCTCCAACTGGCTGATGGAATACTTTTTGTCCTGCCAGAAGCCATCCGTCTGGCTGTACAATTCAATATCTTCCGGTGTCAAAACGGTGCGCAGCTTCACGGGAATACGGCTGTTTTCCACCTCCGCAAAGGCAGGCACATTGCCCTGCGGCACCGGCAACATCCAAAGCAGATACCGCTCTTTTTCATAGCCCTGCCCGGCATAAAGCACCTGCCCGTCGTTTGAGGAAAAGGTGCCAAGGGAGGCACCGGCAGCATCGGTGAGGGTTACGGATTGCGCACTTTTCGTGGTCAAAAACGCAATATCTCTCCGGCTGCCCACGGCAGTAAACACTGCTTCCTCACAGGCAAAAGCCGCTTCCTCCGGCACCACGGTAACAAGGCATTTCTGCTTTTTGCCGCTGCCTTCTCCGTTTTCCGCAGCGAACAAAATCATCTGTTCTCCCTCTTCTTTCAAGGGTATGTCTACCTGAAAGAAAAGGCTTTCTTCCGTTTCTTTCGCCCACATTTCCGCCGGAAAAACCTCTGTATAGCCGGGGGCGGATACCGTCAGCTTCTCCGTGTCCGGGGAAACGGTCACGTTGGCAATCACCGCATCATAGGCCGTGACAGTGTCCAGGCCAATCGCAGCGTCGAGCACCGCCGCCCCTTTTTCTTCCGGCAGCTGATACACATACAGATACGCCCTTGCCCTGCCGCAGGAAAGGGTGATGCACGCCTTTTTAAGCGTATCGGCCTGCGTTTCCGGCCGCAGCATCAGCCCATCTTCCGTTTTCGTTACAGTGAAAAAATCGCCGTCTGTATCCCACGTCCATGCGCCGGACGCTTCCACGAAAAACGCCGCTTCTTCCGTCAAAAAGCAGGCCTGCACCCCTGCGCCGTCTATCCGCAGCCAATCCTCCACCGGGGCAAAGCTGATTTCTTCCTCCGTTATATGGGCGTTCACCTGATGCACAGGAAGGGAAACGGTTTCCTTGCCGCTTTGAAACAAAACCTGCCCTTGCCTGTCTTCGCTGGTTGGCAGCACGGTCATCACGAGCGAATCGCCGCTGATGCCGCAATCCTTGGAAAGCAGGATAAAATCGCTGTCTGTCTGCGCCGTCCAAGGGCCGTCGGAATACACGGTAACCTCCCTTGCATCCCCCTGCCGCATCACGGTGGAGCGGCTTGCCTCAATGCGAAGAAGGGAAGCAGAAGGCAACCCCTGCGCCGCTTCTTGCACGGACACATTTTCCTCAACCGCAAAGGAAAACGCCGCTTCTTCTTCACCGCATTGCACGGTGAGGGTGTATTCCCCCGTCTTCCGGGGGTGCAGAATGCCGCCGAAAACGGGAACTTCTGCCCCGGCAAACACTTCTTTTCCGTCCCGGTGCAATTGATAGCGGCACACATCCCCTTCCGCCCCATTGATAGATATTTTCACCACGTCCCCCAGCGCATACGGCCCGTTTTCCGTGGCTTCAATGGTCATTTCTGCCAAGACGCCCATCGGCAGCAGGCAGATGATCCATAAAATACATAATAATCTCTTCATGCTCTTTCCCCTTTGGCTTTTCTCGGCGTTCCCCATCCATTATAATCTATCATTGTCTTTTTGCACGTTTCTGCGGAAAATTTTACAATCGAATCAGCCTTCCCCCGTCTTCCCTCACAGGGAAAAAGCAGGGCCGTTCCTTCAGATGTTCATTGGGGCTGTGCAGGGTGAGCCACAGGCGGCTTTCCTTGTCCCGGAAAACCATACCGTGGCCGCCGTCCCTTTCAAACAACGGCGGCAATTGGCGAAAATGCCCGGTAATATCCCCGTTATCGCTGACAAGCAGCCCTTGGGTATAACCGCCGCCGGAAAAAGACGCCCATAGAAGCAGCAGCGTTCCGTCCGCTGTGCGCCAGAAAAACGGCCCGTCCGTCACATAGCCCTCTTTGCCGCTGGAATGGCGCACCTTTTCCGCCCATCCGGCTTCCGAAGCCCGGAACAGAATTTTTGCGTCCCCTGCTGCCGCTTTCAAATCCTCCGTCAATTGAACGGCGCAGATTTCGCCATCCCCGACCTGCACCCATTCATGGCAAAATACCATATAGTATTGCCCCTTAGGGCTTTGATACAAGGTGCCGTCCAGACATTCCCACTCCTTTGGCGTTACGGTTTTATCGGAATGCAAACGGAAAGGGCCAAGGGGGCTTTCGCTTTTGAGGATGGCTGTGCCCCGGCACATATTGTCCCCTTTGAAGCTGGCCAGCATGTAAAAGGCACCGTTTACAAAATACACTTCCGGAGCCCAATAATTTTTCGTGGCAAAAAAGCTGCCGTCATTATGGAAGCAGGAAACGGGGGGCGACCAGTTTTCCATATCATCGCTCACATATACGTCAAATCCATCCGCTTCCCCCCAGCAGGTTTGGCCTCTGGTGCCGTAAAGGTAATATTTCCCTTCGTGCAAAAGCACAAAAGGATCCCGGATGTTGATTTCTTCCTTCCGCATGCCGCTTCCCTCCGTCTTGCTGGTTTTTCTATTTTATCACAATCCCTTTCCCTTGAAAAGTGCGCTTTTCCCTCTTCCCTTTTGGGACAAAAAGAAGTACAATATAGCCAATAATAAAAGGAGAATGAGCCCCATGCTTCCGCAAGTGAACCAACACTTTTTTTGCGAAGACGAACAGCTGCAAACGCTATGGGATAAAGCCTTGGCCGCTTCCAGAAAAAATTTGCGTTTTTTCGGCGACCGCAAAGTGCTGGTAGAAGGCGGCGGCTATGAAAAAATCTGGCTGGAGACCCAGCCCATGGGGGGCGAAATGTATTTCCCGCACGACCCCGAAGCCGCCTTCAACAATATTTTCTTTTTCATGGAACATCAAAGGGCGGACGGCCGCCTGCCCGGCTCCATCGCCCTGATGGACGGAAAAATTACGCCCCAGTTTAATAAATTGCAGGGCTTTTGTTTTCCCCTGCACGCCATGAACCTGTATTTTTTGATAGGAGAGAATAAGGAATTTTTGCAAAGGCTGCGCACCTGCCTGATGCGTTTCCATCAATGGCTGTGGCGCACACGGGATTCCGACAGGGACGGCCTTTTGGAATCCTTCTGCGTGTATGATACCGGGGAAGACAATGCCCTGCGCTACGGCGATGCCCCCTGCTGGTGGGAAAGCGATGCACCGCCAGAAGGAAACGCCTATGTGCCTATGGCCTCCATGGACATGATGAGCATCTCCTTTTCCTGCCTGAAAACCCTTGGGCACATCAGCCGTCTTTTGCAAACGGGCGAGGAAAATTTCTGGCAGCAAAAGGCCATGGCTGTGCAAAAGGCACTGAAAGAAAAAATGTGGGTTCCCGAAAAAGCCGCCTGCTTCGATATCTATCCGGGCGGCAAACGGCAGACGGTGCTCACGCATAACAATCTGCGCTGCATGTACTGGGAAAGTTTTTCTCCAGGCATGGCGCAGGCCTTTGTGGAAAAACATCTTTTGAACCCGGACGAATTCTGGACGCCCCTGCCCCTGCCCAGCGTTGCGGCCAACGATCCCCTTTTCCGCAACGTGGAGGAAAACAACTGGTCCGGCCCCTGCGAAGGGCTCACCTTCCAGCGTGCCCTTTTTGCCTTGGAAAACTACGGCTTTCAATATCTTCTGCCGGACATTGCAAAAAAGCTCTTTTCTGCCATCCAAAGAAACGGCTATGCCTTCACCCAGCAGTTTGACCCCTTCACCGGGGAAGCCTATCTGAAAGAAACCCAGTCCGCCTACGGCCCCACTATTCTTTCCTCAATCGGGTATCTGACCCACCTTTTCGGCATCTTCCCGGAAAAGGGAGAGCTGCGCTTTGCCGCTTTGGGGGGCGTGGATTATCAGTTTTCCTATCAGCTGGGAGAAAGCTTTTACCAAATCAAAAGCAACGGCAAACAGGCGGAAATCACCCTGAACAATATAACCCTTCCGCCCCTGCCCTGCGGCTTCAGCTATACCTTTCACCCGGACTTCACCATCAAAACAAAGCTTGCTTTTCACAAATAAGGAGGAAAAGAAATGAACAAGTACGACGCAAAAAACATGAAAATTGCCTATATCGGCGGCGGCAGCCGGGGCTGGGCATGGGGGTTCATGATGGATCTGGCCATGGATGCGGATTTGTGCGGCGAAGTAAGGCTGTATGATATTGATAAGGAAGCCGCCCGGCGCAATAAGATCATCGGCGAAAAAATCAGTGCCCACAAGGATGCCGTATCCCGCTGGCGTTATTCCGTGCCGGAAACTTTGCAGGAAGCCTTGACCGGGGCGGATTTTGTGGTCATTTCCATCCTGCCCGGCACCTTCAAGGAAATGCAGAGCGATGTTCATTTGCCCCAGCGGCTGGGCGTCTGGCAGCCCGTGGGCGATACGGTAGGCCCCGGCGGCTTCATGCGTGCCATGCGCACCATCCCCATGTTTGTGGAAATTGCGCAGGCCATCCGGGATTATGCCCCCAACGCCTTCGTCATGAACTACACCAACCCCATGTCCCTTTGCATCCGCACGCTGTATCATGTATATCCCGGCATCAAGGCCTACGGCTGCTGCCATGAAGTGTTCGGCACGCAAAAATTGCTCTGTGCCATGCTGGAAAAGGAATACGGCATTCCGGGCGTGAAGCGGCAGGATTTATACACCACCGTCACCGGCATCAATCATTTCACATGGCTCACCTCCGCCTCCTACAAGGGCATGGATCTGATGCCCCTGTACGCTAATTTCTGCAAAAAATACGCCGCCACCGGCTTTTCCGAAGGAGACGACGATAACTGGATGAACTCCAATTTCTCTTCGGCGCAGCGGGTGAAAATGGATTTGTTCAACCGCTACGGCGTCATTGCCGCCGCCGGTGACCGGCATCTGGTGGAGTTTCTGCCGCCCTGGTATCTGAAAGACCCGGAAACGGTGCGGCATTGGAAATTCCATCTCACCTCCGTGGATTGGCGTGAGGAGGATCTGGCACGGCGGCTCAGGCGGTCAGACGATCTGATTTCCGGCAAGGAAGAGTTGAAACTCAAATCCTCCGGCGAGGAAGGCCATCTGCTGATTAAGGCCGTACTGGGGCTTGGGGATCTGGTGTCCAATGTGAATATCCCCAATCAAGGCCAGATTCCCAATCTGCCGCTGGGAGCCATCGTGGAAACCAACGCCCTCTTTGGGCTGGACCGCATTTCCCCCGTCCACGCAGGCCCTGTGCCGAAAAATATTCTGCCCCTGATTGAACGCCATGTGCTGAACCAGGAAAACACCCTGCACGCCGCCCTCACCTGTGATAGAAAGCTGGGCTTTTCCACCTTCATGAACGATCCCCAGATGGGCTGCGTTTCCCCGGCAGACGGGCAAAAATTATTTGACGACATGCTGGAAAACCAGAAAAAATATCTGCCGGACGGATGGTTTTGAAGAAAGCGAAAGCGCAGAACAAAACTTTGAAGCTTACAACAAATAAAACAATAGCGTGCCCCTTGTTGAACCGATGCCGCCTTTCTTCATTGACAAAACCAATCCGCACGCTTATAATAATGCTTATATTTCGAGTATATTTTAAGGAGTTGACAACCAATGAAGAAAATGATGGCTTTGCTGATGGCTCTGTGCCTGATGGTAATGGGCGTACCTGCCATGGCGGAAGATGCCGCCCAAACCCAGCTGTATACCAACACCGAAATGGGCTTTTCCATTGCCGTGCCTGCCCAGTGGCTGGTGGTGGACAATAACAATATTGACACTTACATCGCCGCCTACGAAAACGGTGAAATGACTTTCACGGGCACCAACGCCGATGTGCTGAACGAGCTGAAGCCCCAGTTTGCCGGGGCCAATATGGCCGTGGCTATTTCGCCCTATGCCAATAATCTGGTGCTGACCATGGTCGATATGGGCATAGAGCTCACCGAAGAGCTTTTCGTGAGCCTGATGATTCCCCAGTTCAAGCAGCAGATCGTCCTCCAAATGCCCACCATTGAATTCACCCAGGAAGGCGAGCCTTTGACCCTTGGCGAAAATGAATTTATCTCGCTGTCCGGCGTTTGCAATATCAACGGCTTGTCCGCCAGCGTGGATCAGCTGTTTTTGCTCAAAGGCACGAAGCTCTATGTGGCTAACCTGACCACTGTTGACATGCTGGGCGAAGAAATTCTCAATGCGTTTTACACCGATGTGCTGGCCGCTATGGCGACCTTCGCCGTGGCAGAATAACAAGCATCATCAGGGCCAACGCCCACAAAAAGCAGCTGCGTCGCAAATATTGACGCAGCTTTTATTTTCGCTTGACTCTCACGTTCCGTCATAGTGTATACTCTGTTTTGTGAGGTGATAAAAATGCGGATGTTGGTTCGGGACTTTGCTCAATTCACGGGCGTAAGCGTGCGCACACTGCATTACTATGACGAAATAGGGCTGTTGGAGCCGGCCGATGTGGACAAGTTCACCGGTTATCGCTATTATGACGAAAACTCCCTGCTGCGAATGCAGGAAATCCTTTTCTACCGTGAACTTGATTTTTCTCTGAAAAGCATCGGCGAGATTTTATCATCCCAGTCTTACAGCAAAAACGACGCACTGAAAGAGCAAAAGCACCTGCTTACCCTCAAGAAAGAACGGCTGGAAAGGCTGATTTCCGCCATTGACAACGCCATGAAAGGAGAAAATGTTATGCACGCATTTGACAACAGCGACTTTGAAAAATACAAGGCCGAGGCACAGGAAAGATGGGGTAAAACCGACGCATACAAGCAGTACGAAGAAAAAACCAAGCATCATTCCGCAAAGAAACAGAACGACCTTGCCAAAGGAATGGACCGCATCATGGCGGATTTTGCGCTGTGCATGAAAAACGGAAAAACCCCCGCCTCCACCGAGGCACAAAGCCTTGTGCAGCAGCTGCAAAACCATATCACCGAAAACTACTACCGCTGCACAAACGAGATATTGGCAGGCCTTGGGCAAATGTATGTGGCCGATGAACGCTTCAAAAACAACATGGATAAGCACGGCGACGGCACAGCAGCGTTTATCTCTAACGCCGTGGAAGCCTATTGCAGAAAATAAGCAAATTTCAGCTTGCCGCTGTTAAGCCGGAAACGCCGGACAGGGACAAACGTCCCTGCGCCCATCCTGCGGATAGGGCTATATGGGCAGAGCAGAAAATGTGCCGCTGTTACTTGTTACACGCAGAGATTTTCAGCAGAGGAAATATTGTAACTTTGCGAGGTGGCAGCGGCCCGGCCGCACGGGCACTACTGCCGGATGCTTTAGCGTCCGAAAAAAATATGCAAAATGGCGAAGGAGAAAGCATGCTTTCTCTCTCGCCATTTTGTGTATCTTTATTGTACCCGTAGCGATATTTCTGTTCGTTCCTTATGCAACATGGGGAAAATATTGCACAGATAACAGTTGTATTTTCGCATGCCGGGTGCAGGGAGGAACTCCCTGCCGTGGGGTACAGGGGCTGCGTAAGCCCTGCCTCATCGTACAGGGAACAAGCAGTTCCCTGCTCCGTGCTCCAAATGATTCCCCGTCATTCTCCCCTTACATACAAAACACCCAGCGTGCCGGGGCCGCAATGGCTGGAGATCACGCCGCCGGCTCTGGTCACATGGATTTCGCTGAAATGGTTCAGGGAGCGTACCGCATCCACCGCCGCATCAATCACTTTCTGGTCGCAGCCGGAATGGGTAACAAAGACGATCCTTTTCCGGGCTTTTTTCATTTCCTCCAGCTGGTCTTCCGCATAATCGGCCACTACTTTGTGCATCTTGCCCCGGTATTTTTTCCCCGGCTGCATTCTGCCCTCCACCACGTTAATCTGGGGATGCAATTTCAGCGTGGTGCCCAGCATGGCCGAAACGCCGCTGCAGCGGCCGCCCCTGTGCAGATACACAAGGGTATCCACCACAAAGGACGCACTGACCCTTCCGCGAATTTCTTTCAGTTCTTTTTCGATTTCCTGCCGGGTTTTACCGCTTTTTATCATTTCTGCCGCATAAACCACCTGCAATCCAACGCCTGTGGACAGGCTTTCGGAATCCCATACCGTCACCTTATCTTCTGCGCCCAGCTCCTTCACGGCGTTCACCATCACGTTATAGGTGGACGACATGGAGGAAGAGATGGTAAAGCAGATGACCTCATGACCCTCCTGCAAATGCTTTTGCAGCATTTTTTTCACCTGCTCCTGTGCGCAGGCTGCCGTCTTGGGCACGGTCTTGTTTTCCTGCGCCCATGCGTAAATCCGGTCCGGGGTGATATCCATGCCGTCCCGATAGCTTTCCTCCCCCAGGATAATATGCAGGGGGGCAATTTCAATATCATAACGTGTCAGCAGCTCTTGAGACAAATCGCTGGTGCTGTCCGAAATGATTTTGATCATGATACTGATGCTCCTTATCAAAAAAGATATATTTCCACATATTCATTATATCACCCTTTTTGCAACTTATCTTCAACTTTAATTCAACTTTTGTTGAATTTTTCCATCGCACAGTTTTCCTTGCATCCCGGTGCATCTTTTGATATGCTATGGGTACATAGAGAAACAGAAAGGGGCTTTCCATGTTTAAGATTCTCATTGCGGAAGATAACAGCGAACTGCGCCAGCTGTTTGAACGGGTACTGAATAAATATGGCTACACCACCGTGGGCGTTGCCAACGGAAAGGAAGCACTTGCCTATCTGGAAAAAGATTATGTGGACCTGGTGATTTCCGATATTATGATGCCGCAGATGGACGGCTATACCTTGGCGCAGCACATCCGGGAGCAAAGCCCGGCCATGCCCATTTTGATGATTACGGCCAAGGGCAGCTTTGACGACATCAGCACCGGCTTTTCCTCCGGGGCGGACGATTATATGGTGAAGCCCATCAACGTAAACGAAATGGTGCTGCGGGTGAAAGCATTGCTGCGCCGGGCGGAAATGAATAACGAGCGCAAGCAGAAAATCGGCGAAACGTTGATGGAGTGCGATTCGCTCACCGTATCCCGAAACGGCGAAAGCATGATTCTGCCCCAGAAGGAATTTATGCTGCTGTACAAAATGGCGGCCTATCCCGGCAAAATTTTCACACGCCAGCAACTCATGGACGAAATATGGGGCTATCCCTCCGGCTCCGAGCTGCACACCATCGACGTGCATATCGGCAGGCTGCGGGAGAGGTTCAAGGATAACCCGGATTTCAAAATCGTCACCCTGCGGGGCGTGGGCTTTAAGGTGGTAAAAGCATGAAGGAAAAGAAAAAAGGCTCCCTCCTTGGCATCCGCACCTATTATTGGATGGCCATCCTGATTGAATTTTGCATCGCCACCGGGGTTTCCCTCGTTCTGATCGTCATTTTAGATAAGCTCTTTGATATTTCAAACGATACGCTGCTGCCCTTTTTTGCGGTGCTCATGTGCTCCACCATCACCGCCGGCATTTCCTTTTATCTGAACCGCTGGGTGCTGTCCCCCATCCGCAGGCTGGGCGGTGCCATGCGGCAGGTGGCCGGAGGGAATTTCAAAATTCAGCTGCCCACCAAATCCAAAATCCGGGATATGGAAGAAATCAACCAGAATTTCAACCTGATGGTGAGGGCGCTGGACGCCACGGAAGTGCTGCAATCGGATTTTGTGTCCAACGTGTCCCACGAATTCAAAACCCCCATCACCGCCATCGAAGGCTATGCCATGCTTTTGCAGGACACCGCCCATATGAGCCCGGACCAGGAGGAATATGTGGAAAAAATCCTGCTGAACACCCAGCGGCTTTCGGGGTTGATCGGCAACGTGCTGCTGCTGTCCAAAATCGAGAACCAGCAAATCCCCGGCATCGCCAAGCCCTATCAATTGGACGAGCAAATCCGTAAAGCCCTGATGCTGTTTGAAAATCAGTGGACGGAAAAGGATATCGAGCTGGACGTGGAACTGGACGACGTAATTTACTGCGGCAATGAAAATCTGATGTTCAACGTCTGGAGCAATCTGATCGGCAACGCCATCAAGTTTAACCGGCAGAGCGGCCTGCTTCGCCTGCGGCTGAACCAAACAGAAACCGGCATTCTTTTCACCATCGAGGACGAAGGCCCCGGCATTTCCCCCGAGGATCAGGAGCATATTTTCGATAAGTTCTTTCAGGCGGACAGCTCCCATCGCCAATCGGGCAACGGCCTTGGGCTTGCGCTGGTGAAACGCATCCTGAACGCCTGCAGCGGCGAAATTGCCGTTGAAAACAGGCAGGACATGGGCACCTGCTTCACCGTGCTGCTGAAATCGGCGTAAACTGCCGAAAATCAGAAAAGGCTTCTCTTATTGTGCGAAACAGCCTCCGTGATATACTGATACAAAGCAACAAAGCATAAACCGCCAATGAAAGGATGGGAACCATGCTGCAATACGACGTGCCGGAGTATAAGAAAATCCGGCTGATCGTGGATACGGATGCCGCTTGCGAGGCGGATGATCCTTTTGCCATTGCGCAGGCGTTGATGACGAAAAAATTCGATATCCGTGCCCTTGTGGCGGAGCATTTCGGGGAAAGGGGCACGGTACAGCGCAGCTTTGACGAAATCAAAACGGTGCTTCGCTGCATGGAGATGGACGTTTCCCATTTCATGGGGGAAGACGGGCCGCTGGCTGTAGCAATGAACGATGCGCCCTCCCCTGCCGTGGAATTTTTGATTCAGGAAGCCCTTCGGCCAGAGGAAAAGCCGCTGTTTGTCCTCTGCCTTGGGGCTATCACGAACGTGGCGCGGGCATTGAAAGAATGCCCGGACATTATGGACAAAATGACGGTGGTGTGGATTGGCTGCCATCAGCCGGGAACAGAAAAGGTGCCCTTCCGTGAATTCAATGCCGGCAACGATATTGAAGCGGCCAATTTTGTGCTGCAAAGCGGCGTGAAATTATGGCTGATCCCCTCCAATGTGTATGGCACCATGCGTATCAGCCTGGCGGAAATTCAGCGGCGCATTTATCCCTGCGGCAAAATCGGCCAGCATCTGTTCGAAAACATGGAGCAGTATAACCGCTCCAAATTTGCCGGCTGGACAGCCGGGGAAAGCTGGACGCTGGGGGATAATCCGGCGGTGGGCGTGGCCATGGACGAAAGCTGCGGCCGCTACCGGGACATGATTGCCCCCCTCATTCAGCCGGACACCGCTACCACCCTCCAAACGGAAGGCCCCCTCATCCGGGTGTATGAATATGTGGACAGCCGCTTCGTGCTGGAAGATATGATGAGCAAGCTGGAGCTTTTGTATCGAAAGAAATAAAAGGTTTGTTAATAAAAACAGCGGACGATATCGTTCGCTGTTTTTGTTCCTTGAAGAAACAGAATATTCGCTTCTTCAAAGGGATTGTTTTGCCGTCAATCCTGCGGGTCCAAGGGTATTTTTATCCATGTGGCTCCTGAATCATAAGCAAAAAGCGATAATCCAAGAAAATTCGTTCCGTCAACATTGCTTTCGATCATAGCCTGGTATGTTTCATTTGTGCCGTTTTCATAATAGATGGTCAGAACGAAAAGCTCCGTTTCGTTCTGCGGCTCCGCCTGCCAGGAAAAGGCCAATTTTTCATCAATAAAAGAGGGGTCAAAAGCTTCTCCGGTCAGCCATGTTTCCTCGTAATCATCTGTGAAACCGTACCCCTTGCCGGAGCCATCGCTTGAAAACACCATCAGTTCCGGGGCGAGCGTGCCGCCGGCATAAATCGCCCAAGAACCAACAAGTTGATGCTCGTCCGAAATTCCGTTTTGATTATTTACACATAAGTTAAGCAGCAACAGCATAATTTGCAAGAAGTAAAATAAGATTTTCATGGACTGGCCTCCTGTATGCTATTTCGGTATTTGATATGCTTTCAAAATAAATTTGGAACGGCTGTACTCTTTATATGGTCTTCCCGAAAGTTTACTTGACATCAGCATTTCCAAATCATGACCATGCTGTACCATGCCTTCTCGTTTCGTTCATATGGCGATAGAGAATTATTTTCTCTTATTTTAATTCTCCTGTTTGTTTATTGTCAATTCATCTTTGCCCCTAACAGAAAATTTTACATTTTGCCTTCCCGCTTCACTCATCTGCCATCGAAGCGGATTTCATCATCGAAGATGATTTCATACATCCTATGGATGATTTCATGCCAAGCCTTCGAATTGGATAACAAAAAAGCAGGTCGTTGACCTGCTTTATGTTTGGCGCCTCAAGAAGGACTCGAACCTACAACCCTTCGGTTAACAGCCGAATGCTCTGCCATTGAGCTATTGAGGCAATTGCGGAAACGAGATTTGATCCTCGTTTCCTATTGGAATCCGGCGGCGACCTATCCTCCCGGGCCGTGTCCAGCCAAGTACTTTCGGCGCTGAAGGGCTTAACTTCTGTGTTCGGTATGGGAACAGGTGGGACCCCTTCGCCATTGCCACCGGAAATCGTATCAGTTTTCAATG
>JAZNQO010000011.1:0-94055 GCA_045590215.1 Clostridia bacterium | reverse complement strand
TCTGCCAGCGCACATCCGGTCAGCATCATCAGACACAGAACCGCAGCCAACCATCTCTTCATTCAAACCGCCTCCTTCAATTTCCAAGAATATCTATTGGACGCAGAAATCAGGAAAATGGATCCATCTTTCCCCCCCGGGGAGAGGGGAGAAACCCTCGGTTTTCCGGCGAAAATGAGTCCAGAAAAAAAGTTTCACTTTTTTGAAAAAAGGTGTTGACAAATCCTGTGACTTAGTGTATTATATCTCTTGTCGCCGCGAGGTGACAGCGAGGAACGCGAAACACGGTTCGCCGGTCGAGGTTCGACGCTTGGGAGCATAGCTCAGTTGGGAGAGCATCTGCCTTACAAGCAGAGGGTCACAGGTTCGAGCCCTGTTGTTCCCACCATATATGGCCCGGTAGTTCAGTCGGTTTAGAATGCCAGCCTGTCACGCTGGAGGTCGAGGGTTCGAGCCCCTTCCGGGTCGCCATAAGCCTTGGTAGCTCAGTCGGTAGAGCATGTGACTGAAAATCACAGTGTCGGTGGTTCGATTCCGCCCCAAGGCACCATATAAGCGGTAGTAGCTCAGTTGGTAGAGCGCCACCTTGCCAAGGTGGAGGTCGCGAGTCCGAGCCTCGTCTACCGCTCCATTTTTTCGGCGCAGTAGCCAAGTGGTAAGGCGAAGGTCTGCAAAACCTTTATGCTCCAGTTCGAATCTGGACTGCGCCTCCAAAGAAATAAAGGACTTATATAAAGTCCTTTATTTTTTTATGCTCAGCAATACCGCAACGCTGTTTTGATAAAGTGCAGGCACAGGGCTAGCTCTTCATATAAATCCCCGTCATAGGCGGTGTCATGATCAGCGGTATACCAAAGGGGCGCAATTGCCTTTTCGCACAGGGGCAGAATGTTCCCCCAGTTCATCACGCCATAGCCCACCGGCCGAAACAGAAAATCCTTCTCCACGTCAAAATCTTCCCGGAAATAATCCTTCAGATGCACGATCTGAATCCGGTTTTTGAACGCTTCAATTTCGCTTTCACAGCGGCAGCCGCCGATTTCCATCCATCCAAGATCCGGCTCAAAGAGCACATTTTCATCCAGCGCAGCCATGATGGCGTGCATCCGATACGCACCGTTTTCCTGGTTTCTATATTCCTGCGCATGATTGTGATATTGCAACCGGATGCCGTGCTTTTCTGCCAGCTTTACGCTCTTATTATACACCCTGGCAATTTCCGCAACCGGCATATCATCGGGCAAAAGCAGCGTCACGTATCGGCAGCCGATGTCCTGCACAAACTGCAGCTTTTCCTCCGGCGTTGTGCCGGGAATCACCAGCGTCCTGTCAAAGTCGGACAGGGTGTTCACGTCTTCTGGCACTGCTTCTTCATCCAAATCCCGGATGCGCACGAAGCATCCGATGGGGGTCAGCCCGGCATCTTCGCACCAAGCCTTGATTTCCTTGGCCGTATGCCCGAAAAAGCCCAATAATTCAATGCCGTCATAGCCAATCTGCCCGACTTTTTTCAGCGTGTCAGGCATGTTTTTGCGCATTTCATCCATCAGAATAAAGCCGGGGGCACTGATATGCACATTTCGCATTGTGATTCGTTCCTTTCTGTTTATTCTGCCGTTTTGTTGATTATAGCATGCCATAAAATCAATCGCAAGGCAAAAAAACACCCTTTGTGATGACAAAGGGTGCAATTTATCACGCTTTCACCGGGCGAATCAGGATGAGGGGCGTCAGCTCGTCGCCCTGGCCGGAGGGGTTGTCCGCCATGGCGTCCTGAATTTCTTCGTCCGTCAGGGGGAAGTTGTCGCACTTGCCCAGCTGGTTCTGCTCGATATCGTTGGCGTCCATCAAAACCACCGGGATGCCCGTTTCCTTCACCAGCGCATTGCAAAGCTCCACAGGGTTGGGGGGGTTAATAAGAGCTAGTTCCTTATAGCGGTCAAAGCTGGAACGGAAATAGAACCCGTCAATACCGCCTACGCCCTTGCCGCAAACCTTATAAAATACGCCCTTGATACCGAAAGGCTTGGTCAGCGCAGAGCACACAACAGCCAGCAATACACGGGGCAAGCCGCACATATCAATCACCAGTTGCAGCTTATAGGGCTCGTGCATGCCAACGCCTGTATGATTGATGGCAGCAAAACGCCACAGGAAATTGGCCCAGAAACCGGGCTTTACCTGCTCTCTGCTCTTTACGTTATTGGTGCACATGGCCATTACCTTGGCCCCGAAAGAAACCATATCGCCTTCCTGATACAGGGGACGCACATATTTTTCAATCAGCTCCGTCTGGCTTTCGCCCACTTCCACAAAGTGGGTCTGGATAGCAAAGCGGTCGTATTTTCTGCCGTTTTTGCCTTCGATGGTGCCCCGGTCAAAATATACCACGCCGTTTTGTTCACGACGCTGTTCTTCCAGATTGCGGGAAGGAATGATGCCCATTTCAAATCTACCTCCGTCCTTGGTAACAATGCCCTATTTTACAATAATTTATGCATGCTTGTCAATCTTTGGCATAGAAATAAAGCAGGAAAGGGGGAGAGAAAATGACTAAAGAGCATTGGGCGATGGTGGGCTGCATCGCCGTCTTTCTTTTATCGCTTTTGTATTTCGCCCTGCATGTGCGGCAGGATGGTCGCTTCTATCGTTTCAGCCAGCGGCTTTTCTGGTCTTTCCTGGCGGTATGGATGGGTGCCCTCGTGGGGCTTTTCCATTTTAACCCCGTCACGTTGGCAGCTGCTTTCCTCTTTGGCAGTCCGGGCATTTTGACAGTCATGGCCATTTTGCATCTTTGAATAACCTCTTTTGCTCCTTTGGGAGCTTTTTTTATTTGCTTTTTGCAGGGGATATTCATCCTTTTCATCTTCGATAGGAAAGCGTAAGAAAAGCAAAAATCATGCCAGTGAATGTCAGGGGGCACTTCCTATACAATAAAGGCGGCCGGAAAGGGAGGGGATAAAATCGTCAATCACCTTTCTCCCCGTGACAGGCTGAACAAAAAGCTCATGCAGGCGGCGATCAGGGCGGTGGAACGTTTGCAGCGCATGGTTCGGGATGAGACTGTGTCCAACGGGGATGTGATCAAAGCGGCAAGCCTGATTTTAGACAGGCTGCCCAAGGAAAACGGAAATAACCCCCTGCAAGGGGATTATGAAATCATTGTGAAGGAGCAGGATTAGTGCCAAAGATTCTTCTGCCTTCCGCTGTGCTCAATCGGGTGTACCGGCCGCATCTGGAAAACACGGAAAGGTATCAGATTTTCTTTGGCGGTGCCGGCAGCGGCAAAAGCGTGTTTCTGGCCATGCGCTGCGTGCTGGATGCCTTGCAGGGGCGCAATATCCTGGTGGTGCGAAAAGTGGGGCGCACCCTGCGTTCCTCCTGCTGGAATGAAATTGTCAAGGCCATTCACCGGCTGGGTTTGCAAGCTCTTTTCCACATCAACAAGACCGATTTTGTGATCGAGGCCGTCAATAACGGTGCCCAAATTCTTTTTTCCGGCTTGGATGACGTGGAAAAAATCAAGTCGCTCACTCCTAAAAGCGGCGTGCTCACCGATATATGGATGGAGGAAGCCACCGAATGCACCTATGAGGATTTCAAGCAGCTGGATAAACGTCTGCGGGGCGTCAGCCGGCATAAAAAGCGGTTCACCTTCTCCTTCAATCCCGTGTATCAAACCCATTGGCTTTTTCTGCAGTTCTTTTCCATCTGGCAGGAGGGCAAAAAATGCTGCCGGGGCAAGGATGTCTTCATCCTCAAAACCACCTATCAGGATAACCGCTTTCTGTCCGAGGATGACGGACATGCACTGGAAAATGAAAAAGACCCCTATTTTTATCAGGTCTACACCCTTGGCAACTGGGGCGTGATGGGGGATGTGATTTTCAAAAACTGGCGCACGGCGGATCTGACGGAAGAAAAGGAACGGTTCCCCCAGCAGTATTTCGGCCTGGACTTTGGCTTTGCCAAGGACCCCTGCGCCGCCGTTCAGTGCGCACTGGACAGGCACCATAAACGGGTGTATGTGTTCTCAGAACTTTATGAAAAGGGGCTTATCAATGCCCGCTTGGCCGATCGCCTGAAACCTTTCTGCGGCACATCGCCCATTGTGTGCGACAGTGCGGAGCCCAAGTCCATTGCGGAGCTGAAAGCCTGCGGTATCCGAGCCGTGCCTGCCAAAAAGGGGAAGGACAGCGTGCTCCACGGCATCCAGTGGCTGCAAGGGCATGAAATCGTGGCGGATGTTTCCTGCACCCACTTGCAGGAAGAGCTCACCCTTTTCCAATGGCAGCAGGATAAGGACGGCCACACCCTGCCCATCCCACAGGATAGAAACAACCATCTGATCGACGCCCTGCGCTATGCCTTGGAGCACGAAAGTACCCTGCGTCGGGCTACCACCGCCGGAAAAGGAGAATTAGGTTTATGATTGTTCGTTCCAAAGAACACATGCTTCCTGCCTGCCGGGATCAGCTGCTGCGCAGCGTGCTGAGCGAATTTCTGCTGGGTCGGGAAGAAAGGGAAAGGCTGCGCCGCTATTACGAAAACAGCCATCCCATCCTGCAAAGAAACAGGGAAAAGGGTTTGCCCAATAATTGCCTGTCCCACGGCTTTGCACGGTATATCGTCGCCATGGCCGGGGGCTATCTGCTGGGCAAGCCCGTTTCCTATCAGGCTCCCGAACAGGCAGAAGCCATGGAAGGGCTGAACCGGGCGTATGAGCGCAGCAACGTCATCAGCGTGGATGCTGAATTGGCTCGGATGGCATCCATCTATGGCCGGGGCGTGGAAATCCTCTACGCCGATGAAAACGCTTGCCCCAAAACTGCTGCCGTCAGCCCGGAAAACGCCTTCGTTGTGTATGACACCGGCATCTCCGCAAAGCCCCTCTTTGGCATCCGTTTTGCGGAAAAGCGCAGCGTGGAAAACGCTTTGCAGGGCTATCGCATCGAAATGTATCTGCCCGATTGCGTGCTTGTCTATGATGCGCCCCAGTTGCTTTGCACTGCCTATGGTACCCCTTCCGTTTCGCCCCATTTCTTTGGCGGCGTGCCCATGATTGAGTATTGGAACGGGGAGGACGAGCGGGGGGATTTCGCTTCCGTTCTGTCCCTGATGGATGCCTATGACCGTTTGGAAAGCGACCGTGTGAATGATAAGGAACAGTTTGTGGATGCCCTGCTTGTCATCACCGGTGCTCGCATGGAAGTGGACGAAATGGGACGCACCCCGGCGCAGCAATTGCGGCAGGATAAGCTCTTGTATCTGCCCGATCAGGAGGCCAGTGCATCCTATCTGGCTCGGTCGCTCCCCGAAAGCGAAGTGGAGGTCTTGCGGCAGGCCCTCAAAAGCGATATCCATAAGTTTTCTCTGGTGCCGGATCTGACGGATGAGCATTTCGCCGGCAATTCCAGCGGCGTGGCCATGAAGTTCAAGCTGCTGGGGCTGGATCATCTGATCCGCATCAAGGAACGCTGGTTCCGAGAGGCTCTGAAAGAGCGTCTGCGCCGCTTTGCCCACTTCTTGCAGGTGCAGGGCATGAAGCCGCTGGATGCGGACAAGGTGCAGCTGATTTTCGCCCGTGCCCTGCCCGTCAATGATCTGGAAATCAGCCAGACGGTGATGAATTATCGGGGCTTTGTGCCGGATGAAATGCTGCTCTCTCAAGTGCCTTTTGTGCAGGATGCAGCCCTGACGGCACGGCAGATGCAGCCCCATGAAGAAAGAAAGGAAACCGATGACTGTGAATGAAATCATGGAAAGCCTTCCGGAAGAAATGCAATCGCTTCCCGTGGAAGAGGCTGAACATCAGAATGCTCCTGAACAGGAAACGTCCTTGTCGCCTGCTCTCATGGCTCTGATTTATCAGGCCGTGGCTAATGCAATGGAAGCGGAAAAGCGTCTTCGTCAGCAGCAGGAAGAAAAGGACGCCCTTTCGGAAGAAGAAAAAAAGGCCTTGCAGCTTCAGGAAAAGGAAGTTGACCTGGCCAATCGGGAAAAGGCATTGCAGGAAAGGGAAATGCGGGCTTACGCTCACGAACAGCTGATGCTGCGCTCGCTTCCCGAAGCCTTGCTGCCTGCCCTTTGCTGCAAGGATGAAGCATCCTGCAAGGAAAGCCTGGATCAGGTGGAAAAGGCTTTCCGCACCGCAGTTCAGGAGGGCGTGATGGAGCGCATGCGTGGGGAAGAACCCCTGCGTGCCGATGCCGCCCCTTTGGACACCATGGATGACGCCGCCTACTATCACGCTACCTACATGAAATAAGGAGGAAATCTCAATATGGCAAATCAAATGTTTTCCATCAAGGAACTGGCCCGGCTGACGCTGCCTCGTCTTCTGGAAAATCTGGTATTCCCCAATCTCTGCTATCGTGATCTGGAGCAGGATATCACCGGCCGCAAGCTGGGCGATACCATCCAGATCCGCAAGCCCGTCAATCTCGTTGCCCATGATTTTGACCCCCAGCAAGGCGTCACCAATCAGCAGATCAACGAAGATACCGTGGACTTTACCCTGAACCGTATCGCTACGGTGGATGTGGGCATTGAGGCTCTGGAAGGTGCTTCCTCCATGGAAACGCTGGAACAGGTGTTCATCCAGCCCGCCGCTGCTGCGCTGGCTGAAAAAATCAATCAGGAAGGCCTGAAGCTGTATCAGGATATTCCCTATGCCGTGGGCACTGCAGGCGTCACCCCTTCCGCTCTTTCCGATTTCTCTGCCGCCCGTAAGGCCCTGAACCTGAACAAGGCTCCCGTTTCCGGCCGCTGCGCCGTATGGGATGCCGAAGCGGATGCCGCCTTTACCAATCTGGATGCGCTGGTGCATGCGGATAAGGCCGGCATGAACGAAGCCCTGCGTGAAGGCAGCATCGGCCGTGTGATGGGCTTTGATAACTATATGAGCCAGG
The DNA here is from genome assembly GCA_045590215.1 of Clostridia bacterium. Classification (GTDB taxonomy): domain Bacteria; phylum Bacillota; class Clostridia; order Christensenellales; family Aristaeellaceae; genus RUG563. Next base: position 87,144 of record JAZNQO010000011.1, on the reverse strand, counting down.
GCGTCAACCGCCACGAATCCGGCATCACCACGGCCACTGCCGTGAAGGTGAACGGCAGTGTCATCGCCGGTGCCACCACCCTGTCCATTGACGGCACGGCTCTGGAAGGCAAGCTCATGAAGGGCGATATCCTCACAATCGACGGCAAAAACTATACCGTCACTGAAGAAACCGCCGCCGCTTCCGGTAACGCCCTGAACGGCGTGAAGGTCTATCCTGCGCTGCCTGATATTCAGGATAATACCGAAGTGACGGTTGTTGCCAGCCACACCGCCAATCTGGCCTTCTGCCCCATGGCCTTTGCCTTTGCCACCCGTCCGCTGGTTGCCCCTGCCGGGGTGGAAAGCTATGTGACCGGCTTCAATGGCGTGAACCTGCGTGTGGTGCGCGGCTATGATATGCAGCACAAGCGTGAGCTGCTCAGCATGGACGTGCTCTACGGCTTCAAGACCCTCTATCCCGAACTGGCTGTTCGTGTGCTGGGCTAAAGGAGCATCTTATGGATAACGAGCAGAAATTGGCGGCTCTTCGCACCCATCTGCCCGGGGAGCAGGCGGAGGACTGCCTGCTCCTGTCCCTCTTGGAAGATGCGGCTTCCCTCATCTGTGCCCTCACATGGCGAAAGGCCGTGCCCCCGGAACTGGAAAGGGCGCAGGTGCGCCTGGCGGTGGTGCTTTTTAACCGCATGGGCATGGAAGGGGAAACAAATCATGCTGAAGGGGATATCCGCAGGTCTGTGGAAGGCTTGCCGGATGAACTTCGCCGGGAAATCTTCGCCTTCCGTCTGGCAGGCACCTGAAAGGAGGGGCAGGATGCGTATTTTTCAGCGGCACTTGATGAAAGTGACGGTCAACGGCCAGTTTCTCTACGGCTGTTTGCGTCCTGTGTCCGGGCAATGGCAGGTAAGCGAAAGAGGGGCTTATGTGCAGGATGTGAAGCGGCTTTTGCTGCCAAGGAACGCCCTTTTGCATCCCGGTGATCGGCTGGAAACGGAGGATGGCCCTTATATTTGCCTTTCCGTTCGCTTTCTGCCCGGCCATGTGCAGGCGGATATCAGGCGGTGCAGCCGATGAGGGGAACAACGCTTTTACAGCATAGACTTGAGAGCCTTGCAAAAGATGCGGCTTCTGCCGCAGCAAAGGCCGGAGCGGATGCCGGGCAGAAAGCCCTGTCCGCTGCCATGAAAACAGTGCCTGTCCGCACGGGATATCTGCGCTCCACCCTGCAGCGAAAAGCCAATGAAAGACAGCAGCGCATTTTCACCCGCTGCCATTATGCCCTCTATGTGGAAAAGGGCACCCGGCGCATGAAAGCCCAGCCTTATCTTGTGCCGTCCGCTCTCAAGGCTGATTATTTTGCCCGTGTTACGCAGGCACTCCGGGAGGCGATGAAATGATTGATATGAAAAAAGCGATGCTTTCCGCCATGGCGGCTTTGCCTGCCTGCACGGCAGAGAGCTTTGAAAAGGAAGAAAAGCCCCTTCCTATTATCGTGGTGCAGGATGCAGAGCGTTCCGTGCTGGCACGGGTGGACGGCAGGCCGTATCTGGAAAGCTATCAGGGTCAGGTGGATGTCTATGCTGTGCAGCCGCAGGAAGCGGATGCTTTGGCAGCCGGGGCGGATGCCGCCCTGTGGGCCCTGGGGCTGATGCGTGAGAGCTTCTCTGCCGATTATGATGAAACAGCCTGTGCCTATCACAGAAAAATGATTTATAAGGCCGTTCTTTGCGGAGAATGGCTCTATCAGGAGGGATAAAACCATGGTGCAAAAAGCAATGGGCACGACCCTTTCGTGCCTCTATAACGAAGAAACGACGCTGATCGGTGCGCTGCGCTCCATCAGCGAAATCCGGGCAGAAAGCGAAAGCGTGGATGTAACGCCGCTGGATGCCGTGGGCGGCTTCCGTACCTATGCCCAAGGGCTGAAATCCATGGGCGAAGTGACGCTGGACGGCTTTCATGATAAGCACCAGCAGGGTCAGGAAATGCTGCGCACCCTCTTTGATGCCGGCGATCTGGCTGCCTTTACCGTCACCTTCCCCGACGGCTTGAAAGTATCCTTTCAGGCTTTTGTGAAAAGCTATGGCTTTTCCAATGTGGAGGTTGAGGGCGTGGTGCACTTCACGGCGGTTCTGTGCCTGAGCGGGGCGGTGCAGGTTCTGTGAACGGCAGTATCACTGTGGATGGCCGCACCTATGCCCTGCACTTTACCGTGAATCATATCTGCCGGATGGAGGAAACCATGGGGGATAAGCTGCCCGCCCTCCTTTCTGGCAGCGTGTATGGCCTGCGTTCCCTTCTCTGGTGCGGTCTCATGGGGGAAAATATCTCCTTGGAAGAGGCAGGGCAGCTGATGGAACGCTATCTGCAGGATGGCGGCAGCCTCGCTTCTCTTTCTCAAATCCTGGCTTCGGCCATGGAGGACGCCGGTTTTTTTCATTCCCCGGCAATGAAGCAGGAAGCATGAGCTTCCGGCGGCAGCTGCGGCAGGTGCAGAAAAAGGCAGCGCAAATGGGCATCATGGAAGCCTATCGCTTTTTTGATATGACGCCTTATGAAGTGAGCCTTCTTTTGCGCTCCCATGGGGCGCAGGAGAAAAAGGCATTGGAAAGGCTGCATCTTTTGTCCCGTCTGGCAGCCCTTGCGGTGCATGCACCCCGCCAGCTGCCGCCTTTTCCTGTTTTTGCGCCGGATGAAGAAATGGATTGGCAGCAAATGAAACAGCGTCTGTTAGCATGGCGCAGAAAGGATATTCCATGACGTTAGAAGAATTATCGGTGGTTTTCAGTGCGGATATTCAGCCCTTCACTGCCGCCGTGGATACCCTGCAAGGGGTCATCGGGCAGGCGGAAAGCGTGGCCGATGGCATGGCCGGGGCGTTTTTCCAGTCCGGCCTTGCCGCTGCGGAAGGGCTGCGTTCGGGGCTGCTGGGAGGAAAAGGCGGCGTGATCAGCGCAGCGGTTTCCTTGGCGGAGGCTGCATCTGCTGCCCTTCGCAAGGCTTTGCAGATTCATTCCCCTTCCCAAGTGACAAGGGATATGGGCAGGATGTTCGACGCTGGCTTTTTGCAGGGCATTTTGGATGAAATGCCAAGGGTTGACAGGGAAGCGAGGCATCTTGGGGATGTATCCCAGAGCGCGCTGCAATCGTCCCTTGCAAAAGATACGCCTGTTTCCGCTTCCTCCGGCGTTCAGCCTTCGCCCGTGCATGTCACCATTCCTTTGGAATTGGATGGCTATCGGCTGGGCATGGCGGTGATTGAGAATCTCAACCGCATCACCGCTTCCACAGGCCGGGTGGAGCTGGAATTATAAGGAGGAAAACACATGATTACAATCAAAAACCTTGCATTGCCTGCGCCCAGCGGATGCGTTGTGGAAATCGCATCCCGCACGGGCAGCGAGCGGTATAACACCCTCGGCCAGCTTTTGACCGACAACAGAAGGGAAAAACGGGTGCTGGATCTGCGCTGGAACAGGATGGAGCCCCCTATCCTGCAGCAGCTGTTTGCCCTGCTGGACGGCGGTGTTTTTTTTGATATCACCTATCCCGACCCCGTTCAGGGAGAAAAGACCATCACCTGCCGTTGTACGGATCGGGGAGCCAAGGTCTGGCAATACACGGATCAGCCTAAATGGGCGGATGTGCGGCTGAAACTGGAGGAGAGATAATGGGCAATACCATCTTTCCTGCGGAGCGTTATGCTTCCCTTTCCGGCTCCGTTTCCTGCCTGAACGGCACGGTTCTTCCCTTTGACAGCGAAGATGTGGTTTCCTTTTCCGGGGTCAATGGGGTCAGGAACGGCATGCTGCCGGGAGCCGTGGTTTCCCAAAACTGCACCCTGCTTTTGTATGACCGGGACCGGCGGTATACCCTGGGGCGTTCGCTCTTTGGGGCGCAGGTGACAGTGCGGATGGAAATGGATGGGGAAACATACCCCCTTGCCGTGTTTTTTGTTCATAACGTTTCCCAAAATGACGGCAGCTCCTTTCTCACCCTCACAGGCTCCGATGCGCTGGGCTGTGCCTTTGACGGGCTTTGGCAGGATCAGCTTTCTTATCCGGCTTCCCTCGGCACGATTGCGCAGGCCGCTCTTTCCGTGGCTGGGTTCTCGCTGGATGAGGGCTTTTCGGGGCAGGAGCAGCTGATTTCCAGGAAACCAAACTGGGGTGAAATTTCCCTGCGAGGGGTGCTTTCCCATGTGGCCGGAGCCTGCGGCTGCTTCTGTATGGTGACAGGGGATGGCAAAGTGAAGTTTGTTCCTGCATGGCAAAATGAAACCCCTTACGAAATTCACCCGGAGCAGACCTTCAAACGGGTGTACGGCGACGCGTCTTTCGGACCGCTGACGGGCATCAAAATCGCCTTGGACGGCGCAAACAGGGATGCCGCTCCCTTGACCTTGCAGGTCAACGAAACGCCGCTGGATGGGTTCAACAGCCTTTCTATCAGCAAAAATCCCTTGTTCATGCAAAGGGACAATGGGGCGCAATCCTTGGCGCAAAACCTGCTTTCCCGCTTGCAGGGCATGGCCTTTACCCGGCTGATGGTGCATTGGCAAGGGGATGCCCATCTGACCCTCGGCAAACACATCCGGGTGTTTGATACCCAAGGCGGCTATACCGACGCCTGCGTCACATCCCTCGGCTGCACTGTGGATAGCAGCGGCTTTTCCATGCAGACGGATTGCAATTTTCAAAGTTCTTCTTCTTCTGTTGGCCGGGTGTTCACGGCAAACGGCGGCCTCAATGCCGCTCTTTTGCAGGGCACTTCCGACGGCGCATTTTTGAAAGCCGAAAGCATCACTGCCCAGCATCTGGCAGGCCAATCGGTGACTGCCGAAAAGCTGGCCGCCGGCAGCGTCACGGCAGAGAAGATCGCTTCCGGCAGCATTACGGCGGATAAAATCGCCGCAGGAGCTATTTCAGCCGATGCGGTAAAGGCAGTGACCGCAGAAATTCAGCGGCTCATTGCGGAAGGCATTACCACGGACGAGCTCTACGTTTCCCTTGCCACCATCGCCAATGCCCAGATAGAAACGGCGGATATTGATTTTTCCCATATCAAAGATTTGGTAACGGATCAGGCCATCATCACCGAGGGCGTGGGGAATCAGCTGTACATCGCACGGCTGGCGGTGACGGAGGCCAATATGGTGAGCCTTTCCGTTGGTGAACTATTGGTAAAAGGCACAGACGGCGGCTTTTATGCGGTGAGCGTGGACAATGCCGGGAACATCGTAACGGAAAGAAAGCAGATTGCAAATGGCGACGTGCAGAACCTCTCCATCAATGCCGGGGAGAAGCTGATTGAGGGCAGCGTGACGGCAAAAACTTTAAACGTGCAGGACATCTTTGCGGATAGTGCCATCATCCGGGAACTGATGGCGGCGAACATTGATGTGGATACCCTGTTTGCAAGAGAAGCCACGCTGGATGCCATCAATGCGCTGGACATTCGGGGCAACCGCTACCTTCGCCTTACCGTGGACGGCCTTGCGGAAGAGATGGAGGCCAAGACCTCCGATGCCACAGGCCAGCAAATGACCCTCTCCTTTGACCGGGGCAGTGCATTTGAAATCGGCAAGGAGAGCATCACAAGCACCGTGCACGTTTGGAAAAACGGCGAGGATGTGACGGCGCAGATTCCCAATGGGGCTTTCACATGGCAGCGCATCAGCGGCGATGGGGCAGCAGATGCGGCATGGGCAGAAAGCCACAAGGGAATGAAGAGCATCACCCTGTCCCGGTTGGAAATCGGCAAGAGCTGCCAAGTGAGCTGCACCCTGAACGCAAAAGGCTATTACGGCTATTTCGATATTATTGACGGCGTTTTGCAGATCAAAAGGCCGGACGATGGTGCAGCAGATGCCTTTGCCCTGCAAAACGGCGACCTGCACGGCGAAGATAGCTATTTCATTGACGAAGACGGCTACATCTACCGCCGGAACGTGCCAGGGCAAATGACCGTGACCAGCACCGTCTTTGACCACACGGTGTTGGAGACCAGCCACATCCTCATCAAGGATGAAAAGATAGAAATTTCAAGCGGCGGCGATGTTCATGTGAAGGCCGGAGGCACCTTCACCGTGGACAGCGGCAATTTCGACATTGACGCAGACGGTAACGTGATTCTCAAGGGCGAAATTGAAGCCGGAAGCGGCAACATCGGCGGATGGAACATCTTGCCCGGCAGCCTGCAAAGCGGCAGCGGCGAAAGCCATGTGCGCCTCTCCACGGAAGATGCTACCTACGGCATCTGGGCTGGGGCGGACAGCCCTTCCGGTGCGCCTTTCCGGGTGGCAAGGGATGGCACGGTGTATTTGACCAAGCTGTATGTAACGGACGAAAACGGTGTGGCGCAGCAGAACCCCGTAAACCTTCGCACCAGCTATTGGAAGATGGATAAGGCCTATGCAAGGGCGGTGCAGAGCATAACTGTGGATGGCGACACGCTGACCATCACCCTCTACGATGGTACCTCCGTAAATTTTAAGAAACCCTCTCAGGCCATCAGCCTTGAGGGGGCATGGAGCGGCACCACATGGACGGTGACAGGCCAAAATGACAGTGAGGAAAAAACCATTTCCACCACCATTTCGGCCAATCAAAGTGCGTGGAGCGCAGAAAACAAAAAGCAGGTGATGGTATACGCCAATAACAGCCCCACTTATCTGATCCAGATGATTGTGGATGCCAGTGATGTGCACGCATCCGGCTATCATGCCGGATGGAACGAATGTATCGACAATTTCAGTCTTGAGGGGGCATGGCGCGGCACCACATGGACGGTGACAGGTCAAAATGACAGTTATGAAGAAACCATTTCCACCACCATTTCGGCTAGTCAAAGTGCGTGGAGCGCAGAAAACAAAAAGCAGGTAACGGTATATGCCAATAACAGCCCCACTTATCTGATCCAGATGATTGTGGATGCCAGTGATGTGCATACATCCGGCTATCATGCCGGATGGAACGAATGTATCGACAATTGCGTGGAGGATCCCGGCTCGTACAGAATAACCTCCCAATCGCCCTATGAGCTGTATGTTAAGAACGGGGACAATTACTCTAGCGTTGGCAGCGGATGGGTGAAGGTGGCGCAGACATACGGGCGATATACCATCCCTCAAAAGAAAACATAAAAGGAGCGTGAGAAAATGGCAATGGAAAATTTAGGCCGGGTGGCCTATGTGGATAAGGGGGCATACAGCGAAAATGCCGTCTATCAGAAAAAAGATGTGGTGCAGTATCAAAACGGCAGCTACGTTCTGACGGCGGAAAGTGCTTCGGGCATTCTGCCCACCGATACCGCTTATTGGACGGCCATGCTGAACCCCACCGCCATGAATGAAGCCATCGCCGTGGCGCAGCAGGCGGCAGCAGATGCTTTCAAAATCAATCAGGGTACGGAATATGCGGACAGGCTTTTGTACATTGCCCCAAACGGCCATGTTTCCTCGCTGAAATTGGGGGACGGGCTGGAACTGGAGCCGCTGACGGGCAAAAACATCGTCCATGGCACATGGGAAAACGGCTTGTTCAATATCAGCACGGGCTATGCGTGGTATCGCTTGAGCTCCGGCTTTAATCATGTGGGCATCAATGCGCTGTTTCCCGTGCAGCCCGGTGGCACTTATACCGCCAGCTGGCAGGCCCCTGCATCCTACAGCACCTATTTTTATCTGACGGAGTTTGACGCATCCGGCGCATTTGTGGCGCAGAACCGTTTGGCGGTGGACCTGATGTGGCGAACCCATGTTACCTTCACTTTAGCGGAAAACACCGCCTTTATCGGTATCTATCTGTATGAACCCAGCGGCCAGTGCCCTTATCTGGATATTGTGCCGGAGGGCTTCATGATTGAAAAAGGGGAAGCCGCCACCGGCTATGAGCCCTACTGGGAAGAAGGGGCGGAAATCCATGTGCCTGCGTTTGCCTCTTTGATGGAGGAAAACGCCTATACCAAGCTGAACCCGTCCGTTCTTTTGCCGGAGATGTTTGAAAACGCAGCCATCGGCGGCACCGGGAAATATACCGCCCTTACCACCAAAGCCAATCATGCGGCGTGCGCTGCCTTTCTGCCGGTGCTGTCCGGGTGCAGCTATCAGGTGACGTATAAAACGGGCGTCAATGCGTCCATCTATGCCCACTTTTATGCCGCAGCGGATGAAACAACATGGCACAGCGTGCAGCTCAAATACAACGCCGGGGGCGATTTTCCGTTCACTGTGCCGGAAGGGACGCATTTTGTGCGCTTCCAGCTTTATTTTGACGGCGCAGCCATTCAGGACTTGATTCCTGCCAACATGCACATCATGAAGCAGGGCATGCAATCCCAGCCTATGCAGCAGCGCATCATTCGCACGGACAGGCTGGACGCAGCGGAAATCTTCGAGGCTATGCGGCAGCTTGGGCTCGCAAAGGGCGGCAAGCCTCTGCCGGAATATTATTTCGCCAATGATTATCTTCAGCAAAAATGCAGCCGCATCCGCACGCTGTATGATGCTTGTGCCGGAAAGGGCGAAGCCTTCTTCTTTGTGACGGATCAGCATTGGCCGCTGAACGCCGGCTATTCTCCGGCTCTGATGCGCTATATCGGCAAAAAGACGCATATTTCCCGTGTGTTCAGCGGCGGCGATACAGCCGATGCCGCTTCGGAAGAATATGCGGATTGCTTGCAGGATGAAATGGGCGATGCCATCCATCACGCCATGGGCAATCATGATTATTTTGCCGGGGTGGACGGGCATCAGCTGGCCCGGATGTTCGATGCAGGCAAGGCTATGCAGCAGGGCAACGCCTATCGCCACTATTATTATGTGGATCAGCCCCAGCAGAAAATCCGCTTCATCGTGCTCAACCCCTTTGATACAAACGCCGTCCAGAATGCGCAGGATATGTCCGTTTCCAGCCTCTATGATGCGGCGCAGATTGCGTGGCTTTCCGGGGAAGCCTTGAACGTTCCGAATAATTGGACGGTTTTCGTGTTCACCCATTGCCTCTATTATGGCGATCAGCAGTCCCAAACCCTTGCCCCCTGGCCGGAAGGGGCAGGAAATGTGATTGCGGCTTTGGATAACGCCGCCTGCACCGTGGCTTGCATCTTCCAGGGGCATCTGCATCTGGATCGTATCTGCCATACCCCCGGCGGTATTCCCGTCGTGACCACCACTTGCGATAAATTTCAGCCATGGATCGATGGCAGCACCGATAGGGAGCCGTGGATCACCGCCGCACGAACGGCTGGAACCATCACAGAGCAGGCCTTTGATGTGGCTGTCTGGGATCAGGACGAAAGAAAAATCACCCTCGTGCGCATTGGTGCCCCGGCGGATAACTGGCAGGACGGCGTATCTTCCGGCACGGTGGAAGAGCGCATCGTTGCTTATTAATGAATCGCCGGGAGAAAAGACATGACCAACGAGGAATTTTTGTCCGGCATCCAGCAGAATATCCGGCGCATCCGGGGCTATAAGCTGGGCATGGATGGCACAGGCGGCGAGAGCGACTGCATCGGGCTGATTATCGGTGCCATTCGCCTGATGGGCAGAAAATGGACAGGCACTCACGGCAGCAATTATGCCGCACGGCACGAAACGAAAGCGCTGCTTCCTTTGGAAAATGCCGCCCTTTTAAGCGCAGGGGATCTGGTCTATAAGGCCAAATCCCCCGGCCAAAGCGGCTATGCCTTGCCGGATGCGTATAAGCAGCACAAAGACCAAAATGATTATTATCATGTGGGTGTTGTGACCGGTGTGAACCCCTTGGAAATCACCCATTGCACCGGCGTCCCCGGCGGCATCAAACGGGATCAGCAGATTGGCAACTGGCGGTATTTCGGGAAATTAGCCTGTTTGCAGGGGGAAGAGACATCCGCCTTTTTTGTAATAGGCGGACGGCTGAAAATGCGGAAAGGTCCCGGCACGCAATACGACGTATTGTCTTATTTGCCGCAGGGAACGCAGGTGACCGCCCTCTCCATTCCGGGGGATGAGGAATGGGTGCAGGTTTTTCAAGGGCAGAAAAGCGGCTATTGCATGAAAAAATATTTGCAGGCGGCAGAGGAAAACGGAAAATTAAGCCGCCTTGAACAGCTATCGCAACTGTTAAAGGAAGCACAGGCGGTTTTGCAAGGGCTGATGGAAGCAAATGAGGTGAAGAAATGACGGAAGGAATTTGGGTGGCGATCATTTCGCTGCTGGGCACTCTTGGAGGCACGCTGGGCGGTATCCTCATTTCCAATCGGCTGACGGTGTATCGCCTGGCGCAGCTGGAAGAAAAGGTGAACCGGCATAATCAGCTCATTGAGCGCACCTATCGGCTGGAAGGCCGCATGACGGAAGCGGAGCATGATATCCGGGATTTGAAGGAAGCCAGAAAGTGAAAAATGCGGAATTCGGAATTTTTATGGTTCGAGAAAGGATGCTGTGAAAACGATTCGGCATCTGAATTGGAATGAAAGGGGAATGAAAAATGGAACAAAACAGGCTGAAAAGCTGGGCGTTGTGGATGTCGGTGGCGGCACTGGTTGTTTTTTGCGTGAAGGAGTTTGCCGGGCTGGATATCTCTGGAACGGTTGATGGCTTTCTGAATGTTTTGTGTCCGGTGCTGGTGGGATTTGGCATCATCAATAACCCCACCAATGCCGAACATCTGTAAAAAAACCCAGCCGCTGCCCTACTTGAAACGGGCAGCGGCTTTTGTGCGGCAAAAGGTACAGGGAAAAAGCATTTCTTGCGGCAGGATTTCCGGCAGGAACGGCGAATGAAAGGGAGAAAAAACAGAAACGAAGGATGAAAAATGGCTCGAAAGAAAATTGTTTTGGAATGGGTGCAAATCATCTTCGGCCTGATGGTGTTTTCCATCGGCGTGCATCTGACCATTTTTGCCAATATCGGCCTTGCCCCTTGGGATTGCCTTGGCATGGGCATTGCCAAGCACACCCCTTTCAATTACGGCACGGCCATGACGCTGATGGCCATTGTGATTTTGTTCATTGATTTGCTGCTGAAAGAAAGTATCGGTTTTGGCACCATCTGGGACGCCCTGCTGGTGGGCAATTTTGTGCAGCTGTGCAATGATATCAACCCCTTGCCGCTGAATGAAAACACGCTGCTGGGCGTTCTTCTGATGCTGCCGGCTTTTGTTTTGATGGCTGTTGGCATGTGGATTTACATGCGAGGCGAGCAATGCTGCGGCCCACGGGATTCTTTGCTGGTGGGGCTTGGGAAGCGGATGCCCAAAGTGCCCATCGGGGTGGTGGAAGTGCTGCTGTGGCTTTGCGTGCTGGCCCTTGGCTGGGCCCTTGGCGGCCCGGTTGGTATTGGCACGGTGATCAGCACGTTTGGGGCCGGGCTTGTGATGCAGCTGGTGTATCAGCTTTTGCATTTTGAACCGAGGCAACTGAAACACAAGAACGTGATGGAAGTAACAAGGCTGCTGCTTGGAAAACAAAAAACATAAAAACGCATACGGAAAAATCACAGCCATAAAAGAAAGCCCGGAACGGTGAAATCTGCCGCTCCGGGTATTTTTATTCATATTGCAAGGATTGCAAATCAGGAAAGAGGGAAAGAGCCGTTTCTTCCGTCAGGCTTTTGTCATTTGGGGACAGGGGTGCAAAAGGCGTAACGGTCATTTTCGTGCCCTTCCTTTTCCAAACGCCGGCGATTTGCCCGTGCAGCAGCACCGTTGGCATCACGATGCCTGCTAAATTGAAAACTTTCCGCATGTGTTCAGCCGGTAGAAAGAGGCTTTCCTTCTTTTCATGCCCCATCATGAGGGGATCAAACCCCGAAAGAAACAGGCAGGGGGGCATTTCGCCAGGAATTTCATTCCCGTCTTCCAAGTAAAAGTATGTTTTCCCCATCCATTCCGTTTTTGCAAGGGGCAGCTTTTCCATTTGCTGTTTCATTTTGCCTGCCGTCCCATGGAAAAAATACATGGCGTCATGGAGCGTGGCAGGACCATAGTGGGCAAAGTATCTTTCCATCAGCTGCAATGCCGCTTTTTCGGGCGTCAGCGGCGAAAAGGCCATGGTCAGGGCGAAGATCTTTTCTTCCTGTGCCCGGTAATGGAGGAACCCCTTTTCGCACATCAGCCGGATGCCGCCGCCCCAAGGGTCAAAGAAAGAATGTTCTTCCCCTTCCGTCATGCCCTTTTCCCGGCAGACGGCCTTTAATTCTTCCCTTGTCCGCTCCTTCTTTGCCAGCGCATCCAAAATAACATCGCAAAAGAAGGCCTGCCTTTCCGGGGTCAGAGCCCAGCCGGGGCGGCTGTTCCAGAAATTCTGCTTTGTCCATTCGTTTTCGTGCATGTTTTTTCCCTGTTCGCAGGGGAAAAAGAGGGGCAGATCTTCCTTGTCAAACAAGTGCATGGTGCCCCGGAGCGTCCAGCTTTTCATGAGGGAAGCGTTAACGGCGTCTTCCGAAAAATCATGGCAGCGGATACGCAGGGCGTGCAGCGCATGAGAAAAAAACTGCGCCTGAATGCCGCAAAGGGAACGGGTCACGTCCCGGAGGTTGCCCTTTTTTATGAGGAAGGAAGCGGATAATTGCCGGTATTTTATTTCTTCTGCGTCCATAAGCGTCTCCCTAAAAAGAAAGGCTTTCGCCGATGAAGCGAAAGCCCTTTTGATGATTATTCAAAAATCGCAGTGACGGCAAAGGAAGTATCGAAGGTGAATTCGCAGGTCAGGGCTGTTGCATCGGAAAGGGTGACACCGCTTTCGTTACTTACCTGCCAGCCCACAAAGGTGGCTCCTTCTGCCGGGGAAGCGGTGAGGGTGATGGGATATTCGGTGAAGTAGCGCAGGTTCTTTTCTTCCGTAAGGGGCAGGGGGCGGCCGTTGACATAAATGCAGCCCTTTTGAGGATCACAGGAAGGGGTAATCACCACGCTGTCGCTGAGCTCAAAAGCTTCTTGCACATGATTGAGGAACATATCATACCGGCCGTCGAAGAAATAGCGGATACCGTTCAATTTGCCTTCCAGATGGGTGTCCATATTCCAGCGCACCACCCAATCGGGGCCGAAACGGCGGAAGGTTTCGTTGCACTGGTCAAAATACTGGTCAGTCATTTCGTTCAGAAGGTTCATGGCACGCTGCTTATCAAAGAAGAGGTTGCGCACATCGCAAAGGGAAAGAATGAACTCACGCCGGTAATCTTCGTTATCCAGCAGCAGCTGGGCCAATTTGGCCAGGCTGTATTCGTCATATTCGTTGCCGAGCAGCAGCTCCTGAATGCTGTTTTGGTTGAAATAATAATTGTCGTAAATGTTGGAAGAATAATCCGTGTCAAACAGCATCATGCGCCATTTGCCGTCGGCCAAGGGGCTTGCATCCACGCCGGGTTCCCGAACCCGCCACATCTGCCAGTTGTTATCCTGGAAAATGCCATCCTGATTGGCGATATACAGCGCAACGGCCACATAATCGGCAAAGGATTTGGTGTCCAGCAGTTCGCAGGCTTCGGCATACAGGTCAGCGTCTGCCATATCGTTTTCCAGAATGAAGTCAAACATTTCCCAGTACAAATCTTCGTCGTCTTCTTCGCCGTCTTCCACTTCGTTGTTTTTCATGGTGATGACGTTGTTGTTATCAATGCCGTAGTGGTACTGGATGTAGTTATCGTTATATTCTTCGTTCAGGGTGTACAGCCCCCAGTATTCGCCGTTGATGAAGCCGATGACCGGGCGGTTTCCGGCGGTCTCAAGCTCCAGCCCGTCAGACAGGCGAGAGATATAGGGGTCACGGATTTTGGCAACATCCCGGTCATTGCCGCCGTTGCGCAGGGTGATGGACTTGTATTTTTCCAAAACGGTGCCGTCTTCCTCGCAGATGTTATCGGGGAAGATGGGGTATTTCAGGTTCTTTTTGCCGTATTCTTCCCGTGCGATGAGCCGCAGGCTCTTTTGCGGGGCGGAACGGGAAACGCCGCCCTTGATGCGGACGCCCATGTTCTGGGAGAAGCTTTCGCCGTCAGGCATCAGGAAATCGACCACCACAGGCCGCTCCCATTCCCGGCCGCGGTTGGAGAAATTGCCCTGGGTTTCCCAGGCTTCATAGGGCTCTTCCTGCTCGGCGTTCCATTCGTCAAAGGTGGCCCCCAGCACATAAATGCCGGTGTTATAGTCAAACAGGTCGTCAGCGTCCATAATCAGGGAAATGACGGGCAGATCGCCGTAAAGCTCCTGACGGTCATAGCCCACGAAGAAAGTGCCGGCAGCGGTATCGATCACCGTGCCGTCGGGCAGCACAGCCGCAGCCCGGATGACATGGGCAGAGGGGAAATCCTTTTCCGGGGCAAAATATGCTTCGGTATTGGTTTCGGTGATACGAGTGAGCGTATCCGGCAGGGAATAGGTGTTCACCAGCTTGATGGGGCCTTCATAGGGGATAGCGTTGCTGTCTGGGGCTGTGCCGTTCGTGGTGTAATAGAGGGATACATCGTTACTGTTGCAGGTGATTTCCAGCGTGGTGGGCTGTGGATAAAAGCCGCTTTCCAGGCTCAAATCCACGTCGATTTCTTCTGCTTCCTCCGAAAAGGCAGGAATCATGCCCATCAGGCAGATGCACAGGATGCAAAGTAAGGCTTTCAGGGTTTGTTTCATGGCGGTATATGCTCCTTTATCAAGTTCCGTCCATGCGGCACAATCAATAGCCGATGGAGGAAAGAATGCGGTCAATTGTGCGGGCGTTTTTCAGGGTGAACGTTTCGGAAACGTGGGGCGTTTCGCCCTTCAGGATGCAGCGGCCCAGCTGCTCCACTTCCAGCTTATAGTTCTGGGGGCAGAAAACTTTCTTTTCTTCCGCTTGTCCGTCGATCACGAGCGTATAGCTCAATTCCCCTTCGCCGTTGAAGGGCGCGGCGGAATAGATACTGCCTTTTGTGCCGTGAATCTGGAAGCGATCCATCCGCTGGGGTTTTTCGGTGTTGAACACCATGCCGCAGGTGAAATGCGCCTTGGCACCGCTTTCAAAGGCGAAAACGCCGCAGGATAAGGTATCAACACCCTGGGCAGTAAAAAGAGCGGAAGCCTGAATTTCCGTGGGCTCTTCATCCAGCATCCACAAAATCTGGCTGGTGGCATAGCAGCCAAGGTCATAGGTGCAGCCGCCGAAGGTTTCCTTGCGCATGCGGATGTTTTCGATGGGATAATCGCTGGTCACAAAAGCGGATTCCATATAGCGGATATTGCCCAGCTTTTTTACATCTTCCTTCACCGCTGCCACAAAGGGGCTGTGGAGATAGGCAAAGGCTTCCATGAGGATCACGCCGTTTTCCTTGGCGCACTGATACAGTTCTGCTGCCTGTTCAGCGGTGGGGGTCAGGGGCTTTTCGCACAAAACGTGCTTTTTTGCCTGCAGAGCCTTTTTCGTCCATTCCAGATGAAGCTCATTGGGCAGGGGAATATAAACAGCCTGCACCTTTTCATCGTTCAATAATTCGTCATAGCTGCCATAGGCCTTTTCAAAGCCGAACTGCTGCTGAAAGGCCTCGGCCTTCTCCAGCTTTCTGCCTGCGATGGCATAGAGATGGCAGTTATCTGCCTGCATCATGCCGGGAATGGTGCAGCCCTTTGCGATATCCGCTGTGCCCAATACCCCCCAATTGATTTTGCCCATGTTTTCGTTCCTCCTGTTTGTTGTGATGGGATGTTTCGTCTTTTGCTCGGTGAGGCCAATAAGCCATGGAAATTTGCCTTTTGCTGCAGTACGTTTTGCGGGAAGAATGGTTCTGTTTGCTGAAATTCCCTTTCGGGATCAATTTGTCTTGAATTTATTATACCACAGCCGGAAACAGGAGGAAACAGCGATTGACACATTTTTTTCAATTTTTTATAATAAATACAGAAAAGAAATGGGAAGGAAGCAGCGAAAATGTTAAAATTCCTGATGATTGTGATGATGATGTGTGTATTTGTGTGCGGCGGTGCTTTCGCACAGGAGGAAATGGATATGCAGACGCCTGTTGATTTTGATGTAAAAATAGAGGGCGTGGAATACGGTAAAATGGAGTATAAAACCTATTATTCCACGGCTTGCCAAAAGGAACGCAATTGCTTTGTCTATCTCCCTGCAGGTTATGACCCGGAGCAGGCTTATCCTCTGCTCTTTTTGCTCCACGGCATCGGCGGCAATGCCAGCGAATGGAACGGCGGCAAGCCGGGCGTGGTGGTTGGCAATCTGGCGAATAAGGGCGAAGCCAAGGACATGATTATCGTAACCCCCGATATCAAGGCCCTGAAATTATCGGACGGCAATCCCGGCATGTATACCCCCGAAGCCTTTGCCGCCTTTGATTATTTCATTCATGATTTGCAGGAGGATCTTCTGCCCTTCCTGAAAGAAAATTATAAGCTGAAGGAAGGCCGGGAAAACATGGCCGTTGCCGGGCTTTCCATGGGCGGCAGAGAAGCCCTCTACATCGGCCTTTCCATGCCGGAAACCTTCGGCTATATCGGGGCTTTTTGCCCGGCTCCCGGCGTGCTGCCCTATTTTGCGGAGAAGGGGCTGTTTGAAACGGCTGCTTTCAAGGTGCAGGAAGGGTATGAAGATACCTATATCCTCATCAACGCCGGAAAGAGTGATAATGTGGTAGGGGAATGGCCTGTTACCTACGCCAATACCCTCAAGCAAAACGGTACGGCCTGCGTTTTCTATGAAATGCCGGGCGGCCATGATTTCAATGTGTGGAAAAACGGGCTGTATCATTTCGCCAAGGCCATTTTCCAGGACTGATGCCTGATTCCCTTGCGCCTTCCGCTTTCGGGAGGCGTTTTTGATTGACTTTTTTCGGGAATATGGGTATCATAAAGGAACATCGAAGGGTAGAAAAAACATCCGAAAAGGTTGATGGAGGATGATGGAAATGATGACTTTTGTGATAGGAGTAGCAGTGCTTTTTGCCCTGTATCTGTTTTTGATATACCCCTGTAAAAAGCGGCCGGATGACAGTGCGTTGCTTTCCTGGTTCTATGCCCATCGGGGGCTGCATGACGGCAATAAACGGGTGATTGAAAACAGCATGGAGGCCTTCCGCTTGGCGGTGGAAAAAGGCTATGGCATGGAATTGGACGTGCAATGCACCAAGGACGGCCAGCTCATTGTGCATCACGACGGCGATCTGAAAAGAATATGCGGCGTGGAGAAGAAAATCTGCGAAGTGACCTATGGGGAGCTTTGCGAAATTCCCCTGCCGGATGGAAGCCGGATTCCCCTTCTTACGGAAGTATTGGACATGGTGGACGGGGAAACGCCCCTGATTGTGGAAGTGAAAAGGGAAGGGGGCGCAGCCAAAAACGCTGCCGCCACATGGGAAATCCTGAAGAATTATCAGGGTGCATACTGCGTGGAGTCCTTTGACCCCTTGGCGATGCTCTATTTCAGAAAGCATGCGCCCCACATCCTTCGGGGGCAATTGGCAGACGGCGCAAAATGGGATAAGAGCGGCAGCCTGGCTGCGCATCTCCTGCTGAAATATCTGTTGGTGAACGTCATCAGCCGGCCGCATTTCGTGGCCTATTCGGTGCCGGAGGATCGGAACCTTTCCATGTATGTCATGAAGCACCTCTTCCAGCCGAGGCTTGCCTGCTGGACGGTGCGCTCCCAACAGGTGCTGGACAATGCAAAAGCCTATCATTATCCCATTTTTGAATTGTTCACCCCGAAAAAATAAGCAGCTTTAGCCGCTTTGGAGGCATACGGATGAAGAAAACAGAAAGACAACTGATTACTGCCTTTTTGCTTTTGTATATGGCATTTTTATCGGCCATTTTTGCGGTGCAAGGGTCACTTTTGACATCCATGATTGATAATTTCCATCTGGATCCTTCCCGGCAGGGGCTGGCTAATTCCATGGCGTTCCTTGGCGGCATACTGGCACTGGCCGGTGCTTTTTCCCTGCAGGGCAGATGGAAAAAACGCACGCTATTGAAAATTGCCGTGGTCATCTGTGCCGCAGGGCTTATGGTGATGTGGGCGGCGAAAAGCTATGCCTTGTATGTGGCCGGATGGTTCATTGCCGGGTTTGGCCTGGGGCTGATGGATACCCTGCTTTCTGCCTGCATGGCGGATTTGTATACCGGGCGGATGGCGGTGATCATGATGTGCATGCTGCATACGGCCTATGGTTTATCAAGCGTGCTTTCGCCCATGGGCTATGCGGCGATGCTGAATAGCGGAATGCTCTGGCAGCGCATTTATCTGGTCATTGCCATGGCCGGGCTGTTGATATTGCTGGGGGCGTTCATCGTTAAAAAGGCAGGAAACATAACGGACAGGGAAGTTTTATCGGCCAAAGCCTTATCCCCCAAGGAAATCCTGCCGGCACTGCATAAGGGCGGCCTCATCTGGCTCACCGTTGCTATCTTCTTTCACGGCATTTTCCTCTCCGGGCTCAATACATGGGCCAATCGTTATGCGGACGGCCTCGGCGGCAATATCTCATTGCCTGCCCAGTCCTGTGTGTTTTTCGGAGTGATGGTGTCCAGAATGCTGATGCCTTTTCTGCCCGTAAAACCGGGAAAATATGTGGCGGTCAGCGGCTTTGTAAGCGGAGCTTTGCTGCTGCTGGGGCTTTTCACCATGAATGGCTGGCTGCTGCGCCTTATGCTGATTGCGTCCTGTTTGATTGGCGGTGCCATGATTCCCTGCGTGATTACGCTGGGCTGCGACAGGCAAAGGGAAAACACCCTCCTTGCCACCACCGGCATCATGCTCGCACTCTATCTGGGTCAGGGGCTTTCATCGCCCTTGATTGCCGCACTGGAAGGCCTGATGAGCCTCAAAGCAGGGATGGCCTTGTGTGCCGTATGTATGGCAGTGTGCAGCCTGTGCTGCTGCAAGGATGCTGCCGGACAGAAATAAGCAAAAAAGCGTCAGAGCACAAAAAGTTTCCGCGAGCAGCATGCTATCTTGCCTATAGCACAAAGATTTTGCCGGTGTCAAGAATGGCGGTGCGCTGAAAAACTGCATGAAAAATGCCGCAAACCTTTGTGTTTGCGGCATTTTGGCACGCCCGGCGGGATTCGAACCCACGGCCTTCCGCTTAGGAGCACAAAAAATCGTCTGATCCATGCTGTATTGCGATGTTATGCCGTGTTCCTGAAACCCTTGAAATACAAGGCTTTTAGGCGAATTCCGTGTTTTCTGGTGTCACTCGGTTTTGTCCTGTTTTTCCGCTTGTTTTTGCGTCCTGTTAGCAAAATGTTAGCAGAGCCAGGGCGGGAAACGAACACCAACGAACTCTGGTTCGAATCAAAACCGTGGTTTCACGCCACAACCTTGACAGACAAATTATACGAAAAAGACAACTTCACGTCAATATGCAGTCCCTCAAGAGGCTGTATGAAAAAGCGGCATATGTCCCCGTTTCAGTAACGGAAGATGCATGCCGCTTTATTTTTATGCGGAGGTGATCAAATTGACAGCTCAAACCATTGCCATCGCCAACCAAAAGGGCGGCGTTGGCAAAACGACCACAACCGCCAATCTGGGCATCGGATTGGCACAGGAAGGCAAAAAGGTTCTGCTGGTGGACTACGATCCGCAGGCCAGCTTGACCATCAGCCTTTGTTATCCCCAGCCGGATACCCTGCCCTGCACACTCTCTACTCTCATGGGAAACGTCATCACTGACGAACCCAACATCCCCGGAGAAGGAATCCTGCATCATGCGGAAGGCGTCGATCTGCTTCCTGTCAGCATCGACCTTGCGGGCATGGAAGTTACGCTCATGAATGTCATGAGCCGCGAAACTGTGCTGCAGCAAGTCCTGGAACCGCTGAAAAAGCAGTATGACCACATCCTGATCGACTGTATGCCTTCCCTTGGGATGCTGACGATCAATTCGCTGGCAGCAGCCAACAGCGTCATCATTCCGGTTCAGGCGCAGTATCTTCCGGCTAAAGGTCTGGAACAGCTGCTCAAAACCGTTGGCAAAGTGCAGCGTCAGATCAATCCCAAGCTGAAGATCGATGGCATTCTGCTTACCATGGTGGACAACCGCACGAATTATGCCCGTGAGAACTATGGCAGCAGAGTCAGGGTGTTTACCACGGATGTTCCTCATTCTGTCCGCGCCGCTGAAATCAGCGCAGAGGGCAAGAGCATCTATGCCCACGATCCCAAGGGCAAGGTGGCAACAGTGTACCGCGCTCTGACGCAGGAGGTGATGAAGATTGAAAAGCAGCGCAGCAAAAATCAAGCTGACCTCGGTCGATGATCTGTTTTTCCTCAGAGGAAAGCAGAGCCGATGCCAACCCGGAACGGATCGTAGAACTGCCGATGGCAGAACTGCACCCGTTCAAAAATCATCCCTTCAAGGTGCTGGACACCGCCGAGAGCATTCGGGAACACGGTGTGCTTGTCCCGAATGTCGTGCGAACTCGGAAGGAAGGCGACTATGACATTGTTGTCGTTCACAGGCGGCACCATGCCAGCCAGATCGCTGGACTCCAGAATACCTTTATCAATACTGTCCGTCAATGGGATGGTTTGAAGGTCGTTGATGTTTAAGTAGTGGCGCCATTGTTATGGACAGGATGTGTGTTGATGCCCAAGAAGTAGGCAGAGAAAACTATTAATCTGTCGCAGGAGAAGCTCCTGGTCAAGTCAAGAATTCGGAAACTACTTGACAGACTTAGCTTTAAGGAGTATAATTAAAATGCATCCCAAAGACAGCAGGCAAATGCAAGTCCAGCCGAGGGATGAAAAAATATAATGCTAACACATTATAAGTTGCATGCTGTCGCAAGAGGGTGTGCGGCTTTTTATTTTGGGAAAGGAAGTTGAACCATGGAACCGAAGCATGAAAGATCATCTGATAAAGTACATAATAGTTTCTGGTCGAGGGAGCATTCGCTGAAGACTTGGACTTTTGGGTTGCTATTGATTGTTGTATTGATAGGGTTTATATTTCCATTGTTTGCCGAAGTGATTATTGGCACATGGTTCCCAGCACGTGTCCGAGGTGTCGAAGTATGGAATCAGTTTACAAGTGTTATTCTTGGCGTAGTAGCAACTGTATTGGCTCTTGTTTCTATGTTTATGGGGTTTAAGAGTTACGATGATTCATCCGAACTTCAAAAGACATGCCTTCAAACATTAGAACATATCAAGTTGCTGGAAAGAGACGTCCACGAAATACCGCTAAGATTTCGATTCGATCAAGAGACTCCATATCCTCCAAGCAAAAAAAATTGGGCTGAAGAAAACATGAACACAGTAGAATAGAAAGCTTCCTTTTTTCGTATGATACATTTAACTAAGTATGGAGGATCAGTATGTGCATGAAAAATTTAAATGTCAATGCGATAACTTTTAACAAGGTTAGTAACGATACGTTCCCACTCCTTCCTTTCGATAGAATCACTGCGAGGAATGAGGGGGATACAGCATTTGTTGATGATTTTAATGTGCTAATTTGTACTAATATTGTTTTGTCGGTGAAATCTGATGAAAACCCCATAGAATGTATGGTAAAAGATAATACCTATGATTTTTTGATTAGACTGACGCATTTAAAAACTAATCGAGCAGTCGATATTTCGAAGTATAGCCTTACACTAAATGATGCTACTATTCATACTGTTTGTAGGCCTATATATGAGGGAAGAAAAATTATATCGTATTCCAAGTTGGAGATACCAAATGGTAGTGGGCAATATGCAATTAAAGTATACGTAAAAAATCGGCAAGAAACTGATAAATGGTATCTACAGACAATTCAAACATTTTGGGTAGATTGCTAATTGCAAAAGATATTAAAAGGTCTGGACAAAAAGCATAATAACAAAATATGTTTTGAGTTAGGTAGAAAAAGGCTACTGGATGTCTGGTAGCCTTCTTTTTGTAAGCATATATCCGCAAGCATCAAACTATCCAGTATTTCCAAAAAACAATACAATGTCAAGAAATATCACTGGCCGCAAGCCAAATCTCAGAATTGGCACAGGATATGCTTCGGGATTTCTTGAGCATTCCTCGTCGTAAGACGCTCAGAAATAAGCGTCTTTTTTCTTTACCCCAAAGGAGGAGAACGGAATGTCCCCCGGAAGAATCAATATTGCAATCAACGTAATGATGCTTGGAAGCAGCAATACCCACTATGACAGCGGTGAGGATAGTATCTTTCCAGAATGTAGAGCATGCCACTTCCATCGCCTCTACGCGCGGGTTCAGACCTGCGTGTTCGCCCTTGTCCGTATTCTGCACAGCCTACCTCGAAGCGCAAGCCCACATGCTGGATTCTTGCGTATGTCAACCTACTCTATCGGAGGTGATTAATTTGAACGCCAACATCATTGGCATCGCCAACCAGAAGGGCGGCGTTGGTAAAACTACCACAACCGCCAATCTGGGCATCGGACTGGCACAGGAAGGCAAGAAGGTGCTGCTGGTGGACTGCGATCCACAGGCCAGTTTGACCATCAGCCTTGGTATTCCCAAACCGGATGATCTTTCCGTCACCCTCTCCACACTCATGGGACGGGTGCTGGAAGAAGCTCCCGTCAATCCCGGTGACGCCATTCTTCACCATGAGGAAGGCGTCGATCTGCTGCCTGCCAACATCGACCTGGCTGGTATGGAACTTCGCCTGATGAGCGCCATGAGTCGAGAAACGATTCTTCGGCAGGTGCTTGAGCTGCTACGCAAGCAATACGACCACATTCTTCTGGACTGTATGCCGTCGCTTGCGCTGCTGACGGTCAATTCAATGGCAGCGGCAGATCGGGTGCTTATTCCATTGCATCCGCATTTCCTGTCAGCGAGAGGCTTGGAGGAACTGGTGAAGCACATTGAGCATGTTCGCAAGAGCATCAATCCCAAGCTGAAGATCGACGGGAGTCTGTTGACCATGATGGACAACCACACCGTGTATGCCCGTAAGATTGCTTCCCTGATGCGCGATAACTACGGCAGGCGAATCAAAGTGTTCGATCTGGAGATTCCTCACTCCATCCCACCACTGAGATCAGTGCAGAGGGTAAGAGCATCTATGCCCACGATCCCAAAGGTAAGGTAGCCGCTGCATACCGCGCCTTGACCCAGGAGGTGATAAACCTTGAGAAGCAGCGCGAAAAGCATAAGTCTGACCCCTGTCAATGATCTGTTTTCCACGGAGGAAAGCCGATCCAATACTAACCGTGAACGGGTTGTGGAGATTCCCTTGTCAGAACTACATCCGTTCAGGAATCATCCCTTCAAAGTGGCAGATGATGAGAAAATGCAGGACACAGCCCAAAGCATCCGGGAACATGGTGTGCTGGTTCCCGCCATTGTGCGTCCTCGTAAAGAAGGCGGCTATGAGATTGTTGCCGGTCACAGGCGACACTTTGCCAGCCAAATTGCTGGCCTTGATACGATGCCTGCAATTGTTCGTGATCTAGATGACGATGCTGCAACCATCATCATGGTCGATTCCAATCTTCAGCGTGAAACACTGCTACCCAGCGAACGGGCATGGGCTTATCGGATGAAGTTGGAAGCCATGCATCGAAAAGCCGGAAGGCCATCAAGAGAAAATTCGGGCCAACTTGACCCGAATTTTAATAATCGCCGATCCAATGTCATTGTTGCTGAACAAGCTGGTGAAAGTGTAAAGCAACTACAACGATTCATTCGACTTACAGAGTTATTGCCAGAACTTCTTGAGATGGTGGATGATAAAAAGGTTGCTTTTAATCCAGCTGTTGAACTTTCATATTTGAAAAAGGAGGAACAACGATTACTATTAGATGCCATGGACAGTGAACAAAGCTCCCCTTCCCTATCGCAAGCTCAACGTTTGAAGCGTTTTTCACAAGAAGGTAAACTTACAGGAGAAGTCATGGTTGCAATTATGTCGGAGGAAAAGAAGATGGATATAGATAAAATAGTTCTATCTCAGGACAAAATAGGAAAGTTTTTCCCCAAATCCTATACCCCTCATGACATGGAGAAAGTCATTATGAAGCTTCTGGAAAATTGGCATAAAAGAAGAAATGTTCCTGTAAAGTAAATGCGTTTTTCTATCTTGTTTTTCAATAACATCGTATCTAGAATTAGTTTCTATACGATAAAGTGAATTATCGATAACAAAATGTTCCAATGAATTGGGGCATTTTTTTATACTCAAATCTTATAGGAGGAAGAGAAAATGGCTGTAATACGTGTGGAGAGGACCAAGGATTACACAATCATGGCGAACCATCATCTGAGGAACAAAGAACTTTCCATGAAGGCGAAAGGTCTGATGTCAGTGCTGCTCTCCTTACCGGATGAGTGGCACTATTCTATTTCGGGGCTTACTCAGATCTGCAAGGAAGGGGCTGATGCAATCCGGGATGCCATTCGTGAGCTGGAGAAATGCGGCTATGTAACGAGAAGCCGGGTTCGGAATAAGAAAGGTCAGCTGATCGATACAGAGTACATCATCCGGGAGAAGCCAGATGCTGTTGTTCCAACGGAGGATGAGCCAGCGCAGCGTGAACCAGCACAGGAGAAACCACTGCAGGAAAAACCAATGAAGGAAAACCCGGCATTGGATTTACCAGCATTGGGGAACCCCACACAATTAAATACGGATACAGCAAATACGCAGGAATCAACTCCGTACCCAAAAAGAAAAGAAAAATCAATTACGAAGGGGGAAAACCAACCAATCTATCGCGGGAAAGTCAAATGCGATGATTTGCCGCCTGTTGATATCAACTTTGAAATGCAGCTGATGCGAGATCAGATTAGCTACGATGTGCTTGTTGATGAATACGGATGGAAGCGGATGGATAAGATTGTCTCCCTCCTGGTGGAAATGAAATTATCCACGGAGAAATGGATGATGATCGAAGGCGAATTCAAACCCATCGAGCTGGTGCGTGATCGGCTGAAACAGCTGAACAGTCTTCACATCCAGTATGTGTTTGATTGTCTCAGCAGTGCTCCTCGTCGCATTCACAATATCAAGAACTATTTGAGATCCATGTTCTTTAATGCTCCCGCAACTTGCGATGAGTATTATGAGCACAAGGCAAACTGTGAGCCCTATCCCTATGATTTGGAGGTATAAGATATGCGTAAATTCAGAAAACCCGCTCTTGGCAGTATTGTTGCCTTGCTCCTGATGATTCTGGGCCTTGGTCTGATGCTAGGAACCATTTGGCATCAGGAGAAGAACATTCTGGAAGGTGAAAAAGCGTATGCCAGACTTCAGGAATCCATGCGGCAAGAAAACGTAACCGATACGTCGGCTCCGGATATCGATGCTCATCTTGAAGCCATTGGACAAGCACTGGTACAGATGACAGTCGAACCAGCCGTTATTGAGCAACCGACAAGTGAACCAGAGGATGGAACGAAGCTTTTGATAACATCTGTTGGTGACAATATAACACCGCTCGAAACAGAAACAAAGCCTTTGGTATCAAAAGAAAACAATGTAGATGAATCCAAGGAACCACAGACTACAGAGAAACCACTGACACGTTTCGAAAAGTGTAAGTCAATCAATTCTGACTATGTGGCATGGCTATCCATTCCCGGAACGGATATTGATTATCCGGTGGTGCGTTCCAATGATGTAGAGCACTATCTGACACACACCTTTGATGGCAAAGAAAGCGTAATTGGCTGTCCTTTTTCTCTGGAAAAGACAGACTATGAAAAGCCCAGCCAAAACATTGCCATCTATGGCCATCACTTGCGCAGTACGCGCAGCCAGACCATGTTTTACCCTTTGCATCACTACAAAAACAAAAGCTACTATACAGCCCATAACAAGATCAGCCTGGAAACCAAGAACGAAACCCGATGGTATGAAATCTTTGCTGTTTTCAATATCCGGGAAAGTGAATGGGATGTTTCCAAAGCGGATTTTGTTTCGGAAGCGGAGTTTGAATCGTTCCTTGAACGTGCTGAACTCCGCCTTTTTTATTTCACGGGTGTTCCGGTGGACGGAGATGACCATATCCTGACGCTGATCACTTGTGATCGTGATTACGATGCTGAAGAAGGCCGTCTGGTTGTGATGGCAGTTCAGCAGTAAGAACACAAATAAACGATAAAGGAGAAATGAAAATGAATCATTTGACCACGCTTTCAAAGCGATTGATTGCTTTTCTGATGGCATTGACAATGCTCATTTCTGTGGTGCCGGCGATGGCGGAAGCGTTGCCAGAAATTGAAGCAGTCGTGGAAACAGAAATGTTGGAAAAAGATATTCAGAACCTTGAAGAATCAGTAGACGAGGTTTCGATTATTGAGCTTCCGCCTGATGATGAAACAGTCATTTCTGATTTGCCTGATGAGGATTCTGTGGCATCAGAGTTTATTAATGATCTTCCTGAATCAGAAACGACAACTGACAATGAAACTGTGGATGCTGAGACAGAAATTGCGGAAGATGAAATGCCTGCAGAGGAAGCCGAAGAGGTGCTTCCTTCTGAGGAAACTGTTCCGGAGGAAGCAGCTGATGATGTGAACCAGGAAAAGACTGAACCTGAAATCCCTGTTGTGGAAGAAGCAGAGGATCCCGTAGAGGAAGTGAATCCGGAAGAAGGGGTATCGGAAGAACTCCCGGCTGAAGAAGCTGTTTCAGAACTCATGAATCCTGTTCAGGCGGCTGTTGCGGAAAAGGGTTATACCTACCTGATGACGGATGACACCATTCCTGTGTATGAGACAGAGCAATTGCAGAAACTGGTGTTTACGCTTTACCCGGAGAATCTGATTTTGGTTTCCGCTTATCTGGAACAGGACAACCGGAATGTACTGGAGGTTCGGTTCTACGCTTCGGAAGAAATGGCTGTAATCGGCTATGTGGATGCTCTTTCCCTGAGTGATCAGGTGCTTGGGGATGAAGAGATCCGAAGCTTTGTGGCGGACAGCCCTTACTTTCTGGACTTTGTGGGAAACGGAAAGGTAGCCATTTTTCTGGCATCCGGTGAAATGCCGGCAGTGGAATCCCAGATTGATATGGAGGACAATGAGCTTGAAGAAACAGAACAAGAGGTATTACCGGAAGAAGAATTGGTACCGGGAGAAGAACCGGGTGTATTGCCCGAAGAAGATTCTACCCAGATCGACACTGGCTCTGAAAACGAATCCGTCGTGGAGACGCACCCCGGTGAAGATGTGATTTCTGAATCCATCCCCAGCGTGGAAGAAAGCACACAGGACATTATGGAAGAAGCTGCAGAAGATCTTCCAGAAGAGCCGGAAAAAGTATATGCCAGTTGTCTGGATTACCTGTTGGTTACGGAAGAGACTGTTGTGTATTCGGATGTGGATTGCTCCATAGACGATGAATACCTTGGTGATTTGGCTATGGGTTATTTCATTCGCGATTCTGTGGTACAGGTACGGGATGTGATCATGGATGAAAACAACCGTGTTTGGTATCAGGTCAATTATCTCTACGGTGACGATCGGGCGGACGGTAGGATGAAGTGGACGGATATTACCAGCGTTTTTGTTCTGGCGAGCCAAACTGAAGTGACAGACGAAACGGAATTGACCATTACGGACTTCGCTTTCAAAACTAAGCCGCAGATGCGTATGATGGTGCGTTCTACCCCCATGAATGGCTTTCGGTTGAAAGAACTGAATGACCCCATGGGGGATTTTTATGCCGGTCAGTCGAATCTTCATGGCAGTTCCGGGCGTGATGTGGAATATACACAGATTGCGACGCTGCCCGGTCGGGGCAATATCTATGCGACTCCTCACTATCTGGAAGGATACACGGTATACTGTCTGGAGCATTTACTTCCCGGTCCCGGCGAGAACATTTCCGGCGGGCGAAAAGAACCCACTGGTCCTTATTTGATGGTGGATATGCAGGAATATATCAATACACCCGGTTACTCCGGTGTCATGTATTCTGAATCAACCATGCATGCCATTGCCTGGGTGCTGCGGCATACCTATCCTTTCATGGTACTGGATCGCACAGATCCCAGCAATGAAACCTGGTCCCGTGTGGCGGGTCAATTCGCCATCCGGGAAGTGATCAAGGAGCTGGAAGGACCGCAGTATCTTCGGGATTACTGGTTGATGGATGAGTTTTATGCTTCCAGTAATAATGCCCCTGCTGTTTATCTGGAATATGCCCGCTGGCTTGCTGCCAATGGGATTGCCCGTGCCCGGATTACCGGTGAAATCCTGATTGCTGACCAGCACGTGACGATTGTGAATGGTAAGACGGTGGGTACTGTTACTCTGAGTACAGATGCTGATTTGATTCGGATCCCTTTGGCTGCTGGGGAAGTGTCTGGAAACACAGCAGGCAATGACGATCAGTATTACTACTTACACAGCGGCGACACGGTTCAAATTTCCTCTGAACTCCGGCAGTTTTCGGTAACGGTTGAATCCATTTCTTCACCTGATGAAGAAGCCTGTTTTCTGGTAGGTGTTCCGGATGCCCCTATTCAGAAAGTATTGGTGCCCCAGAAAGGAACTCCCTATAAACTGGGTGATAACATTCTGGATTTTGAAGTGGTTTACGGTTCTCTGCAGGCAATGAAGAAAGATTCAGTGACCGATCTGCCCCTTGCCGGAGCAACCTTTGATCTGTTGCAGGATGGTGTGATTATTCAAAGCAAAACAACTGGTGCTGATGGTATCGTGGTCTTCTATGACTTGCTTCCCGGTACTTACAGCGTACAGGAGAGTAAAGCACCTGATGGGTATGTATTGAACACTGCATCGGTTGAGCAAATTTCTGTAGAAGTGGGTGAAATTGCTGAAGTAGAGTTTTTCAATCGTCCCATTCGTTCCAAGGTGCAAATTGTAAAAACCGATACCTTGACAAATGAAGCCGTTTCCGGTGCTGAATTTACGATTCAGGATGCAGAAGGAAATGTAGTGGCTGTGATGATCACGGATGCGAATGGACAAGCCGTATCGGACTGGCTTCCTTATGGTGTCTACACAGTAACAGAAACCAAAGTTCCTGCTGGATATAAGGAAAGCGGTTTCGTGACAGAGATCAAGGCCTGTGAAAATGAAAAAATCTATACTGTTGAAGTACAGAATGAACCTAATCCGGGTAGTATTCGGCTGACCAAAACGGATGCTTTGAATGGAAATACCATCGCCGGAGTGAAATTCAATGTGTATCAAGGCGATACGCTCATTACCACCATGACTACGAACAAAAATGGTGTTGCTACCGTGGAGAATTTGCCCAAGGGGAAATACACCGTGAAGGAAGCCACATTGCCGGAAGGTTATGCCGGGGATTTGGTGGAACTGGAAGCGGTGGTCATGTCCGATCAGGTGACGGAACTGGTTGCCCAGAATACACCCAGCCAAAGCAAAGTAAAAATCATGAAGAGAGATGCTCTGACGGATGAACCTGTTGCCGGTGCGGAATTCACCATTACCAATCAGAAAAAAGAGGTGGTGGCAGTTCTTGTGACCGGCAATGATGGGACAACGGTGTCTGACTGGCTGCCGTATGGCGTGTACACTGTCAAGGAAACGAAAGCTGCCGAGCATTATGAAAACAGCGGTTTCACTGCCAAAGTAGAAGCCTATGAAGATGGGAAAACCTATGAACTGGATGTAGAAAACACCCCCAACAAAGGCCAGATTCAGATCACCAAAATGGATGCTTTGACCGGAAAAACCATTTCCGGTGTACAGTTTGATATTTTCCAGGGTGATACCCTTGTTGGTATCATGAAAACGGATAAGAACGGTGTAGCTGTATCGGATAAGCTGGAAAAAGGTCAGTATACGGTAAAGGAACATGAAAATCCTGTGGGCTATGTAGCTGAACTGGTTACACTGGAAGCCCTCGTAGAATCGGATGAAACCACGGTTTTGACTGCTGTCAACACTCCTATTCAGGGAAAAGTGCGTATCGAAAAGACGGATGCATTGACCGGAGAAATGCTTGCCGGTGCAGAGTTTACCATCATGGATCAGGATAGTAATGAAGTGGCCGTGCTCACGACCGACGAAAACGGTGTGGCGGAATCTCCGCTTCTGACGTATGGTACTTACCGGGTCAAAGAAACCAAGGTTCCGGAACACTATGAAGATACCGGATATATCTTTGATGTGACCATTGATATCCATGAAAAAACCTATGTATTGCCTGTGTCAAATGAACCCGCCAAAGGATGGATTAGGCTGACCAAGACCGACCGAATGAACGGTAATCCCATTGAAGGGGTGCAGTTCGACATTTACCATAACGATCAGTATGGCAACGGTCTGGCAGGCAGTATGGTGACGGATAAGAACGGTGTTGCTTTTTCTGAGCCGCTGCGGAAAGGTCAGTACATTGTCCGGGAACACGGTGAAACACCCGGCTATGTATTTGAAGAGCTTCAGCTGGATGCCACGGTGAAATCAGATGAAATCACAGAGCTTGCAGCAACCAATCAGCCTGTTATGGTGCAGCTGAAGATCTATAAGCGTGATCTGGAAGAGTATGATGGTGATAATCCCAATAGTGACCCCAAGAAGCGAAAAAAGGTAAGGGAACTGCCGGTTATCAGTGCACCTGTTACCCGTGGTGACGGTGTGCTTGTAGGCACTGAATTTGAGGTGTACGCAGGTGCGGATATTCTGGATCGCCAAGGGAATGTGATTCATAAGAAAGGCGATAGGGTGATTGAAAGCCTGACTACAGCCGGTGAAGATGCTTCTGTAACTACCGAACCTCTTTGGCCGGGGCTGTATGCTATTCGGGAAAAGAAAGCACCTGAAGGGTATCTGATTGATACCGAACCTTTCTTTGTAGATGCATCGGACGCAGCAGAACAGTCTTCTCTTGTGACAGTCAGCTACGCAGGGCTTTCCCGAAATGAGATCATGTACGGTGCACAAGCCATTGTGAAGCTGCTGGGTGACAGCAACATGAATGCAGATCCCACCCGTGTGGAGACACCGGAAGAAGGCGCTGAATTTGTTGTCTATCTGCAGAGTGCCGGCAGCTTTGAAGCGGCCCGTGAATATGAACGGGATGTGCTGGTAACGGATGAAAACGGCTATGCCATGACCAAACCGCTGCCGTATGGCATCTATGTACTGGAACAGACAAAAGGCAAGCCCGGTTATGAGATCAAAGGGTCCATTCCTTTTCAGATTGATGGTACGGAAAACCTGATGAACCCTCCGCCCATGGCCTTGAATGATGTGCCCATCCTGTATCGCTTGCGTTTCATAAAGGTAGATGCGGAAACCGGAAATTCCATTACGCTGGCAAACACTTCTTTCAAACTGAAGGATGCCGACGGCAACTATGTAAAGCATCAGGTGCATTACCCCAGCGAACAGTGGGTAGATACCTTTGTGACGGATGAAACTGGTTCTGTGACACTGCCTGAAACAGTGAATTGGGGGATGTATTACCTGCAGGAAGTAAAAGCACCGGAAGGCTACCTCATTCATGCGGATGATTTTGCCGTGTTTGTTGGCAACAATACGGATCTTCCCGGCAACACCTACAAGCTGGCCATTGAGATTCCCAACGAGCCTGTAAAGGGCAGAATCCTGCTGGACAAAACCGGTTTGCAGCTGACGGGCTATGATGTGCAAACAGATCCCTGGGGAAACGAAGTGCATGTGCCTGTGTATGAAGAACAGTATCTGGCCGGTGCTGTGTTTGAAGTTCGTGCTGCCGAAGATGTGATTGGCAAAGACGGCACGGTATGGTACAAGCAAGGCGATCTTGCAGATACCATTACGACCACACAGCAAGGCTCTGATGCGTCCAAACTGTTGCCCCTGGGTAAGTACTCCCTGATTGAAACACAAGCTCCCAGGGGCTATTTCTTTGATCCTATGCCCATTCCTGTGGAGCTTTCCTACAAGGGTGACCATACGGCTGTTGTAGAACTTCGTGTTGAGGTGGGTAACGATTACTATCCTGCAGAAGTCATGTTATCCAAAGAGATTGATGAATTGAATATCATCACAAGCAGCACGGATGGCATCAAGTCCACTCTTAGCAGAGGTCCCGGTGAAGGGTTCATTTTCGGGCTTTTCAACCGATACGATATGCCTTATGCCAATGGCACCCTCATGGCAGATACGCTTGTAGCCACCGGCATCACCAATGAAAATGGTGAGCTTGTTCTGAAAGGCAAGTATCCTTACGGAAATTACTACATCCGTGAACTGA
This sequence comes from Clostridia bacterium, assembly GCA_045590215.1. GTDB lineage: Bacteria > Bacillota > Clostridia > Christensenellales > Aristaeellaceae > RUG563. The sequence goes on along the minus strand of JAZNQO010000011.1, from coordinate 55,020 downwards.
GCGGCCCGGATGGTTGGAAACTGAGCAGTGAAATGGTTCCTGTTACCATTGGCACAGAATACGTCAACAGAAAAGATCAGGTCTTGCGTGTGGTGCTGGATGAACCGATTCATAATGAACTGCTTCACACCCGTGTTACACTGACCAAAACGGATATTACAGGCGAAAAGACCCTGCCCGGAGCAGTGATCGAAGTAATGAATGCAAAAGGGCAAGTGGTGTACCGTGATAAAACGGATGAGTATGGTCAGATTGCCAATATTCCCGTGATGCCCGGTACTTATACTTTCCGAGAAGTGTATGCCCCGGATGGATATGCTCTGTCTGAAGCTGTAATGACCTTTACCGTAGAAAAAGATGGAACGGTGATTGGTGATACGGTTATCCGGGATGACTATACCCGGTTTTCTATTCTGAAAACAGATCAGCATGGGAATGTGCTACCTGGCGTGACCTTTGGTTTGTATCAGCAGGATGGCACCTTGCTCATGACAGCCATTACCGACAAGAACGGAAAGGCCACTTTTGAAAGAGTATCCTTCGGCACCTATGAAATTTCTGAAATGAAGCCACCCGTGGGCTATGTGGCCAGTTTGGTTCGTATTCCTGTAAAGTTGGATGGTACATGGGTAAATCCGGAGGATCCGTTGGAAACCGTGGTCAATGTACCCAACTATGTTCTGGTTCGAAAAACTGATCCTGATGGTATGCCTCTGCCCGGTGCTGTGTTTGTCATGCATGATGAATATGGTGATTGCTTTGGCAGAGCAGTGACAGATGCCAGCGGCTTGGCTCGCTTTGAGAAAATGCCCTATGGTCATTATTACATTCGGGAAGAAGCTGCACCGGAGGGATATCTGGTGAATAAGGAAGTAGTGGAGGTTGTTATCGATTCTTCTTATCAGAGCAAGGAAGAACCCATTGCCACCATCGTGAACCAGCGAAAGCGTGTCCGGTTCATCAAAGTGGATACGTCTGGCAGACGAATGCCTGATGTGGAATTCACGATGTACAACGCCCTTACTGATGAAGTTGTGGAAGTTGTAGAAAGCAATGAAAAAGGTGAATTCATCTTCACCAAGTTTGACTTCGGCAGCTGGATCATCCGGGAAACTCGGTGTCCGGAAGGATATACTCCCATCGAGGATATTCTGCTGGAGGTGGATGAAACCTGGGTGGAACCCAAGGCCATTACACTGGTCAACATTCCCAATCATTATGCTTTCCAAAAGACAGATCACTGGTACAGACCGTTGGAGGGTGTATGGTTCAATGTAGAAGATTCTGAAGGACACATTTTGCAGGAAGTATGTTCTGGAGAAGATGGTATGGTGTACATTTCTGATCTGGTTCCCGGTCGCTACATTATTCGGGAAACGGATGCTGCGGAAGGGTTCACCCGTACTGAAGAAATCATTGAAGTGATCATTGATGAAAAGTATGTGGCTTCCACGAAACCGTATCGCCTCGTGAATTATCCCAGAATTGAAACCGGTGTCTATCTGACGCCCACCACTGTTAACTGGATAGGAGCTGGATTGATGGTTCTGGCTGGCGGAATTTTCTTCATCAGTCGTAAGAAAAAGCGGAAGGAGAAAAAGTAAGATGCGCTTGTTTGTCAAGAAGAGTCAATGTATGATTACGAAAGTTAAACCTCTGAAAGATATGATGTTGATTGCTACCTTTAGCAATGGAGAACAGCGGCTGCACGATGCTATGCAGCTTTTGAAACTGAGGAACGCTGAATTGCTGAAGAGGGAAGCTATTTTCAACCAAGCCAAAGTTGAAAACGGTATGGTGATTTGGGCTGACGGAAAGATCAAAGTGTCGTCCAAAACCATCTATGATACCGGGTACGATTTTAAGGAATAAGACGCCTTTCAGATGAAGGGCGTTTTTCATTTGAAAGGAGGTACAGCATGCTGTATCTGATTCATCGTCTGGTGGTGCCGCCCTGACAGGGGATTCATCAGAAAACCAACAGGAGGGCTGATCCATGCAGGAAGAAATTGAACACAAAACAATAACCCTTATGGTTAATGGTGGGAAAATGACTGGCCGAACCCTGGCGAAAGCCATGTCCAAATTCCTGAACCATATTAACCAGAAACACAAAATAAAAGCCCAGGGAAAAAGTGAACCAGCAAAGGAAAAGAAAGAAGAAAAAAAGGAAGTGCATCACCGGGGAAAGCAATCGGTGAAACAACTGATGGGCCAGAATTACAAAGTGAACAGCTTTGAAATCAAGGATGCATCCATTAAGCCTTTTGAGCGGATTGCCCGGAAATACGGTGTGGATTTTGCCATCCGGAAAATGCCGGGAGATAAGCCTCGGTATGCGGTGTTCTTCCGCGCGAAGGATGCAGATACCATTAAAGCGGCCATGTCGGAATATGTGGACAAGCGTGTGAAGAAGGATAAGGAAAAGCGACCTTCGATTCGTAAGCAGCTGCGTCGTCTGAGCCGGAAGACGGAGCGGAAAGATCCGGAACGCAACCGGAAACAGGAACGCAGCCGATGAACCTGAAAAAGCAGATTCTACTGTATATTCCTTATGTCCTGATCGGTCTTTTTGCAACGAAGCTGGGCATGGTATGGCGCTATACAGAAGCATCCGGTTCCATTCTGAATATCACGGATGTCCTTCAGCAAGTGTTTCAGTCCCTTGCTCCCAGCTTCCATCCCTTTGACCTTTGTATTGGTTTTCTTGCAGGTGCATTTTTGCGGTTTACTTTGTATGTGAAAAGCAAAAACGCCAAGAAATATCGTAAAAATGTGGAGCATGGCTCTGCCCGATGGGGCACTGCCGCAGATATCAAGCCCTATATGGATCCGGAGTTTCAAAACAATGTGATTCTGACCCAGACGGAGCGTCTGACCATGAATAGCCGGCCCAAGAACCCGGCTCACGCCCGGAATAAGAATGTGCTGATTGTGGGCGGCTCCGGCAGCGGCAAAACCAGGTTTTGGCTGAAACCGAACCTGATGCAATGCCATTCCAGCTATGTGGTCACGGATCCCAAGGGCACGGTTCTTCTGGAGTGCGGTAAGCTGCTGCAAAGGAAGAACTACAACATCAAAATATTCAATACCATCAATTTCAATAAATCCATGCACTATAATCCCTTTCACTATGTAAAGAGCGAAAAGGATATCTTAAAGTTGGTCACCTGTCTGATTGCCAACACCAAAGGGGAAGGCAAATCAAACACAGATGATTTTTGGGTAAAAGCAGAAACCTTGCTCTATACGGCGCTGATTGGCTACATCAAGTACGTTGGCCCGGAAGAAGAACAGTGTATGTCTACCTTGGTCGAGATGCTCAATAGTATGGAAACCAGAGAGGATGATGAAACCTTCCAGAACCCTGTGGATCAGCTGTTTGCAGCACTGGAAGCCAAAGAACCGCAGCACTTTGCCGTGCGTCAGTACAAAAAATTCAAACTGGCTGCCGGCAAAACGGCTAAATCCATTCTGGTATCCTGCGGTGCGAGACTGGCACCCTTTGATATTTCCGAACTGCGGGAGCTGACGGCCTATGACGAACTGGAACTGGACACGCTGGGCGACAGAAAATCAGCGTTGTTCCTGATTATGAGCGACACGGATGATACTTTTAATTTCTTGATATCGATGATCTATACACAGCTGTTCAATCTGCTCTGTGAAAAAGCGGATGATGTATACGGCGGCAGACTGCCATTTCATGTGCGCTGCCTGATTGATGAGTGTGCCAATATCGGCCAGATTCCGAAACTGGAAAAACTGGTGGCCACCATCCGAAGCCGGGAGATCTCCGCTTGCCTGGTACTGCAGGCGCAGAGCCAGCTGAAAGCGATCTATAAAGACAATGCAGATACCATCATCGGCAACATGGACTCCATGATCTTTCTGGGTGGGAAGGAAAGAAGTACCTTGAAAGAGCTGACCGAAACGCTGGGGAAAGAAACCATTGACAGTTTCAACACCGGCGAGAGCCGCGGCAGAGAAGTGTCCCACTCTTTGAATTACACCAAGCTGGGAAAAGATCTTATGTCCATGGATGAGCTGGCCGTATTGGACGGACGCAAGTGCATTTTGCAGCTAAGAGGCGTTCGTCCTTTTTTGTCGGACAAATACGATATCATCAAACATCCCAACTACAAATACCTTTCGGATGCTGACAAACGCAATGTTTTCAAGATTGAGGATTTTTTGTCATGTGATCTGAAATTGAAAGAAGATGATTCTTCCGATGTTTATGAAATCGAAATGGAGGAGGAAGAAGATGAAGAGGCTCTGGATGAGCCTCAGGAAGATTTCGAACTGGATGAAGATGAATTCGTCTTCGATCCATTCTCCGCTTTCTAAGCGGCAATATATTTATTTGGAGGAAAACAAAATATATGGCATTTATTAATTCTGCTATTTCTATGTTGCAAACGTTGGTTATTGCCCTGGGTGCCGGCCTTGGCGTATGGGGACTGATTAACCTTCTGGAAGGTTACGGCAATGATAACCCCGGTGCAAAGAGCCAGGGTATCAAGCAGTTTGTGGCCGGCGGCGGTGTGGCGCTGATCGGTATTACCCTCATTCCTTTGCTTTCCGGGCTATTTGGATAAGCACTCCTTCAGGGCTTCCTACCCATGGGAAGCCCTGATCTTTTGAAAGGAGGAATAAGGAATGGGATATATCTGGAATGAAATTACAAAATGGCTGAAAGACTTGCTGGTCAGCGGCATTATGAGCAATTTGACCGGATTGTTTTCCAGTGTGAACGCTCAGGTGGCTGATATTGCTGACACTGTGGGCATGACCCCGCAGGGGTGGAACGCTTCGGTGTTCAATATGGTCAGAAGCCTGTCAGATACGGTGGTGGTCCCCATTGCCGGTGTGATTCTTGCCATTGTCATGACCATGGAACTCATTCAGATGCTGATTGACCGCAACAACATGCACGACTTTGAAACGTTCATGTTCTTCAAGTGGATTTTCAAAACGGCTGCTGCCATTCTGATTGTGACCAACACCTGGAACATTGTGATGGGTGTATTCGAAATTGCTCAGAATGTGGTTCAGAATGCAGCCGGTGTGATCATCAATGATACAGCCATCGATCTGAACACCTTCACAGCCAATATGCAGACCCGACTTATGGCATTGGACGTGGGCACCCTCTTTGGTATGTGGTTCCAGTCCATGCTGATTGGTATTGTCAGCTGGGTACTGACCATTTGCATTTTCGTGATCGTCTATGGCCGTATGGTGGAAATCTATCTGGTCACATCCATTGCACCCATTCCCATGGCTACCATGAGCAACCATGAATGGGGGCAGATCGGGCAGAATTATCTGCGATCCCTTTTTGCGCTTGGGTTCCAGGCGTTCCTAATTATCATCTGCGTGGGTGTATATGCAGTGCTGGTGCAATCCATCGCCGTGACCGGGGATGTGATTGATTCCATCTGGACGTGCATCGGGTATACAGTGCTTCTTTGCTTCACGCTGTTTAAGACAGCCAGCCTCAGTAAGAGCATCTTCAATGCTCATTAAGAAAGGAGTAAACAATATGGCGTATGTGAGTGTGCCCAAGGATCTGGCACAAGTAAAAACAAAAGTTTTCATGAATCTAACCAAGCGTCAGCTTATCTGTTTCGGCGGCGGCATTCTGATTGGTTTGCCGCTATTTTTCATTCTCAGAGGCTTTATGCCAAACAGTACCGCAGCATTGCTTATGATGCTGGTTATGCTGCCGTGCTTTATGTTCGGCATGTATGAAAAGAACGGACAGCCTCTGGAAAGGATTCTGTACTATTTTGTGCAGAGCCGGTTTATTCGCCCTCGTCAGCGGCTGTATCGAACAGACAATGTGTATAACGCCCTGATGAGGCAAAGTCAACTCACTAGGGAGGTAAATCGTATTGTTCATCAGGCGAAAATCCGAACGCAGAAATAACAAACTGAAACTGACAACCCGTGAACGGCGGCAGATCCAGACCCTGATCAAAAAGGCACAGGAGGATAAGAAATCCATCAGTGCTCAGAAAACCATTCCGTATGATCGGATGTGGCCGGATGGTGTCTGCCGGGTGCGGGACAATCACTATAACAAAACCATCCAGTTCTTTGATATCAATTATCAGCTGGCTACCAATGAAGATAAAGATGCCATCTTTAATGGCTGGTGTGATGTACTCAATTACTTTCCTCCCGGCATGGAGGTGCAGTTTTCCTTTGTCAATACCGTTGCCAGTCAGAACAGCTTTGAGCAATCGGTGAAGCTGCCTCCCGGAGACGATGCCTTTAACGATGTGCGTGATGAGTTTGCTGCCATGCTGGAAAGTCAGATGGCTAAAGGCAACAACGGCCTGATTAAGGCCAAGTATGTGACTTTCGGTACGGAAGCGGAGAATTATAAGGCTGCAAAAATTCGTCTGGAACAGGTAGAACTGGATCTGATGAACCATTTCAAACGACTGGGAGCCAAAGCGGAGCCCATGGATGGTTATGAGCGTCTTCAGCTGCTGCACAGCATTTTCCATATGGATAACCCGGACGATTCGTTTATGTTCGACTGGAAATGGCTGCCGGCAACAGGACTTTCCACACAGGACTTTATTGCACCCACCAGTTTCCATTTCAAAGACAGCAAGCGGTTTTCCATGGGTGATAAACTGGCTACCGTCAGTCTTCTGCAGATCTATGCCACCGAAATGACGGACAGAATTCTGGTGGATATTCTGGGGCTGGATGCCAGCCAGATTGTTACCATGCATATCCGGGCGGTGGATCATACGGAAGCGGTCAAGATGCTGAAAAGGAAGATTACCGATCTGGACAAGGCCAAAATAGATGAGCAGAAAAAGGCTGTTCGTGCCGGGTATGATATCGATATTCTGCCAAGCGATCTGGCTACCTATGGTAAGGAAGTCAAAAAGATCTTTGATGAATTGCAGACCCATAATGAGCACCTTTTCCTTATGACTTTCCTGATTATGCACACTGCTGATACCAGGAAACAGCTGGATAACATCTTTATGCAGGCCCAGAGTATTGCACAGGAAAAATCCTGCAAGCTGGTCACGCTGGATTTTCAGCAGGAACAGGCCATGGTGTCCTCTTTGCCGTTGGGTTTTAACCAGGTGGAAATTGAGCGGGCTATGACCACATCATCCACGGCTATCTTTGTTCCGTTTATCACACAGGAATTGTTTCACACAACCGGTGAACCGCTGTATTACGGTCTGAACGCCCTTTCCAATAACCTGATCATGGCAGATCGGAAGCAGCTGAAAAACCCCAACGGCTTGATTCTGGGTACACCTGGCTGTTTTACAGGTGATACAAGAATTCAGCTGGCAGATGGTACGGATATTTCGTTTGATGAAATGATCCGCCAAGGCATTGATGAAACAGAAGTGCTGGCCTATGACGAAAAGAACGACTGGTTTGTGCAGGCGTATGCAAGGGATATCCGGATAGAGAAGTATGTGACAAAGCTGTGTGTGTTGGAGCTGGATGATGGTTCTGTTGTTCGGTGTACCGACAATCATCTGATTATGACGGAAGATGGGCAGTACAGGGCTGCATCTGAAATTCAGGTAGGCACTGTGCTCAGCGGTGCACTCCTGGTGATGAACGCTTACACCAACCATCTGGATGAGCCGGAACCGGTCTATGACATGATTGTGGACAGGTACAGTAACTTTATCCTGTCCAATGGCTTGATTGTCCACAACAGCGGCAAGTCCTTTTCTGCCAAGCGTGAAATCATCAATGTGTTCTTGTCCACCGATGATGACATCATCCTTTGCGATCCGGAAGGTGAATATTCGCCTCTGACGGAAACACTACACGGTCAGGTGATCCGCTTGTCGCCAACCAGCACGGACCACATTAACCCTTTGGACATCAATGCCAATTATTCGGATGAAGATGAACCGTTGGCACTGAAAGCCGATCTGGTGCTGTCCTTTTGTGAACTGATCATGGGGGCAAGAGATGGTCTCAGTGCCATCGAGCGGACACTTATTGACCGTTCTGTGAGGAATATTTACCGGGGCTATTTTGCCGATCCCAGACCGGAGAATATGCCCATTCTGGAAGATCTGTACAATGAACTGAAAAGACAGCCGGAGGCTGCTGCCGGGAACATAGCAGCCGCATTGGAACTATATGTACACGGCTCCCTCAATGTGTTCAATCACCGCACCAATGTAAAGCTGAACAGTCGTTTGGTGTGTCTGGATATCAAGCAGCTGGGGCAGCATCTGAAAAAGACCGGTATGTTGATCGTTCAGGATTTTGTTTGGGGTAAAGTGACCCAGAACCGTGATGCTCAGAAGTACACCTGGTATTTCTGCGATGAATTCCATTTGCTGCTGCGGGAAGAACAGACAGCGGCATATTGTGTGGAAATCTGGAAACGGTTCCGTAAATGGCTGGGAATTCCCACCGGTATTACCCAGAATGTAAAGGATCTTTTGTCCAGCCCGGAAGCGGAAACCATCTTTGAAAACAGCGACTTCGTGTTGATGCTGAATCAAGCAGCGGGTGACCGTGCCGTGCTGGCCAAACGGCTGAATATCTCCAATCATCAGCTTTCGCATGTGACCCAATCTGGGGAAGGCGAAGGTCTTTTGTTTTTTGGCAATGTGATTTTGCCGTTCCTGGATCGGTTCCCCAAGAATACCAAACTCTACAAGATTATGACCACCAAGCCCAATGACTTAAAGGAACAAGGAGGAAAAACTGCATGATTTGGTTGCTGATTGTCCCCGTAACTTTTGTTGCCCTGACTGCCTACGGCTGCTGTCGGATGGCATCCATAGCAGATGACCAGATGGAGCGCATGATGCAGGAAGGAGGCCCCAATGGCTGATCAGGAACAGAAGAAACCTTCCAGACTCCGTTTTTCAGAAGATGAACAGACACCATCCGATGAAAAGAAAGCGGAATGGAAACGTAAGCAAATGAAGAATTTGCACCGAAAGAAACTGGCTCCCCAAAAACCAGAGAAAAAAGAAGAAGTACTGGATGCGGATGAAAAGCCTGTTAAATCCCGGCTTCATCATGGTGAGCCAAAGGGAAAAGCACACAAGCAACACACCGAAGGTATCCTGCGATCAACTATTCGCTTTCAGGCACATCAGAAGGTATCGGAACAGGAGGAAGACAATACCGGTCTGAAGGCTGTTCACAGCTTGGAACAGTCCGGTGAAAACCTGCACAGCATGGGCAGAAATGCCCATGCTTCCAGGCTGAAACATGAGTATAACAAGGAGCAGAAAGCAGCTTCAAAGTTAATGCATGATGGTAAGAAAGAAATGCCCGCTAAAGGGAAATCGGTATCCGGTTCCGGCAGTAATCCGCAATCCAGAATGTATCAGCGGCAGAACATGAAAAAGAACTTATCTGCCAGGTATGGGAAAGGAACGAAAAAGACAGGAAAGGCTGCTAAGTCCACCAAGTCTGCCGGGGAAAAAGTCTTCAACTATTTCCGGAAATCCAAGCACACCATTTTGCTGATTGGCCTTGCTGCCATGCTCATGTTTGTCATGAGTACAGTATCTTCCTGTACACCCATGTTTGAAGTGGGGGTGGGCAGCCTGACCATTGGCACTTATCCGGCCGAGAAAGAGGATTTGCTTGGTGCCGAAAGATGGTATAGCAACAAGGAAGATGAACTGCGTGAATATCTGGAAAACTTTGCAGAAAACCATCCGGAATATCAGGAGTGCATTATAACTGCGGATGATATCTGGCATGATCCCTATGCCTTGCTTTCGCTGGTTTCAGCGTATCTCAACGGTACGGAGTGGAATCAGTATACGGCTGTGCCCACCATGGAAATGCTCTTTTCCTGGCAGTATGAGCTGACTGAAACGATCACAACAGAAACACGGTATATGGAACATGAAGAGTATGAGGACGTATGGGTTCCCTATGAGTACACCATATGCACAGTAGAACTGAAAAACAAGAATCTTTCTCATGCGCCGGTTTACATCATGAATGAACAGCGGGTGGGCTATTACGCCATGTATATGTCTACGCTGGGGAATCAACCGGGTTTGTTTACAGGGCCGCATGCTTCTGTGATGAAAGAACCTTTGGAATACGATGTGCCGCAGGAACTGTTGGATGCTGATCCCAAGTTTGCACTGCTGGTGGAAGAAGCCAATAAGCGGCTTGGATATCCGTATGTGTGGGGCGGTCATAATCCCACCACTTCCTTTGACTGTGCCGGGTTCATCAGCTGGGTGTTTACGGAAACCAGAGTGGATCCATTCGGCCATCTGGGCGCAAACGGAATCTATGACCGGTGCCGGAAGATTGCACCGGAAGATGCGAAACCGGGGGATGTGATCTTCTTTCAGGGCACCATTGCCGGAGAGGAAGGCATTACCCATTGCGGCCTGTATGTAGGCAATAACATGATGATTCATTGCGGCAATCCCTGTTCTTATGCGGATTTGAGCGAAGCCTACTGGCAGCAGCATTTTTATGGCTATGGAAGACTATATGAACATTAAGGAGACGAAAAATGAAAGAAATGAAAAGACGATATACTCCTACGCTTGCACAGATCAATAAACGTAAGCTGCGTTTGGAGATGGTACGAAGGAAGAAGGAAGCTTATATTCAGCAGGAAGCTGAACTGGAAGAGCAGATTCGGCAGGATGAACAGATGCTGCTGGCAGATGCCGTATTCAGTCGCGGCATTACGTTGGAAGAAGCCATTCGGCTTCTGGGCAGTGAAAAAAACACTGCTGCTCATATCTCTGAAAAAAACATCAAGGAGGAAAAAGTACATGAACCTGTTCAGAAATTGGGCGAGTAAAGCCCTTTTGATTTTCTGCATTGTGATCTTTGCGTTTACCGGCGCATGGGCGGAAGAAAGCGAAATGCCACCCGAAGCAACCGAAGAGATTATGGAAACTGTACCGGAAGAAGAACAGCCTGAGGAAACACCGGAGGTTCCTACTGAAGATGTTCCGGTTGCCTGTCCTCAGGACTTGTTTCAGATGGAGCTCAAGGTGCCCCAGAACTGGCGAAATGATGCTGTCGTGAATGTACGGCTGAAAATCACTCCCAAAACGGATACATTGTGGAGCCAGGTTAAGATCCGGCTGGGCGAAGAGGCCTGGCGTGATCTCAAAGACGACACATTCCTTTTTGACGGCTATTATTTCACGGATATTGAAGTCAACTATAATACCAAAGTGACGGCCCGGCTGTTCATTGCAGATGGCCAGTATTTTGATGTGACCGATGAAGTAAAAGTGTTTGATCGGATTGTACCGGATGTGACTGCTGGCTTTCAGGATATGCTGCTGCATGTGGAAGCAACGGATGATCTTTCCGGTGTGGCGGGCATTCAGGTGAACGGGCTTTTGTTTACCACGCTGGAAAACGGTGTACTGGATGTACGGATGGAAGATCCGCTGAATGGCTATAAGCAGCTGGCAATCCGTGCTTATGACTATGCCGGCAATTTCAGCGATCCGGTCACGCTGGATAATCCCTATTACATGGCAGCGACGCCTGTGCCTACTGCAGCACCAACCAGAGAACCTACACCCAAGCCTACCAAAAAGCCTTCCGGTAACAGTGGGAATAAGGCAGAAGCCACAAAGAAACCTTCAGCCACCAAGAAACCGGCAGAAGAACAGGTGATTATCACTCCTGCTCCTGCAACAGAAACACCGAAGAAGGAAACGGTGTATGTGCCTCTTGGTCCAGGCCAACCGTATCAGAATGCTGGTAATATGCAAACGCTGGACATGCTGTACAGTGCCGCCACCAATAAACAGTTTATCACGGTGCAGACCAAGGCAGGACAGACTTACTACATGGTCATTGATTACGACAAGCCCATTGATGAGAAGAACGAGATTTATGAAACTTACTTTCTGAATCTTGTGGATGACCGGGATCTGATGTCCGTGGTATCGGAGGAGGAAATTGTGCCGACACCCACGCCTCAGGTGATCTATGTAACCCCTGAACCTACAACAGCTCCGCAGCTTCCGGTGGAGCCGGAGGAACCTAAGGAAGAAGCGAAAGCCCCTGCGTCTGCAGCACCTCTTCTTCTCATTCTGGCTGTTGCTGCAGGCGGCGGCGCACTTTGGTTCCTGAAGTTCCGCAAGAACAACAAGCGGATGCCGGATGTGGACGAAGAATATTCTTTCGAAAATGATGAAGAAACAGATGAATAATTTCTGAAAACAACATTGAAATGCAAAAAGTATTGATTTTTTTATATTTTTTGCATATAATACTGCTGTGAAGGAGGGATTGGCATGATCGAAAGAAAAGAATACCTGAATGCTTTGAAGCGCTGGCAAGATAAGCAGGTGATCAAAGTGATTACCGGTATTCGCAGATGTGGAAAATCCACCTTAATGGAATTGTTTCAGCAGGAATTGCGAAAGCAGGGTGTTCCGGAAGACAGAATGATTTCTGTGAATCTGGAGGACTTTTCAAATTATGAATATCGCGATCCGATGAAGCTGCACAATTTTATTGTGGAGAAAGCAGCTGCTTCAGCGAAAAAAACATATGTATTCATTGATGAAATCCAGAACATTGAAAACTTCCCTCCCATGGTGGATAGTTTATTCCTGCGGAAAAATCTGGACCTGTATATTACCGGTTCCAATGCGTATATGCTGTCCGGCGAACTGGCCACTCATTTGTCCGGTCGATATGTGACCATTGATATGCTGCCGCTTTCTTTTTCCGAATATGTTGAATGGACAGGAAATACTTCGGATCTGGGAAGGAAGTACCGGGAATATCTTGAAACCAGTTCTTTCCCATACGTGACCGAACTGAATGGTGATCAAAAAGCCATTGAAGAATACCTAAGCGGTATTTACCATACGGTTGTACTGAAAGACGTGCTGGGCAGGCTGAAGAATGCGGATCCTATGATTCTGGAAAGTATTCTGCGGTTTGTGTACAGCAGTACCGGCAGTCCCATATCCACCAAAAAGATTGCGGACACCATGACATCCGAAGGTCGGAAAATTGATGTTCGTACCGTGGAAAAATATCTGGCGGCATTTCAGGATAGTTACATTGTTTATCAGGCAAAGCGTTTTGATATTCGCGGTAAGCAGCATCTGAAAACCCTGGAAAAATATTATGCAGTTGATATCGGACTCCGCTTTTTCCTGCTGGGCAGAAAAAATCTGGATACCGGCCATCTGGTGGAAAATGTAGTGTATCTGGAATTGCTGCGGCGCGGATATGACGTATCTATCGGAAAAATGGATGAATATGAAGTGGATTTTGTTGCCGTTACTCAGGAAGGAACACAGTATATTCAGGTGGCAGCAAGTGTTCGGGATGAAAACACTTTGCTCAGAGAATTGCGTCCCCTGCAGCGCATCCACGACCATTATCCAAAGTTTATACTCACGCTGGATGATGATCCTGATGCTGATTACGACGGCATCCGCCGAGTAAATGCTTTGGAATGGTTGATTCGAAAATAAAATAGGTTTGTCCATGGGCCGGAATCGAAAGGTTCTGGCCTTTTTCTATGCAAGAAAGGAGAAATTATGTATTTGGTGATTACTGAAAAGCCCAGTGTCGCAAGGAGTATTGCGGCAGTTCTTGGTGCGAATGAAAATATGAGAACCCATTTGAAAGGAGATGAATGTGTGGTCAGTTGGTGCATTGGCCATTTGATTGGGCTGGCAGAAGCCCATGTGTATAATGAACGGTATTTGAACTGGCGGAAGGGGGATTTGCCCATTTTGCCGGATCAGTATCGCTTCAGCGTGAAAGAAGGGACGAAAGCACAGTACAATGCTTTGGTTGCCCTGATGAATGATCCTGCCTATGAATACATCGTTTGTGCTACGGATGCAGGAAGGGAGGGTGAACTGATTTTCCGTCTGGTATATGAAGCCAGTGGGTGTCACAAAACGGTGAAACGGCTCTGGATTTCCTCCATGGAGCGGAAAGCCATTCTGGAAGGTTTTCAGAATCTGAAGGATGGTCATTTGTTCGACCCCCTGTATGAAGCGGCCTTGTGCAGGATGAAAGCGGACTGGCTGGTCGGCATCAATGCTACCCGGCTGTATTCCGTTCTGTATGGTACGAAACTGACTGTTGGCAGGGTAATGACGCCGACCTTGGCACTGATTGTTGAACGGGAAAAGGTTATCCGTGCTTTTCAGGAGGAGGCGATCTATAAAGTGCAAATCAACTGTGGTTTCAAGGCGCAGACGGAACGGCTTCGGGATCGGCTGCAAGCAGAGCAGATTGCGGCCAAGTGCAATCAGGAAAGTGCCTTTGTTCAGTATGTGGATAAGAAAAAGCGTACGGAGCAACCACCCAGACTGTATGATCTGACGCTGCTGCAACGGGAAGCCAACAGACTCTTTGGCTATACCGCTCAGCAAACCCTTGACTATGCCCAGAACCTGTATGAGAAGCAGCTGCTTTCTTATCCCCGGACGGACAGTCAGTATCTGACCCGTGATATGCAGGAGAACCTCCCTGTATTTGTACGAAAGTTGGCCCAGAAGTTTCCCTATACAGCCGGTATTGATCTGCCTGTTCATGTTGAAAATGTGATTCGTGACAGTAGAGTGACCGATCATCACGCCATCATTCCCACGCTTCATTTTCTTGAAAATGATTGGACAGAATTGCCTGCCGGTGAACGGGATATTATGCAGCTGGTTGCCAATCGTCTGCTTTGTGCAGTGGGAGATCCTCATGAGTACGAAGAAACGGAACTGACCCTGAAATGTAGGGATGACACCTTCAAAACTCGTGGAAAGCGTGTAACCCGGATGGGCTGGAAGATTCCCAGGGAAACCTATTATGGCAGCATGGGTCACCGATTGCGCCGGGATGTGAAGGATGAAGACAATCTGCTTCCCGAATGCGAAGTGGGAAAAGTGTTCCATCCTGTACTGGCGTCGGTTCAGGAGGGAAAAACAGCACCGCCCAAACGCTATACGGACGATACTTTACTTGCAGCTATGGAAGCAGCTGGTAAGGAAAATATGCCGGCAGATACGGAACGGCATGGTCTGGGCACACCGGCTACCAGAGCTGATATTCTGGAAAAATTGATCCGCACGGAATATGTGGAACGCAATGGTGAAAAAGGAAACAAGCATCTGGTGCCAACGAAAAAAGGCATGGCTACGATTGCCGTGCTTCCGGAAGAGTTGACTTCGCCCTTGATGACCGCAGAATGGGAGAAGAAACTGAAGAAGGTGGAAAGAGGAGAAGAGAAAGCAAAGAACTTTATGAATGATATTCATCAATTCATGGAAACCATGGTGAAGAACGCAAAACCGGTGGAAGAAATGCCGTCCATTTTCGTAAGGCAGGAAACTGTGGTGGGTAATTGCCCTCATTGCGATAAACCCGTTCAGGAAAAAAACCGCGGCTATTTCTGCTCCAATCCCAAGTGCTCCTTTGCCATCTGGCATGACAACAAATTCCTTAAGGGGCACGGCATTACCCTGAACCGGGAGCAGGTGCGAAAACTGCTGGATAACCATCAGGTTTGGGTCCAGGGATTTATGTCTCCCAAAACAGGTAAAGTATATGATGCAACCTTGGTACTGAAAGTACTGGAAGATGGCAAGCCTCATTTTTCCGTCGAGTTCAGTGGTACATCCAAACAGTAAAATAAACTGGGCACCTCAGAGAAGGGGTGCCCTTTTCTATCAGAAAGGATAACTTATATGAATAAGCAACAGATGCTGGAAATGTTTCAGAACGCACCTTTGGATACCTACGCTGTTTTTCAGCTGAAAAATGAACGCCGCACCCGTGATTATCGGTTTGAACCCATGAAGCGGCTGGAGAAACTGGGGCTGAAAGTAAAACCGGAACTGTATGAGCCGGTTTATGCCGGAATTCTGGCAAAAGAAGATGCCGGCAGCAAGGAAGATATGCTGGAAACACTCTATCTGAAATTTAATATTGCAAGGCCCCATGATTTTACCGGACACAGTATGTCTGTCAGTGATGTGATAGCACTTCGAATGGATGGTAAGGTAACGGCACATTATGTGGATTCCGTGGGTTTTCATGAACTTCCGGATTTCTTTCGGAAAGAACACCTGAAGAATGCTGAAATGGCTGTGGAGGATGATTATGGTATGATCGATGGTATCATCAATAACGGCAGAAAGCAGGATGAAAAGAAGCCTTCCATTCTGGGACAGCTTCAGGGTATGAAACCCATTGCACCGGATGCTCAGAAAAAGAGAGAAAGGATAACGCATGACAGATAAGACCCTGGCTCTTCTCCAGTTGGCAACGCAAACCACTGGCAGAATTATATTGGGCCATCAGCAGTGGACGGATTATCTGAAGACTGCTGCAAGGCTCTATAAATACCCATTCAATGATCAGGTATTGATCTATGCCCAACGCCCGGAAGCCACGGCGTGTGCTTCCTATGATGTATGGAATGATGCCATGCACCGGTATGTTCGCAGAGGTTCCAAAGGGATCGGACTTATCAAGATGCAGAATCAAGATCCTACGCTGAGCTATGTTTTTGACATTGCAGACACCGGAACCCGGCGCATTTCACTGACCCCTTTCTTCTGGAAGGTGAATGAGGAGAATGAGCAGGCAGTGACATCCATGCTGGAAACAGAGTATTCAATTCCTGCTTCTCTTGGGCTGCCGACTCAGCTTTTACAAGTGGCATCCAACCAAGCAGCGGACTATTGGCAGGATCATCAGCGATCCCTGCTCCATATCATTGACGGAACCCGTCTGGAGGGATACGATGATTATGCGATTGGGGCGTCCTTCAGGAAAGCGGCAGCAGCCAGTATCGCATACAGTCTGTTCAGCCGCTGCGGTCTGGAACCGGATGAATTCTTCCTGCCGGAAGATTTTGCCGATGTGACAGACTGGAATACACCCAACGCTGTGACGGCCATGGGTTCTGCCGTCAGTGAAATCAATGGACATGTGCTTCGGCAAATCGAAGCCATAGCAAAGCAAGTAGAAAGGAGCAAAGAACATGAGCGAACTGAACTATATCCGCAAGGGGGATTATCTGCTTCCGGACCTGAGCCTGCCCAGAACCGATTCCAGCAAGGTGAACAAGTACGGCAGGATGCGGCTGAAGTATCTGCAGGAACAGGATCAGATCATGTATCAGGTGATGCTGCTGAACGGGACACTGGTGCAACATCTGACGGAAGTGAGCCTGCAAGCCAGCCGGTATCTGGAAGAGACGATGCCCATCCTGATGCAGCAGAACAACGTGACGGAACAATTGAAGGAAACGGATCCCATGCGCTGGACGGGGATGATGAACAATCTGAAAGCACAAGCGGAGGAAGTGATCCGGCAGGAATTGATCTGCAGCTGAACTTTTTTGATACCGAAAGTTTTCCTGAACTTCCCTCAGAAGACAATCAAATAGCATCTATCATGAAAGCGGAGCGTGCCTATGCACCCTTCGCTTTCTCTGTTTCTCAGGAGAACCTGGACCACATTTTTCGTCTTGGCAGCAATACTGTGAACCATCGAATGATGGTGGCTGACTTCTTTTCCAGACAGAAAAGTTTGGAGAGCAAAACTGCATTCCTCAAGCGTGTATATCATGGAGGGAATGGCTTTGAAACCAATCAGGGCCGTATTTCTGTGTGGTATGACGAAGATGGTATTCGTCTGGCACAGGGAACAGCTGTCCGGCATGTGCGTTCCGCACAGATCATTGCATGGGAAGATGCAGTAAGGCGGATTGATGCTTTGCTGGATGTGGGTCAATTTGCCACCAATGTGGAACTGGCTGAAGCCCACGGCTATGAACAGAAAAAGCTGGCTGAAAGCCTTTGGTATCTGGTAACAGATATGAGCGACACTGCCAGAGAACAAAACCATCTGGAAACGCTTCGTTCCTTGCGTGAAGGCGGTTTCCCGGATGCAACGGAAAGGATTGCCCAGGCACTCCATGATCCTGAACAGGTGTCAGTGATTTTGGAGGAATATCGTACATTCTATGATGCCTATCTGGAAGATCGTTCCCTGATGCGGTTTCGCAATCATCGCTTTATGGAAATCCAGTCACGACTGGAAGATCTTTTGACGGATAGACTGCACTATACTTCAGAACTTACGGAAATATCAAACCTAAAACCGTTTATCACAGAAGATGAAGTGGATGCTGACCTGACAAGGGGCAGCGGTGTTTCTCTGGGGAAAATGCGAATTCATGCGTATTTGACTGAACCGCATACACCCAAGGAAAAACAGGATTTTCTGAAGCAGGAATATGGTATCGGCGGTCATTCTCCGGCGCTGTCCGGTGCTGCTATGAGCAGCGAAGATCACGGTGGTAAGGGCATTTCATACACCAAACAGAATTGTGACCCGGTGCGAATGAACTGGAACAATGTGGTCAGCCGCATTGAAAAACTGATCCAAACCGATCGCTACCTTTCTCAGGCAGAAAAAGAAGAGCTGGAACAAAGACAGGAGATACCGGATGAAGAACTGGATGTGGAATACATTCGGGAAAGGTTGGCAGAAGCCGGTATTGAAAATGGTGAAGTAGTGGATCCGGAGAAGCTGGAAAACAGTCCATTTATTCAAGAAGTCCAGCAAAGTGTACAGGATGCTGAAAATTCCATGCTTTCGGATGAAGAATTTGCAAAGCAATACCTGATACCGGATGAAACTACTTTTGAAATGGATGGCCGCACATTTCTTGTGGATCGTGTAAATCTCCAGAGCGGCAGTGTGAACTTTCAGGATATCACTTTTGCCAATTCTGCCGGTTTTCCCATCTTCCGGGTGGAACCTATTTCTGTTATCAGAAAGATGATAGAGGAAGCGGATGCAGTCAATCCTCTTTTAGATCCCACTTGTTATCAGCTGATGGAAATCGCGGATCAGGAAGCATTGTTCTCAAATGGTCGTTTTGATCGGACCAGACTTCCGGATTTTCTGTATACCTATGATATCCGAGAAGATGACAATGGAAATCCTGCTCGTTTGGAACCGTCTGTAACGGTCAATCACTTTGGCAGTATCCTCACCAAGAAACCCATTCAGTTCCCGGAAGAAGGCTATATCGACCTGAATGATGCCATGGCTTTTGAGGGTTTTGAGATGACGGTGGCTGACTTCATTCGCCGGGATGAACCCAGAGACTATACTTCGGAAGTGGAGGCTGTTTATCCGGCTGAACAGAACGGTACAGCATTTGATATTGTTGTCGAAAAACTGGATTTCAGGGAGCAAGAAAAAGCTCTTCCTGCTGTCGAAAACTTTCGGATTACCGATCCCGATTTGGGTGTGGGCGGTCCCAAAACCAAATACCAGGCGAATATTGAAGCTATCAAGGTTTTGCGGACTGTAGAATCTGAGAATCGCCCGGCTACTCCCGAAGAACAGGAAAAAATGTCCCGCTATGTTGGATGGGGCGGTCTGGCCGATGCCTTTGATGCCAATAAGCCCACATGGGCAAATGAATATCTGGAACTGAGAAGCCTATTGACACCGGAAGAATATCAATCCGCACAGGGATCCACCCTCAATGCCCATTTCACCAGCCCTGCTATCATCAAAGCCATTTATGAGGCAGTTGGCAATATGGGATTCAGGAACGGAAACATTCTGGAACCTGCCATGGGTGTGGGGAATTTCTTTGGCATGCTGCCGGAGGAAATGGAAAACAGCCGACTGTATGGTGTAGAACTGGATGACCTATCCGGACGGATAGCGAAACAGCTTTATCCCAAAGCAGATATTACTGTTGCCGGCTTTGAAACTACAAACAAACGCGATTTCTTTGACCTGGCAGTAGGTAATGTACCTTTCGGGCATTATCAGGTGAACGACCGTGCCTACAACAAACTGGGCTTCTCCATCCACGATTATTTCTTTGCCAAAACGCTGGATCAGGTGCGTCCTGGCGGCGTGATTGCCTTTGTGACCTCCCGATATACCATGGACAAGCAATCGCCTGAAGTGCGCCGTTATATTGCTCAGCGTGCGGATCTGCTCGGTGCCATCCGATTGCCCAACAATGCGTTCAAAGCCAATGCGGGCACTGAAGTGGTCAGTGATATTCTCTTTTTCCAAAAGAGAGAAAGCCCCATGGTGCAGGAACCGGATTGGGTGTACCTTGCGGAAAACAAAGATGGGTTCTTTATCAACCGATATTTTGTGGATCACCCTGAAATGATTCTGGGGGAAGAAGCCAGCACAAGTACACCCTATGGAAAAGACGAGTTCACGGTTATTCCGATGGAAGGACTGGTTCTGGAAGAGCAGCTGCATGAGGCAGTTCAGCACATCCATGGACAATATACGGAAACAGAGTTGCCGGAACTGGCCGAAGGAGAGGAAATTCAGGAATCCATTCCTGCAGATCCTACTGTACCCAACTATTCCTATGCAGTAGTAGATGGTCAGGTATATTTCCGTGAAAATTCTATTATGGTGAAGCCAAGACTGAACCAGACAGCTCAGGAACGGGTAAAGGGCATGATTGGTCTTCGGGATACGGTACGGGAACTGATGGATGCACAGCTGAACGATGCGGATGACGAAACCATTCAGACTCTGCAAAAAGAGTTGAATGATCGCTATGATGTTTTCACCCAGAAGTTCGGTCTGATCAATGCCAAAGCCAATGGACAGGCATTTTCGGACGATTCATCCTACTATCTGCTTTGTTCTTTGGAAATTACCAATGACCGAGGTGAACTGGTGCGTAAGGCAGATATGTTCACCAAACGTACCATTAAGCAGCAGCGGCAGATCGATCATGTCGATACCGCAGCAGAAGCATTGGCCGTCAGTATCGGAGAACGGGCCGGTGTGGATCTGGGCTACATGGCACAGCTGACAGGGAAGACAGAAGACCAGGTGGTATCGGAACTGACCGGCGTTATCTTTCCCATACCGCAGCCCCGCAACGCTGCATCACTGCCTGTTTATGTGACGGCAGACGAATACCTGTCAGGGAATGTGCGTCAGAAGCTTCGGGAAGCGAAGATGGCATTGCTGGACAATCCTATGTATCTGCCCAATGTACAGGCATTGGAAAAGGCACAGCCTAAGGATCTGGAAGCTGCTGAAATTGATGTGCGACTGGGTGCTACCTGGGTGCCAAAGGAGTACATCCAGCAGTTTATGCACGAAACGCTGAATACACCTTTTTATCATCGTCGAAGAATCCGGGTGAACTATTCATCCCATACAGCGGAGTGGAATATTTCCTCCAAGTCTCTGATTTCCATGAGCGATGTTGCAGCCTATGTGACCTATGGGACCACAAGAGCCAGTGCTTATAGGATTCTGGAAGATACTCTGAACCTTCGTGATGTGCGGATTTATGATGTGATCACGGATCCGGACGGAAAGGAAAAAAGGGTTCTGAATCAGAAAGAAACGACCCTGGCACAACAGAAACAACAGGCAATCAAAGATGCTTTTCGGGACTGGGTGTGGAAGGATCCGGACCGACGCCATGTGCTGGTTGACCGTTACAATGAATTGTTCAACAGCACTCGTCTTCGCGAATTTGATGGACAGCACATTCCATTCTCCGGGATGAACCCAGAGATCATGCTGAGAGAGCACCAGAGAAACGCTGTTGCTCACATTCTTTACGGTGGCAACACCCTTCTGGCACACGAAGTGGGGGCCGGGAAAACTTTTGAAATGATCGCAGCTGCTATGGAAAGCAAAAGACTGGGCCTTTGCCAAAAGGCAATGTTTGTGGTGCCCAATCATCTGACGGAACAGTGGGCATCTGAGTTTTTGCGGCTCTATCCCAGTGCCAATATCCTGGTTACAACCAAGAAAGATTTCGAAAAGCATCAACGCCAAAAATTCTGTTCCCGAATTGCTACCGGTGATTATGATGCCGTTATCATTGGGCATAGTCAATTTGAGCGTATTCCCATTTCTCAGGAGCGTCAGGAGCGTTTTATTGAAGACCAGATCCAGGAGATCACAGAAGGAATCGACGAACTGAAGCGCTCCTATGGGGAGCAATTCACTATTAAACAGCTGATGAAAACCAAGAAGCAGCTGGAAGTCCGTCTGAGCAAATTACAGGCGGATGACAAGAAAGATAATGTTGTCACCTTTGAACAATTGGGTGTGGATCGTCTCTATGTGGACGAAGCACACGCTTATAAGAACCTGTTTTTGTACACGAAAATGCGTAATGTCGCCGGCCTTTCTACGTCTGAAGCGCAGAAGTCCAGCGATATGTTTTTAAAGTGTCGTTATATGGATGAAGTAACGGATGGACGGGGCATTGTGTTTGCCACCGGTACGCCAGTCAGCAATTCCATGACGGAACTATACACCATGCAACGGTATCTGCAGTATGGATCGTTGAAAAAGAACAGTCTGACCCATTTTGATGCCTGGGCATCCACCTTTGGTGAAACCAGTACAGCCATTGAACTGGCTCCGGAAGGTACCGGTTATCGTGCCAGAACACGCTTTGCCAAGTTCTTTAATCTGCCGGAACTGATGACGATCTTTAAAGAAGTGGCAGATATCAAAACGGCAGATCAGCTGCATTTACCTACGCCGAAGGCTAATTACGAAACGGTTGTTGTGAAGCCTTCTGACCTTCAGCAGGAAATGGTAGCTGCTCTTTCTGAACGAGCTGCCGAGGTTCACAGCGGTAATGTGGATCCATCGGTCGATAACATGCTGAAGATTACCAGTGACGGCAGAAAACTGGGATTAGACCAGCGTTTGATCAATCCGCTGCTGCCGGATGACCCCGGTAGTAAAGTGAATGCTTGTGTCAACAACATTCATCGCATCTGGGAGGATGGCAAGGCAGAACGACTGACCCAACTGGTATTCTGTGATATTTCCACTCCCAAAGCTACTGCAGGGGCCGAAAATCAGGATTTCTCAGTATATGACGATATTCGCACCAAACTGATTGAAAGAGGCGTTCCTGCAGCAGAAATAGCCTTTATTCACGATGCAAACACGGAACAAAAGAAAAAAGATATCTTTGCAAGGGTTCGATCCGGTGATGTGCGCGTACTGTTGGGCAGTACTGCCAAAATGGGCGCCGGCACCAACGTGCAGGATCGTTTGATTGCATTGCATGATCTGGATTGCCCCTGGCGTCCCGGTGATCTGGAACAACGTGCAGGACGTATTGTCCGCCAGGGAAATATGAATCCGGAAGTGCATGTGTATCGGTATGTGACGGAAGGCACTTTTGATGCGTATCTGTGGCAGACCATTGAAAACAAACAGAAGTTTATCTCTCAGATCATGAGCAGCAAAAGCCCGGTACGTTCCTGCGACGATCTGGATGAAACGGCATTGTCCTATGCAGAAATCAAGGCTTTGTGTGCCGGTGATCCACGAATCAAGGAAAAAATGGATTTGGATGTGGATGTAGCACGGCTGCGGCTGATGAAAGCAGATCATCAGAGCAAACAATTCCGTTTGGAAGATCAGCTGCTGACTTATTTCCCGCAAGCGATTGAAAAGCATAAAGCCAGCATTGACGGTTTCCAACAGGATCTGAAACTTCTGGAAGCACATCCGCTGCCTGAAAAGGACTTCATTGGGATGGAGATTCAGGGTGTTCAGATACAGGATAAAGAAGCAGCCGGCGAAGCTATCTTGGCAGCTTGTAAACATGTGACAATCACTGAGGACATGAAGATTGGTTACTACCGTGGTTTTCAGATGACATTGACTTATGATGCTTTTTCACAGCAATATGCCATGATTCTGAAGGGTACCATGTCCCATCGGGCTGAACTGGGTACGGATGCCAGAGGCAATCTGGTACGCATAGAAAACACCTTGAATGCCATTTCCGGGCGCATTGTGACGGCTGAAGCACAGGTGAACAATCTGCAGCAGCAAATGGAAGCGGCCAAGGAAGAACTGGCGAAACCCTTTCCCCAGGAGGCAGAACTGAAGCAGAAAAGTGAACGGCTTTCTGAATTGGATGCCGAGCTGAATATGGATAGTCCAAAGGACATGACAAAAGAAAAAACTTCCATAATGGAAGCAATAAAAAAGCCTGGTGTTTCTGCGACGGAGTCAATAAACAAACGAAGATATGAGGAGGTACTGTAATGGAAAACTTTAAAAACATTCCTGTTTATCAGCATACAGAACTATATGCCATGCATCATGATGAAACCATTGACTATTTTTCTTCCCACAGAGCGAATATTGCTTGCAAGAAAGCCATTGAGGACGCAATTGCTCAACACTATAACAATAACCGTCTTTCCAGAGAGGGGGTGAAGCAGGTGGAAGAAGTGTTTGGCATGGAACGGTTGCTGTATGTACTGGCTGTAACCGTACGATATAGGGAATGGGATGGACGTTATTCTGAAGATAACAAAAGATGGGCACAGACGATCTCTGTTGTTTTTCAGCCGGATATGGCAGGTCGCGACCGTAATCTTTCCTATGTTGTGGATCAGGCACATCCCGGCCTTGTGAATCTTTTCTTGGAGCAGGCACGAAAACAAATGCCCGTCAGTCGGCCTTCTATTCTGGAGCAGTTGAGAAACCCAAGAAAAGAAGATCCAACGATATCTGCAGGAGGTTTTGAACGATAATGCCCCAGCGTTTGCGCAATATCCAGATTCCTTTGCGTGTGACAGAAAAGGAACGGGAACAGATTGAAGCAAAAATGAAAGAAGTAGGGATTCAAAACCGGGAATGGTATATTCGTAAGATGGCCATTGAGGGAAAGATCCTTTGGCTTGAAGTTCCGCAGCTGGATGAGATTCTTACATTGTTTCGCAGAGCAAGCAACAATGTCAATCAGCTGGCAAAGCAGTTTCATGAGAAGCAGCGTATTTATGAGGTGGATGTGGATGAAGCGGTAGATCAATTGAAACATGTGGCCAGTGAACTGCATGCTTTATTGCTGAAGTTGAGCCGTTTATAACAGAATCGGCAACATTGACGGAGCATGAAAAGCCGCTATACAATCTGAATGTACGAAGGTGAGGTGTTTATATGACCAGACTTATGGGCTTCCTTTTGCGAGTTATATTGGCTCCTATTGTGATTGTTATGACATTGATTCAGGTCGTATTGGCGTTCATTCTGATTTTATCAACACATGTTTTGTCTGTCATAGCTTCACTGATGCTTACTTTTGCCATCATTGTGATGTTTACCGGAAATCACCGGGATGGATTTCTGCTGATTGGCATATCTTTCATGCTATGCCCATGGGGACTTCCGAAGATTGCTGAAGGTGGATGGAGGCTGTTGAATAACATTCGAGGTTTTCTGTTTCGGCGTGTATTTTGTTGAGCAAGTATCAATTGAAAAAGATAAGGTCCGGCTTTGCCGGACCTTCTTTTCATGCAAAAATAAAGGAGTTGAAGAAACATAGCAACGATCAAAATCTTCTCAATGCATTTGAATAAGGGGCGAACGATGGAGCAATGCCTGAAAGCGCGATTGGACTATATAAAAAATGGTTCTAAAACAGAACAAGGGAAGTTAATCTCTACCTATATGTGTAATGCTGATACCATTGATGCTGAATTCGCATATTCAAAAAGAAAATATCAGCAGCTGACTGGTAGAAGCAATAAAAACGATGCCATTGCTTATCAGATCAGGCAATCTTTTAAGCCCGGTGAAGTAACGCCGGAGGAAGCAAATCGCATAGGTTATGAGTTAGCAGAGCACTATCTGAAGGGGAATCACGCATTTATTGTTGCCACTCATAACGATACAAAGCACATTCATAACCATATCATATGGAATTCCACTACGCTTGACTGTAAACGTAAATACCGGGATGTGAAAGGTTCAGCTCATGATGTGATGCGATTGAGTGATGAAATCTGTTATGCCCATGGGTTATCTATTGTTGAACGAAAGGCACCACCAAAGAGAGGTCTGAGATATAATGAGTGGTTAGGATCTAAAGCTCAACCTTCTCAGCGAGATCTGCTGCGTAAAGCGATTGACGATGCTCTAGAACAGAAACCGGTTGATCTTGATGATTTGTTATCTATTCTTGAAAGTAATGGTTGGCAAATCAAAAGAGGGAATGGAATTTATCTGAAACTTCCGCAGGAGAAACGATATAAAAGCCTTAATACGCTGGGAGAGGCTTACACAGAAGCAGCACTCATGCAGGTCTTGTCCGGATCAAGGAAGCATATACCTCAGAAAAAGACCATACATGCGTTTGAGATGCAAGTAAAGTTTGGAACCTTGCCGAAGAATAGTAGTAGAGTTCAGTCAAGTTGGCAAAAACAGAATCAGACAGTGCAAGAAATCAAGGATATGGCTGATGCTCTTAACTTCCTTAGTGAGCATGGCTACAAGAGTATATCTGATGTCAAAAAAGCCCTTGCAGAGTTTGATGCTAAAATTGCTCAAAATAATAACGAAATAAAAGCTCTTGATGCAAAACTGGACCATCTAAATCAACACATTCATAATTATAAAACAAACAAAGCGGTTTATGAAGAATTCATGAGGTCAGGAAGATCTCCCCGTTATTTCAGTCAACATAAAACCGAGATTCTGTCATATATATCTGCAAAAGAAGCTCTTGGTAAGTGTTCAGATTCAAAGATTCTGAATATCGAGTTGATTGATGAAGAAAAGAATAACATTTGTGAGAAACGAACAAAACTCATTGCACATAATATTTATCTACACTCACAAAGTAAGAAGCTAATAAGAAGTATAGAAGTCATAGTGCCACACAAAATTAGACAAGATGAAAAAGGTTTTATGGTTAACATTTGAGGGGTTCTGCTAAATGCATATTGTATGAACAGCGATTATCTCGTGCATCAAACTAAAGAGCTAGTTTGCAAGATTGTAGAAAACATTGTTGTTTTAGATGTACAAATCAACAAATGAAGAAATTGGAAATCAGATTTGATGAACAAGAAGACTAATATTTTGTTGATCGATACTTTTTATATACATCTTTTCTTCATACGCATAAAGAGCTGACAGTAAATTAGTGAGCAGCTTTTGTATATCAAACATATCTACTTCTTAGATATGGATATGCTTTCTTTATTGCAGATTGATTGAAAGACCTAGTTAGATTTACTTGATTCTTCGTTTTCATTTTCAGTTGAATTGTAACTCATTATTGCAGCAAGTATAGTCATGCAAAATCATAGTCCACCACATCTTGCCACCATTCTTTGCTAGCACTGTTATATTTCATGTCTAGGAGTCTTTCATAGAAAGGATCCTCTGATGGGGCAGGAAACAATTCTTCTGGCTTTGGAAGTTCCGAAGAATCAAAATTCTCATTCATTCTAAAGCCAACAAGGATATTTGCTGCAGATCCATTTATATCTAATGCATTATGATTAACCAAAGCACAGTGCTGAGTCAATGGCCGTTGAGGTTTCAAATGATCAAAACTGCAAATATTCGTTACCATGTTTTTCGATGGCAAGAGTAATGGGTCTGAATAGAGAAAACAATATACGATAGCATCATTATTTAGATTATAGCGATAGGTTGCTTTTCTATTCGGAAGCGTTTGGAACTTGTATGCAGCAAAGAAAAATGCAACTCTGAGATCGAAAGTCACATCTAAACAAGTTGTTGGAAAGCCATAGTGTTGTGCTAACAATCCTATATCTGGAGCGTAAATTTTGTTTAGCATCCATCGCCTATGGTACTCCTGACTAATCGGATCATCGAAAGAAGCCAAATCACTTATAGTATGAAGACCATATTTTTGTAAATTCTGTCTATAAAGGGCTTCTATATCAATACCATGGTAAATAATTGGATCTGCTAAAGCGGTTCGAAATATGTTCATAGGTTCATCCAGTACAGAAGTAACTGTTGGTGCCATGCGCCAATAGCTTGGAATGAGAGAAGGTTCTTTTCCGTTTCTCAAGCGAAACCACGGATTAGTGTGCTTACGTTGTATGTAGTAGGATGTATTTTGACCACGATAAACAAACCTCTCTTTAACTTCCGGATTCACTCTTGAGTACTTATTATTTAGATACTCCTGAGCTTGCCCAACAGAATCAACATTGATAATAGGAATTTCTCTATCACTATAGATTTCCAGATGAATTCCATCATCACTTACATCATCAAGAGGAATAAAGTGGTCATAGTTTCCATCATAGCGATCCATAATATTATGTGGACTGTGTAATTCGGATAAGTAATAACCATCGTTGATTAGGCTTTCTATCGTTTCAGAACATATGTGGCGCTGTTTCAAAACTTTCCGAAGATTATCTTGACTTTTTGAAAAGAAATCTTTCATTTTGCTGGTCATACAATCATCTCCATTAAGTACTATTTTTCCTATAGTATCTATTTCATAAATATTATTTGCTATATTTCTTGTCTACTAATAGATAAGTTCAACATGCATTTTATTGTGCATGCACTTAACATGGGAAGCCATATTACGATTTGCCCATATAATAAATTTTCAATAATTACTTAATTCGACATGTAGGTACTTTTTCCTCCCCAATTATATGATGCAACTACGACTTTAATATACATGCCACATTTTACTTTCTTTACAGTTTTCCAAAAATAGCAATGTGTTTTTTACTACTATAATAATAAATACAGTAAAAATGATAACAGAAATAGTGTATTTAATGTTTTATAGGCACATATATAGTAAAAATAGATGGAGGTGTACAAGATGAATCATTCAATTCTATTGCATTTAGAATTACGCTATCAATTGTCAGCGTTACAATAATAAGCATTATTGTAAATTTGTTCAATAAGGGCAACTCAAAAAAAGTTGAGCGAAAAGTATAAAAGTTAATTATCTTGAAAAAATGTTCTATCTATAAATACTTCATTTTGAACATTCTAATGCAATCAAAAAACTAGAGAGCGTGCTTAATGATTAGTGTTATGTTTAACTCTTGGCAATATTCAAATGCAGAAAGGCAGGAAAAGTAGATGTTGGAGGCGATATTCGCTTTGTTTTCATGGTTATTTTCTCCTGACAGCATTATAAATTTGTTTAAGCGCTTGTTTTTTCACAAAAAGATTGATGCTGCTATTCTGCCGGAAGAAATTAGTCGTCTGAATTTGAAGATTGCCAACGGCAGTGCTATAAAAATGGGGACTTATGTACATGGGAGAAGTTGTGTTTTCTTTCCAGTTGTTCCTAAAGCACAACTTTCCATAATCCATCTTGTGTTTGCAGAAGCTATAAAAGGACTCTATAAACTTGGATTTAGTGTGAAAATATTAGTGTTCGATGACTATTATCGAAGAGTTACGAAGTGTGACTCGGAGGCAAGTAAACAAGTTATAGATAACTTCTGCTTGCAATTTTCTGAACTGGGTATAAAGAAAAATGATATTAAGTTGGAAAGCAAATATATCAGGAGTGCTACATTTGCAAAGAAGTTTTTGCATCGCTTAATGGATTTATGCGCAATGGTATCAATTGATGATGTTCGAAAATTGCAAGAATCAACTTCTGCATTTACGAAAGCTCACGATTCATATATACGTCAACAAAAACTCATGTATAATTTGGCGTATATTTCATTGTTTGACAATATCGGCTTTGTTTTATGTGGAGCTGATGAAGTTCCCATGTGGTTAGATTATATACAAAATGAAAAAAAGTTTCGGAAGGAAGAATCGGTAGGAACACGACTAGTAATACTGAGTATTAAGAAAATGAAAACCACTTCTGGCGGCGAAACAAGTATTTGGGATGATAGCAATTTATGCACCAAGAAAACAAGGGAGGACATAAGTAGTGTGCTACAGGAAAATCTAACAAAAGGATTGATAGATCCTGATTGTGGAGTATTCTATTTACTTGAAAATCTATATTTTGCACAAAAGAAAACTTTTGAGTTTAATGAGGGAGATAAGACAATCTTAATCAAGTCGACGAAAGGGCTGATTGATGAGATAAATCAATACATCAATGGTCCTACACATGAGATTCCTAAGGCGGCTTTTGAAGGTCTTGTTGATTGTATATACACAATATTAAATTGCACGGAGGGATGACAAAATGAAAAAGGTGTTTTTGAGCGATTTCGATGGTACTCTTGTTAATACCGATGTACTGGATGTTCTCTGTGGAATAAACGGTTTAGAGGCAGAGAGTAAAAGATTGAATGAAGAGTTTATTGCAGGTAAAAGAGAAGGACTTCTGACCTTGAAAACACGCATTGATTTCCTTCGTGGAATATCAACACAACAGATCAAAGCAAAACTGGACGAGTGTAATTACTTAATTAATGGAGCTTTAGAGTTGTTTGCCTATTTAAAAAAGAATGGATATGTTACTGTTTTGCATTCTGGCAATTTAGTTCCGGTACTTCAATATTATCAAAACCTGTTGGGAATTGATTATGTTGTAGGGAACACACCACGAATGGAAAATGACACAATAATTGGGATTGAGATTGAAGATTTTGCAAGTAGAAATTTCAAGGTTGATGGCTGTAAGAAGATCATTGAGGCTATCGGTGCTCAGGAAGATGCTATTTATGCTATAGGTGATTCGCCTGCGGACAAAGCAGTTTTTCAATTAGCTGGCACACGAATCGTTATCAATCCTAAAGGCGGTATTGAGGAAAATGCTGATATTATTTTGAAAAGCAATCTGGCAGAATTAATTCCGCTTCTTGAAAAGAAATAATGTGAGTGATTGTTTCAGTTGGTTTAATTGTTGTTTACATTTGATTAGGGTGATATTACTCAAATGCGAAATACTATTATTCGAGCCCTTAGTGATGAAATGTTTATAGCATACTCATATATAAGTGGTCGATTTTACATATCGGAGTATTCCAAGGTTAGACGCCTAAATGGATATGGCAAAAAGAATACAGAAACTATTTACATCAGCCTCGACGAACTGCATACAATTGAGAGTTCATCAAAGGATCCAGATGATTTGCCAATTTCGCTATTTAGATCGCCTATTGTAATTGGAGTCATGGTAACTAATCGGTGCAATTTGTTTTGTAAATATTGCATTTCTCGAAATGCTCAGAGTTATTCAAAAAAGAGTAACTTCATGCATTATGAAGAGAAACTGTTTGCTGAGCTTAATTCATCAAATGTTATGTCTGTTATGCTCTCTGGTGGCGAACCGACCTTGTATGATGGCTTGCCAAGGCTACTAGATAGAATATCAAATCATCACTACATATGTTTACTTGATACTAATGGTACACTACTTAGCACAGAACTATTAAAAGCAATCAAAAACAATGATATTGTTCCCCGTGTCAGTTTGGATGCTATTGATCCTTGGATTAATGACTACTGTCGCGGTCAGACAAATGCTGTTATTGATGGCATTTATTCACTAGTTCAGTATGGAATAACGCCAAGAATAAATACTGTATTAACATCTGAGAATTATAAGAGTGTAGATGTGTTGGCCAAGTGGATGGTGGATACAGGAATTATAAAATGGCATATTTTTAGGTTGCAAAGAATGTTTGCTCCAAACAATTTGTGGATTACTGATGAAGAATTGGATACGAAAATTCGACTGCTACAAGCGAGGTTTGGTGACAAACTCGAAATTATCTGTAAATATGGAAACGAGAAAGATAAGTATGCCTCATTCGTAATCGATACTGAAGGCAATTGTTTTTCGACGAATAATCTTATGCCTGGAATATCGAAAAAAGAGATCTTCGGTAATGTAGAAAAACAATCTTTAGACGAGATCTGGCACTCATGTCCAGATGAGTATAAAAGGAGACACTATAAAAAATACGTCTTTTC
Organism: Clostridia bacterium; assembly: GCA_045590215.1. Lineage (GTDB taxonomy): Bacteria > Bacillota > Clostridia > Christensenellales > Aristaeellaceae > RUG563. Next base: position 23,280 of record JAZNQO010000011.1, on the reverse strand, counting down.
GCTTCCGAATAATGGGCGGTGTTGATTATGTATAGAAAAGGCTTTATTTCTGGTATGTTTGATCCTCTTCATGCTGGGCATATCGAAATAATTAAGCAAGCCAAAAGTATGTGTGATTTTTTAATTGTGGCAGTTGGTACAGACGATTTTATTAGGATGCGAAAGAATCATGAACCATTGTTGCCACATTCTGAACGTTGTGCAATAGTCGAAGCGATTCGGTATGTCGACTGTGTTGTATCTATTGAAAATCTAGATAAAGTTTCAATGTATCAAAAATATGGGTTTGATGTAATGTTTGCGGGTGCGGATCATAAGTTTGAGAAAACATATATTGATGCTGCTGAAAGACTAAAGCTTTTGGGGGTCGATACAGTATTTTTCGAAAGATATGGGGCGATATCATCTACTTCGATAAAAAAACGAATGATTTCCTTAGAAATGTAATGTAGAAAACTAACTCGCATAATAATGCGGATAGAATGCCCTAACATGAATAGATTTCTCGTTGTTTTAAGACCCCTGAGAAACCGTTAAAACCTTATACAATCATTTGGTGATACTTGCGGCTTGTTTTGCTGATAAAATGGCAATATCCAGATCACAAACCTAGAATTCGTTTGTTTTCAAGGGGTTTCGGGAATCTTTCTATATTTATCAATACCGACCGCAACATGAGTGCCCATATTTTTAGTCAAGTACGATATATCAAATCGTACTTGACTAATTTTTTGAGGTGCCAAGCAGCACAATATCGAACTATTCGAATTTTTCAAATAGTTCAAATCCTCGCAGGCTGCAAAAACAAACTTATGTATACAAGCTCGCAAAAGTGTCAAGCTGATCCACAGTCACTCGCTACACAACTTCGTCTGCTCGTAGCCCCGATCATGAAAAAAGTGGTGCAACCCGAATCCGCTCTACCACCAGTTCCAGCAGACACCACCACAACTCAAGTCATTTTCTCCCCCCTCTATAGAACTACATCCATCATCCACCACAGAAACACCCCTTGTATACACAATCCCCCTCTGGATAAATCATCAAACCTGTACTATAATACATCCATGCCACCCGGAAAACCGAAATATCTCTTACTTGTGCTAGTCCGGTGGTGATAGATTGTTAATAGCAAAAGTCTGTGCTGCCTCTATGTCAAGGATCATCTGACTCAGATTTTCCCACGAGAAGTTACAAAACCCAAACGAAAATCTTTAAGTTTTAGGTTGCTTCGACGAAAAGAAACAAATACATAAATGGGTCAAGCGAGATATTACAATCGGAGAGACTATCTCCGCAACACCAACAATCAAGGAATACAAGGATTTCCGTACCGATTACCGGTAATTAGCGCATTTAATGCATGGAGCACCCGTAATTATGGTTCATTATCTTTGCGTTCAAAAATGTTTTCTCATATGAATCTTCTGACAAAAACGAGCAGGAGAATGTAGAGAACTCTTTGAGCACAAAAAATATATTTCTTGTGTATTGGAAGAAATAGGGACTGTATAAATATACTGTTTGAAAAACAACAAAAAATTGATTTTACTGCCAGGCATAACATAATTGGTTCCACTTGGTGGTGTTATCTATATAGAGAAAGCAGTCATAGTGGGTAGCAGGCCGCATTTAGTAATTTTTTTGTGCAGAGCCTTTATGCATCAATCAACTCGCCATTTTCCAAAGGGATATAGACTTGCAATATGTTTTTTAAGCTCGTTTTATTGGCTTTGTGTTATTGGTGTGAGTGTTGGTTTGATCGTTCTTTTTGAGATTAGAAGTGAGATTATTAGAGTACTTATGGACAGGATACACATGGGTTCACATACAAATAACAAGGTAATACATGGTTTAATATTTACATTGTTTTCTCTATGAAAAAGGTTTAAACAAAAGACCAGTCCTTGTAGACTGGTCTTTTCGCATTTGGCTATCCAAATGCCCTGCTTGCTAGCTAGCTAGTTTTGTTCATTTCTCAAAACCAAATTTCCAGTTTTGCAATGTGTCCCAATTTATCCAAGTAACTTCTACACAAACTCTCTTCAGCATGTCCATCCACTCTAAACACAATACCACCTGTTATGACAGACCATGCCGTTTCATTCCCAATACTATATTGGCAATACTCAAACCACCGTTGGCATCTATTAGTCCATCCGGCTTGAAAACGCATTTCATCAAAAATTCCTAAATAGCCACTTACACTGCATGTAAGGTGCTCTCCTGCCAATGCCAATCTTGCAGTTGTTTTATATTCTGAAAACTGCAGCACTATTCTCGATTTTACATTTTTATTTGTTTTGTCACTCAAAAATTGAGCGTCAATATACCAATAACCATTGTTTATATTCGAAATATTTACATTTTGATTCGCTGTTTTTCCAAATATCGGATCTCCAAACAAAACTGAACCGGATATGAAATGGCATCCTCTCTGATCAAAAAAATTCATGTTATACACCTCAAGATAGAGTATGCTTCATCTATCCTCAAATATACAAAGGCAGGAGTTGATTCACTCCTGCCCATTAATGAGACTTACAATCTGCTCCTGTTTCGCTTTTCTTGCAATATACGACCAACTTCCAGAAGCGAGTGTCTCCTTTCCGACTCTTCTGGAAGAGTTCTTAAATATCCGTAAATGGACATAAGCAAATAGTCAAGACGACGATGCTGTTCACCTAACCGCAATTTCTCAAACAGCGTCTTAACGTTCTCATTGCCAGTGTATTCAGGACCAATGAGTATATTGAACAGATCATCTCTGACAAAAATGGTAGCGATACCTTCTCCGTCTGGACTCCATTCATTACTCAGTTCCTGAAACCAAAAATCGGATTTGCCAGCGTTACAAGTACGGCAAGATAACACCAAGTTTTCTATGGCATTCAGCTTGGTAACTGGTGTTGTTTTGTCGGCTTTCGGTTTTATGTGATCAACATTGAAAAGCTGGGCCGGAATCACACTAACAGAACAGCCACAATATGCACACTTATTGTTGTAAAGATCAAAGAACGCCCTATGTTCCTCTGTACCGCTTTTGTGTACTATCGTATATATATTTTTTGCGCGTGGGTGGGCTTTTCGTATCTCCTTTAACAGTGATGGCTTCCTTTGCGGGATGGCTTCAAAAGAAGGACAATACTGTGTGCATCTGTAATCTTTCATGGCTTATCCTTTCGAGACAAGATCGTTGAACACTTGCACTAAACGATCTATGTCGCTGACTTTTAACTCGTCATACTCATCTGTGCCATTAGCAAGATTGCGTATTTTTTCAACCAGTGCCCGATCAATATTTTCACGGTTTTCCAATCGAGCTATTAGCATTCTGGTTTCCCGAATGATCTTCACTTTTTCCTCCAGAGTCGCTTTCAATTTGCCATCGTAATGGATTTTCGCCTGAGCATAGTTTCTATTACCTTTGCATTTTTCAACACAGCTCCAAGAAACATCCAGAGCATTTTGAGAAATCACAACAACTTCAATGTAAGGAAACATTCTACTCAAAATAATACGAAACTCTTCACCGGTGAATTTTTCTTTTCCAGCGTCTGCTTCCTCAAATAATCTGGAATCAATCAGGAGAATATTTGCCGTTCGAATCAATTCATTCCGCAGCAATTCTTCATACGTGTCCTCCTTTGAAAACGGGACTTCCTGATAATTCAGATTTAGGTCTACTTGCTGACTGCTGAATTCATCCAAATACCGAGATAATATGGCATCAATTCTGTCATCCACATATACGAGATTAATTGGCTGTTCACACATTATTCTTCACTCCCCAACGCAAATTCGAACGTGAAACCATTCTCGCCTGTAATTGTTAGAACCTTACCTCCCGTATACTGAATTGAGTTGTTCACGATCCACATTCCCAAACCATGGCCGTTTGTTCTGGATGTTTCATGAACTTCTAAGATACGCATGGGATTGGTACGGTATTTAGCAACTAATCCCACTCCGTCATCTGCATAAGTAATATGCAATTTCCTATCTTCAATCGCAAAGCCAATACTAATGTTAATCTGATTTCTTCTATCATTCTGCTGGACGCTGTTAAGAATCAGATTATCAAAAATAGCGATTAGTATATCTTCAGCAATATAGAATTGAATCGTTTTATCCCCATCAATATTGATGTTGAGCTTTGCATAGTCTGCGATCCATTTGCTTCGGATATCCTGGAGTGTTGAAAAAACATTATTGTTCTGTACCTGGAATTTTTGCTTTTCTATATCAGTCAGCATTACATCCATGAAAGAAACCATCTTTGCTTCGACTTTCTGGGCTACTTCCAACAACTTCGGAATGTTGCGGTATTGAACCCTTGTCTTTGCAGGAGAAAGCAACTCTTCCCAATAACCATAATGCTTGAGTGCATTAATGATATTTTCACAGTTAGTGACAATTGAGCTACGATCATTGTTCATTTCATGAGCCATTGATGATGAACGCAGACCTAAAGTAGCCAGAATATTGAGCAAGCGTATATCGTATTTGTACCGCTGCTCTGTTTCAGCCCAAGCTGTCCGTTGCTGCTCTACTTGCTTGCGTTCTTCTTTAATTTCCTTCGTGAGCGCTTGCTGTTCCGCCTTACCTAATGTATCCAGTTTCTTGGGATTTGCCAACACCTGATTCAGAATAGGCGTTGTTTCTTTGGGTGGTTCTGTTCGATTCTTTTTGTCTATAGAACGAATAAGTTCTTGGCGATACCGTTCAAAACAAGAAAGACCAACTGTAATGATCTCAACAAAATGCTTATAGTAAGCATTCTCCTCCATACCTTGCCTGTTGGAGAGATCAGTCAAGAACTGATTGTTTTTTTTGTCAATGTCTACTCTTCCCAGCAACTGATTTTCACGCACACGCCATGCACCCGTAGGATGACTGGCGGCTGCAGGCGACTTACGAGACCGTTTGCCTAATTCTAACCAATCTCGTTTTCCTTCATAACCAGCGATACTAAAGGCATTTCGATAGAGGACAACACCACTTTCTTTACGGGAAATTCCGTTGTGATCTTTGTACATGAATTTTTCAATATCCACACGATTGGGTTTGTTCTGAAAATACATGGTTGCTGAAAAGCTACCCAATCTTGTTAGTTCCTCGGATAGTCCGCCGATTTCGCCCACTTGAACCTGCGGAGAAAACTCGTCAATTATTGAAATCTGATCAGAGAAGAATTTGATATTCTGACGGCAAAGCTGCTGTGCATCATCCACAAATTCGTCGCCATAAAAAGAATAGTAAAGCGATTGCGTCGCGCTATCGTAATTCAGCTCCAATCGCCACACATAATCCTGTCCCAATTCCAAACCACTCAGATAATTACCGATGACATGCGTAGCACCATTAAAGACTACTTCTAAATGCATTTCGGTATCTGCATAGGAGCGTGATAAAAAAGTAACCAGTTGTTGAATTCCCTTTTCAGTCCAACGGTCACGCAACGCTGAAATATGAATAGCGGTTCCGCAAGGCATCTCTTTTTCTAACAGTGCCACTGTGGAGGTATTCCAATCGGTGGTCCATCTAATTGCCGGCTCTCCTTCGTGATGTGAATCTACGATAACATCAGCACCAAGCCGCGCTAAAGCAAAACGACCTATACCTTTGGAACCGGCCATCACTCGGCCATTTTCAATATATCCCTTAGGACTTTTGCCAACATGCATCCAATGTGTATGGATCATTTCTTGATTCATACCAATGCCGTTATCGGTAATTGTTATTTCCGAAGGCGAAATAACAATGCGCAACTCTGTTGCTTGCGCATCATAAGCGTTTTTGACCAATTCAAGGACAGCTGATTCCTTGGTGGAAAAGTTTTGAACACCAAGAATCTCCGCAATGGTGCTATCCTCAACAACATATCGCAGCTGTTCCATGGTTTTCGCCTCCATTTATCAACGGCATTATTGCTCAGGCTCTAGCAAAGACGGAGGAAACTCAAAATTATCAATGTCTTTGGGAGTGATTCGCAATGAATGTCCATTCGCATAGGTGCCGATCGATTGAACATATTCGAAAAATTCTTTACTCTGCAGAATTCTTTGTGCAGTCTCAAGTGAGATTGTTCCCTTGCGTGTGATCATTATGCCCGCATATGGCACATCTTCAGGTTGTAGGGAATATACTTCTACTTTGCCTGTAACAATAGTAGACAGTAAAAGCTTTTCCTGATTAATTCGTTGCAATGCTTGACTTCTTCCATACTCAAACCACTGGGCGTTTTTGTCAGCATCTCGCTTCGCAAGTTTTTCACGAAAACTTTCCAAATAATGAGTTGCCAATGGAAATCTATTCTGGTATTCGTCCTTCGTATAGCGGATTAACTGCCCATTAGCATAACGATATGGGAAGATGATCCGTTCGTGTCCGTCTCGTCGCAACAAGCGAGGGCTTACCGCATTGCGAGTTGCTTCGCGCTCAATTGGCGCGCCATTTACAATAATCGTATCGCCATTGTCGATGTATTTTGACAGAACAAATGCTGAATTCAGCAGAGTTGCTATGACGATAGAAGAACAAAAATGATCGCCGAAACGCTGCCAAGTATTTGTTTCTTGCTTATCGTTAACAAACATCCATTTATTCGCCAAGCTACTTTTGGGAATGATGCATTCTTTCTTATCAGAAAGGTCTAAATATCTGATTGACGGCGAAGTGTTGTCTTTAATGAAGTAAGCAAGCGCAGATGAAGTAAGCGCTTCATCAAAAACATTCATGGCTGTATAGTCATGAATCTCAACCAAATGTCCTTTCATTAGATCTCGAAGATTACAACCATGAACATTCTTGAAAATACTGCTTGGGATCAAGTAAATCATTCGCCCACCGTTTTTCAACATAGTAAGTGAATGCTCGATAAAAGCATAGCAGTAATCGAAAGCACCAACTTTACACGATGAAAAACGCTGTCTCAGGGAAGCACGTGCGTTCTCATCCAATGAACGGTAAGCGATATACGGGGGATTCCCAATAACAAAATCAAATTCTTCGTTAGTCTCTACAGAAAGTGTATCTGTGCAATGGATATTCCAATTAACTCCATATATTTCATACTCAGCTGCTACCTTATCCAAATTCTTTTTTGCATCTATGCAGCAATCTTTATCAATATCATAGCCAGCTATATCTTGTTCAAGTCCGCATTTTATTACTTCGCGACTAAACTCAGAAGAATCATTTATGTACCGACGAACGATAGCACAGAGAATGTTACCAGATCCACATGAGTTTTCGAGCACGCGTTTTCCCATCAAGTTGCTCGTATATCCAACAACATCCAGCATGTATTGCGCAATATGTGCTGGAGTAAACACCTTACATCTCTTTGCCATTTTATTTTCTCTCCGCTGTTGTGGTTTTTTAAGTGCGTCTCGCAAAGATCAAAGCGCACATACCAACCCATGATTATTATACCACAGATGCAATTCCAAAAGCTATCTATGATTGGTTTTTTTGTTGTATCTTATCGAAAAAGAGAGAAAAAGCACAAGTTACCATGACATATCACACTATCTGTGTAGCTTTAATAATTCTCACACAACCTTATTTTTTCAAGTATTCCTCTCTGCTTAGAAAGTGAAGGAAGTGATCGGAGTTGGAATGCGCTGTAGTTCCTAATATGTAGCGCTAAGAACGGCTACGCCGTTGAATTGATGACTATTCAGATGCCATTTTGAAAATTTCTTTTTATTTGTCCGATCCCGTCCAAGCCGAAGACGATATCCTGGACACCTAGGTAAAGCATGACAATACATGGGTGAATATGAACGCAACATTGTCCAGAATAAAACATAGTTTATGCATAATGCCATCAACCTTCGCAAGGATTACCGGTGGGATACCGGGTTCAGGCATATTAATACTGAAAAGCGTTGGATGAATTGCCATCCTGTTTCCTGCAGGTGAAGTTGGAAGAGTAAAGTCTTTCATTTCTTTCACAACACAAACCACCTCATTATTTGCAAATTCTGATAAAAACAAAGTGTTAAGGCGCTATCGAAGAAGCAAAGCATTATGTGCTCAATTAACTATGCAAGATGAATCGGTAATAAGAAAAAAAGTTCCTACTGATTTAGAATTTTGCAAAGAGACATTTTTGATGCAAATTACATGTATAGGAGTGATGTGTCAAAAGGACATAGTATGGTGGCGAAAAGAAACAAGTTGATTATGTTGCAATGTGAAAAACTAAATCAAACAGTGGCTGTACCGATGGAGCAACTCAACATTTACTTTTCGCATTTTTATTTTGGATAAAGAACAGCGTATTTGAAAACATCCCAATTTAGTTTCTGTCCACATCGATCGCAAAATGCTTGATATTCTCGTTCTATACTGTTTTGACAGCGTGGACAAACTGGAAAAGTAACATATTTTCCATTGTAGATAACATAACGATTGAAGTGTATTACTTGCATAGAAAATCGATACGACAATTCTTCATCTGCCGTAGTAAATCCTAATAGGTCATTAGGGGTTTGATCAAGTCCGAGACAGATTTTTTCCAGTGTGTTGATTGTGGGAGCCGTCTGCCCGCGTGCAATAGAACCAAAGTATCTAGAGGACATGTTGCACAGTTCTGAAGCAGTTTCGTAGGAAAGTTCTCGACTGTCACAAAGATTCAAAAGAGCGCTGGAAAGCTTTTTGGAAAACATGGTTTGTTCCCGCCTTCTGTACAGTATATACAGTCAGCGTAGTAAAAAAGCACTTTTCTTTCGAGGAAGTATCGTTCCTAAATATATGTGCATGAAAAAAAGAAAAATTCATGCTTTATTCAAGAAGAAAGATATGAGAATTGAAAATTTCAATTCAAGTCACGAGTTAAATCAGATGTTGTTCTCATAAAAAAGCATATTTGTAAGTAGCTATTTCTAAATATTTGATTTAATAGATATTGAAATTTCCAAGAATCAAGAATACTCACACAATCCAGATTGTTGATTAAGATAGCTATTTCTCCATTAAGGAAAGTATAATCACGTATACCTTGTTCAAGATCAATAATTTCTCTCTGGATAAGTTTTAAATAAGTTTTTGTCGTTTTTTTCCATTGGCAAAAAATATCATAATCAGAAATGCCTTCTTCTTTTTCAGTTTTATCAGAAAAATAGAAAGAACAATATAGCTCGCAAATTACATCGATTGTATGCAAGAGAGAATGAATAGTTTGTTTGGAGAAGATGCTAATATCAAAGGGAAAGCTGTCAATTTGCTGGCGTACCAGAGACATTAAGTAAAGAAAGTAATCTTCAGTCTTGACGGTTTTAGCATCATACAGAATGAAACGCAAGGGCTTTTCATCTAAACGTTCATTGAATCCTTCTTTTATCAACAAGTCTATAAATGTTTCTCGATCTGCGCCGGGAGCCATATTAATGAGTATCTTTACCAGTTTTTCGTCTTTTGCTTTTCGAGAAGCCGAAGGATTTTTGAGTATCTCATATAGTCTCATGATAAGGTTTTCTTTATCCTTCATAAATAAATCCTTTCATTTTAGAATATTTATTTATGTGCTTGAAAAAGAAAAAATACATCACATTTAGAAATATTGAAAAATTCGATACATTCCGGCCTTAAAAGCTTATAGGAAAAAGAAATATCTTTGAAAAAATAAAAGTACTTATATCGTTTTTTCATATACTTTCTTATTAATGTAAATACTGTTTAAGTAAATTTATAAATTATCGCAGTATTATTTTTAATATAATGAAAAAAGAAACGCTTAAGCACATTATTAGTGGTTGGTAAAATAACTACGAAAGGATAGAAAAGTACAATGAAAATGGCGATGAAAGTATTACAGAGAAACAAGCGAAAAACACATGGGAGTAGTCATATTAGCAGCAGAGTAGCAACACAAGTGAGAGGTTCTGTGTTAATGTTGAGTGCATTGCCAAGAATCGATTGGGAGATTAATTTAAAGCATTCTCTTACTGGAAGTGTTTCCAAGCATCGCAAAAACACAATAAGTGATAGGAGATAAAGAAACAGTATGGGTACGAAAGAATCAAAGATTACATTATTGAAGCAAACAAAAGAATATTTAAAATGGGTTGCCGGTTATCTTAATGATAAGCTAATTCTGAAAGTGTTTTTACAAAGCCTTCCCATTATTTGGGGAACAGTCTTGCAAATATTCCGAAGCACATTTTATACTGATGAAGGAAATTTGGGATTGGCAGGGATCATTATAGCGTCGGTTCTAACTTCAATTTCTATCTTCTTAATGGTAATCACTGCTGTTAAGACAAAGCGTGATAACATGGCAAAAGAGATAATTGAAAAAGATGCCTTATCCCGTGCTAATGAAATTACTATTAGAACATTGATAACGGATGCAGAGCATAGTATAGAGGAAGCAACATGCCGTCAACTGTCAAGCTGGATTGAAAAGAACAAACCCGATTCAATAATTAGGCAATTTGCTGGAAGTTTGTATAATTCCAAAGAGCGAATTTCTAATTCAATGGAAGCTCTCAAGGAGTGCTTTGCTGAAATTACGCAAGTGAAGAAAGATCAATTCTTTCTATCAGCAGTATTTGGCATTGAGAACAAAAATAGTAATAAGGCTGTTGATTGGAAATGGCTAGTAAATCCGCCGGTTCCGGGAACTTTGGGATTGAGGGAACTAACGAGACAATACACAGCATTTAGAGAAGTGGCAATAAACCATAAGCCGTTTGTCTACTATAATGATAAAAAAGAAGCTGAGGCGAATAAAAAATATGTATTTGACCAGATGGATGGCACCTACGATAAAAAAGGATCTATTATCTGCTGTGAATTTGCTGAAAGAATAAAGCACTTTGATATCCGTCTTATTCTAAATATCAGTACATATGGTCAACATATTGTTAATAACGATGCAGATGAAGAATACTTGAAGGATATTTATGTGAATCGCATACGAAATATTATTTTGAAACAATTGGAGGGAGAGATCCGCGAAAATATTCTGTGGTATGCATTGCAGACGTTCGATTTTGTTCAAGGTAAGTATTTTCCGAACAATTAATATTTTTCACAAAGAATAACTACAGCAAGATCAGGTCACTGTTAACGATCTGGTCTTTTTCTATACTTTACTTTCATCACATCCCTATGGAATAAATGAGCGTTCAGTATTTGCACGAAATATGTATGTTTTGAGTATGTTTTTTCACTCCCTAAGTTTTCTTTTCTGTTATATGATAATACTGCAAACGGAAAGCTGGCCGGCAACCGAAAGCACAAAATGAAAGGAGATAAAAAATGGCAAGTTTTATTGGTCGAGTCGAAGGTGGCGATCTTTCTCTTCGTGCAAGTACTAGCACTAACAGCCAGCGTTACACGTATATCGACGATGACGCCAGCGTGACGGTTTCTACGATCCCCGGAAACAACGAATGGTTCGCAACTTCTTATAATGGCTATAATGGGTATGTTGTTGCTCAGTATATAGCCATCGAAAATGACGGTGGTACTGCCCGTGTGACGACTGCTTCTGGTTCCCTGAATATTCGTAAAGCGCCCTCTGGCAATTACCTTTATGGTGCTCCCAAGAATTCCATTGTCCGTCTTCTGGACACTACTTCCGTATCTGGTTGGTATAGGGTAAGCACTGGGCAAGGTACTGGCTGGGCACAGTCGCAGTATTTGACGATTCTCACGAATCCTGATAACGAGAATGGTGGTTCTGGTGATAACGATGAACCGTCTTCTGATACGCCTTATTGCTATGGTGTAACGACTGGTAATGGCTCTGTATATTTGTACAAGTTGGTAGATAACTATGCACCTGATACCTATATTACTATTCCTTCCGGTATTACTTTACCGCTTTGGCAAGTAGATTTCGAAAACACTAAATTCCTCACTGTATACAACGGCACCAATTATCATATCTATATTAGTTCTGTTGATATTATTGAAGAAAATACCAATACGCTTTCTCAAGGTTCTGTTGGCATTGGTGTTGTGAAATACAAAAATTTACTGCGTAAACTTGGATATCATCCTAATTCTTATTCTAACCTTTTTACAGGTACTATGATGGCAGCTGTAAAACTATTTCAGCAGAAAAATGGTCTAACTATCGATGGTATTATTGGAAGCTCTGTAAGAAATAAGATGAACAATAATCCCATTGCGTGGAGTAATTACGATGTTACAACTTTTAATAATGCTACTATTAATGGTTACTATCCTCCCATGCAATGGTTTATGAATGATCCCTATTGGTCTTCTTTTCCATGGCCAGCAAATTCTAATGGCACTCAAACTATTGGTATGGATGGCAATTCCATAACAGCGATGGCTATGGTTTTGACAACTTTTTTTGAAAGAGCAGTGACGCCAGTTGAGCTTGCAGAGTATACCATCGATAAGGGTTATAGGGATACGTCGGGAAATAGTGGTGTGACATCTTTGTTCTATACAGCAGGTGTTGAATTCTATGATAATCAGGGAATTGAATGTATCGACCATGTTACCTATTTGGATATTGATGAATTGAAAGATCATTTGTCAGATGGCTGCTTGATTATTGCAAGCATTCAATCCAGCGCATATACCGGAGGGACTACACAGGTTGTTATTTATCGTATTGATAATGAAAAAGTTTATGTACGGAGTCCTAATAAGAATAAGAATCCTAATCCGCTGACAATTAGCGAATGGGAACAAGGTGGCTGGTTTATTAATGCTTATATTTATCAGCGAACAAATGGTTAAGGGAAATATTGGAAGTCTTTCGAGTGCTTGGTGAGTATGTGCATATATGCATTGAATTCTTTTGTTCTTAATCAAAAAAGTTATACATAATGTTAGCTTTAGCTTTTCAGCAACGACAATGTGCTGAAAAGCTTTTGTAATGCAAAAACTTCTTTCTAAACCAGCAATTTCGGAAAGCATGCACTGATGAGTAAATATTATGATAAAACGAAAAGTGATTTAATAAATGCAAAAAATCTGAGATAGACATTTGACATTGTAATGTTATGCATAAAAGGAATGTTGTGAATTGTAATAGTCTATAAAATGACAAAAAAGAAAATTCGAAAAAATAATCTACCATAGGAAGAAATCAAATCTAGGCACCATGCAGAGAATGATTCTTCGTTTTAGAGCGTATGGGGAATAAATAATATGCCCGCATAATGACAGTCATTAACTACATAATGATTTTGTTCACTAAAATTAAATATAATACTTAAATCATATGAATATTTATTATATAAATCTATTTGTAGTTTTATAAATAAATCATGCTATTCAGTATATTAAGACGAAAGTTTAAATATTCAATAACATATAGTTTTTAGCTATAAGCACTCATCAGAATAGATATAAAGTTTTACATATGTATCATAAGAATGGCTTGAATAGAATATATAAACTGTAGTATAATTTACAGGAAAGGAATACCAATTGTAGTGAAAAAATCAACACTTGGGCACAAAATTAACGAGGAGGTGCGATAAAGTGAAAAAAAACGATTTGCTAAGAAAAATCCCTGTTCTATTCATGATTTTTTGCTTTTTAATGTTGTCAATGTTAATCTCTGTTGGCTATGCCGAAAGTTTGGATGAATGGAATCGTTCGTGTCGCATGAAAACAGCTGGTGCTACTCCAGTATATGGTATGAGCGATCCCCTGTGTGAAGGAGAAATAGTGACAACAATACCTGCTAACACCTATGTGAGAACCGGTTCGGGTTATGATAAGTGGGTTGGTATTCATTACTGGACAAAAGACGGAAGAAGAGGTTCGGGATGGACCTATAGAAGCAATTTGAAAGCGGCTATTGTGTTCTATATAGACGAATATGGGCAGAGAATGGATATGCAGGAACTGCAATATCAGGATCTGTATGGCAGTATTCCGCCCAGTGGTGAATCAGGAAGCGATCAGAATACTTCTTCCGGAAACATCAATAAACCTTCATCTTCTAAGCCAGCCTCATCTTTAGGCAGCAAGAAAACATCATCTGCGGTAAAAGAAACAGTGGTTGTCCGTCATGGCGATGAAGCGGTGCAGCTGGCACGGCTGGGTGTTGCCACCAGCACGGTGCTTCTGAATGGCGAAGAAAAGGAAGTCCGCACTTCCGAGCTGGACTTTGGCAGCACTGCAGAGAAAGAAAAGCAGGTGGCGGTGATCCACGCCCCCAAGACTGGCAAATGCACCCTGCGCGCTAAAGCATCGGACAGCGGTAAAGCTTTGCAAAAGTGCAAGGCAGGCACCGTGGTGATGGTGCTGGAATATGGCCGAAACTTTTGTAAAATCAGCTATGACGGCGATGTGGGCTATGTGCAAACCGATTGCCTGAAATGGTACGATGCCGAAACGGAGGGTACGGGCCTGCTTTCCTACAATGGCCGCACCACCGGCAGCACCACTATCAATGTACGCAATACCTCCTCCGGTGACAGTGCCAAGATCGCTGAATGGCCCACCGGCACGGAAGTGGAAGTGTTCGGTTTAGAAAACGGATGGTACGAAATCGAATATGATGGTATTCATGGCTTTGTAATGGAAAAGTTCTTAACGAGCCGGGAATGAGCCACACAAGACAAGGGTCAATACTTTAAAGTATTGATCCTTGTCTTCCATTGCAACATAATGCAACAAAATTGGACGATTTGCAACGAAATGCAACGAAATGATCCTTTACAAGATTTTTAGAATGTGATAATATATTCTTACAAAAGTTGGGTGTCGCCCAACTTTTTTATTATTCTTTTTTCCTGGAGGAGGTGTTGTTGCGGTTTAGTTTTCTAGTTTTATTCAGTGAATAGAGAAAGGGGGTGCAGAGATGAATCATGTGTTTCTTTCGGGTAAGGTTGAGCAGAAGCCGTTTCTTGTTTCAAAAGAGCAGCAAGTGCCTCATGCACAAGTTGAACTGACAATTTTTCACCGAACGGTATCTGGTCAAGAGAAAAAGGAAACTTTCACTTTGAATGCATGGAATAATGTTGCTCTTAGCATGATGAACAAGGTTAGAGCAGGAGCTAATATGAGTGTAAAGGGTTACTTATCCATTCAGAGAAATGATCATGAGTCCAAAATGGAAGTGACGGTTGAAGAGTTTCAGGTGAGTTCTCAACCTGTTTCAAGACCTGAAAGGCGCAATAGCCATTGTTCTTGGTCTGCCAGGCAGCTTAAGCCCGGTACTGTAGAAATGCAGGTTAATGAAAGAATTATTCTTTCTGGTTCTGAAGTGAGTCCTTCTGAAAAATGATGAATAAGGAAAGAAAGGAGATGATAATGTGGATACAGCACTTAGCGGCATTTTGGAAGTAGCGCTGCAACAGGGAATTTGGGCTGCGTTGTATATTTATCTTTTCTTTAGAATGCTTAAGGAAAATGCCCAGCGCGAAGAAAAGTATCAGAGTATGATTGATGATTTAAGTAAAAATATTCAAACCGGAATTAATACTATTCAGGATCAGTTGGACGATATGATCCGTCAGAACAAGTCTACTGATGATAACAAAAATGAAAAGTGATGATTTTTTGATTCAAGCGGTGCTTCCAAGAAGCCCCGCTCTTCTTGCACATTACGTTGTCTACTAAAATATAAATGAGATAAAAGATATTATAATATTATATTTGACTATATTGCCTGATTTGCAGGTGCAGAAAAGGTTTGAAAGATAAAGAAGTTTCGAATTTTGAATAAAATAATGAATTCTAATGTATTTGTTAGATCAATTTATGTGTCACGTTCACATATAGACTGTAATCACACACAAGGAGGAAGATTATGGTTAAGACACAATGGTTGCTCAGGCAACACAGAACCCACATTGCATTAGAAAAACTTTTGAAAGAGAAATTGGCTTCTCTTGATGTAAGGAAGGTAGAAAGAGCGAAAAATGAAACGATAGAGAGGATGACCCTAAAACAGAGACAAACGGGCTCAAATGGCTCCAGAACGAATGACAGCAGTACTGAGCATATTTTTCTCCATTTACAAGATGAAGAGAAAAGAAAGCAGGTAGAGCAAGAGACAATCCAAAAATCGTTGGAAACATGCGAACAGCTTCTAAGTCTCTATAATCTCATAATTAATAGTCTTCATGAAAATGACTCGTGGTTGTTAATCCAATACTATGAGATGAATCATACATTAACCCAAATATCTGAAGATTCTGATGGACCATTTTATCAGTTATCAAAATCGACCATTTCCAGACGCATTAAGAAAATACTGAAATACGCAGATGACATGTTAGAGAAATGTATTTATTTGATACCAGATTTCGATGAATATAATTTTGAAAAGGAGGTGTGGTTTTGTGAAGAAAACGATCGAGGAACAGATCAAAAAACTGTTAAGATATAATATTGAAGCTGATTTGCGATTCATAAATATCGCAGCTGCAGAAAATGGTGATAAATTGTCAGATGAACTTTTGAACAAAAAGAAGAAGTTACAACTTTTTCGAGAAGCTATAACAGCTCTATATTCAACGTTAAATGAAAATGAACGCTTTGTGATACAGAGACATTTTGTGCAGCAGATTGACTGGGATTGCCTTTCGGAGGAATTTGTTCAAAAGTGGGGAGAAAAAAATCTTCGAAGCAAAAGAAGCTTTATGAACTTACAAAGTTCTGGATTTAAGAAAATGGCAATGTATATTGAGCGTAATTTTGGAGTCTTTGATTACTCATGGCTCTTTGATCTCTGAGTTCATATACATACGGACTTACATAGACCGCTTTTGAATGACAAAAAAGTTTTTTGACCCCTGTATTAGAAATCTAACAAAAGTTTTTATGGGAACATTTCATTTACTGAAAAAAAGGTTTTCACACTCTTAAGAGAGGGTGAAAATCTTTTTTATTTTGTCTTAATTGATACTGAAAGCATCGTAGGCTTTCGCTCACAGTTCTGTATGGCTTTTCATAACCATGGAAGTATCATAGACTTTGTGCAGCAATTGGCCGTCATCACCTTGCAACAACAAGAAACAACAACCTGGTTTACAGGGCTATGACATAGCTGCTTTGTGCTGTGAGATTAACATGAAAAGGCTATAGCCACTTAATTCATCTCTGTAATAGGTCGATATTCGGGAACAGATCTATTAACTCTGCTTTTTCAATGCATTAGGTATCATAAGAAGAAAAAAAGGAATAATATAGTTGGAATTAACTATTTGTATGTAGCTTGATATGCATAGTTGTATTTGTTTGATAGTGAAGTCTAATAAATTAGACCAAAAAGAACACGACATTCTTATCTCCATTTCGTAATATATGCATATGAGGTGATGTCAATGAACGATACTTCCTTTAATGTGATTTTAAGCCAGTTACGAAAGAAAAATGGCATGACACAGAGAGAACTTGCAAAGAGTCTATCCGTTCATATTACGTCAATTAAGAATTGGGAAAATGGAAGCTGCTTACCTGATGCAAAAAACGTTTGTTTAATTGCTGATTTATTCCATGTAACGACAGATTATCTGCTCGGAAGAACTCAAAATGAGTTTATCGTTTTCGATGGAATGAAAGAAAGTGTGCGTGCCCATTTGATTGGCGTTATTCAGGCGTACATCGATACTATGCCAGACGAATGGAAGGCAAATAAATAGATTGAGTAATCATGAAAAATTGCAGCAATACATATAGAATGCTATTTTATGAACAAAGGTGGTATCATTCACTTGAATGATGAACAGCAAATCACAATAGAATTACTATACACAAAATATTACAGGGAACTGTTTACATACAGTTTCTCTTTATTTGATTTCAAGCAACAGCATGTTCAAGATGCGGAAGACTGTGTACAGGATACTTTTGAAAAGGCGATTAAACATCAAGATGAACTGTACAAAAGTAAGGATTTTTTGAAGTATCTGAAGTGGATGTGCAGAAATATTACAGTATCCAGGCGCAGGGATATACATCGTCATGCCAGAATACTAGGTTACCCCGAATCGATCGATGAGCATTATGATATAAAAGATGCAAAAGATATTGTGATGGATTGGATTATTAAGCAGGAAAACAAAGTGGCAAAGGAAGCTTTGCTTGAGTCTCTTTCTGATAAAGAGAAAGAAATATATCACTATTATTATGAACAGAACTTATCTATCAAGGAAACTGCAAAAGCACTTGATTGCTCCGATACTTCGGTTCGGGGCGGTGTACAGCGTATTCGTGCAAAAGCTATGAAATTGCAAATATTCTTTATTGTGTTGATAATAACATGCATTTTTGGCTGTTTGTGCACATAAATATATAGAAAGGAGGTTACAGCTTGATGAATGATGGTCGTTTTGAAACGATATTAAAGACCATCCTGAATGGTGATCTTTCTAAAAAAGAGATAGAAAGGAGGCTTCAGGAAGTTATTGACGAAGAGCTATCCGGACCATTGGATGCGCCTGCTGATATGGAATTGGTAGAGAAGTGCCAAAGTCTTCTTTGGGAATTAGCTACCAATGGGTCTATTCCGTATCCGGATCATGTGGAAGAAAGCAAACAGAAATTAGTGCAGAAGCTGGAACAACCTTCTTTCGGTAGGAGGACAAGCTTCCTGCGGAGATTGTTTGTTGTAGCAGCTGCGTTTGTGCTCGTTTGCGGACTGAGCTTGATTAGTATACGATGGATTACTGGAACATCCAGCCCGGATGGAGAGCAGTACATTGTTCAGGGACACGAAATAACCGTAGATATGATTCAGCATTGCATAGCTGAACATATGGAAGATGGATGGTATACAACAACCTCAAAAGCGGAAGTTGAGGAGTATTTAGGTTTTGATATATTGGTTCCATCATTATTGGCAGGAAAGTATAACTGCGAAAGTTACGAAGTAAACATACTGCCAATATGGATTCAATGTATGTGTAACTATGCTTATGGTGATCAAACTATAAGTATAATGATATATTTTTTGACGGATGTTAATGATACTGTTTTGTTTATGGAGCAAAATGAGGTTGGTGACATTATACAAGTAGATGATTTAAAAGTATATGTGTCGGAAAATGTTGATAATATTGCATTGACGTGGTCAGAAGGAAATATCGTTTATGATATGATGGGAAAACTTACTGTAGAACAAGGTTTAGAAATCGTTAGTGAATTGAGGAGGAATTAGTAGTGAAAAAGGTATTCTTGTTTACTATGGTGTTCTGTTTATTGTTAATTTCAGTTAACTCGATGGCGGCCCTTACAGCCGACTCGGAGTTTAGAAGTGCATCGATTACTCTGACATCTGGAAAACTTGCTGTGTATTCTGCTAGCTTATATGATGAGAAAGAAAGTGTTCAAATTGTTGCTGCTGATCTATATAAGAAGATCAATGGCGATTGGGAATATGTTTGCAGTTTACCTGTTCCTTCTCATGTTCAAACAAATACACATTCCTATGGTGCTTCCATTAGCTATGCGTCCTATATTGGCACAGGCACCTATCAAGTAACGGCTACTTTCAGTGCTGATGGCTATGAAATCACTCGGAATTCCAATGAACGTACATTCTGATTGACAATATAAAATAATTGAAGAGAACGCTGCTTTAAGAATTGATGATCTTATAGCAGCGTTTTCCATTTGTTGTAATTAATACAAAAGACGAACACAATATATAGTGTAGACGAATTCGTTCATGCACATATCCCGGTGAGGTGTGTGCATGGAAGTACAAAATCGCTCTCCGCCAGGATTTAGATTTGATGACAATTCTAAATCTTGACGAGAGGGCGTTTTGTTATGAAAAAACAAAATCGATTTATGATGTATATAGAAGCACAAGAGAGGAAAATGAATGTAGAGATTCCCCAAAATGTCAGAGAAGAAATGCTGACTTTTTTTCGAAAAGAAGAAACCTATCAGCGTGTCCGCCGGTATCATAATGCTTTTTATTCTTTGGACCGTGATGGTGGCTTGGAGAATGAAATAAGCGATGCTGCTCCGTCTCCGGAGGAGATAGTGATACGCAAAGAAGAAACACAGAGACTTCAAAGTGCATTGATGACTTTGTCAACCATACAGCAGAAAAGAATCATACTGCGTTATTTACATGGTGTACCCATTGCAGAAATTGCCAGAATAGAGGGAGTAAGCTGGTCTGCAGTGAGGAGAAGTATAAACCAAGGAATAAAGAGGTTACGGGATATTTTATTAGATAAAAAGTAAAAAACAAAACCATATCACAATGGGCTGATTTAGATGATATTGTGGTATGGTTTTGAACAAAGCTTTCATTATTTTAGTAAGTATTTTCACTCCCAAACCCCAAATAAATGCATTATGATATTTTTGCAATCGAAGCTTACTGGCCAGTTGCGGATAATTGCATAATAAGATAAAGGAGACTGGAAAAATGTCAATCAGTATAACTGGCAATGGTCATAATAGTATGATTAAACTCTATATGATTCACAAAGGTGTAGGTTCATTTCGAAAAGACACTGCAACTACTCATTCACAGGTAAAGTTGCTGCAGGAGGCATTAACGAGTTTAGGCTTCAGTACAAACGGTGCTGATGGAAAATTTGGTAATAACACACTTTCTGCTGTTCGTGCTTTTCAAACTCAATATGGTTTGGAAGTTGATGGTTACTTTGGTATGAAAAGCCTAAATAAACTAGAGGAAATTCTGGGTACTCATTTAGATGTTGAAGATTGTGATACTCCTTGTTTGATTGATGAGGTAAAGAACATTTCTGGTGAGACTTATAAGCAAATGAATGGACTGCGCGTGATTACTGCACAGGAAGCGTTGGTGAAAATCAACAGCTACACTGGAATTGGATCGCCCATCACTGCAGCAAGTTATTTGACTAATCTCAAGAATATGGCGCAGCAAACATCTCCCACGCTTTACTATACCTCATACAAAGATGGAGTAAAGTGCGATTGTTCTGGATACACATATCTAGCAAGAAACAAACAGGGGTATCATGGTGCAACAACAAATTTTTGCGAACATGTAAAGTATTTCGGTTCAATTGCTGAGTTGGGAAAGAATAATCTTATCCCAGGGATGGAATTGTATCAAGCATATCGAAAAACTGCAAATAGTCAATACTACTATGCCTCTCATACAGGTGTATATGCGGGACTTAAAGATTTGGGCAATGGTGAACTCGTCCCAGCAGTATACCAGTCTTCGAGTTCATATTCTGTAATAGATCGTCTATACGGGAAATCTAGTGGGCCAGAACTAACAGAGCTTACTAATTCGTGGACATACTGGGGATGGTCAAAATACGTTAAACACTTCAATTCACCGAATACTTCTGCATGATACATTTCTTATTGGGCAAATCATACCCCCAAAGGGTGATTTGCCCTTTTTCTTCATCAACATTAATCTGTATTATTCCCATTTCGGCATCAACCACTTCTTGCACAGTACCATTTCGATCAATCGATATGATTCTTCCATCAATGAAATTATTTATTTTCCAGATGTTTTCTGCAAACAGCAAGTGATCATTTATGTGGGCTATAGGAATCAAAGAAGTGGTACCTTCTCCTTCAGAGGGGAAAATATGCCAGGTCCACTCCAGTTTACAAATGGAATAATCCTGCAGATTCATGCGATATACATGCCAAACATTATCAGTTTCATTTTCGATTACAGATAAGATAAGTGCATCATTTTTATCTTGAATTATTGCTGCAATTCTCTCTTCTTCATTCGCAATGGGAAAGGTACATTCACATACTACCCTGCAATTTTCATCAATAACCAGAATGCGGAAAGAATTCTCCAGTTCTTGTTCTATAACATAAAATGCATAGGGCTGCACAGTATAAAATATCCCACCAGCCGGCAACTGTAACGATGTTTCGGAAATGAGATGATGAAGTTTTACAAAACCTTTTTCTCCTTCAGCCATTGTATAGTGATCCATGCGGAAAGGAAAATGGTTTTCTGTTATGTAGCGTTCTGATGTAGGTAAAAACACTGGATCGCGGGAGAAATCCACTTTATCTCCATTCCAGGTTCTTTCAGTCCAAAAGTAGGAACTGTGTTTTGTATCCTGATAGGTTTCATACACAAGCGTATCCTTTTTCAGAACAAACTGAACATTCAATTCTGTTTCAGCAAGCTGCTCTTCAGAATGTAGCGTGAGGGTATTGTTAAATAAAATCTTGCCGGAATTATCAACAATATAAACTTTATCTGCCCAGAAGTTTTTTCCGTCAACAGCAAAATCATCTTGCACTATTAAGTGAAGAGCGATATTCCCATTGGGTAAGAGTTGGCTATCGATACAATAGTCGATGGGAGCACTTATCATCACTTCATTTGTTTCAATTTCTGATACAGAAAAAGATACAATGCTATTGGCTAGTGCATAATTGATATTTAGGCAAATTGTAATTAGATACAGAAACACTAAAACTCTACGGGTAGTTATCATGCAAACTTCACCTCTTCTTCTTTTCCAAGTGATAGTAAAAGCAATATATTATCACTTTCGATTTCTACGTATAGGCAAAAAGTCCTTTTTCAAAATTGTAAAAAGTATTGAAAAAAAAGAAATAGCTTCTATTATCGCTTTTATCTCGAAAAAATATGTTTTCATCATGGTTTGATTCTTATGTTTTTTCCTGATATATGAGGAGAATTTATCTTCATGTATTTTGACAATATAACAATTGATATTACAGATACAAAACCATATGGTGGAGCAGATGATAGACTGGCGCCATGATGCATTTGCTGAGCGATCAACGGAGCTATCAAACTTGTAGTGGCATACAGGTGTGCGAAGATACCGTATGGGGATAATGATACTTCTACTACGGCCCTCCACTGACTAGCGAGGGAGAACCTGCTGTATGCGTTAATTTGGGATGAATAACGGTATGAGTGGGGCTATGATGTAATTAAGCCAATTACAGTTTGTAATACATTTTTGCCAGAAGAACCTTATTGAAAATGAAATGATTGACCGACAGGTCATTTGAAAACAGAGGATACGGGAGGGAAAGGTGTTGTCGTTTGGAGACGAACAGTTTCTCCTTCCGTATCCTTGTGTTCAAAAGTTATTGTTTGTACAATGTTAATGCGTGGCAGCACAATGCAAGCATGACATTGTTAAAAGAAAGGAGGATATTATGGAGATGAATGCCAAGTGTGATGTTTCCGGAAATAGCGCAGAGAACAAGACTTACCGGGTTGAAGACATTGCACGGATATTGGACATTGGAAGATCATCCGCTTACAATCTTGTGAGGGAAGGTCACTTCAAAACGGTACGTGTTGGGAGTGCAATTCGTATTTCGCGAAAGTCCTTC
>JAZNQO010000010.1:0-2269 GCA_045590215.1 Clostridia bacterium | reverse complement strand
GTAAAATATTACAACTTTTAACGATAGTGCATACAAAAACGCAACATTTCGCCGTTCCTCATCAGTCTCGCTGCGCTCGACAGCTTCCCCCCGGGGGAAGCGTTTTGGGTGCGCAGCGTCATTTCAAACAGCTCGATAAACCGGAATTTAAAGAATAGGAGAGAGAATATGAAAAAAGGAAATCCCTGGGCATTGCTGCCCATCGGTGTATTTTTGGCAATTTATCTGGGCCTGGGCCTGACCTTTGAATATGCCCTGGGCATAGAAATGGGCTTTTACAAAGTGCCCATTATCATCGCCTTCCTGGCGGCCATTTTGGTGGCCTGCCTGCAGAACCCCAAAGTCAAATTCGAGGAAAAGCTGGCGCTGATGGGCGGCGGCGTGGGGGATAAGAATATTATCACCATGCTGCTGATCTTCCTGGTGGCCGGCGCATTCGTGGGCGTGGTGGGAAGAAGCTCTGCCCAGAGCGTTGCCTACTTTATGCTGCGGCTGATCCCGGCGCGGTTTTCCGTGGCGGTGCTGTTTGTGGTGGCCTGCTTCGTGTCCCTGGCTATGGGTACCTCCGTGGGTACCATCACCCTCATCGCGCCCATCGCCGTGGAGGTGGCAAACGCCACCGGCTATGAAGCTGCCCTGTGCGTAGGCGTAGTGGTGGGCGGCGCTATGTTCGGCGATAACCTGTCCTTCATCTCCGATACCACCATCGCCGCCTGTAACGGTCAGGGCTGCCGGATGCAGGATAAATTCAAGGGCAATTTCTTCATCGCCCTGCCTGCCGCCCTTCTCACCCTGGTACTGGTGATCCTGATGACCGCCGGCCACGAGGCTGCTCCCGTCACCGGCCAGTACAACCTGCTGCAGATCCTGCCCTATGTGCTGGTGCTGCTGGGCGGCATTTTCGGCGTGAATGTATTTTTGGTGCTGCTGGTGGGCATCGTCTCCGGCGCGGCCATTATGCTGCTGACTGGTCAGACCGCCGCCACCGAGCTGCTCTCTGCCATGGGAACCGGCGCCGCGGGCATGTTCGAGACCTCCATGGTGGCAGTGCTGGTGGCAGCGCTGTGCGCCCTGATCCGGCATCACGGGGGCTTTGACGCCCTGCTTTACGCGGTGCGGCGGATGTTCCGGGGCAATAAGGGCGGCCAGCTGGGCATCGGCCTTTTGGTGGGCGCTATGGACATCGCCACCGCCAACAACACCGTGGCCATCGTTATGGCCAACCCCATCGCCAAGGAAATGAGCCGGGAATACGGCATCACTCCCCGGCGCACCGCCTGCCTGCTGGATACCTTCTCCTGCATCTTCCAGGGGGTGATCCCTTACGGCGCCCAGATGCTGGTGGCCATCTCCGCCTGCGCCGAGATGGGCGTCAATGTGTCCGCCTTCCAGCTGATGCGCTACCTGTTCTACCCCTATTTGCTGCTGATCTCCAGCCTGGCAGCCATCTTCCTGTTCGGAAAGAAGAAATAAATATCGAGTTGACACTCGATAATTGAAAATGGAAAATGGAAAATTGAAAATGAATGTGTGGCCTTTGGCCACGATTCAAATTTTCTGTTTCCGCACCGGGCGATCAATGATCGCCCCTACATTGACTGCTCGATAAACCCGAACCTGCAAAAAATAAACCTCCCTGGTGGGAGGCAAAGGCACACTGCGCGCAAAGAAATGACCCTTGAGTATCAGCTTAATCACTGCTGAACTCAAGGGTCACTTCATTTCGGTGTTGGGTTCTTTCATCTTGCATACCTCGCGTTTCTACAGATTTGACACCACCGCATTGAAATCCATTCTGATGCTGCTTCCAAATGAACGGTGACTTCATTTGCATCCAGAACATTTCCTAAGGTGTTGTCATAAGCCGGATTGTGAGGCGTTGCGTCAGTTTTTCAGCAATTACTGCTTTCCACTTATATAAACTGCCTTGTACCGGCTGAGGTTTTGTTTACCTCTTGTGACTATAAAATATCACAGCTTTTCGGGAAAATCAATATGGGAAATTATATAAAATACACAAAACGAGCTTGTGCAAAATGCAGAAATCCGGCATTGTCCACAAAATGTCATTGACAATCTTTCCACTGTTTGCTATGATAACAGTGATGGGGTCAAAAAGACCCCGCTTTTATTTTACCCAAATCCCGGTTTGTCGAGCTGTTTGAAATGACGCTGCGCACCCAAAACGCTTCCCCCGGGGGGAAGCTGTCGAGCGCAGCGAGACTGATGAGGAACGGCGAAATGTTGCGTTTTTGTATGCACTATCGTT
>JAZNQO010000009.1:0-32186 GCA_045590215.1 Clostridia bacterium | reverse complement strand
CGATCCGACTTTCCCCTCCTGCCAAAGGATATGCAGGCGTTCTTTTTTTCATGCTGTCAAGTAACAAATTTCTTAAATCTTTTTTCCTTTTTCTCCCGTCAGGTTATCCACACAAAAATATTAACATTTTTTCAGTTATGCAGCATATGCAGCCGGATAATGGTGATATTTGAGGGATTTTCAGCGTTTTTTCTCCGTATATGCAGCATATTCCCTCTTTTTTATACAAAAGGTGTTTTTCCACATTATCCACAGAGTTATCCACAGTTTTCCACCTAAAAAAGCCTCTCAAACCCTTATTCTATCGTTGGATTGTGGATAACTTTTAGATTTTGAAAGTTATCCACA
Source organism: Clostridia bacterium (assembly GCA_045590215.1). GTDB lineage: Bacteria > Bacillota > Clostridia > Christensenellales > Aristaeellaceae > RUG563. Next base: position 31,838 of record JAZNQO010000009.1, on the reverse strand, counting down.
GTGCGAAAACAGGCTTTTCCCGGCATTTTTATCCACACGCCACAGTGGATAACTGCTGTTTCAAAAAATAAGAACAGTTTAATATTTTCGTCATATTTACCTCTTGACAATCCTTTTTCTTCCATATACTGGCACGCAAAATGGCAGAAAGCCGCTCTTTTTTGTCCACATAAAAGTACCAAAAGAAAATAAAAAACAGCCGCCGAAAAAGGCTACTGTTTTGGAATGGACAATAAATCTCATTTGCCGATATCACGGGCTGTCAAAGAGCGTCATTTGCGTCTTATTTTCAAAAGCGTGCATATAGCGAAAAATCTCATCGTTATCGTGCATCATGCCTATTTCATCGCACAGGCTGTGAAACCGCTGCATTAAAAAGCGGCTATTGGGGCTGGGCACTTCATATTGCGAGCCATAGGTACGGATATACCGCTCCTTCAACCCCGGAAAATGCTGATCCAGCTTTTCATAAAAATACTCCCGGTTGCCTTCCCGAAGGGTCAGCCCCATGCCAAACAGAATCACGCCCTTGACCTGTGCTTCGGCGCACATGCCAAGAATGCCGGTGATGTTCTCTTCTGTATCATTGATGAAGGGCAAAATGGGCGAAAGCCACACCACCGTGGGAATCCCGGCATCCCGGAAGCGTTTGAGAGCCTCAAAACGTTCCGAAGTGGTGCTGACGTTTGGTTCCAGGATGCGGCAAAGGTTGTCATCCCATGTGGTGAGGGTCATTTGCACCACGGCCTTGGTTTTCTCATTGATGCGCTGTAACAAATCCAAGTCCCGCAAAATCAGCGTGGATTTGGTTTGCACTGCCGCCCCGAAGCCGTACTTCTCAATCAGCGTCAGGGCACCTCGCATCAGAAACAAATCCTTTTCCAAAGGGATATAGGGGTCCGTCATGGCACCCGTGCCGATCATGCAAGGCCTGCGCTTCCTTATTAGTGCCTCTTCCAGCAGCGCAAGGGCGTTTTCCTTGACCTCGATATCCTCAAACTCATGCTGCATCTGATAGCACTTGCTGCGGCTATCGCAATAAATGCAGCCATGCAAACACCCACGGTATAAATTCATAGCCGTGGGTGTGAGAATGCTTTTGGCTTTCACAAAGTGCATGACTTTTCCTCGTCAATGGCGTATTCCACCCTTGTCAGTTCCAGACCGCTGGCCGGGGCTGTGATACCAAGCTCCAAGCGGCTGCACGTTTCAAGGGCCCTTGTAATGCAGGCTGCATCCAGTTTTCCCTGTCCGATATAGATAAGCGTTCCGGCGATAATGCGCACCATGTTATAAAGAAACGCATTGCCGTGGATTTTCAGCGTCACCATATCCCCTTCCCGTGTGACGGAAACGGCGTCGATGGTGCGCACCGTGGTTTTGGCACTGCCCCCTGCTGCCGCAAAAGCAGCAAAATCATGGGTACCCAACAGCTGCTGCGCCGCCAGATCCATGGCCTTTTCATCCAATTTCATCGGCACATGCGCCGTCATATTGCGATACAGCGCACTGGCCTGCGGAGCATTATGGATGCGATAGGTGTACCACTTGCCTTCCGCCTGATACCGGGCATGAAAATACAGGGGCACCTGCCGGCCTTCCGTCACTCGGATATCCGGCGGCAGAAAGCGGTTCAGCACAAAGGGGTATTTTTCTGCCGGAATGGTGGCAGATGTATCAAAATGGCACCGCTGCCCCAGTGCATGCACCCCGGCATCGGTGCGGCTGGCTCCTGTGATGCGATGAAAGCTGCCGAGAGCCTCCTCCAACGCCTTTTCCAAGGCTTCCTGCACGCTGGGGGCATTGTCCTGATACTGCCAGCCGCTGTAGGCCGTGCCGTCATAGCTCACCGTCAGCAGCATGCGCTTGAAATTCCGCCCCTTGTTGATACGCTCCATTTCCGCAAATAAATCCGGCGTAATATCGGGATAGGTCAAATTTTCCGGCAGCGTATCAAACAGCTTTACTTCCGCCATTTCATAGGATGGAAGTGCATCCAGCTTGGCAATATCCGCCCGGTACGCCACGCCCCCAAAGCCACTTTCCGTATGGGCATAGTCAAACAAGGGAGTCAGCTCATACACCGCTGCACCGCTTTCTTCCATCAGCTCCCGGCGAGCGGCCAGGATTGGCTCCTCCCCCTGCTCCACATGCCCCCCTTGGGTTTCCCAAGTGTCCCGGTCTTTATGGCGGCTGAGCAGAATTTTCCCGTCCATGTGGGATAGTACCACCACATACTTGTACGTTTCAAAGCTGCCCAGCGGAAAAATGTTGATTGCCATCTTCATCCCTCACAGTATATCCCGCAAAAACTGGCCGGTATAGCTTTCATCCACCATGGCCACCTGCTCCGGCGTACCCTGCGCCACCACCATACCGCCGCCGTCGCCGCCCTCCGGCCCAAGGTCAATCAGATAATCAGCGGTCTTGATCATGTCCAGATTGTGCTCAATCACCAGCACCGTGTTTCCGGCATCCGTCAGCCGCTGCAAAACTTTCACAAGCCGGCTCACATCGTCCATATGCAGGCCGGTGGTGGGTTCGTCCAGGAGAATCACCGTCTTGCCTGTAGCACGGCGGCTGAGCTCCGTTGCCAACTTCACCCGCTGGGCTTCGCCGCCGGACAGGGTGGTGCTGGGCTGGCCAAGGTGCATATACCCAAGCCCCACGTCATACAGCGTTTGCAGCTTATTCATAATCGCCGGGTGATTTTCAAACACCTGCATGGCTTCTTCCACCGTCAAATCCAATACATCTGCGATGGACAGCCCCTTGTATTTCACTTCCAGCGTTTCCCGGCTGTATCGCTTGCCGTGGCACACCTCGCAGGGCACATAAATATCCGCCATGAAGTGCATTTCGATTTTGATGAGCCCGTCCCCGGCGCAGGCTTCGCAGCGGCCGCCCTTGACGTTAAAGGAGAAGCGGTTTTCCTTATAGCCCCGGATTTTCGCTTCCGGCAGCTGGGCAAACACTTTGCGAATCAGGTCAAAAAGCCCGGTATAAGTGGCCGGGTTGGAACGGGGACTGCGGCCGATGGGCGATTGGTCAATATTGATGATTTTGTCCAGCTGCTCCACGCCTTCGATGGCATCATAATCCGCCTTCCGGGGCTTGGCCCGGTTCAGGGTGTGCGCCAAGCTGCCATACAAAATGGCGTTGACAAGGCTACTCTTGCCGCTGCCGGAAACCCCCGTCACGCAGCAGAGCACCCCCAAGGGGAAATGTACGTCAATATTTTTCAGATTATGCTCTCTGGCTCCCCTCACCGCAAGCCAGCCCGTAGGCGTCCTGCGGCTTGCCGGTACGGCAATGCGCTTTTTTCCGTTCAGGTATTGCCCGGTAATGGATTCCGGCACCTTCATCAAATCCTGCACCGTACCGCAGGCCACAATCTTGCCGCCGTGCTCGCCGGGGCCAGGGCCGATATCCACCACATAATCCGCACTGCGCAGCGTTTCCTCATCGTGTTCCACCACGATCAGGGTGTTGCCCAGATCCTTCAGATGCCGCATGGTGGCCAGCAAGCGATGGTTATCCCTTTGATGCAGGCCGATGGACGGCTCATCCAGGATATACAATACCCCCGTCAGACCGCTGCCGATTTGCGTGGCCAGCCGGATGCGCTGGGCTTCACCGCCGGAAAGCGTGGCTGCCCCACGGGACAGCGTCAGATAATCCAGCCCCACATCGCACAAAAACCGCAGCCGAGATTCCGTTTCTTTTAAGATGGGCATGGCAATCATCTTGTTTTTTTCGGAAAATTGCAGGTTGTTGAGGAAATCCCGTGCCTTTTGAATGTTCATTTCCGCAAGGGAGGCAATATCCATATCCCCCACCGTCACGGCCAAGGCTTCCTTTTTCAGCCTTTTGCCTTTACAGATGGGGCAGGTTTCGTGCGCCATATATTCTTCATAAACCGCTTTCATGCCGTCGCTCTGGGTTTCCCGATAGCGGCGTTCCAAAGAGGTAATCACCCCTTCAAAGGTGGTTTGATAGACGCCGGATTCAAATTGCAGCTTCAGCTTTTGCTTCCCTGTGCCATAGAGGATTTTATCCATCACATCCCCCGGCAAATCCTTCACCGGGGTATCCATGGAAAAGCCGTAAAATTCGGAAAGAGCCTGAAACATGGCATGCGCCGTGGAATTGCCCTCGCCGCTGTTCCACCCCATACAGCTGACCGCCCCTTGATTGAGGGACAGCGAATTATCCGGGATCACCATTTCGGCACTGATTTTCATCGTTTCCCCAAGGCCGCTGCAATGGGGGCAGGCACCGTAAGGATTATTGAAAGAAAACATCCGGGGAGCCAATTCTTCAATATTCACACCGCAGTCCGGGCAGGCGTAGTTCTGGGAAAAGGTGATTTCCTCCCCTGTCTGCATCAGCTGCACCACCGCCAAACCGCCGGATTCACGCATGGCGGTCTCCAGGCTGTCCGTCAGCCGCTGCTCAATACCGGGGCGCACCACAAGACGATCCACCACAATTTCGATGGTGTGCTTTTTCTGCTTGTCCAATGCAGGCGCATCGTCCAGCTCATACATTTCCCCGTCAATGCGCACCCGAACAAAGCCGTTCTTTGCGGCATCCTGCAAAAGCTTCACATGCTCGCCCTTGCGCCCACGCACCACCGGGGAAAGCAGCTGCATTTTTGTGCCTTCATCCATAGCCATCACGGTATCCACCATCTGGTCTACCGTCTGCTGCTTGATTTCCTTGCCGCATTCCGGGCAATGGGGCACCCCCACCCGTGCATACAAAAGCCGCAGGTAATCATAAATCTCCGTCACTGTGCCCACTGTGGATCGAGGGTTCCGGGCGGTGGTTTTCTGGTCAATGGAAATGGCCGGGGAAAGCCCTTCGATAGCGTCCACATCCGGCTTATTCATCTGCCCCAGAAACTGCCGGGCGTAGGAAGACATGCTTTCCACATATCGCCGCTGGCCTTCCGCATAAATGGTATCAAAGGCCAGGGAAGATTTCCCCGACCCACTCAATCCCGTAAACACTATCAGCTGATTGCGAGGCAGCGTCACATCCACATTTTTCAGGTTATGCTCTCTCGCCCCGCGAACAATGATCTGCTTTTCCATGTGCGCCTCCAATGATGGTCTCTTGGCAATTATAGCACATATGTTCGCATTTTGGAAGAGGAAAATGCAAGAAAAAGGACGGAAATGCTCTCCGCCCCTCTGGACAATTCATTCAGCCCATAATTTTCACGCTTACCCGATCCCGTCCGCTCTTCTTGGCGGCATACAGCTGCTTGTCTGCTTCGATAAACGCTTCGCTCTCATCCACCTGCACTTCTCCGGGAATCACCACCACACCCACGCTGATGGTCAGCTTCAGGCTTGTACCATCGTCGCTTTCCACATTTGTTTTCCGCACCAGCTGGCAAATCACATTGCCGGCACGCTCCGCCTCCTGCGGCTCGCAGGAAGGCAGATACGCCAGAAATTCTTCGCCGCCCCAGCGGCACAATAAATCCTCTGGATGGAAGAATTCTTTCATTGCTGCGGCAATGACTTCCAGCACATGATCCCCCGTCTTATGGCCGTAGGTATCGTTGATATGCTTGAACCCGTCAATATCCATCAGCAAAAGGGCGGCGCACTTGTTTTCTTCCTTTTCTTTCCGGGTCATTTTTTCCATTTTTTCCTGGAACCAATAGCGGTTTTTCAGCCCTGTCAGCCTGTCCGTTTCGGAAAGGATGCGCACGGCGTTATGCTCTTTTTGCATTTGCCGGATGGTCATGAAACGGCTGGTTTCAAAGCCATAAGCAAATAAAGAGGCCACAATATATACCAACGGGAAGCGCAGCATAAACGTTTCGGAAAAGGCATAGGTCAGAAGGCTGCGTCCCCAAGGCAGCCAATAGAGGAAAATCATTTCTGCCAAAAGTACCAGCGTTAATGCGCTGCCCCTTTTCCTCCCCATCAGCGTGATGGTGCAGAAAGGAAGAATGATAATCCAATAGGGGCTGAACCCGTCCTTTCCCCCGGTCACCATGAAATAGGTGCACAAAAGCAACAACGCCACTTCAAAAATAATCAGGTTCATCGGCGTAATCTTCTGATACCGCTTCAGCAAAATATAATTCACGCAGCAAGCGGCAAAAAAGCTGAATGTAGCCACAACCAGCACCCATTTGCCCCCAACGAAGGCGTTCATGATGCTCATCAAAAGAGCCGTGGTACCCAGCAAAATGCAAGCTACCTGTAACTGAACATAATACCGATAATTGTCGTCCACAAATTTTTCGATGGACGTTTTACTCCATAACCTGTTGGGCATTTTTTCCTCCCGTATGCAATAAAACAAGCTTTCAGCCTTGCAAAAAATCTTTGAAAAGAACGATTCGGAAAAACAGCCCATATCCAAGCTGTTTTTCTGCATTCCCGTATTCCCAGTATAAATTTGTCCTATTCAATTGTCAATGTTTTTCACTGTTTTTAGACTGGAAACAGCATTTTTTTACAAATGCCCGATGCAATCCGGAGGGATTATTTCCGCATGGGTTTTCAGACTTTTCAGGTTCATAAAAGCTTCTTCCCCCAGACCTGAAAAAATGCGGCAAAGTTCGCCTTTTCCTTCGGCTATCTCTTCCCTAATCAACCCACGCAGCCACATCAGCATACTTTTTTCCACCCAATACCGCCATTCGCTGCCGGGCATACACTTTTCCAGTGCCCGAAAGCGCAGGTACATGGGCGTGCCGTCCAATACGTCATGCCAGATATCGGCATACACGAAATCAAATTGCTCCTTCGCCGCTTCCTTTTCCACATAGGAAAAAGCATCGGCATGCACCAGACGAATCTTCTCTTTGTTTGGAAACTGGGGCAGGATTTCTTCTTCAAACAGCTGAATCACATCCCTGTCCAGCTCCACCACCGTCACCGAAGATACATTCTCCATCTGCGCCGTGTGATAGGCATAATAGCCCAGCCCCAGCCCCAACACCAATATTTTCCCGTGGGCGGCGCAGATGTCTTCCTTCATGGTTTCCACTTCGTTGGGGGTGACGGCCATCCAAAGCCGCCCTTTTTGTAACACCGCCGGGAAAGAAAACGCTTCCGTAAAATAGCCGATTTTCGGTATTTCCCGTCCATCCGGCATTTCCTCCGGGTCGTCATAACAGAAAAGCTCATACGGGGCATAATTCTGATGGGTCAATTGCCATTCGCCCAGCACCTTTTCCGGCAAGCGGATGTTTTGGTAAAAAGCGTCCTGAAGGTAGGGCGCAGTGTTCAGGCAGCGGATGGCAGGAGAAATATATTTTTCCGCAATCCTTCTGTGATGGGGGTTCAGGTCGCCATCCAGGCCGCACACAGCGCACACAAGGGCGCAAAAAGCCTCCTGCGCATCCATCCCCACATCCTTCGCAAACTGCTCCACTTCCTCCTTGGAAAAGGGACAGGCTTTTTCATGTAAAAGCGCAGAAAAAAGCTCCATCACAAGCAGATTATCTTCCATCAGCCTGTCCCGCATCTTGCCTTCACCTCGATTTTTATTTTCTGCCTTTCACCATGGTCAGGGCGATGCGCTTTTTCTGCATATCCACATCCACCACCCAAACCTTCACCACATCCCCTACCTTCACTACTTCGGAAGGATGCTTGATGAATTTATCGGCCAATCTGGAAATATGCACAAGGCCATCCTGATGTACACCGATATCCACAAAGGCACCAAAGTCAATCACGTTCCGCACCGTGCCCGTCAATTCCATCCCCGGCTGCAAATCCTTCATGTCCAATACGTCAGTGCGCAGGACGGGTTTGGGCAAATCTTCGCGGGGGTCACGGCCGGGCTTTTCCAGTTCACGCACAATATCCAGCAGCGTGGGCAGGCCAAGGCCTGTTTCCTGCACCAGTTTTTCCATGCCATAGGCTTTGGCCTTTTCGCCGATGCCGGGTACGCCGCCCTTCACTTCCTTCATGTCATAGGAAAGGGCTGCCAAAAGAGTTTTGGCAGCGTCATAGCTTTCGGGGTGCACGGCGGTGGCGTCCAAGGCGTTTTTGCTGTCTGCCACACGCAAAAAGCCTGCGCACTGCTCATAGGCCTTGGGGCCCAGCTTGGGCACCTTTTTCAGTGCCGCACGGGATGCAATACCGTTTTCTTCCCGGTATGCCACAATGTTTTTCGCCAGTGCCGGGCCAATGCCGGCCACATGGGAAAGCAGCTCCGCAGAGGCGGTAGAAACTTCCACGCCCACAGCGTTCACGCACTGCTCCACCACGCCGGTCAGTGCGCCGGACAGCTCATTTTGCTTGAGATCATGCTGATATTGCCCCACGCCGATGGCTTTGGGGTCAATCTTCACCAGCTCCGCCAAAGGATCCTGCATGCGCCTTGCAATGGAAACGGCACTGCGCAGGGAAACGTCAAATTCCGGGAATTCCTGCGCCGCCAATTTACTTGCCGAATAGACAGACGCCCCGGCCTCGCTGACAATCACATAGGCAGCCCCCGGCAATTCCGGCAGAAGGGAGGCAATAAACTGCTCGCTTTCCCGGCTGGCGGTGCCATTGCCGATGGCAATGGCCGTCACGTTATGCCGCTTCACCATGGCCTTAATGAGCTTGGCAGACTGCTCCTTCTGGAAGGTTTGCCCTGGCAGGGTGAAATGCCCCACGCCCGTTTCCAGCACCTTGCCGTTTTCGTCCACCACAGCCAGTTTGCACCCGGTACGGAAGCCGGGGTCAACACCCAGCGTCACTTTGCCCTTGATGGGCGGCTGCATGAGCAATTGATGCAGGTTCTGGGAAAACACCCGGATGGCCTGCTCGTTGGCTCTGTCCGTCAGGGTATTGCGGATTTCCCTTTCCAGTGCCGGGAACAAAAGCCGCTCCCACGCATCCCGGCAGGCATCTTCCACTTGCCTGGCTGCTTCACATTCCTGCCGCACAAAGGCGTTCAGCACCGTTCGGATGGCCTTTTCCTCGTTCACCTGCAGAGAAACCTTCAAAAATTCTTCCCTCTCCCCACGGTTCACTGCCAATACCCGATGCGCCGCCATCCGGGGCACGGGCTCCTGATAGGCGTAATACATGCTGTACACGCTGTCTTCTTCCTTGGCAGCGGCAGTTACAATGATGCCTTCCCGGAGCAGCAGCGCGCGCAATTCCTTCCGCAATGCCGCATCGTCGCTCACCGCTTCGGCGATAATGTCCCTCGCCCCGGCCAGTGCGCTTTCCCCGTCCGGCACTTCCTTTTCCGCATCCACATATTTTTCCGCTTCTGCCGTCACATTGCCGCCCGGCAGCTGCATCAAAAGCCACAAGGCCAGCGGCTCCAAGCCCCGTTCCTTGGCAACAGTAGCACGGGTGCGGCGTTTGGGCCGGAAGGGGCGATAAATATCCTCCAGCTCGGAAAGGGTAACGGCTTTGTTCAGCTTTTCCTGCAATTCCTCCGTCAGAACGCCCTGCTCCGTCAAGGCCTTTTCAATTTCGCCCTTGCGCTTTTCCAGGCCGCGCAGATATTCCAGCCGTTCCGTCAGCTCACGCAGCACCTGATCGTCCAAAGACCCCGTCATTTCTTTTCTGTACCGGGCAATGAAGGGAATGGTGTTCCCGGCATCCGTCAATTCAATCACAGCCTGCACCTGCTGGGGTTTCAGGTGAAACTCCTGCGCCAGAATCTGTACAAAATCCATATTTTTCCTCCTTGTATCCCCCTGACAGGAACTGTCATTTCAAATCCGCTCTCTGCCTTTCCCATAAAACAGGCACAAAAGCCGCCCCTTATTATACCTTTTTTTCTTCTTCATTTCAAGCAATGCAGGGCATAAAAAAGGAGCAGCCTTTTGCAAGCTGCTCCGCTTCTTTTTTATTCCTGTATCATGGCACAGGCTTCTTCCCATGCCTTTTGCAGCTGGATATCGCTCATATCGCCAAATTCGTAATAGGCGTTCACCAGCTCTTCGGGGTATTCCACCACCACATCCGGCTCAATGCCTTCCATATGGATGGCCTTACCGGAGGGGAAATAATACTGGCCGATGGTCATCTGGAAACCGTCCTTGGAAGTTTTGGGATCAATCCCATCCAGCGGAATAACGGACTGAATGACGCCCTTTCCGTAAGTCTTGACCCCTACCAGCTTGGCACGACCCTGATCCTGCAAACCGCCCGATAAAATTTCAGAAGAAGAGGCGGAATTTTCGTTCACGAGGAATACGATAGGTATATCGTCCTTGCCGTCTTTGGTAGCCATTTTTTCGATATTGCCATAGCGGTCTTCGCTGTAGGCCAGCATGCCTTTATCCAGGAAAAGATCGCCGATATCCCTTGCCGCATCCACCCAACCGCCGGGATTATCCCGCACGTCCACAATCAGGCTCTTGGCTCCCTGTTCTTTCAGGGCGGTGAACGCCGTGGCAAATTCCTTTTCGCTTTCCCCGGCAAATTCATACAGGGCAATATAGCCCACATTGTTTTCCAGCATGCAGCTGTCAATGCGGTTGATATGGATATTGGCTCTTTTCAAGGTGAAGGTGATGTATTCTTCCCCCCGCAGCACTTCAATTTCCACTTCTTCGCCCACTTTGCCCCGCATCACATCCACGGCGGCTTGCATGGAATAAACGTCCACTTCAATATCGTCTACCCTTACCAGCCTGTCGCCCTTGCGAACACCGGCCTCCTTGGCAGGCGTATTTTCAAACGCACGGATCACCGTCACCGTGCCTTCCAGATAATCGCCCAGCAGGCTCAGCCCGACGCCGGCATATTCACCTTCGTCCTCTTCCCACATCGTTTTCCAATCTTCCGGCGGATAATAGAAGGTATACGGGTCTTCCAGCGAAAGCAAAAGCCCCTGAATGGCCCCTTCCATGGCCTTTTCTTCATCAGGCTCCTGATAATACCACATATCCACATACTGCTTTACCGTGTCCAGCTTTTCATATTGCTTCAGCCGCTCATATTCATCCACGGTAATCGTTACAGTATCTTTGGGCTTCAAAAAATCCAATAAGCCGGACGCATGAGCCGTGGCCGTTGCAAGGCATAATACCAGCACAGCGCACAAAGCCATCATCAGTCTCTTTTTCATTTTGTTCTCCTTTCAGGCATCAGAATTCCTTCTTGCCTGTTCCTTTATTATTGCCGCACTTGCGCATTTCAAACAGAATTTTGAACGTCACCGCATCGTCAAACCGTCTCAAATCCAGCCCCAGCATGCGCTGCACCTTATCCAGCCGGTATACCAGCGTATTGCGATGGATATACAGCTGCCTTGCCGTTTCGGAAAGGTTCAGATCCTTCTTAAAAAACATATCAATGGTGGACAACATTTCTTCGCTGAAGAGCCGCTGGGTGGACGGGTTAAACAAAAGGCTGTAATAATGGCTGGCCACATCGGGGTTCAAATCGGACAAAAACCGCTGCAGATACATGGTGCGATACATGTGCACCGTCTGCCCCGGAGAATACACCCGGCCGATTTCAATGGCACGCCTTGCCTGACGGTAAGCCGCATGCAGCTGGGCAATTTCTTCCGTCACATCGCTGATGCCGATAGTGACATTGAGACCCGTTTCGCCCATCAGCGTTTCCTGCAAAGCGCAGCTGAACTGGCGCAGGTCTTCTTCATCATCCAATTGCGTAGTATCTTTCAGGTAAACGGCGGTATGCTTATCCATCCCAACCAAGATATCGCCGCCGCTCATGGGCAAGATATCCTGCAAAAGGTCATAGGCATTGCTCTTTTGCACCTGCACCATATGCAGCAGCAGCACGCATCTTGGAATATTGGTGCGGATATTGTGTTCATCCACCATCGCTTCCAGTTCTGCCAAGGAAAGGTCGTTCTGCAATATCCGCTGATAGGCGTTATTGATATCATTTCCGGCGGCATTGGCTGTCAAAATGGTGCCGATCATGGCATCGCAAAGCAGCAGCGTATCCCGTACGGAAAGGGTATCCGAAGCCGTAATCATCAGCACCAGTTGGGGCTGGGATACACAGACATAGAAAAAACGGCCTTCGTGATAAACGGCTTCCCCTGCTTCCAGGTTGCCGGGCAGCACAAAGCGGATATCGCTGGCGGGAATGAGGCTGTTGCCCTCAATATCCAATACCGTAATGGGTACGTACATCTTTTCCAATATCTGCTGCAGCCGCATCATCAAGCGGTTATCCATGTTCTTTCCTCCCTGCCTGCCAAGAAGCATCTATGTATACAAATCCAATTGTTATTTTATCACAAATCTTTCGCTTCGTAAATCCCCATTCTTTTTTATCGAAAAATGTCGTTTCTTCCCTTTACGCAAAAGGAAATTTGCGGTATTATATATGTAAAAAGAAAATCTTGATAAGAAAGGCGTATGCTATGCTGTATTCCATATATAATCCTGCCGCCGGCAGCGGTCTGGGCAAAAAAATCGGCCAGCAAACGGAAGAAATGCTGAAAAGCAAATCGCTGCCCGTGCAAACTGTGATGACGTCCCATCCCGGCCATGCCACGGAACTGGCCAAGCAGGCAGCGCAAAGCCATGCAAAAACAGCCATCGCCATCGGCGGCGACGGCACGGCTCTGGAAGTGGCAAGGGGGCTAATGGGCACGGAAACCGCCCTTGGCATCATCCCGGCAGGCACCGGCAATGATTTCAGAAAAACGCTGGGCATAGACGCAAGCCCGGAAAAAGCGTTGCAAACCATTCTGGAAAAAGAGGCAAAACCCACGGATGTGGGGCTGCTCAACGGTCAGCTTTTCCTCAACGAAATCGGCACGGGGTTTGACGTGGCCGTCCTGGATTACGCCCAGAAGGCCAAGAAATATTGCCGGGGGCTGCTGCCCTATTTGTTCGGCGTGCTGCGTGCGCTTTTTACCTTCCGCCCTATCCCCGTCAGCTATAAAATCGACGATCAGGAAGCAGAAAAGAAGGATGTTTTCGTTATAGCGGCGGCCAACGGCGGCATCATCGGCGGCGGCATCGTCATTGCCCCGGATGCCAAAGTGGATGACGGGCTGATGGATATTATCATCGTGGACCGCATCAAATGGTATAAATTACCCCTGCGCTTGATCGGCCTTTTGCAGGGCAAAATCCTCACTTTCCCCGAAACCCATTTCACCCGGGCGTCCCAGCTTTCCTTTTCTGCCCCCGATATGCGGCTGAACGTGGACGGCGAAATCGTCACTGCCTCCGAAGCCGTGGTGGAAATTCAGCCCGGTGCCCTGAAAATTCACCGATAAGGAGCTATTTTATGAATCAGCAAGCCCATATCCTTTCCTATCTTCAGCCTGCCGGCAATTGGAACGAAGCCCTGCCCATCGGAAACGGGCGGCTGGGTGCCATGATCTACGGCAGCGTGGAAAACGAATGTTATTCCCTGAACGAAGATACCCTCTGGAGCGGCTATCCCATGCAGTATACAAGGGAAAACGCCGTCGCCGCCTTTGAAGAAGCAAAAAAGCTGGTAATGCAGGGGGAATATGAAAAGGCACAGCGGCTTTTGGAAAGGGAGCATACGGGCCTTTGGAGTCAGGTGTATCTGTGCGCCGGGGATTTGCAGCTTTCCTTCCATTATGCCTCCCCCGTTTCTAAATACTGCCGCATGCTGGATATGCAGTCCGCCGTGCATACCGTCACCTATCAGGCAGACGGCGTTACCTATAAACGGGAGAGCTTCATTTCTCATCCCGATGAATGTCTTGTGATTCGCCTGTCCTGCGACCGGGAAAAGGCTCTGAATTTTTCCTTCCGGCTGTCGCCCGCACTCAATGCCCAAATGGACATGGAAAGCGAAGCTTTGTCCTTTCAGGGCAATGCCCCCGTCTGCCGCTATCAGCACGCTTCCTTTCAGGGCAACCGGGATGAAATGACCTACGGTGAAACCGATGCCGAAAAAGGCATGGGCTTTTATGCACGGGTGGAAATGGAACAAAAGGATGGCTATTCCATCCGCAGAGGCGGCGGCATCCATGTTTTTGGTGCCACGGAAGCCACCCTCTATCTGGATATCCGCACCAGCTTCAACGGCTTTGATAAGCATCCCGTTCTGGAAGGAAAGCCCTTCCTTTCCCCCTGCAAAGCCGCTTTGAAAGCTGCCCGGGAAAAGGGCTATGATGCCCTGCTGGCTGCCCATATCAAAGACCACCGTGCCCTGTACGACACCGCCGAACTGTATCTGGGGGAAGGAAATAACCTGCCCACCGACCAGCGGCTCTATCAGCATGAGCTGGATAAGAGAGACCTTTCCCTCTATGCCCTCTATTTCCATTTTGCACGGTACTTAACCATCGCATCCTCCCGTGAGGGCACCCAAGCCACCAATTTGCAGGGCATCTGGTGCGATTATATTACACCCCCGTGGAACTGCAATTATACCATCAATATCAACACCGAAATGAACTATTGGCCAACGCTTGTGACCAACCTTTTCCCCTGCCACGACCCCTTGATGCAGCTGATAAAGGAGCTTGCCGAAAACGGTAAGAAAGCCGCGCGGGACTTCTATAACGCTCCCGGTGCCGTTTCCCATCACAATACAGATTTGTGGCGCATGAGCACGCCGGTGGGGGCTTCCATTTTCGGCTGTTGTCTGTATGCCTGCTGGAATTTTTCCCTGCCTTGGCTGTGCCAGCATTTGTGGGAGCAGTATCAGTTCACCAAAGACGAAACCTTCCTGAAAGAAACGGCCTTCCCCATCATGGAAAACGCCGCCGCTTTCTGCCTGTCCCAGATGAACAAAAATGCACAGGGCAAATGGATTTTCGCCCCGGCCACCTCTCCTGAAAACGAATATCTGCTGGATGGCAAAGTGATTGCCTTGGCACAGCATTCCGCCATGAATCAAGCCCTGATGCAGGAGCTTTTCACCAATCTTTTGTCCGCTGCCTCCATCCTGAAAACCGAAACGGAATGGACGCAGAAAGCCGCCTGTGCGCTGGCCGATTTACAGCTCTTTGGTATTGGTAAGGATGGCGAATTATTGGAATGGAACAAAAATTTCGATGAAAAAGAAATCCATCACCGCCATATTTCCCATCTCTACGGCCTGCATCCCGGCTGCTCCATCACACCGGATAAAACCCCCGAATGGGCAGCGGCCTGCAAGCAGAGCCTGCTGCGCCGGGGCGACGAAAGCACCGGCTGGGCCATGGGCTGGCGCATCAATCAATGGGCACGGCTCCGGGACGGCAATCATGCCTTAAAGCTCATTGACGATCAGCTGCGGGTAGTGGAAGGCCGCAGCCCCCATCATGCCCCCTATCACGGCGGCGGCACGTATCTGAACCTTTTCGATGCCCATCCCCCCTTCCAGATCGACGGCAATTTCGGTGCCTGCGCCGGGATGGCAGAAATGCTGCTGCAAAGCCACGAAGGCTTTTTGCGTTTGCTGCCTGCCCTGCCAGAAAAATGGCAGGACGGCCATGTCCGGGGGCTGCGTGCCCGTGGCGGCTACACGGTGGACATCGCTTGGGAAAAGGGCGCATTGAAGGAAGCCCTCATTACCGCATCTTTCCCCGGCACGCTCACCCTCTCCGACGGCCGCACCTTCCCCCATCAGGCCGGGGAAACCATCCGCATTGACGGATAAAACGATGGCTTTCCGCTCACCCTTATTGGTATAAGGAGGTGGAAAAGCCATGCAGAAAAAAATCAAATCCCTGTTTCATCAGAGTAAGAAAAAGAAAAAAATGACCCGGCGGCTCTGGCATTGAGCCGTCCGCACAAAAGGAGGAAAAAACCATGGCATCATTGAAAGCCGGTATCGTAGGCTGCGGCGGCATCGCAAACAGCAAGCATCTGCCCTCCATCAAAAAGGTGGGGCTGGCGGAAGTGGTGGCCTTTTGCGATATCATTGAAGAAAGGGCGAAGGAATCTGCCAAGAATTTCGGCACGGAAAACGCCAAAGTGTTCACCGATTATAAAGAGCTTCTGAAAGAAGAATTGGACGTGGTGTTTGTCTGCACCCCCAACCGCAGCCACTCCGAAATCACCGTGGCAGCCTTGGAAAGCGGCAAGCATGTTCTGTGCGAAAAGCCCATGGCCATCAATTATGAAGAAGCTCTGAAGATGGTGGACGCCCAGAAGCGTACCGGCAAATTGCTCTCCATCGGCTATCAGAACCGCTATCGGCCGGACAGCCTTTGCCTAAAAGAGATGTGCGAAAAGGATGTGCTGGGCGATATCTATTTCGCCAAGGCCAACGCCATTCGCCGCCGTGCCGTGCCCACATGGGGCGTCTTCCTCAATGAATATGAGCAGGGCGGCGGCCCCCTCATTGATATCGGCACCCATGCGCTGGACTTGACCCTGTGGACCATGAACAATTATAAGCCCAAATACGCCGTGGGCACCACCTATCATAAGCTCAATCAGCAAACTCGCGCCGGCAACGCATGGGGGGACTGGGATCCCGAAAAGTTCACTGTGGAAGACAGTGCCTTCGGCTTTGTGGTGATGGAAAATGGGGCCACCATTCAGGTAAATGCCGCATGGGCTTTGAACACGCTGGAAGTGGAAGAAGCCTGCACGGTGCTGTGCGGCGATAAGGCTGGGGCGGATATGCACGGCCATAAGCTCACCATCAACGGCGTGGCCTGCGGCAATCAATACACCATGAACCCCGATTTCCAGCCCGGCGGTGCCGCCTTCTATGACAGCGAAGGCGCAGAAAAGCCCCAGGAGAAGGAAAACCGGGTGTTCCTGAACGCTGTACTTGGCAAGGGCGACCTTTGCGTCACGCCCGAACAAGCCGCCTGCGTCACCCGGATTCTGGAAGCCATCTATACCTCTGCCCGAGAAGGAAAGCCGGTCTATTTCGATTAACCGCACTTTATAAACCAGAAAACAGAGTGGTTTTCCCTGCCACTCTGTTTTCATTTGTAAATTTTGACAGATTTTTTGTAAAATCTTGCTCTGATGGTTTGCCAAGGCGATAAAATGTGCTATAATGGCAAAGTAAATACCCCGAAAGCAATTTCTATGCGGAGGATGGAACGGTGAAGAAGGTACTGGCTTTTTTGTTGATGCTGACGGTTTTGATGGGCTGCCTTCCCTTTCAGGCATTAGCCGCCAAGGAAGTGCTGTATGAAGGCATCATTTCCTATCGCTTCAAAGACAGCATCACCAAAGTTTATACCAAAATGGATAAGGATTCCAAAACCATCCGGGTGCTGGATCCGGGCAGCAAAATCCGCATTACGGAATTGTATCCCGGCTGGGTGGAAGTGCTGATGGATGGCAAAACGGGCTATATCATCCGCAAGCGCATTGACGTAACGGAAGCAGTGGATCCCGTGAACACACCCCCCTATCCCGTCTGGCCGCACCCCTATTATATCGTGATTGACCGCACGGTGGAAGTGAAAAGCGAAAAGGACGCTTTAAGCGAAACCCTCTCCACCCTCACCCCCGGCGCAAAGATTGCTGTGCTCGGCTGCGAAGACGGCTGGGTGAAGCTAATTCACAAGCAAGTGTACGGCTATATCAATTCCAACGACATCTCTGAAATGCTGCCCGTGGCAGACGATGTAAATACAGCCGGAACGGATGTACCGCTGGCGGTGTTTACCTCTTATTATAACACCAACCCCAGCCGCATCAATAACCTAAACGTAGCCTGCGGCTACATCAGCCAGACCCTGCAGCCCGGTCAGGTAATGAACTTTAACGATACCGTCAGCCCCTTCAATAAAGAAAACGGCTATTTGCCTGCCCCCGTACTGGTGGACGGCGAGCTTTCCGAAGGCTACGGCGGCGGCTCCTGTCAGGTGTCTTCCACGCTGTGGGATACCCTGATGCAGCTTTCCGGCATCACCATCCTCATGCGCAAGCCCCACGGCAACAGCGGTGCAGATTATCTGCCCCACGGCATGGACGCCTCTTCCGGCCGGGACGATTTGAACCTCATTTTCCGTAACGATTTTCCTTTCCCCATTCGCATTGATGCTTCCTGCCATGACTTGGCTATGTTCATCGCCGTTTATAAAGGAGAGTAATCATTTTGAAGCGCATCGTTTGTTTGCTTCTGCTGCTGGCTCTTTTGCCCCTTCACGGGGCTTTTTGTATGGCAGAGGAAGCCTTGCCAAGGCTCTATACCGCCCATACACGCATCGGCGCAAAGGTGTTTGAAAGCGTGAACAAAACAGAGGGCGTGAAGCATATCACAACCATTCCCGAAAATGTGTATGTGGTCGTGCATAGCCTCGATCCTTCCTTTGCCTATATCACCTGCGAAAGGTATAATGTAACGGGCTATGTGAAGCGGCTTTGCCTTGAATGGCCGAAGGTGCAGGATGAAACCACCACGCCTCCCTACGGCGTGGAGTTTAACCACTATATCACCTCCGTCAAAGCCACGGACGCCCCGGTGCTCACAGACTTTGAGAACGGCGAAACGCTGATTACCCTCCATGAAGGGGCGAAAATTTCCATCATTGGCTTTGAAAACGGCTATGCCAAATTGATCTATCACCGGCAGTATGCCTATATTGATTCCAATCTGCTGACAGACCCCGTTCCCGTGTATTACAACCCCGAGCTTTCCGGCACGGATGCCCCCATTGCTGCCTATACCTCCTTCTATAAAATCACCACGGACGAAACCAATATCGGCCGGATGAAGAACATTGATAACGCCTGCATGAAGCTGTGCGCCCTGTATCTGCCCCACGGCAGTGATATGAATTTCAACCGGGATATCGGCCCTTACCGGGCTTCCAACGGCTATTTCCCGGCACCGGTATTGGTGGACGGCAAAACCCAACAGGGCTACGGCGGCGGCACCTGCCAGGTGTCTTCTACGCTGTACAACGTCTTGCTGCAGCTGCCTGGCATTACCGTCCTGCAGCGCAGAGCCCACGGGGATAACGGGGCTTCCTATCTGCCCATCGGGGTGGATGCCGCTGTGGGCAACAGCGCACTGAACCTGCGCTTCCGCAACGATTTTTCCTTCCCCATCCGCATTGATGCTTCCGCCAAGGACGGTGCATTGACCATCGCCATTTACCGAACCGAATAACATTTTTTTAAGCGGCAAATCCTGCCGCTTTTTCTTTTTGCATTTGGAAGGAGAAAAGGGAAAAACGGCGAATTTAGGGAATTTGTGAATACATGCGCAAAAGGAGAAAGCGGAT
The DNA here is from genome assembly GCA_045590215.1 of Clostridia bacterium. GTDB lineage: Bacteria > Bacillota > Clostridia > Christensenellales > Aristaeellaceae > RUG563. The sequence continues at coordinate 12,734 of JAZNQO010000009.1, read as the reverse complement.
TCATCATGAGCCTGTCAAACGCCCTGCCGGCCCTGGGAAGCCGGGAAGAAAAAAAGGCATTTTATAAAAATGCCCTGAAAATCACCCTGCCCATTGCCCTGCAAAATTTCATGGACGCCGCCGTGGGTTCGGCAGATATTATCATGCTGTCCTTTGTGAACCAGACGGCTTTGGCCGCTTCCTCTCTGGCCGGGCAAGTGGCCTTCACGGTCAGTAATCTGATGTTCGGCCTGTCCTCCGCTTCCGCTGTGATGAGTGCCCAGTATTTCGGCAAGGGCGATCGGAAAACAGTGGAGCGTGTGCTGGGCTTATCCGTTCGGCTGGCGTTGATTGTGGGGCTTATCTTCACGCTGCTGGCTGGGCTTTTCCCTGCCCAGATCATGACCCTCTTTTCAAAAGACACCGCCGTGATTGAGCAAGGCGTCATTTACCTGCGAACCGTCTGCGCTTCCTATGTGCTGGGGGCTATTGCGCAGGTGTATTTAAGCGTTATGCGCAGCGTTGGCCGTGTCAAAATAAGCGCAGCCGTCCATTCCGGGGCGGTGGCCCTGAACGTGCTGCTCAATGCCTGCTTCATTTTCGGCATCGGTCCCTTCCCCAAGCTGGATATTCTGGGCGTCGCCTTGGCCACCACCATCACAAGGTTAATTGAAGTGATCATTTGCCTTTGGGACGGTTCCCATTGCCAGATTATCCGGCTGAAAGTCAAATATATCCTGCAAAAAGCCGGCAATCTCACCAAAGATTTCCTGCGCATGGCCATTCCTGCCGCCGCCAATGATATGATCTGGGGGCTGGCCATCAGCGTCTATTCCGGCATTCTGGGGCATCTGAGCACGGATATTGTCGCCGCCAATTCGGTAGCCAATGTGGTGCGCAATTTCGGCACGGTCATCTGCTTTGGCACGGCTTCCGCCGCCGCCATCATTCTGGGGCAATCCATGGGCGATAATAAGCTGAAGGAAGCCAAGGTTTATGCCAAGCGTTTTGTCTGGATGGCCGTTTGGACGGCGGTGCTTGGCGGCGGCGTGATTCTCCTTTGCAGTCCGCTGGTGATGGATTTTATGCACCTGTATGTGGAAGTGACGGATGTTGTGAAGGCAGAGCTTCGCATCATGCTCTTTATCAACGCTTATTACACACTAGGCATGAGCGTCAATACCATGCTCATCTGCGGTATTTTCCGATCCGGCGGCGATGTGAAATATGGCTTCTATTGTGATCTCATTGCCATGTGGGGCTACGCCGTGCCCATGGGGCTTTTCTGCGCCTTTGTGCTGAAACTGCCGGAAATGTGGGTGTATTTCATCCTCTATCTGGACGAGTTTGTGAAACTGCCGGTGAACCTGTGGCACTATAAGAAAATGGCGTGGTTGAAAAATATCACAAGGGAAGACGTTTAGAGGCTGCAAAATTGTTCGTTTGTGAAGCACGGGGAACCGTAAGGGGTACCTCCCTTTCACCCAACAGCGGATATTGCTTGTCTTGTATAACAAACAATTTTCGCCGGAGCGTTGGGAACGCCGGGGGGCACCCCAGAACCCCGGTAAGGGGCATTGATCCGCAACCTCAATCTACGCCTTGGTCGCTGCCGCTCCCATTGCTTGTTTCGGTTGATTCATTGGGCTTCCTGCGGCTTTCAGCCGCCAGACGGATGCAAAGCATCCGGGAAAACAGAAAAAGGCGTGGACGAAAACTCGTTTCTGTCCACACTTTTTTCATGTTTTCTTTGTGTCCGTGGCTATACTTATGTCCACTTTTTAAGTTTTGTGCGGAAAGAATGGCATAGATAACGGGCGAATTTTCGCAAGGCAGGTGCAGGGAGGAACTCCCTGCCGTGGGGTACAGGGGACGAGCAGTCCCCTGCCCGGTTGTTTCAGCACAATGGACGGCTGTTCCCTGCCCCGGATTGTATCTGATTCTCCTTATTTCTTCCAGAAGCTCCACTGGATGGTGGGCCTAAAGCCGATTTTCTGATAGAAGGGGTCACCGCCGCCGGTCATGAGTGTTGCACCTTTTTCCTTCATGCGTTTAGCCATTTCGCAAAGCAGAGCGGCTGCCAAGCCTTTTCTGCGGTGTTCTGGCACGGTGCAAAGGGGTTCCAGATAGGCAAGGCGATTTCTTTCCGTCCACCACATGCCGGCATATACGGCATAATCTCCCTTCTCGTCCACCACCGCCATGGCACATTCGGGCGTGCAATGGGGCGCAGAAAGCAGATGTAATCCGCTTTCAATATCGCCGTCCCAAGGGCCTTCTTCCGCTTCATGGTCAAAGCCCTTCCAGCAGCATTCCAACGCTTTCGCTGCGTCTACTTCGCCGGGTGCCGTGAACCGGAACCCTTCCGGCAGCGTCCTATCCAAAGGCACATCATAATGATAGCAATATTCGGTATAGCCAAATTCCTTATGATAGCCCAGTTTTTCTGCCGCCTGCAAAAACGCCTTCTGCGCTTCAAAAATTACAAGCCTGCGCTTTTCATTGCTTTTGCCCATATGCGCATCGGCATACTGCACCATTTCTTCAGCCAATGCTTCATAGCCTTGACGCAGGCAGAAATACACATCCTCCGGCGGATTCTCCGTAAAGCAAAAGCCCACCATTTTCCCATCCTCTTCCCAGATGCGCCAGCGATGGCACAGGGAAGCGTCCATCCAATCAGAGCAAAGAGCATATTCCACAAAAGGCGCCGGAACGCCGTTTCTGTTGTCCGGTGCAAAAATATCGCATAAAAAATCGTACACCGCCATATGGTCTTTCAAAATGCTGTATGTTCTGGAAAGGATCGCCATTTTTTGTTTCCTCGCTTTTTTCCAGCCAACAAGCCTGGTTTTTTCTTCATTATACATGACCAAACAGCAAAAAACAATCAAAAATGTGCCACTTTCTCCAATGCAATTGTATTTTCATCCTGCCCATGCTATAATGCACCGAACATCAGGAAAAATCATCTGAACGGAGGGCTTTTTCCCATGAATAAAGAACAGATTTTATCTTCCCTGAAGGACAACAAGCGGCGTATTCTGATGAGCCTTTGCGGCGTGGTGGTGTGCGCCATCAGCGTTGGCATTTTCAAGATTGCGGCTCTGGGCCTGGATCCCTTCCAAAGCCTGATGGCCGGGCTGGACAGCCTGATCCCCATTGACTTTGGCACGCTGTATGTGATCGTGAACCTGATTTTGCTCACCTTCAGCCTGATTGTAGACAGGACAAAAATCGGCCTGGCTACCTTCATCAATCTCTTTTTGCTGGGCTATATCACCGACTTCACTTACCAGACCCTGCAAGACATCTTCGTTGCTCCTTCCATGATTGTACGGCTTGCCTGCCTCATCGTAGGCATTGTGATTATCTGCTTCGGCTCCGCCCTTTACATGACGGCTGACCTTGGTGTTTCCACCTATGACGCCGTGGCCATCGCCCTTTCCGGAAAATGGAAGATTGCCAAGTTCCAGTATTGCCGCATTGCCACGGATATCGTGTGCGTGGTGCTGGGGGTTGTGCTGTTCCTGCTGGCCGGCGGCAGCTGGAAAATGGTGCCCACCATAGCCGGTATCGGCACCATCATTACGGCCTTCTTCATGGGCCCGTTGATTGAATTTTTCAATGTGAAATTCGCCCGTCCCCTATTGCAGAAGAAATAATCGCATCAAAAAACGAGCCTTAACGGCTCGTTTTTATTTGCTTGTTGTTTTAGAAAGTGTCCACCTGCACATAGGCAATGGCGTCCACGGTGGCCGGGGTCAGGCTGTTTGCTTCAAAGTACTGCATGAATTCGGAAGGAATTTCTAACCGAACAACCACGCTGCCGCCGGGCAGAATGCCTGTGTCATACAGGCTATCGTATTCGGTATAGAGGATATTGCCTTCGGCATCCAGCAGCGCAACCATCAGTTCCATGTTATACACCGTTTCATCGGTGTTATTGGTAATGGTCACATACATCCAGTTTTTCAGGTTCCAGCTTTCGCCAACACCCAGTTCCATGGTCGCTTCCGCAGGGAATTGCACCGTCGTATCATACAGGTATTCCCCAGCGGTCACGTAGAACTCATAGTGGTCAGCTTCTTTGCCTTCTTCAATGTCTTCATACATGGTCACATAGGCATATTCACCGGGCTTGAGGGGGATATAGGTTCCCTGGCCATAATCCTTTGCAGCAATCAGCTGTTCATCGGCGTCATACACCGCCAGATTGCAGTCATCCAGCATGATTTCCGCATCGCCCACATTCTGCACCTTGGCGAACACATACTGATTCAGGCCATAACGATCCACAATAGCTGCATTCTCCTGCACGATTTCCAGCTTGCCCATAGGGGCAGGCGCATTTTCCGCGGGTTCCGTGGGTTCCGTGGGTTCAGCAGGTTCCATGGATCCCAGAGCACCCAGCAGCTGATTCATGTCCAATTCTCCGGTTGCAGGAAGAGCTTCCAGATCCGTCTTGGTCATCGTCATGGACATTTCTTCTTCACTGATGGTCAGAACGCCGTTTTCCAGCGTGGTTTCCACGGGACTGCCGTCCATCATCAGAACGCCGTCCACAACGGCATATTCACCTTCGGTCTTTTCTTCCTGCCCCATCGCAGACATCAGCATGGTGTACTTCCCATCTGCGGAGAATTGCATATGATAGCTCATCAGGGAAAGGAAGGGCTTCATTATTTCCATATCATCAGCGGTCATTGCCCCTTGTTCTACCATCATGGAAAAGATGGATGAAATATCCATTTCCCAGATGCCCAGGAGCTCGTCCTGCGTGATGCCTTCGGCATAGGCTGTGCAGCCAAGGCCCAGCAGCATTGCAAGTACTAACATGATTGCCAATACTTTTTTCATTTCTGTTTCCTCCTTTTATCAGTAGCTGAAATAATGCTACAATAAAAAGATAACATACCAACACTTATGTTTCAAGTTTTTCTATTGTTTTCACTCAACCTGTTTGAACGCTTCCTTGCCATGCTTGCAAATGGGACAGACAAAATCATCCGGCACTTCTTCCCCTTCATGCACATAGCCGCAGATTTCACAAACCCACGCCTTTTTCTTTTGCGGCTTCGCCTTGGGCTTGATATCCGCATGATAATAGGCATAGCTGCAGGCCCATGCGTCGGAAAGCACGTCACCATCCGTCACTTCAGCAATGAACAGCATATGCGTCCCCAAATCCATCTGCTGCACCACTTTAGCCGAAAGGAAAGCATTGGTCATTTCCGTCAGATAATACAGGCCATTTTCGCTGCGTTTCAATTGAGAAAACCCTTGAAACTTATCCGTATCCCGGCCGGATTGAAAGCCGAACCGCTGAAACAGGGCGAAATCTGCCTCGGTGGTGATGGCGGAAATGTTGAACACGCCTGATCTGCTCACCATTTCGCAGCTGTAATTCTGCTTATTGACGGCAATCGCCAGCCGCACCGGGTTTTCCGCCACCTGCATCACCGTGTTGATGATGCAGCCATTATCTTTTTCGCCTTCCCTTGTGGTGAGCACATATAAGCCATACGTCAGCTGAAATAATGCCTTGGGATTCATGGAAACAGCCTCCTTTATTCCTGATATTTTCAATATACCCTTTTCAGATTCCTTCAAACATCTGTTTTACAAAAATGCCAGAATATCCGGCGGAAAACGAAGCAAAAAATGAAGCCATTGGTCGCTTTTCTTCCTATTTTTCCAGATGTGTTGCCAAGTTTTCAGAGATGTGATATGATAGCACCGCCTGAAAAGACAGGCACCCTGCTCTTGCAGGGAATCAGATTTGTCCGGCAACAGGCCGAAAAGAAAGGAACATCCTCATGAAGAAAATCATCTGCAAAGTCGAATACGACACCGAAGCTTCCCAGTTTATTGACAAGCACGTTTTCGGTACCTTCGGCGATCCCACCGGTTACGAAGAATGCCTGTTCAAAACCGAAGGCGGCAAGTTCTTCCTGTACGTTTCCGGCGGCGAAGAATCCAAGTACGCCAAGGAAGATATCAAGCGTCTTTCTCCTGCCAAGGCCGAAGAATGGCTGAACAACAAGTAATTGATTCGGTAACGCAAACGCACGTCTGTTTTCGCAGGCGTGCTTTTTTTATTATTCTTTTTTCAGGGCAGTTTTTTAGCGTATGGAAATCCAGCCGTTTCCGTTGATCCGCTCCCCTTACCCATTCCTTTGCCAAACGCTTGAAAAAAGAGCCGCCTTGCGCTATAATCAGAAAAAACGGAAAACGGCGGAGGTTATCTCTTGATGCGATTTACAATTGACGAAAACTATCTGATTGATGCTTTCAAACGGCTGGTGAATGTGCCCAGCCCTGTCTGCTACGGCGAAAAAATCAATCCTCTTCTGGAAGAAATGGCCGCCGAATTCGGCCACACCCTCACCTATGACCAGCGCGGCAACGGCTATATCACGCTGGACGGCGAAAATAACGAAAAAACCGTGCTGGTGGCTGCCCATTGGGACACCATCGGCCTGGTGGTGCGCCGGGTGGATAATAACGGCATGATTCGGGTGCGCCAGCTGGGCGGCGTGAATTACGGCAGTCTGGAAGGCGAAAGCGTCACCGTCCACACACGGGACGGCCGGGAATATACCGGCCTTATCGCCTGCCAGTCTCATTCCGTGCATGTGTTTGACGATGCCAGAACGCTGGAACGCAACGAAAACACCATGATCGTCCTGCTGGACGAAGATGTCCATTCCAAAGAAGACGTGCGAAAGCTGGGTATCTTGAACGGTGATTTTATCTCCGTGGATCCCCACTGCGAATACACCAAAACCGGCTATCTCAAAAGCCGCTTCATTGACGATAAGGCCGCCGTGGCCTGCGTGTTCACCATGCTCAAATACCTGAAAGAGCAAGATCTGAAGCCCAAATACCGCACGCTTCTGGCTTTCACCTTCGGCGAAGAAATCGGCCTGGGCGGCCCCTATGTGCCCCCGGAAGTTTCGGAATATGTGGCCATTGATATCGGCCTCATCGGTCCCGATTATGAAGGCCACGAACGCTGCGTCACCATCTGCGCCAAGGACAACAAAGCCCCCTACACCTATACCCTCACCAACCGCCTCATTGACTATGCCAAAAAGACCGGCTGCGATTATGCCGTGGATATTTTCTATCGCTACGGAACGGATGCCAGCGTGGCTCTTGGCACGTCCAATAATCTGCAAGCCGCCGCCTTCGGCATGCCCGTCTATTGCAGCCACGGCCGGGAACGCACCCATATCTTGAGCCTGAAAAACACCATGAACCTGCTGCTTGGCTATGTGCTGGATATTTGAATGAACGCACAGGAAAAGGCTCTCCACCAGAAACTATGATGTAAAGGAAGAAGTTATCCTTCACTTTACATTATGCAAACAACAAAAACGCAAGCCTTGGCTGGCTTGGAGTTCCTTGTACTGCTGTGATAGAATGAAAGCGATAAGCTTGACTTTGGCGAGGTTGACTATGAACAAAGAATGCTTGATTTGCGGTGCGCCGTTGAAATATTTAGAAAATGATAAGCTGATGGAATGTGCCATCTGCCACAAAAAAGACAACAGCAAGACCGCTTGCTCAAACGGCCACTACATATGCAACGAATGCCACACGCAAGGAATGGATATCATTATTGGCATATGCCTTGCTGAAAGGTCGAAGAATCCTATAGCGATCATTCAAAAGCTGATGATGCTGCCGTTCTGCCATATGCACGGCCCGGAGCATCATGTGATGGTAGGTTCGGCATTACTTACTGCTTATAAAAACGCCGGCGGAGATATAGACCTTGTGAAAACACTCTTCGAGATGCAAGCACGAGGAAAGAAAGTTCCTGGCGGCGCATGCGGCTTCTGGGGTGCATGCGGAGCAGGTGTGAGTGCAGGAATGTTCGTCTCTATTGTAACAGGTTCAACGCCTCTTGCGAACGAAGCGTGGGGCCTATCGAACAAGATGACATCCTCCGCGCTTGGCGCAATTGGTGAAATCGGCGGCCCTCGTTGCTGTAAGCGTGATTCGTATATTTCCATCATCAAAGCGGTTGAGTTTGCCAAAGAACATCTCGGTGTTGAAATGGAGCTTGGCGAAATCAAGTGCATACACTCGACACAGAATAATCAGTGTATCGGTGCGAGGTGTCCCTTCAAATGAAAAAGAAGATAGCATTTATTTGTGTGCATAATTCGTGCCGAAGTCAAATAGCAGAAGCTCTTGGAAAGTATCTGCGCGGAGATGAATTTGACTTTTATTCAGCAGGCACGGAAACAAAAACACAGATCAATCAAGATGCGGTGCGATTGATGAAGGAACTTTACGGAATCAACCTGGAACTGTCGCAGTATAGTAAAACAATTGACAAGATACCGTCTCCAGATGTTGCGATATCAATGGGATGCGACGTTGAATGTCCTTTCATCGGCAGAGCATTCGACGACGATTGGGGTTTACCCGATCCCTCGGGAAAGAGCGACGCAGATTTTATCAATATCATAAAGCAGATAGAATCAAACATAAAAAGCATGTGATAACCAAATCCCAATTTGTCGAGCAGACGAAAAATGAATTCCTATCATTTCAGGAGGGCGCAATTATACGCACGGTGTCCGTGCATTGCGTTTATGGGGGCACATAAGTAAAGGAGCATCCGAATGTCGGATGCTCCTTTGTTCGTTGCTAGATAAATTGTTCTTTAAGAATCCTCCCGCCAGTGGGAAGCCTTTTTTTGTCTTAATATTCGTAGAAGCACAAGTCGGACATACAAATAAAGTATTTATCCGAATCGCCGGGATACATCCCCGTTACATAGATTTCAATGCTGTTTACGTTCTGGATGGGGCCGCCAAAGGAGAAGGGCTGGATTTGCTGGGTGAACATATCCGGCACGGTGTAGCTGAACTCATAATCACCGTTATCCGTCTTCACCTTCACATTCAAATAGCGAACACTGGCGTTATACTGATACATGCTTTCACTTGTGGCATAGCCATTCACAAGGCCAATAGCCCAAATTGTGCTCTTATCAAAATTAGCCGTAAATTGAGGTTTGCCGTCCTGCCATTCAGAATTCCACAACGTGTAGCCAAACACGGTGGAAATATTGCCGTCATAAAGGACTTTCAGATTATTGATGCGGTTCTTATTGCTGGTGGTACAGGTTTCCGGCTTGAACCGGGTATCCCACGATGTGGGCGTAACCTTCTTGGTAAAGGGGTTCACCACCGTCGGCGTGGGCGGCACGGTGGGGATCGTAGTGGGAACGGGCGTGGGCGGCAGACCCTTGGAATAGTAATAAGCCACTTCATTCTGGCTGGTCATGCCGTTTTTATACACGTTCACTGTGGTAGCAGCAGTGGGATAAACCAAGTAATAGCCTTCCGGTGCAGCCCCGGCTTCCACCTTATTTTCACCGTAAGCCACCGTTTGGTTTTCCACGCCCAGCAACCGATTGCTGGAAATTTCACGCTTAATCACGCAGATATCCGTTTCCAGCTTTGTTTCCACTGTGCAATTAGCCCAGCCCATCAGCCACCACACCGGGGCAGGGCTCCATCCGTAAAACGGATGCTGCAGGGCGGTCTGCATTTCGTTGAGGCTGTAAGGCTTCACTTCAATCATATAAATGCCTGCATCTCTCAATTCCAGCTGATGCATAAAGCCGCCGTAGAGCATATTCCAGTCTTCCGTATAGGTTGACCCGGAAGGCGTGGTGATATTGAAATGGAATCTGCCCCATTCATCCTGTATGCCCTGATTACTCTTATAACATTTGCCAACCTGCTGGGTAAAAATCACCCGTGCATTGCCAAAGGATTCCACAAAGAAAGTGCTGTTGGTTTTGCCATCGCCGTGGGTGGCATAATTGGTATTATCCAGTGCCAGGCTATGCCCCGGCAGCAGCATCGCCACCGCCAGCACCAGCACAATCAGCCTCATCATCAATTTTTTCATGGTGCGCCCTTCTTTCATCTTTCTGTACCGCTTGCCCCTTGAAACAGAGCAAATTCTCCTATCTTTAGTATTTTGATGCTGCTTTGGAAATTCCTGCTTTTTTCCTATAAACAAAAAAATTTCTGCACAGGAAAACGCCACCTTTACGATAGAATTGTATAGCTTCACCTTCGCAAACAGGTTCCGGTATAAGCGGTCAAGCGAAAAACAAAAAAGGGAACCACCCTTTTCAGCGCAGTTCCCTTGAAAACCCTTGATTTATCAGAATTTCTTACTTGCCGAAGTACCTCTTCAGCAGGCCTTCGAAAGCCTTGCCGTGCCGTGCTTCATCCCTTGCCATTTCGTGGACGGTGTCGTGGATGGCGTCCAGGTTCAGTTCCTTGGCCAGCTTGGCCAGTTCGAACTTACCGGCGGTGGCACCGTTTTCGGCGTCCACGCGCATTTCAAGGTTCTTCTTGGTGGAATCGGTCACCACTTCGCCAAGCAGCTCGGCGAACATGGCGGCGTGGCCGGCTTCTTCATAGGCGGCCTTTTCCCAGTACAGGCCGATTTCGGGATAACCTTCCCGGTGCGCCACACGGGCCATGGCCAAATACATGCCAACTTCCGTGCATTCGCCCTGGAAGTTTTCACGCAGGCCCTGGATAATGCGTTCGTCCACGCCCTGGGCAACGCCCACCACATGCTCCGCCGCCCAAACCTTTTCGCCTTCCTGCTTTTCAAACTTGCTGGCAGGAGCCTTGCAGATGGGACACTTTTCGGGAGCTTCGGGACCTTCGTGTACATAACCGCAAATTTTGCAAACCCACTTCATTTTTCATTTCCTCCATTTATCCGTTTATTATTCTTCGTTTTTTTCAGGTCTCTCCTGACAAAAAGAATATAAACAGCTCAACCGCATTTGAAACACATTAAATAAAATATTTTTTCAAAAATTCAGGAGCGATGGCATCGTCCACATTCACACTCAAAACGAACTGCACATTATGCTTTTCGCTGAGCTTATCCAAACGGGCGAAAAACACCTCTGCATTTTCAATATCGGTTTTGATCAGCTTCAGGAACGCATCCACAAAGATGATGCTGATATCGAAATTCTGGGCCAGCATGCCGCACAGGAAGCCGAAAAACATTTCAGGGCTGTCCGAGCCGAACTCGCCGGCGTTGACAAAGCGCACTTCGTGGCGAAGATCAAACATATAGCGGTTATCATCGTCGATGAATATCACATCACCCTTATATTCCTTGATAGCGGCGTTTGCCATATCCAGAATTTTTTTGGTTTTACCAGAGCCTTTTTTTCCGTGAATGACCTGTATCATGGGAAAAGCCCTCCCTTTTATGATTTTGTTGACTATATTATACATGAAAACCGAGAAAAAAGAAAGTATATTTTTTGAAGAATTCCCATAACCTGCAGCTTTCATAAAAATTTACATTCCCTCGGTGGATTTTTTCCCTTTATTATGCTACAATCAAAGGGCATTGAACCGTAAGTTAGGAGGCATTTTATGACCACTTTATATATCGTCATCCCCTGCTATAACGAAGAGCAGGTGCTGCCCATCACAGCCCCCATGTTTCTCAAAAAAATTAAGGATTTAACGGCACAAGGGCTGGTTTCTGATTCCAGCCGGGTTCTGTTCATCGACGACGGCAGCAAGGATAACACTTGGCAGGTGATTGAAAATCTGGCGGCGCAGGACAATCATTTCACCGGCATCCGCCAAAGCCGCAACCGGGGGCATCAAAACGCTGTGCTGGCAGGCCTCATGGAAGCCAAAGACAAATGCGACATCACCATCTCCATCGACTGCGACGGACAGGACGATATCAACGCCATGGACGAGATGGTCAGGGCGTATCTGGACGGCAGCGAAATCGTCTACGGCGTGCGCAAGGAGCGCAAAACGGACACTTTCTTTAAGCGTGTTACCGCCGAAGGGTTCTATAAAGTGCTGAAAGCACTGGGCGCAGACGTGGTGTTCAACCATGCCGATTATCGGCTGATTTCCGCACGGGTGCTGAAAGAATTTGAGAATTTCAAGGAAGTGAATCTGTATCTGCGGGGCATGGTGCCGCTGGTCGGGTTCAAGAGCACCAGTGTGTACTATGACCGCGCGGAGCGGCTGGCCGGGGAAAGCAAATATCCCCTGAAAAAAATGCTGGCACTGGCCTTTGAGGGCATTACCAGTCTCTCCACCAAGCCTCTCAAAATGATCACCACCCTCGGCCTCTCCCTCGCCTTCCTGTCCCTGTTCTTAGCTTTTGTCACGCTGCTGGTTCTGCTCTTTGGCGGCTCGGCAAGCGGCTTGTGGTGGGTTGCGCTGCTGATCCTCTTCCTGTCCGGCGTGCAAATTGGCTGCATCGGGCTGGTGGGCAGCTATATCGGCAAAACCTATCTGGAAGTGAAAGCCCGTCCCCGGTACATCATCAGCGAACGCACCGAAGATAAGAAATAATCTAACGCAGGGAACGCCAGGGGTTCCACCCATTCAAAAAGCGAGGTTTTTTGTGGGGTTTCACCCCACGCCCTACAAGGGATTTCATCCCTTGACCCGGAAGCGGATGAGATGAATTTAACCAACAAACAATGTACCGCTGTTACTTGTAACACGCAGAAATTTTCAGCAAAAAGAAATGTTACTAATTTGCGAATTGACAGCGGCACTGCCGCCCACGGGCTGGGCGGCTTTCAGCCGCCTACCGGATGCAGAGCATCCGGGGAAAATACGCAAAATGGCGAAGGAGAAAGCAAGCTTTCTCTCTCGCCATTTTGTGTATTTTCTTTTGTGCCCGTGGCCGCAAAACTT
>JAZNQO010000008.1:0-32175 GCA_045590215.1 Clostridia bacterium | reverse complement strand
CCCCGGCTCCCACCCCCACACCGACGCCTGCGCCCACGCCTGTTCCCACACAGGACCCGGCCGGCATGACCGTGGAGGACGATTGACGTGCGTGAAATCAAAAAAGGCCTGAAGGTATTATTCCTGACGCTGTTTGCTTATCTTTTTCAGGTTTGCGCCATGCAGTATCTGGAAATCAACAGCGTCACCGCCAGCCTGCCCTTTGCAACACTGGCTGTGTTTGTGGTATCGCTGGGGAAAAAATATGCCTTCTGCGGCAGCTGCATTATCGGCATTCTGATGGAGTGCATGCTCAGCAATGTGCCGGCCATGTATGCCATTGCCTATCCCGTTATCACCATGATCTGCGCCCAGATTTTTGCGGATCTAACGGATCGTCAGCGTGAACGCCGCATTGCCGATTATCAGGGAAAGGGCTTTATCAGCCGCATGCGGCAAAAGGAAGCCCCTTCCCTTCTGCGCATCCCCATGTGTGCCATGGTGATGGATCTGATCTGGCATATTGTGATGTGCATTTATATGTATCTGATCGGCGTGGAAATCAACATGGTGCATATCAGCCGGCTGATTTCCGGCGTGCTGTATACCGGGGCTCTGGCGGTGATGATCATGCTGCCCATGCGGTATTTCCTTGGCATGTATCGCCGCAAAAAGAAGCAAAGAAACACAGACGATGAAGACTTTTTCCCTTCCGGGAAAGTGCAGGATACCCAAGCGGAAGAAGAGATGCAGGAAGCAGACGAAGCCCCTGAAGCGGATCTTTTTGCATTCCCTTCCCAGATGGACGAAGAAACGGAAATGAACCCGGAAGAAGGTGAATGGGAATAACCATGGAAAAACGGAAAAGAAGAACTGATACCAGGCAGGAAGTGCGCCAGCTGAATTTCCGCTTCCTGCTGTTTGCTGCGCTGGTGATGATTACCTTTGCCATTTTAGTTTACGGCATTTATCAATTGCAGATTGTGGAAGGTGCCCAGCACGCCCAGACAACCGGTGCCAGTGCCGTCAAGCGTATTGCCATCAAGGGCAGCCGCGGCATGATTACGGACCGCAATTCCGTGGTGCTGGCAAAGAGCGAAAAAATATATAACGTGACCTTCTATCGGGAAGATAACGACTGGGATTATCCCTCCAAGATGATTCTGGAAACGCTGGAAATCCTTGACCGCTATGAATCCGAATTGTGCGTCACCTGCCCCATTCGCCGCAGCGAAAGCACCGGCCAATGGGAATTTGCCTTCGGCGAGGGCATTTCGGAATCCGCATGGAACAAGCGCAAGGAATCTTTCTATCGCAACAATTATTTCACGGTCAGCCGTGGCTATTCCGCCGAAGAGTGCTTTGACCTTCTGCGCAAACGCTATGGCTTTACCGCCTTGGGGCAGGGCAAATACGCCCTGCAGCTGGATAAAGACGGCGTTTCCATTGTGCCGGACGCCGCTTCCCCCAATCAGAACAGCTGTGTTGAATACTTTGAAATCGACGAAGAAACCATGCTGAAGGTGCTGGCCATCAACACCACCATGCAGGATAACGCCTTTAACTCCGTGCCCATTGCCATTGCGGAGGACGTGCCATACGAAGCCGTCAGCGAAATCGAAGGCCGCAGCATGAGTATGGACTGGGTGGGTGTGGCCATCGGCGAAAAGCGCATCTATCCCCACGGCTCCCTGGCCTCCAACATCATCGGCTATACCGGCAAAATTCAGAACGCTACAAGGTATTACAACGAACTGCAGCCGGCCGGCTATGCCCTCAACGACCATATCGGTCTGGACGGCATCGAGGCCAGCATGGAAAACTGGCTCACCCCCAATCTGACAGACCGTCAGGGAGAAAGGCTTGTGCAGAAGGACTCCACAGGCCATATCACCAGAGAAATTTCCTATACGCCCCCCAAGGACGGCAACACCGTCAAGCTCACTATCAGCCAGGCTTTTCAGGAAAAGGCCGAAGAGTGCATCCGCAATAACGTGGCCGAATGCCGCAAGGCACAGGAAGAAAAAATGGCAGATTCCGACTGGCTTGAAAAGAATAAAGACAAAATCGCTTTCCGCAACTGGGATGAATATCCTCTGCAACTGGCAGACACCGGCGTATTTCTGGTGATGGATATCAAAACCGGCGATATGCTGGCCATGGCGCAATACCCCAATTATGACCTGAACGCCATGATCGAAAGCGGCGATGCGGCAAGAGAAATCGTTATGGACGAGCGCAGCCTGCTGATGAACTACGCCATCCAGACACGGGCAGAACCCGGCTCCATTTTCAAGATGTGCACCGGCCTTGCCGCCCTCACCAATGGCGAGCTCACCCCCACCGAAACCATTTCCGACGGCGGTCCCTTCATGGAATACACCCGTGTGAAGGCGGAGGCCCCCCGCTGCTGGACCAATAACTACTCCGCCCACAGCGAACAGACCATCGTGGACGGCCTGACCAACTCCTGTAACTATTTTTTCTATACGCTGGCTTCCCGGCTTTACGGCGATACGGGCACCGAACGGCTTTATAAATACGCTGCCGAAATGGGGCTCACCAGCAAAACAGGCATTGAATTGCCCGGTGAACTGCGCAGCATCGTGGGCAACCAGACAAACCTTTACGATACCTCCGTCAGCCTGCGGGAGCAGATGACGGATACCCCCATCATCGTTGCCAATGCCATCAAAAAGCATCTGATCAATTTCGGTGCCAGCCACGGCATTGAATATGACAATGCCCGTCTGGATAACTGCATTAAGCTGCTCATGGAAATGGCCATCAATACCCCTTCTGACGACTGGGTTCTGAACGCCCGTCCCATCTTCATGGCCGAACTGAACATGACCCGTTCCATGGTTTTGCAGGCCGCTTTGATGAGCGACTTGTGGAACTATCTGAACACCATCAAATGGGGCGGCAGCCAGGAAATTCAGGTGGGCATCGGCCAGTCTATTACACTGCTCACCCCCATCACCGTGGTACGCTATGTGGGTGCCCTGTCCGACGAAGCCATCGTATGGAATCCCCACATCATTTCTTCCATCATTTCTCCCGAAGGGGAAATTCTCTCCCAGCGCACAGCCACCAAGCACGGCACTCTGGAATCCGCCAAGCCCTTCATGAGCTACATCCTGGAAGGGATGGAAGGCGTGGTTGACGAAGGCGGTACTGCCCGTTCTTTCTTCAAAAACTGGAAGTACACGCCAGAGGAAGTCATGGCCGGTAAAACGGGAACCTCTCAGGTGACCATCGGCGGCATCAAGCTGGATTTGGAAAACAACGCATGGTTCGTTGCACTGACCCCCCGGCAGGAGCCGGAAATTGCTATCGTTTCTTTCATTCCCAACGGCTTGGCCGGCGCACAGGCAACCCGTGCCGCCCGTGACTTCATCGGTTTCTATCTGGACGAAAAGGCCAAGACCAACGAAGTGGTCACATTGCCCGGTGGCAATATGCTGGCCCCCTGATCCCCTTTCCTCAACTTGCAAGCGGAGGTATCAAGATGGCTCGAATTTTTTCCATCATGTCCGGCAAAGGCGGCGTGGGTAAAAGCACGCTGGCCTCTTCCTTGGCATGCTATTATGCCGGGCGGAATATGAAAACCGTGCTGATCGACGGCGATATCGGCCTGCGCTGCGCTGATTTGATGCTGGATGTGCAGGACAGGGTGGTGTATGATCTGGGCGACGTGAAGGAAAACCTCTGCCCTGCAGAGCAAGCCCTCATCCGCCCCACCGCCATCCCCCATCTTTCCCTGCTGGCCGCTCCCCAGATGATGCGGCCTTCGGATATCAAGGGAAAGGAAATCAGCAAATTGGTGGCTTCTTTGGCCGCAGAAAATGATATTATCCTCTTGGACGCCCCGGCCGGTATCGGCAGAGGCCTCAAAAACCTGCTGGGCAGCGGCAGCACGCCGGTGATTATCGCCACGCCCGATGACGTATGCCTTCGGGATGCGGAACGGCTGGGCATGGTGCTGAAAGAAAAGGGCGAGGAAATGCACCCCCATCTTATCCTGAACCGGGTGAATAAAAAGCTGATCCGCAAGGGCGAAATGCCCACGCCGCAAAACATTGCCCTGTCCTTGGACATGCCCCTCTACGGCGTGATTCCCGAAAGCCCTGCCATTTACCGGGCTCTTTTGCAGCATAAAACGGCTCTTTTCTGCGAGGATGAGCAGGTGAAGCAGGCCATTGAAAATATTGCGTCCCGGCTGCTTGGCGCGGAAACACCGCTGCCTACGTTCAAAACACCCCGTTCTTTCTTCCGAAAGGGAGGTGTGGCCTTTTGACCATTATCAACGATACCAGCAAACGTTCCCAAGCGAGGTTTGACTGGCCGCTGCTGGTGGGGGTTTATGCGCTGGCTATCCTCGGCATTCTTTGCATCAGCATGGCCACCTATAACATCGACATCAGCGAAGGCCAGCCCCTGCTGAACAAAATCCTCAATTCCCGTTCCAGCATGTGGCAGTCCATTTTCTTCCTTGTTTCCCCCATCATCATTCTGGTGGTGATGGCCATCCCCACCGAATTCATCCGTGCCCGTGTGAGCCTTGCTTACTACATCGTGCTGGGGCTATTGGTGATGACGTTGGTAGCCGGCGAAGTGAGCAACAACCTCAAAGGTTGGCTGGATACGGGCATGGGCCGCTCCGTGCAGCCCTGTGAGTTTTCCAAGCTGTCGGTGCTGCTTTTGCTTGCCAAGCAATTGTCCCTGAAAGAGCAGCCTATCAAAAACTTCAAGGATTTCATGAAAATAGCCCTGATCGTGGGCGTGCCGGCGTTGGTTGTGCTGGCGCAGGGCGAAACAGGCACGGTTATCGTCATCGCCTTCATGTTCTTTGCCATGCTGTTTTTCGCCGGGGTGGACTGGCGGCTGCTGCTGGGGCTTTTGAGCGTGCTGGTGATCGCCATCGGGCTGGTGGTGGCTTATGCGCTGATGTCCGAAACCACGGACTATCGTATTCTGCGATTGCTTGCCTTCATGGACCCTGAAAAATACTCTGATTCCGGCGGATACCAGATCATCAAGTCCCAGGACGCCATTGGCTCCGGCCAATTGACAGGCATCGGAACGTTTCTTCCCAACTCCTGGACGACCCTCGGCTATGTGCCTGAAGCCTCCACAGACTCCGTTTTCTCCGTGGTGGGCGAAAGCTTTGGGTTCATCGGGTGCATGGCGGTGCTGGGTGTGTATTTCTTCCTTGTGATGCGGATGCTGTATCTGGCCCGGTTTACCAATGACAAATTCGGCCGGCTCATTATCATCGGTGTCATGAGCATGCTGTTTTTCCATGTGTTCCAGAATATCGCCATGGGCATCGGCTTCATGCCCATTACCGGCATCCCTTTGCCCTTTCTCAGCTACGGCGGCTCCAATTTCGTGACCAATATCGCCGCCATTGCGCTGGTGCTCAATATCACCAAAGGCCGCTCCGCCGCCTCGGTTATCACCATCCAGCTGCCGAAAATCAATACAAAAAAGGTTTGACAATGCTTGACAGTCAGCCAGAAAGCATGCTATAATCGGTCAATCGGCGGTGATGGAGAACAACCCCTCATTCCCCTGCATTCTCAAGAGAAAAACGGCCATGGGCTGGAAGCCGTTTGAAGGCAGAGAGGGCATTCGCTCCGGAGCTGCGGCGCCGAATATATTCAGGTAAGCGTCGCCGGGCCTGCTCCCGTTACAGGGCACAAATGAGCGTTTGCAAACGCAAACGGAATTTGGGTGGTACCGCGTGTGAAAGACCACGCCCCAAGGCAATCAAAAATGCCTCGGGGCGTTTTTATTTGGAGGGAAAAAGAACAATGGATATCCGTGAAAACCTGGATCTCATCAGCCGGGAAATGCGTGAAGAACTGGAAAAAGTATCTTCCGTGCAGGAACTGGAAGGGCTGAAGGTAAAAGTGCTGGGCAAAAAGGGCAGCCTGACGGCTTTGCTGCGCAGCATGGGGCAATTGAGCCCCGAAGAACGCCCCGTGGCCGGGCAGATGATTAACGAAACCCGAACGGAGCTGACCGCCCTGCTGGAAGAAAAGCAGGAGTATCTGGCCACGGCCGAAAAAGAGCTGCGGCTCAAGAAAGAAGCCATCGACGTCACTGAACCCCGGGATTTGCCCCTCATCGGCACGGTGCACCCCACCCAGCTGGTGCTCAACGAAGTGCTTTCCTGCTTTGAAGGGCTGGGCTACGAAGTGGTGGAAGGCCCGGAAGTGGAGCTGGATCACTATAATTTCGAGCTGCTGAACCTGCCCAAGAACCATCCTGCCCGTGACGCACAGGATACCTTCTATATCGACGATAATATCGTGCTGCGCACCCATACTTCCCCCGTGCAGGCACGCACCATGCTCTCCAAAAAGCCGCCCATCCGCATCGTCTGCCCCGGCCGTGTGTTCCGTGCCGACGAAGTGGACGCCACCCACAGCCCCGTTTTCCATCAGATTGAGGGCTTGGTGATTGATAAGGACGTCAGCATGGGCGACCTGAAAGGCACGCTGGACGCTTTCGCAAAACGCCTCTACGGCAACGATATCGAAGTGCGCTTCCGCCCCTCCTTCTTCCCTTTCACCGAGCCTTCCGCCGAAGTGGACCTGACCTGCTTCAACTGCCACGGCAAGGGCTGCAAAATGTGCAAGGGCACCGGCTGGATTGAAGTGCTGGGCTGCGGTATGGTGAACCCCAAGGTGCTGGAAATGTGCGGCATTGATTCTTCCGTGTATTCCGGCTTCGCTTTCGGCATCGGTCTGGAACGCATCACCATGCTCCGCTACGGCATCAAGGACATGCGTCTGCTCTACGAAGGCGACCTGCGCTTCCTGAAGCAGTTCAGGTAAGAGTGTGGCGAAGGGAATGCTTTTTGTGGCCAAAAGCACCCTGACGCACCTCCCCCGAAAAGCCAGCCCGGATGCAAGGAAAATGTTTTTTCCAAGCAATGTGCCGGCGGAGCAAGATGCTAATAATTTATTTGTTACACGGGGAAACAAGCCGCTCAAGTGGTTTCCTGTATTTCTCCCGAATCGTTTTCGGGAAAGGGGTGCAGGGAAAACCCACTTTTGACGGCAAAAATGGGGTTCCCCCTGCAAAAGGAGATATAACATGAAAGTATCAATGAAATGGTTGAAGGAATATGCAGATATTCCCATGACGAATGCGGAATACGAAAGCCGCATGATTATGACCGGCACGGGCGTGGAAGGCGTGGAAGCATTGTCCGAGCTGGAAAATGTGGTGGTGGGCAAGGTTTTGACCTGCGAAAACCACGAAAACAGCGATCATCTGCACGTTTGCACGGTGGATGTTGGCGAAAGCGAAGCGTTGCAAATCGTGTGCGGTGCGCCCAATGTGGCTGCAGGCCAGCTGGTGCCGGTGGCGAAGGTTGGTGCGGTGCTGCCCGGCGGCCATGTGATTAAGAAAGGCAAGCTCCGCGGCGTAGAAAGCCAGGGCATGCTGTGCTCCGGCCCGGAAATCGGCGTGCCGGTGGAACTGTACCCCTCCGTGGGCGATGCAGGGCTGCTCATTTTCAACGAAGATTATCCGCTGGGCACGGATGTGAAGACCATTTTCGGTCTGGACGATACCGTGATTGACTTTGAAATTCTGGCCAACCGGCCGGACTGCCTGTGCGTATGGGGCGTGGCCCGTGAAACAGCTGCCGCTATGGGCACGGAGCTGAAGCTGCCCGAAATCAAGGTAAAAGAAGTGGGCGGCGATATCAGCGAATACGCCAAGGTGGAAGTGCTGGAAAGCGAGCTCTGCCCCCGTTATTCCGCCAAAGTGGTGAAGAACGTGCGCGTGGCTCCCTCCCCCAATTGGCTTCGGCAATATCTGCACGCCTGCGGCATGCGCTCCATCAATAACATCGTGGACATCACCAACTTCATCATGCTGGAAACCGGTCATCCCATGCACGCTTTCGACCTTGACAAGGTGGAAGGCCGCCACATCATCGTGCGCAAGGCCGAAAAAGGCGAAAAGCTGACCACGCTGGACGGCAAAGAGCATGACCTGCCCGAAACGGCTCTGATGATCTGCGATGCCACGCATCCCACCGGTCTTGCCGGTATCATGGGCGGCGAGGAAAGCGAAATCACGGAAAACACCAAAACCATCCTCTTTGAATGCGCCGCCTTTGACCGCACTTCCATCCGTCTCACCAGCCGTGCCATGGGCATCCGCACCGAATCCAGCGGCCGCTTTGAGCGTGGCGTGAACGTGCAGACCACCATGGACGCCCTGCTACGTGCCTGCCAAATGGTGAACGAACTGGACGCTGGCGATGTGGTTGGCGGTGTGATTGACCTGTATCCAAGTCCCGTACAGCCTGCCGTTCTGAACGTGAGCTGCAAGAACATCTGCACCCGTGCCGGGGTGGATGTAGCTCCCGAAGACATGAAAAAGATTCTGGAAAAGCTGCTCTTCAAGGTAGAGCTGAACGGCGATCAGATGACCGTCACCGCCCCTGCCTTCCGTCAGGATATTGAGCAGGAAGCGGATATCTGCGAAGAAGTGCTGCGCTATGCCGGGTATGACCGCATCCCCATCACCCACCTCAAGGGCGAAAACCCCATGGGCGGCCTAAACGAAAAGACCCGGAACCAGAAAATGCTGCGCCAGCTTTTGTCCGGCATGGGCTTTTATGAAACCATGACCTTCTCCTTCGTTTCCAAGAAGGCAATCGACATGCTGGGCATGCCGGAAAATGACCGCCGCAGCCAGCCTTTGATGGTTCGCAATCCCTTGGGCGAAGACACCGCCTGCATGCGCACCACGATGCTGTGCGGCCTGCTCAAAACCCTCTCCACCAACATGAAAAACGGCAATGAAAACGGCCGGATTTATGAGTTGGGTGCCACCTTCGATGCCGTGAACCGCACCGAAGAAAACCTGCCCACCGAAACGCCCTCCTTGGCCATCGGCATGTATGGCAACGCAGATTTCTACGCCATCCGTGGCGTGGTGGAAGCCCTGTGCGCCGAAAACGGTATTCAGTATAAGATTGCCACCGCCAATGAAAATTACCTGCATCCCGGCCGTCAGGCAAAACTGATGCTGGGCGAAGAAACCCTGTGCGTGCTGGGCGAAGTGCACCCGGACACCGCTGATCTGTTCGACCTGCCCGGCCGTGCCTATGTGGCCGAAGTGAACCTGAACGTGTTCTTCAAGGCCATCCGCCCCATGACTACGGTGAAATCCATTGCCCGCTTCCCTGCCGTGCAGCGTGACCTGGCCTTGGTCATGAAGGAAGAAACGCTGGTTGGCCCCATGCTGGATGCGCTGAAAGACGGCTGTGGCAGCCTGCTGGAAGATATTCGCATGTTTGACGTCTTCCGGGGCGTACAGATCGGCGAAGGCAACAAGAGCGTGGCCTTCTCCTTCACCTTCCGCTCTCCCGATCATACCCTGACGGAAGAAGAAATCACCCGTCTCACCAATAAGGCACTGAAGATTGCCGCCGAAAAATTCGACGCCCATATCCGTGCCTGATTTCTACCAATAAAATCAAAGGGGATTGCCGCCGATAGGGTGCTTTCCCCTTTTTCATGAAAATCGGGAGGAATGAAACCTATGGAAACGCTGATGGGCGTTATCAAAACGGCACTGCCTGTTTTTCTGGCTCTGTTCCTGGGTGTGCTTTGCCGCAAGAAAAATATCCTGAGCCGGGACGGCATTGATGCCCTGAAAAAAGTGGCTGTGGATATCGGCTTGCCCTTTGTGGTCATCGGTGCCTTTGCCACGGCGCAGTATGACGAAAAAAGCCTGATTCTGCCGCTGGTGATCTTTATCGCCGGGTGTCTGGGGCTAATGCTTGGCAAGGTGCTGTGCCGTAAAATGAAAATGCCCGGCACGCTGACCCCTTTCCTCATGTGCGGCTTTGAGGGCGGAATGCTGGGCTATCCTCTGTTCATGCTGCTGTTTCCGGATGTGGACAAATCCGCCTTCGCGCTCATTGATCTGGGGCAGGCGTTCTTCTGCTTCACCATCTATAAGGCACTCCTTGCCGGCAGCAACCGCAGCATGAAAACCATGGTAAAGGACTGTTTCACAACCCCCGTGGTTTGGGGCGTGATTACAGGGCTGTTATTGGGCGCAACAGGGCTTTATGGCATGCTGGGCAAGATTGGTATTGCTCCCGTCATTGACGCCTGTACGGCCTTTATTTCGGCTCCTGTGAGCATGCTGATTTTGCTCTCCGTGGGCTATGATTTGCGTTTTGCAGAGCTCAAACAAAAAGATACCCTGAAAACCGTGGCTCTGCGCCTTGGTATCATGGGCGGCATGCTGGGGATCATTCTGCTTGTGAATATCTTCTTCCCCATCGTGCATACCGGAGCTATGATTCTGGCCTTTATGCTGCCTGCCCCCTATGTGGTGCCCATCTTCGCCGATCGCCCCGAGGAAAGAGAGCAAGTATCTTCTGCCCTCTCCGCCATGACCGCCGTTACCCTGTGCGTGTTCGCCGTGATGTGCGTGTTTGTGTGACGAAGGTATGGCAGACCGAGATATGCGGGGGCTTATACAGCCCCCACACCCCTGCACCAGAAGCCGTGCCTCTGGACTCCATCTGGCGAACACGGTGAAAGCCTTTCGCAAAATATATGCGCCCGTTGCGTTGGGGGAATGAAATGTAAATTTCCGAGTAAAAGAAAACGATAAAAATTGCCGAGTAGAAAAGTAAACTTTTCCCTCGGCAATTTTTTCGTTTTCGCCGGATGCTGTGCATCCGGCAGGGCGTTTGGAAACGCCCACCCGGAAATCATTCTGTCAATCGTCCTTCCATTTCAGCGGCACAAACCATCAGGAAAGCAAGACCGCTTTTCCGCAGCAGGCAGGTTCGGAAGGAAGCTTCCCCCTGATAAGGTCGCAGAGGCAAAGCCCATGAAAAAGCCTTACTTCTGTTCATACCTGCGGCAGAGGGTATACTTGGACACAGCCTGCTGCACGGCCTCGCCGCCAATGGCGAAGGACAGCATATCCGCAAGGTAAGGGGGCAGCACCCGGTTATACTTCACTTCCAGCACCATATTCTGCTCATCGTCAAAGACGGGAATGGTGGGGATTTTGGGGTTAAACAGGTCAATGGACTGAAGCCCTGTGCGCAGGTGCTTATCGAAGGTAATACGCACTTCTTCTGCTGGGTGCAGGTACGCTTCCCGTTCATAGTCCACAATCACAACGGGATGCAGAAGGTTTGTCCGCATTTCCCGATACACATCGCCAAGCAGGCCATACCGGGTTTTCTGCAATCCTGTCGGGTCGCAAGCGATGATTTGCTCCGCCATATCCCTTCCGATTTCCACCGTTCGCTTGGAAATCAGGGCACCCACCTTGGTCTTGCATTCCATGAACACTTCCGTGTCTTTCAGGTTATAGATGCGGATACGGTACTTATTGCGGTCCTTCACGCCGTCCATTTTATCGTAATACGCATCATCAAAAACGGTATCGAAATAGAGGGAGCGGATATGATAAGAACCGCCGTTTCTTTCGGCGTTTTTATCCAGATGCAGCAGCGGCTTCATCACATTGGAGAGCACCCTGTACTGCATATCCGAAATCAAAAATTTCAGCTCATGGCGAAGGGGCAGTGCCATTTCTTACGCCCCCGCTTCCGTTTGGCAGGCTACCAGCGTTGCTTCATGCACGCCATTGATTTCCAGCATATTGGACACAATATTCACCCGATGATCCAGCCGGATTTCCACCGTGGTTTCGCTGCCGTTGCGGGTGACGGTCTTGGAACGGATGCGATAGAAGCGCACGTTCCGCTTCAGTTCGCTTTCGATATCCTTCTGGGCATATTCATCATGATGCACCACCAAGAGGTAGCTGTTGGGGGAGCGCAGCCGCTTATAGGAAATCAGCAGCATGGCGCAGGCAATGCCAATCAGCGCAACCAAAGCAATCACATACGCATTAGCACCCAGCAGAATGCCCATGGTCAACGCCCAGAACATATAGGCTGTGTCAAGGGGATCCTTCACAGCGGTACGGAAGCGTACAATGGACAAAGCACCCACCATACCCATGGACAAAGCCACGTTGCTGCCGATACACATAACAACGGGGGTTGTGACCAGCGTGAGCATAATCAGGGTCAGGGAGAAGGAAGGGCTGTAAAGCACGCCCCGATAGGTTTTCTTATACACCAGCGCAATCACGGAGCCGGCCACAAAAGCAGCCACCAGCGCAAACAGCACATTCAGCGGCACAAAGGTGGCAAATTGATCCGCAAACCAATCGGATACATTGGCATTGCCATTCGCGACATCGTTAAAGGTCAAGGTTGTGTTTTCCATGGTGTAGTTCCTCCTTCATTCTCGTGCCATCAATTTTCGGCATCCGGGTTGGCCGGACGGGCTCCGAAATAATAAATCATTTGTTCATTGGTCAGGCCGAACTGGTTCTGTACAAAGCCCCAGAACAGATACGGCCTCCGTGTCATGGTATCTTTCATACGGTTCACACGGGTTTCCCAGTACCTTAGATATCCTTCCATGGTGGTAGGCGAGTCGATATTGATGGCCGGTTCTTTATACTGCGCCCAGCGGTCATAGTGCCGCCGCAGCTCCGGCTGAATCATGGCCGTACATTCATCCAGTTCCGAAATCATCACTTCGGTGGTCAGCGTCTGGAAAATTACGCCCAACCTTGTCAGGAACTGATCCCGGATCACATCCGATTCGATCATCTTGCGGAAGATGGTGTTATTGATGTTCTGCTGACCCATACCGGTTGTTTTCAGGTAAGACATAGGACTGTCAAACTGGGAGCGGAAGAGGCCATAGTCCATATCAAACAGCACGCATTTCCATTTGCTGCCTTCATGGGGCAGCTTATAGAACATGATATTGCCGGGGTCAGAATCCCCGAAGAACATCTTCACCGCATACCATTCGATGTAGTTATCAATATCAATATGGTCGTAGAGGTATTGCAGGTCATTGGGGTTGGTATTGGGCGACAGCTTTTCGATTTCTTTCAGCATGGCCCGGTATTCGCTGTTATCGCCCTGCACTTCGCCCCATCCTGCACGGAGGATGGTGATATTTTCCAAGGTCTTTGTATCTTCCAGATCAAGGCCTTCAAACTGGCCGATGGAAAAGCGATCCTTCCGCTCACGCATGTTATAGTGGCCCCAATAGGTGCCGTTTAAGTAAACCGCCACAGGCCGCCATGCCAGCGTCATCATCACGTCATTGTTCAGGTACTTGTCCACAAGCCTTGTCTGCACCCCGTCTGCCACCCGGGTCCACACGTTATCGTTGCCGGAATTACGCAGGGTAAAGGACTTATAGAAGGTATAGTCTCTGTCCTCAAACAAGGGATAATTGAAATATTTTTCGCCGTACGCCGCCTGCGCCCGAACCTTGAAGGACTTCTGGGGCATATCCAAGCTGTAGTCCCCCATCAGATCCATCTTGATGCCTTGGGCAATATAGGCTTCGCCGGTGGTGTGGTTGAAAAGTTCCACATAGCCCGGGCGGTCAATCTTCCCCCAGTTACGATAGACAGGGGTTTTGAAGGGAATTTTTTCCTTATTGACCACCAGCTCCTGCCCCTCTTTATAATATTTGGGGTCAGGTGCATCGGAGAGAAGGCCGGTAGCCTCGTCCCAGAGCTCATTGGGTTCACACACCAGCGATACCACATCCATGGCGTGATAGGTGTTCATGATATAGGACACCGTCACGGTATCGGAAGGCTGCTTTCCCGGCTCAAACGCCCGGGCACGGATCACCCGATGGCTGGAAAAGTTGGTCAAGTCCGCACAGCCGGGGGTGTACAGGATGCCGTTATCAATGGTGGGGATGGAGCCATCCAGCGTATAGCGCACTGTGGTGCCCTTGGGTACTTCAATGGAAACGCTGATGGTGCCGGTATAGAGGCCGGCCGGCAGGCTGAACACCGGCTTTTGAGAAAATCCGGAAAAGCCGTGGCCGTTTTCCTTGCCGGGGGTAGGCGCATCATAATAAAAAAAGCCGCCGGCGCCCAAGGTTCTGCCGTAGGAAACATCCGTGGGAATTTCCGGCAGATACATCTTATCCAATACCCGGCCATTGGCATCGGAAAGGGTCATCACTTCGCCGCCGGTTCTGGGAATGCTGAAGGAAGCGTGAAGCCTGTTGGCGTTGGTTCCGGCTGTTTCGGAGCCATCCAGCATAATCACCTTATATTCTCCCGGAAAAATGGACGTCCCCTGCGGAAACGTCCATTTCAAGGGCCAACCGATATTATCGCTCAATCCCCAGCCGGAAAGATCCACCGTCTGGGCGGAGGAGTTATAAAGCTCCACATAGTCACAGGCCTCCAGATCGGCAAAGGCCTGCACCTTGGCGGAGGATGCCATAGCCTCCGTAATATACACGCCGGAGTAATTCACCCCGCGCATATATAAATCCGCCTTGGCCTGCCCGGCCTCGTTATTGGGCGCACCGGGGGTTGCCAATGTAAAAATATGCCACTGGCTCAAATCATCCGTTCCCCGGCCATAGCTGGTGTCCTTTTCCAGATTGCGCACCGTCACCCGGTCAATCTGTTCCCCCACGAGGGTGGAAAGCACCAGCGTTTCTTCTTGGTTATTGATGGAAAAATTGGTGTGCGGATAGGCGGTATTCACTTCCACCTTATCCTTCCCCGAGCAGAACACCAGATAATATCCGCCAGCCGGAATCACCGCATTCTGCGGGAAAATCCACTTGATGGGCTTGGCTGGGTCATCGCTGAGTGCCATATTGCCAAGGGGAATATCTTCATTGCTCAGGTTATATAATTCCACCCAATCGCTCAATTCGTCATCCTCATCCCGGATGCCGGAACGGGGAGAAGGCATCACTTCGTTGATCATCAGAAGGCCATCGTTGAAATCATAATTGGCCAGATACGCTTCATGGCCGTTTTCGCCGTTGGGATAATCGGGGGAATAATCGTAGGTTCTTTCAAAGCTGCCGTGATCCATCAGGGCATAGCTTTCGTCGGTGTTCATGGTGGGCACTTCCACATGGTCAATGGCCACGCCGTTGGCGTCAAACAGATACACCGATTCGCCGAGTGATGAAATCTTAAATTTCGCATGCAGCACATTCCCCGGCACATCCCGGTTCACATCATCCGCAAACACGCAGATACGGGCATGCGCCCCAAGGGTGATATCCGGGAAGAGGAAGATGATACGGTCGCTACGGTCCGAAAGGCCGACGCCCTTGAGGTTCATGGGGGTATCCAGTGTGTTTTCAATCTCCACCCAGTCCCCAAACCGTCCCAGCTCATCCGGGTAAGCACTGACGTTATCGCTCATCACTTCACTGATGCGAAGGCCGGCATGGGTGGATACGATGCCGGTAGAAGTAACGTTCAGAGCCTTGATGGTTTTTTCTTTGGGGCTGATGATAATAAACACGAATAATACGCCCAGCAAAATCAAAATCAGGGGCAGGCGTGCATCCCGCTTGTTATAGCGGCTTTTGCGCTTCTTGTGTCTAGCCACGGGGTTCCTCCTTCAAAAACGCTTCGGGCAAGCCCTGTGCGTCTTCAAGCCATTCAATACAGAAACAGTATACCACATAAATACGAAACACAAAAGACTTATTTTTTAACAAATACAAAAAGTTTACAATAAATTGCACCAAATATGCTTCTTCCGCTTTGCCTTTCCACAAAAACGCAAAAAAGCCGCTGCAAACGGCCACTCTCCGTCTGCAGCGGCAACCGGGAAATAACAGGGAGGCTGCGGATTTCTGCCATCCGCAGGAGTGGTGTCAGGGGCGAAACAGTACCCCCGACCTTTCTCCAAAGGGCATTGCCCTTCCATTCAGAAAGAAAACATAAGTGGCTATAAACCGTCTATATGGAGCGTGCCGTGCAGCACGCATTATTCACATCTTCAACGGCTCCTGCCGGGCGGAAAACATCAGGCTTCCGGCACCATCAGGCCCAGATCGCCGTCCTTGCGCAAATAAAGCACATTGGTGCGTTCCGTTTCAATATCCACAAATACGAAGAAGGAATGGCCCAGCAGCTCCATCTGCAAAATGGCATCTTCCACAGCCATGGGGCGCACGGGGAATGTCTTGGTGCGGACGATTTTCCTTTCGCCCACGCCATAGGCTTGGGGATCTTCGATAAATTCGGGTACTTCCTCCTGATAAGCATCTTCACGCAGCCGCTTTTCCAGCTTGTTGCGATGACGCAGGATCTGCCTTTCCAGTTTGGCCAGGCAACGGTCAATGGCCATGAACAAATTATCCTTGCTGGCGGATTCGGCACGCAGGGTGACCCCTTTCATGGGCACCGTGATCTCGCAGATGCGCTCGTCTCTTTCCTTGCGAAGACGCACAAACATCTCCGTATCGGGCTTCAGATAACGTTCCATCGTGGCCGTCTTTTTGAAGATACGGTTGCTGATGCCGGGGGTAATGACCATGTTCTTGGCGGTAATATTGGTTTTCATGGCGATTCTCCTTTCGCATTATGATGGCCGGAGCCTTCCGGCTATATTTTTCTCATCTCTTGCTTGTATTTTATTATTTCGACGCATAGTATCCAATTTCCTGCAAGGATGAAAAAATATTTTTCATCAGAACGGTTACATGAAAAACGAAAAAACGGCTCAAATGTAACCGTTTCAGTTACATATAAGCCGTTTTCAGCATCCTGCGTGTAATAGTTTTTATTCCACGCTGATGAGGTAGTAATACAGGGGCTGGCCGCCGGAATGCACTTCCACGTCGCAGTCCTCATAAATGGCTTCGATTTCTTCGGCCAAGGCATTGGCGTCTTCTTCGGTGGTATCGGCACCATAGTAGACGGTAATGAGACCGTCGTCTTCGGTAACAATATCTTTCATCAGAGCCAGAGCCACTTCCCGGGTATTATCCGCTTTGAACGTCACTTTGCCGTTGGACAGGCCGATGATATCGCCTTCGTTGATGTGCATATCTTCAAATTCGCTGTTCCGGACGGCGAAGGTGATCATCCCTGTGCGCACCTTCTGGGCAGCCTCGTCCATCCGCTGCAGGTTATCTTCGGCGGACAAATCGGGCTGGAAGGCAACGGCGGCAGCGATGCCCATCGCCACGTTCTTGGTGGGCAGCACCAGCACGTTTTTCTTGGACAGCTTGGCTGCCTGCTGGGCAGCCAGAATGATATTGCCGTTATTGGGGAAAACGAAAATAGTTTCGGCGTTCACGGCGTCAATGGCCTTTTGCAAATCCTCGATAGAGGGGTTCATGGTCTGGCCGCCTTCCACGATGCCGTCCACACCCAGATCCTTGAGGATATTGGAGAAGCCTTCGCCCAAAGAGACGCTAACCATGCCATAGGGCTTGGGCGGCTCTTTGGCGGCAGCGGCAGCCTTCTTGCGAAGGTTTTCCCTACGCTGCTCCACCATGTTTTCAATTTTCAAATTGACCAGTTCGCCCAGATTCAGGCCATATTGCAAGGCCTTGCCGGGGTCATTGGTATGCACATGCACTTTCACCAAGGAAAGATCCCCAACCACCAGCACGCAATCACCGATGCGGTTCAGCTGACGGCGGAAATGGTCGATATCCTCGTCCTTTTTATCTTCCTTGAGGTTTTGAATCAAAAACTCCGTGCAATAGGCGAAAGTGATTTCATCCAAGGAATCATGGTCGTCCACAAATTCAATGGCGGCACCTTCTTCGCCGGTATCATGGAGATGCAGCTCGTCCAAATTATCTCCCCGAAGCACGGCGGCATAGCCCATATACAGCAGCATCAGGCCACGGCCACCGGCATCCACAACGCCGGCCTGCTTGAGCACGGGCAGCATTTCAGGGGTACGGTTCAAAATGGCCTCTCCGCTTTGCAAAATCACATTGAACAAGGCGTCGTAATTATCCGGCTCTTTTTCCGCCTGACGCACCGCATCCTCTGCGATGACACGGGCTACCGTCAAAATGGTGCCTTCCTTGGGCTTCATCACGGCTTTATAGGCTGTTTCTGCACCCCGTTTGAGCGCATTTGCAAATTGCAGGGGAGTGATTTTTTCCACGCCTTCCAAAGCCCTTGCGAAACCGCGATAGAGCTGGCTTGTGATTACGCCGGAATTGCCGCGAGCCCCGCGCAGGGCACCCTTGGCCATGGCTTCCGCCGCTTCATCGGCACGGGTATATTCTTTCTGGTTCACTTCCCTTGTAGCACTGGTCATGGTCAGGCTCATATTGGTGCCCGTATCGCCATCCGGCACAGGGAATACGTTCAGAGCATCCACCGCTTCACGGTTTTTTTCCAATAAGGCTGCACCGGCCAGAACCATTTCTCTGAGCAACAGCCCGTCAATTGCTTGTACCTGAATCAAAGGATTTTCCCCTCCGTTCAATCGTTGTGTGTTTCCGATGGGCAAAGCTTAAATGCGGATGCCCTCCACACTGATATTGACGGAGCGAACCTTAACCCCCGTCATGCTTTCCAGCTTATAGCGAACCACTTCCACAATGGTCTTGCATACTTCAGCCACGCTGATGCCGTATTCCACCACGATGAACAAATCCACATCCAGTTCGTCATTCACCATCCGGATTTGCACGCCACGGCTCAAATTCTCTCTGCCCAGCCATTCCACCAGGCCGTCTTTCGCACGTTTGGAGGACATAGCGACGATACCATAGCATTCCAAAGCAGCATAGCCGACAACCTTCAGCAGCACATCTTCGGAAATATAGATCGTGCCCATATCGTTCTTTACTTTACATTCCATCTTTGCTGAACCTCCTTAACCGGCACTAACCCTACCGGGTCAACATATAGTATACGTTATTTTGCGTCAGGATGCAAGCAAAGATTTTCTTTTCCGGGAAAATAATGCGCTTTTTGCCATCTTTTTGTCTTTTTGAACAAATCTTTTTTCTTTGCTTGTACAAAGGATTTTTTTCATGTATAATAACATCAACCGTTAATGGCGAAAGGCCGAAAGGAGCATCCGTCATGAAATTGAATTACACTGCCCTCAAAGATACTGCCTCTTGGGAAAAGGGTGGTTTTTCCCTGCCCGCTTTTGATGTGCAGGCTTTGAAAGAAAAGACCTTCCTCTCTCCTGCATGGCTGCATCTGGGGGCCGGCAATATTTTCCGCGCTTTCCCGGCGGCGGATTTGCAAACACTGATTGATAAAGGGCTGTATGATACAGGCCTTGTGGTAGCTGAATGTTTTGATGGCGAAATCATTGACAAGGCCTATACCCCCTTTGATTGCCTATCGGTTCTGTGCGTACTGAAAAGCGACGGCACGGTAGAAAAGAAAGTGATTGCCAGCGTCTGCGAAGCGTTACGCTGCGACGGGCGGAACCCCGCCCATGACGACCGCCTGCAACAAGTGCTTGCTGCCCCTTCCCTGCAAATGGTGTCCCTCACCATCACGGAAAAAGGCTATGCCGTGACAAATGCCAAGGGCGAAACGCTGCCCTTCATTGAAAAAGACATTCTTTCCGGTCCCGGCAAGGCTGCTTCCACCATCGGCAAGCTCACCGCCGGGCTCTACCGCCGGTTCAAAAACGGTGCTTTGCCCCTGTCCCTGGTCAGCATGGATAATTGCAGTGCCAACGGTGATAAGCTAAAGGCTGCGGTTTTGCATATGGCCATGGGCTGGTCGCAAAACGATCTGGTGGATGGCGCATTTGTCACCTATCTGACGGACGAGAGCAAAATCGCTTTCCCCATTAGTATGATTGATAAGATCACACCCCGGCCGGATGCCAAAGTGGCACAAATGCTGAAAGACAGCGGCTTTGAAGATGTGGACACCATCATTACCGAGAAAAATACCTATACCGCCGCTTTCGTCAACGCCGAAGAAACGGAATATCTGGTCATCGAAGAAAAATTCCCTGCCGGGCGGCCGCCGCTGGAAAAAGCAGGCTTCTATTTTGCCGATCGGGAGACGGTGGACAAAACCGAAAAAATGAAGGTATGCACCTGCTTAAATCCCCTGCATACATCTTTAGCCATCCTGGGCTGCCTGCTTTCGCACACCAGTATATGCGAAGAAATGAACGATGATGACCTGAAAAAGCTGGTGCATCGTCTGGCTTATGTGGAAGCCATGCCGGTGGTGGTCAACCCCGGCATCCTCTCCCCCGAAAAATTCGCCGGGGAAGTATTGGAAAAGCGGCTGCCCAACCCCTTCATGCCGGATACCCCCCAGCGCATCGCCACCGATACCTCTCAAAAGCTCCCCATCCGCTTTGGCGAAACCATGAAGATGTATCAGAAGCGTGCGGATTTGCATCTGGAAGACTTGCAGGTGATTCCCTTCGTGCTGGCCGGATGGCTGCGGTATCTGATGGCTATCGACGATACCCTGACCCCCTTCGCCCCCAGCGCTGACCCCTTGCTTTCGCAGGTGCAGGAAATGATCTCCTTCCTCAAAATCGGAGAAACGGTAGAAAAGGAACAGCTGAAGGCCATCCTGTCCAGAAGCGATATTTTCGGCCTGAATGTTTACGAAACCCCGGTGGCCGATGCCGTCACCCTCTGGCTGAACGAAATGCTGAAAGGCAAAAACGCCGTCCGCAACGCCCTGAAAAAATTGCTGGGCTGAT
This sequence comes from Clostridia bacterium, assembly GCA_045590215.1. Classification (GTDB taxonomy): domain Bacteria; phylum Bacillota; class Clostridia; order Christensenellales; family Aristaeellaceae; genus RUG563. The sequence goes on along the minus strand of JAZNQO010000008.1, from coordinate 11,624 downwards.
GAATGAAAAAAGACCGCTTCGGCGGTCTTTTTTTGTCAGAAATGCGCTTCGTAATAATACAGGCAATCTCCGATTTTTTCCGTATAATAAGTATTATCATCGTTGCTGTTCCGATAGACAAAGGCTGCTCCCTGCGGCTGCAAATTGTCATCCGCAACGTATCGAATGCCCAAAGGTTTGTCTTGTGGGCTGAAATAAAACCCATAATAGGCACCGGACGGGCCAAACCCTTTCCCGAAACAGTAAAACGCAATGTATTCCGGTTTTTCATACACCTCGGTAATATAGCCGTTTCCTTCCAGTGCTTTAGCGTTTTGCTGCCGGATACAGGTCAGAATTTCAGTTTCGTTTGACTGCACATAGGCTGTTATTTCCGCTTTCTCCACTCCTCTTTCGCATGCGAAAAGCGCAAAAACCACCAGCAGACACAAAAGAATAAGCCCGATTTTTCTTATCATTCCATCTCATCTGCCTCATAGGCCAGCAAATCCCCGGGCTGGCAATCCAGAATGCGGCACAGCTTATTCAGCGTTTCAAAGCGCACCGCCTTGGCCTTGCCTGTTTTCAAAATAGACATATTGGCAAGGGTGATATCCATGCGCTCCGCCAGCTCCGTCAGGCTGATTTTTCTTTTCGCCATCATCACATCAATATTCACAACAATCATGGCTATCCCCTCACACCGTCAGTTCGTTTTCTTCACGCATTTCCGCTGTTTCCTGCACCAAACGGCTCATCACATGGCAGGCAAACCCAAACACCGCACACACTGCCAGCCCGATAGGCCCTGCAAAGAAAAACAGGGGCGCACTGCCCACCCCGGCAATCATCAGCACAATCAGGCCGCAAAGCAGCACCGTTCCGCTGGCCAATGCGCACAGGGAAATCAGGCGAAACCGCCGGGCATTTTCCACGCAGAAGGGCTTGCCCTTTTCCCGGATGGTGCCGAAAATCTGCCATGCAGGCACAACGGAAACCATCACCGGCAGCCCAAATACCCACGCCCATAAAAGGCACGGCCAGAACATGTGCTGATACTCCGGCGCATATTCCGCCACATCACGCCCCATCCTTGGCAGAGCCACAAAAAGGAACAAAAGGCAAATCCCGGCCAGTGCCGCCAAAATCCCCTGCAAAATCATCGCCATGGACTTTCTTTTCATCATCCATCGCCTCCTTTCATCCGCAGTATAGCACAGGCACTTTCTCTTTGTCAATATATTTTTATTGTTTTACGATAATTTTGCTGAACGTAAAAAGGAGGTTGCCCCCCTTTGCTCAATAAGCTGCCAAGTCCTCCAGCACTTCCTTTGTGATGGCTTGCAAGCGGCCAAAGTCCATGGCGTCAATGTAATATCTCTCCAGCCGGTCATGGGCTTCCTTGGCCTGCGCCAGCACATCCACCGCCTGATGCAGGCACAAATCATAAACCGCCCGGTTAAAGGACAGCCGGCTCACCTGTTTATGCAATATATCTTCATCCATATCGGGCGTCAGGGTTTTTGCCCCTTGGGGCGATGCTGTGGTAAAAAGCACATCCTCCACCTGCACATGGGATAGCTTCTTCCCTTCCAAGGGGTCATGCCAGCAGCGGATATCCGCCCCCTTTTGCCGGGCCAGATGCAAAACAGGCTGCAAAAACACATCCGCTTCCATACCCCACGGCAGATGCAGGCTGACCATGGTTTTCGCTTCCAGCCATTCCGGATACTGTACCACGCCTTTCCATGTGACCGCCTGCAAAAAAGCGTGGCTTTCTTTTCCCTTGCCCCCAGAAGGAACCAGTGATAGCAGTTCCCCTTCCATCTGCCTGCGTTTTTCGGGAGACAATGCCATGGCATACACCGCCGCAGTATCTGCCCGCATGGCCGCCGCCGCTTTCAGATAGCGATAGGCTCTTAAAAAGGTGCGGCTGATGTCGATGAATAAGGCGTCAATTTCCTGCTGCTGTTCGGCCAATTTCTGCTCATGCAGGCACACACCCAGATTCAAAATGCCGTCTCTGGCACCGGGGCGCACAGGATCTACGATATGGGGAGACGTGCCATCCAGCATCAGATACTTTTTTTCCTTCACCCAGACGGCATCCACGCTGTCGGGATCGCCGGAGCAATGATAATAGCAGATATTCAGCCCTTTTTCCTCAAAGAAAGTGCCCACCTTTTTCATCAGCGTGCTTTTGCCAACGCCGGGGCCGCCCTTGATAATCACCGTTCTGTCCGCTGCCTTTTGCAAATCTTCAAAATAGCCATAAAAGCCCTCTGCCGTATTGCTGCCGGAAAATGCGTGCATCACCTGTTCCATTTTTATCGCTCCCTTCGTTTTTTTCATGTATGCTACGCTATGCAGCAGTCTTCCCTTCTATGCCCGGCATATCTCCCGCTTTTTCCGCATACAAATGGTGCGAAAGCGGAAAAGGAGGCATTTGGAATGGAACAAACAGCGTTGGGGGTGCTCAAACCCCTTTACCAGGATATGCTGGAAAGAACCCAAGGGGAACTGTATATCGGCGTAGTAGGCCCGGTGCGCACCGGAAAAAGCACCCTCATTGCCCGGTTTATGGATCAGATGGTGCTGCCCTATGTGGCTCCCGGCCCAAGGAAAGACAGGCTGATGGATGAACTGCCCCAATCAGGCTCCGGCCGCATGATTATGACCACCCAGCCCAGCTTTATCCCCGGAGAAGGGGCAGCGGAAATTGAACTGAACGATCATATGAAGGCCAAAGTGCGGATGGTGGATTCCGTAGGCTTTCTCATTCCCGGAGCCGAGGGAGCCGGGGAAGGAGAAGAAGCCCGGATGGTGTCAACCCCCTGGGCAGAGAATGACATTCCCTTTGCGGAGGCTGCCGCTCTTGGCACCAGAAAAGTGATGGAAGACCATGCTACCATAGGCCTTGTGGTCACCTGCGACGGCACAGTGGCAGATTTGCCACGCAGTGCCTACACCCAAGCGGAAGAAGCCGCCATCCGGGAAGTAAAAGCAACCGGCAAGCCCTTTGCCGTGATTCTCAATTCTTCCAGACCCAAAGACACCGAAACGGAATCCCTGCGCCGAGCACTGGAAAAGAAATATGACGTGCCTGTGACATTGCTGAACATAAAGGAAATGAACGAGCAGGATATGCAGACGCTGCTTTCTTCCGTGCTCACGGCTTTCCCCCTCCGGGAAGTGCGCTTCTCCCTGCCCGATTGGGTGGGTGCTTTGAGCAGTGATCACTGGCTGCCCCAAACGGCGCAGGATGCCGTGCGAAAGCTGGGCAGTATGCTGAAAAAGGTGCGGGATAAGGCCCTTGTGCCCACCGTGTTCCTCAACTCCGAGCAGCTGGAAATGCCCGTCAATGAGCAGGTGGATTTAGGGGAAGGCACCGTTCGGTATACTTTGCCGGTGAAGGAAGGTTTATTCAGCCGGATTCTTTCGGAGCAATGCGGAGAAACCATCACAGGGGACGCCCATCTGCTTTCCCTCATGACGGAACTGATGCAGAAAAAGAGAGCCTATGACCGCATTGCAGGTGCCCTCCATGCGGTACAGCAAACGGGCTATGGGCTGGTGACCCCGGCCATGAGCGAAATTCACCTGCAAAAGCCGGAACTGATGCGGCAGGGCAATCGCTTCGGCGTGCGGCTTCGGGCGGATGCGCCCACCCTGCATCTGATCCGCTCGGACATCGAAACGGAAATTGCCCCGGTGCTGGGCACGCAGGAGCAAAGCGAGCAGTTCATCGAAACCCTGAACCAACAATACGAAAACGACCGGGAAGCCCTGTGGAACACCAATTTCTTCGGCAAATCCCTGCAAACGCTGATTCAGGAGGGGCTGAACAATAAACTGCGCCAAATGCCTTCAGATGCCCAGGAGAAAGTGCAAACCGCCCTGACCCGGATGCTCAACGAAGGAGAGGGCGGCATGATCTGCATCCTGCTTTGACAAGGTGATGACACAAAACGGTGCTGTACATTTCCACACTTTTCATGTATAATGAAAAAGCAATAAATTTCATCCACAGAAATGAGGAACGCACCGTGTATACCCTTCAGGATTTGGAACAGATCAACGCTCAAAAGAAAAAGAGGCTCTTTGTGCTCATGCTTCCCTGCCTGTTGCTGCTGGCAGTTCTTGTCTATTCCCTTACGATCCGGGTGCAGTGGCTCACCACCGTCGTCACCATCCTGCTGGGTGCCGTGCTGATTTTCGGTTATACCGTTTTCCTTTCCCCCCTCATCTGCTATGCCCGGCATCTGAACCATGCCCTCCACGGCAAAACCCGGAAAACCAGCGGCTATCTGAAAGAAGTAGAGGAAGAAGCTGTATACCGGGAAGGCCTGCAGGTGAAGCCCATGATGATCAGCATTGACCGCATCGAAAGCGAGGAAGACGACCGCCTCTTTTACTGGGACGCCAATCTGCCCCTGCCCCCATGGCAGCTGGGCCAGAAAATCACCCTCACATCCTACGATAAACTCGTTACTGATTGGGAAGCAGAATAATCCTTCCTCCCTGCTGCTTTTTCGCCCGTTTTTCAGCGGGCGTTTTTTTATGCTTTTCCTGCCCCCCTTCTGGTCATTTTTATGCCATTTGTTCCATGTGTATTGTATTTATGCAAAATTGGATGTATAAATCCGTATATTTTTCGGATGTATCCCAAATTTATTTGAAATTTTGTGTATATTTATTCAATTTATCTATTGACACAATAAAAAAAGGGTGATATACTGACCCCGTTCTCATAAAATGATGTGAGTAATGATTTCAGGAGGAATTTACTATGAAGAAACTGACTGCTCTGCTGCTGATCCTTGTGCTGGCTCTGACCATGGCCGGCTGCGCCAAGAAGGCCGAAAAGGTGATCGTGGCTACCAACCCCGAATATCCCCCCTTTGAATACGTCGAAGGCGAAAAGACCATTGGCTACGACATCGACATGTGGGATGCCATCGCCAAGAAAGCCGGCATCGAATATGAAATCGAAGCCATGGACTTTGACGCTGTTATCAGTGCCGTGGCCGCCAACAAGAACACCATCGGCCTGTCCGGCATCTCCATCACCGACGAACGCAAGCTGACCGTTGACTTCTCTGAAGGCTACATCAACGCCGGTCTGGTCGTCATCGTGAAGACGGATGCTCCCTACGCCACCACCGAAGAGCTGGCCGGCAAGAAGATCGGCGTGCAGCTGGGCACTACCAGCGACTTTGCTGCCGAAGAAATTACCGGCAAGGAAAACGTTGCCCAGTATAAGACCTTCCTCAACGCCATCATGGATCTGCAGGGCAACAAGATTGACGCCGTCATCATCGACAAGCCCGTGGGTCAGGCCATTCTGGCTTCCCTGAAGGACGATACCCTCCAGATGGTGGATATGGGTCTGCAGGCTGACTGGTACGGCATCGAAGTGAACAAGCAGAACCCCGAACTGCTCAAGAAGATCAACGATGCTCTGGCCGAACTGGAAAAAGAAGGCTTCTTCGACGAACTGGCTGTGAAGTACTTCAACTAATATCATCTGCAGTTTCATCATAGAAACGCAAATGCTGCCGTAGGGAGCTTATCCTCTCTACGGCCTTTGTACGATTAAAGACGCAATCTGGAGGGAATTTCATTGAACGCTGCTGTCCAATCCATCTCCATTTTTGAGCAGTGGTGGCTGCAAATTGAACCGCTGGTTCAGGCCAACACCCTCAACATCTGGCAATTTCTTTATAAAGAAATCTATCTGAACGTCATCAAGGACGACCGCTGGCTGCAATATTTGAAGGGGCTTGGCGTTACGCTGCAGGTTTCCTTCTTCGCCATCCTCGTGGGCGTTGTGCTGGGCACGCTGCTCGCCATCCTGCGCTTGCCGCAGGTGCAAAACATCAACGCCCGTGGCAAAGGCTTCTTTGGCACCATCGGCGTTTATGTAGTGCGGGCTTTGTCCAAGTTTGCCGCTTTCTATATCAACCTTATCCGCGGAACGCCCCTGCTTTTGCAGGTTTTGATTATCAACTTCGGCATTTTCGGCTCTGTACGCATTGATAAGGTCATCATCGGCGTCATTGCCTGCGGTTTGAACAGTGCTGCGTATGTGGCCGAAATCGTTCGCGGCGGCATCATGAGCGTGGAAAAAGGGCAGACGGAAGCAGGCCGCTCGCTGGGTCTTTCCGGCCTGCGTACCATGATCTACATCATCCTGCCCCAAGCCGCCAAGTCCGCCCTGCCGGCCATGTGCAACGAATTCATTTCCCTTATCAAGGAAACCTCCATTCTCTCCTACATCGCCCTGACTGAACTGACCAAAGCTGGCGACTATATCCGCTCCCGTACCTTCTCCGCTTTCACCCCCTACATCGTTTCCGGTATGCTGTACCTTGCCGTGGTGTTGACGCTTACGTGGCTCATCGGCAAGCTGGAAAGGAGGCTGCGCAACAGTGACCACTAATCAGAATCCGGCTGTCCAAAGCAGCCCTGCTCCCGATTTTATCATTTCCGTAAGTGGCTTGGAAAAGCATTTCGATGAGGGCAAATTAAAGGCTCTCCGGGGCATTGATGCCCAGATCAAGCGCGGCGAAGTGGTCGTGGTGATCGGCCCCTCCGGCTCCGGTAAATCCACCTTCCTGCGCTGCCTCAACCTCTTGGAAGAGCCCACTGCCGGCACCGTCACCGTGGAAGGCGTCAATATCACCGACCCCCGTGTGAACATCAACAAGCACCGGGAAAAGATGGGCATGGTGTTTCAACACTTTAACCTTTTCCCCCATATGACCATCCTCAAAAACATGACGCTGGCTCCCATGAAGCTGCTGAAGAAAACCAAGGAAGAAGCCGAGAACAAGGCCATGGCTCTCCTCAAGCGTGTGGGGCTCAGCGATCGTGCCAACGCTTACCCCAGCCAGCTCTCCGGCGGCCAGAAACAGCGTATCGCTATCGTCCGTGCCCTGTGCATGGAGCCGCAGGTTATGCTCTTTGACGAACCCACCTCCGCCCTTGACCCCGAAATGGTGGGAGAAGTGCTGGACGTTATGAAGCAGCTGGCTCACGACGGAATGACCATGGTGGTCGTAACCCACGAAATGGGCTTCGCCCGTGAAGTGGCGGACCGGGTTATTTTCATGGATGAAGGCCTCATCGTGGAAGAAGGTACCCCCAGCGAAATCTTCTCTAACCCCCAGCAGCAGCGTACCAAGGATTTCCTTAACAAAGTGCTCTAAAACGTATATCACGTTCACCGTCCGGGCATCCTGAAATCGCCCGGACGGTTTTTGTTTTGTCGGTTAAAGGTTTATGGTTAGGGGCTTATGCAGCCCCTATAACCCCGCACCAGAGGCCGTGCCTCTGGACTCCGGTTGGCGAACACGTTATTGCTATCCACGCACTGTTTGCGCCTGTAACTTGTGAGAGTACGATTGCAATGGTTATTTCCGGGCAAAAGGAAAACGAAAAAAGCTGAGGGGAAAATTCATTTTCCCTCTCAGCCTTTTCCCGTTTTCCCCGGATGCCCTTGGCATCCGGCAGGGCGTTGAAAACGCCCCAGACCGGAAATATACTTTTTTTCGTTTCCTCACCTTTCAGCGGCACATAACCATGCAGAAACTGCGTGAGTTTTCCGCAACAGGCGTCTCCAGGGGGAACTTCCCCCTGGTGGGGAGTTTGAGGGGCAAGGCCCCTCACATCCCTCATCATTGTTTCAAAACTTTTACATTTCTATGTCGATTTCTGTTGCAATTCCATCAAAAAATTGATATACTGAAAGCTGAAAAAGAATGAAATGCTCATTTGCCCCATCGCTTCGGGGCACGAAAGGAGTTTTCCATATGCAGCAGATCACCAATCCTGCAAGGCCGCTGGTTTACGCCCTGCAGCAGAATATTGCCAAAGCGGTGGTGGGCAAGGAGGAAGCCATTGAGCTGATGCTGATTGCCTTGATTTGCAAAGGCCATGTATTGATCGAGGATGTGCCGGGGGTTGGCAAAACCACGATGGCATCCGCCCTCGCCAAATCGCTGCAATGCAGCTTCAAGCGTATTCAGTTCACGCCGGACGTAACGCCCTCGGACGTAACGGGCTTCACCATGGTGAGCCTGCAAACAGGCGAAATGGAGTTCAAGCCGGGTGCTGTGATGAGCCAGATTGTGCTGGCGGATGAAATCAACCGCACCAGCCCCAAGACCCAGTCCGCCCTCTTGGAAGTAATGGAAGAAGGGCAAGTAACCATCGACGGCATCACCCATCCCATGCCCAAGCCCTTTATGGTATTGGCCACCCAGAACCCGGTGGATTTTGTGGGCACTTATCCCCTTCCCGAAGCGCAGATGGACCGCTTCTTTTTGCGAATTGCCATCGGCTATCCCTCCATTGAGGAAGAAATGGCTGTGCTGGAGCGGTATTCCGCCCAAGTGAACCCCATGGAAACACTGCAGCCCGTATGCGGCGGTGCAGAGATACTGGATTTGCAGGAAAAGCTGGGCTTGGTATACGCCAGCCGAGAAGCGAGAAGCTATGTGGCCTCCATCACGGCAGTCACCAGAAACCATCAGGCGGTGCAGCTGGGGGCTTCTCCCCGCGGCTCCATTGCGCTTTTGAAGGCGGCGCAGGCCTGTGCGCTTTTATCCGGCCGGGATTATGTATTGCCGGACGACATTCGCCGCATGGCCTTGCCGGTGCTTTCCCATCGGCTGATTCTGACGCCGGAAGCCCGAATGAAGGGCGTTTCCGCTGAACAGGTGCTGCGGCAGCTGATTGATACATTGCCCGTTCCCACGGGCCGGGCATGACACGCCGGAGCGTGGCACTGATGGTGGCGATGGCCGCCAGTGCCTTTTGTGCCCTTTCCATAGGCGGCAGGCTGTATTATTTTCTGGCCGTCTTGTTTGGGTGTCTGCTTTTGTTCGGGTTTATCAGCTGCCTGTGGGCTGTGCGGTCGGTGAAATGCGGCTTATACATGCCGGTGCATAAAGTGCATCGCGGGGAAAACGCTTCCCTGCTTTTGCGAATGCGGCATCGGTGTCTTTTGCCTGTTTCCTCCATCCGCTGCGATTATCAATGCCCCCAAGGGCTGATGACCTGCGATTTCCTCACCGCCCCTTTCACAGATTACGAATCTTCGCTTGCTTTGCAAAGCCTGCATGTGGGCTCCTTTCAGGTGGCCCTCTGCCGGGTGCAGGTGCAGGATCTCTTTTGCCTGTTCTCCATGAAAAAGCGCATCAAAGGCCAGGAGAACACTTATCTTGTATTGCCCAACCCCTACCCCATTGATAAACCCCAGATTTCCCTGGGCGAAGACGGCAGTGCCGCCCTTGGCCGCACCCAGGAAGACTATAATTCCCCCGAAGATACCAGAACCTATCAGCCCGGCGACGCCATGAAACGAATTCATTGGAAATTATCCTCTAGGAAGCAGGAACTGGTTGTACGCCGGTTTGAAATGCCGTCTCCCCCGGACACGCTGATTCTAGTGGACACAGCCACGCCGGAAGCGGAAAACGCCGCCGATATCCCCTTCCTTCGGGATGCGCTGTGTGAAACGGCGGTGGCGGTGGCCAAGCTGCAAATGGAGGACGGCAGCCCTGTTCGCCTGCCGCTGCATGGCAAGCAGGCCACGGAATTTGTTTCCGATCAGGCAGAGGGGCTGAACCAGCTGAAAGAAATGCTGGCCGCCCGTTCCTTTGCGGATGTGACGGATTTCAGCCATGTACTGCGGCTGGAATTGCGGCGTATGCGCAGGACGGGAGCCGCTATCATCATCACCACCCGGCTGGATGCCGGAATTGTGGAGGGCATCACCTCCATCCGGCGCATGGGGCCCAGTGCCCGGCTGTATCTGTGCACACGCACCCCGGACGACCCTGCCCATCTTTCCTATGTCACGCAATTACAGCATCATTTAGTGGAGGTGTGCTATGTCACGCCTGCTTAAATTCATCAATCACGAAAAAACAGGCCGCTTTTTAGCCACGCTGCTCATGGCATTCGGGCTGTCCTGCGTGTGCTGCACGGGCTTTTTTCCTGCGCCTAATATAGCGCAGCTGTTTTTGTGGTGCCTTTTATTTTCTGCGTTTTTTGCAGCGTATAGCCAGATCCGGCTGCGCTTCAAGGGGCTGATTGCCTTTTCGGTGCTGGCCGGGCTGGCCGCCCTCGGCATTTTCATGCAGACAGGCCCTGCCTTTGCCGCCATGGAAGCCGTCAAGGCATTTTTGTATCTGAACAGCGGCTGGACGGAAATTTTGAGCGTCTACGCCAATCAGATGATGCCCTTTTTGTGCCTGCTGCTAACCTTGACTGCATGGGGCGCAGCGGCTGACGAAAGTTGCTTTTCCGCCGCTTTATACGTAATCGTCACCTGCGTGATTCTGTTTTTGATGACTCCCATTCCGAAAATGCTTCTGTTTGCCCTGCCTGCGTTTGCAGGGCTTGCCTTGCAGCTGTCCAGAAAACAGCGGTTCAGTATCCTTGCCCTGCCCATTGCCGCTTTGCTTGTGGCCCTCGCTTTCCTGCTGACCCCGGAAAGCCCTGCTACTTCCGAACCCTTACAGGAAATGGCAAAAGACATCCGCACAGCCATTGAGGATCACCTGTTGTATACCGAGCAGCGCACTTCCTTTTCCCTGAAAACGGAAGGCTATCAGCCCTTGGACACCCGGCTTGGAGGCAGGCCCAATCCTTCCGATGCGGAAGTGATGGACGTGGAAACGGATGAAACGCTGCTGCTCCGGGGCAAAACTTATGATTTTTACACCGGAATCTCTTGGGAAGATTCCCTTTCTTCCAAGCGGTATCTGTATCATTCCATGTATAACAAGCAATTGCGCACCACCCTCTTTGGGCAAGATATGCCTTTGACGGGCACGGATGATATTGTCATCAAAACCGCCTCCGTTCAGCTGAAAAATAACGGCACCACCACCCTTTTTGCCCCCTCACTATTGCAGAATATTCAGCTGCAGGGGCAAAGGATGGTGTTGTATTTCAACACCGCCGGGGAACTATTTTTGACAAGAGAAACTGCCCCCCTTGACCGTTACAGCGTTTCCTATCTGCCCCTGCATGCCGGGCATGCGAAAACGGCGGAGGTTGTCAACGCCTGCGCTTCCTTGGAAGACCCCTATTTCGACACCGTTCTCTCCCAATATCTCACCCTGCCCGGCCATATTCAGCAGGAAGTTTATGATATCGCCGCCAAGGCCGTGGACGAAAACGCCACGCCCTATGAAAAGGCATTGCAGCTGCAAAGCTATCTGCAAAAAAATTATCCCTTCTCCCTGGATGTGGAAACGCCCCCGGAAAATGTGGACTTCACCGCTTATTTCCTGCTGGGGGAAAAGAAGGGCTATTGCACCTATTTCGCCACCGCCATGACGGTGCTCTGCCGCATAAACGGCATTCCTGCCCGGTATGTGACAGGCTATTTAGCCCAGCCGGGCGACGACGGTATTGCCCATGTGACGGGCATGGATGCCCATGCGTGGACGGAAATTTATCTGAAGGGCTTTGGCTGGCTGCCCGTGGATGCCACCGGCTTTGCCGATACCCCGGAGCAGCAAAACAGCCCGTACCCCTCCGCTCCGCCGACGCCTACCCCCACGCCGCCTCCGTCGCCCACGCCTGCTCCTTCCCCCTCTGCATCCCCTGCGCCCTCTGCGCAGCGG
>JAZNQO010000007.1:0-17716 GCA_045590215.1 Clostridia bacterium | reverse complement strand
ACCGCCGCCGGCTGCCAGCACCATGGTGATGGCTGCGGTCAGGGTGGTCTTGCCGTGGTCAACGTGACCGATGGTACCAATGTTTACGTGCGGCTTATTGCGTACAAATTTTTCCTTTGCCATTGGGATTCCCTCCTGTTTTTCACATTACAGTTGATGATGCCGGGCTTTCCGCCGGGCTGTACCTTAGAAAACCGGCACCCTTGCCGGTGGTCTTTCATGCCTGTCCAACGGCAAGCATGCAAGTGGAGCGGATGATGGGAATCGAACCCACGTGGTCAGCTTGGGAAGCTGAAGTTCTGCCATTGAACTACATCCGCACGCAATTCCTATTGTACCCAAATTTCTATTCATTGTCAACAGATACCTTTCCTTTTTTTCGTTGAAAATGAAGGTTTTTTTTCTGCTTTGTCAAATTATTCTTGAGGACGATCCAAAAATCGTCTGTCCCGCCCCTCGCCGCACCTTTTCAGCGGTTTGGAAGCGGGACAGGAAAGATTTTCCCTCTGGCTTCATCCTATCAAACGATTATGAAAAAAAGAGGGAAAAATATTGTCAGCATGATGAAAGGATACATTCTGATGGATACTGCCATGAATAAAACCCGGCAAACCGCCGGCAATGAAAACACTTCCTTGATCAAGCTCTTTGCCTTTGTCACCATGTTTATTGACCATATGGGCGCAGCTATTTTCCCAAGAGTCACCATCCTGCGCTATATCGGAAGGGTGGCTTTTCCCCTGTTTTGTTGGTGCATGGTGGTGGGCATTTGCAAAAGCCGGCATGTGTATCGCTATGCCCTGCGGGTGTTCCTTTGCGGCCTCATTTCCCAGCCCTTTTATATGCTGGCCCTGAACCATGAAATCACGGAGCTCAACATCTTTTTTACGCTCCTTTGCGGTATGCTTGCCATCATCGGCGTCCGGGAAAAGAAATATTATTCCCATCTCTGGGCTCCTATGATCGCCCTTGTGCTTTCCCATTTTGTGAAGATGGATTATGGCACGCTGGGGGTGCTTTTACTCATTCTGCTTTATCTTTTCCGCAAAAGCCCTTTGGGCATTGCAGGGGTGATGATTTTCATCTGCCTTTTCTGGTGGCAGGGCAATGCCATGATCAAGTCCCTGCAAATGCTCCTGACGGATTATAGAACGATTCCGGAAGTATATGTAAGCAAAATTCAGCCCTATGCCATCTGTGCCCTGCCGCTGATGCTGCTGCCCCTTTCCTCTTCCTTCCAATTGCCGAAATGGTTCAGCTATTCTTTCTATTCCCTGCACCTGATGGTCATTTATTTGCTGGATCGTTTTGTGTTGTAAATTGGAATGCCCCTGCCCGTTTCACGGCTGCCTGATGGCGCAAAAGCACTTTATCCAGTTCCCGGTGCCGGGTGGGCATGGGCTGCGCCGGGCTTTTGGGCATTGTCGGCATTTCTTTTTCCTTTACCTGTTCTTCCGGTACGCTCTGCGCATCCCTGAAATTCCATTGCCGGGAACGCCATTCGCGCCATCTGTCCTGCTGATCCTGAAAGCTCATGTCCCCAAAGGGCGAAGCAGTGCCTTTTTCCTGTTTCATGATTGCTCTCCTTTCAGTTTGCTGTCGCTCTACAGCATATTCTTCTTTTATCCTTTTTGTGCATGGCCAAACGCCCTTTTTTCTTTACTTCTTTTGATGAATATGGTATGATAAATAACAATAAAAAGTGTATCGGGAGGCCTTTGACTCATGGCTGAAATGGACGTGATGCTGGACGCAGTGTGCCTTGCTGCGAGGATCATGTTGGAAAACGGCGGCGAAACCTATCGTGCCGAAGAAACGGTGGAGCATATGTGCAAGGGGTTTCACATTCAAAACGCCGATGTGCTTGCCCTGCCCACCGGGCTGATCGTCACCCTCTCCGGAGAAGACGGCGAAGGGGCTCTCACCCGGCTTATTCGTGTACGCAGCCGTGATACCAATCTTTCCCGGCTGGATGCCTGCAATGCCGTTTCCCGGCAAGCGGCCAACGGGGAAATAACGGCAAAAGAAGCTCTTTCAGCCTTACAAAAAATCAACGCCTCCCCCACCCCCAAGCACATCTGGAAGGTGTTTTTCGGTGCGCTCAGTGCTGCCTTTTTCTGCGTGATGCTGGGCGGAATGGCGGAAGACTTTGCCGCTGCGTTTCTTTGCGGTTTAGTGGTGCATTGCCTGTTGCCCTTTTTCAGCCACTGCCATGTGCCTGCACTGCTTTCGGGGCTTTTTGCCGGGTTCATTACGGCCATGCTTTCCTTGCTTTGCAACCACTTTTATCCTATCCATCTGGAGCCCACCATCAGCGGTGCCATTCTGCCGCTTCTGTCCGGCCTTGCCACCACCAACGCCATCCGGGATACCATCAAAGGCGACTTGGTTTCCGGCAGTGCCCGGATTACCGAAGCCGTGCTGACGGCGGTGCTATTGGCCGTGGGCATTTGCATTGCCTTGAGCTTGTGGGGAGGGAAGATGTAAATGAACTGGATTGTGCAAATCGTCAGCTGTGCGCTGGCTGCTTTCTTCTTTGCCCTGCTCTTAAACCAGCCCAGAAAAACCATGCCCATTTCCGCCCTGATTGCAGGGGCAGGCTATGCCGTTTTCCTTCTGGTTGGGCAAGGCACGGTGGGGTATTTCTGCGCCACACTGTTCATTGGCATTGCCTGTGAAATCTGCGCCCGGCTGATGAAAAAGGTGTCTACGCTCTTTGTCACCAGTGCGCTGATTCCCCTTGTGCCCGGCGTTGCGCTGTATCGCAGCATGCGCTATCTGGTGGAAGGGGATTATACCCTGGCCGTCAGCTATGGCACGGAAACGCTATTGGATATCTGCGCCATCGCCCTTGGCATCATCTTCGCCGCTGTCATCTTTTCCAATTTCCGAAAGAAGGAAAAAAAGGCATGAAAACACCCCAGCGCATGATGATTTTTTCTCCGGAAGCCCGGAAAATGGAAACGCTGCTTTTACAGAATGCCGGCTTTCATGTGGTGGAAGCCTGTGAAAAAGAAACAGATGTTTATTTCCTGCTCATGCAATCCATGCCGGATATTTTGATTCTGGATGACCGTTTTCCCGGTACAGATATGCCAAACCTTTGCCGGCGGATATCTCTTTCCTGTGCTGCCCTTCCCAAAGTTTTGCTCATCACACAGGAAACGGAGAATACAGATATTTCTCTTTTTGATGTTCTGCTTTCCCCTTCCATGTTTTCAGAAGGTTTCGGGCTGGCCATGGAAACGCTGTCCCTCACCCTCTGTCCCAAATTGGCAGAAAAAAACGCGTCCCTTCGCATAAAAAACATAAACGCCCTGCTTAACCGGCTTGGCATCTCTTCTTCCTTAAAAGGAAGGGCTTATATGGAAAAGGCATTGGAAGTGCTTTCCTGCCTGCCCAATCCCCATGCTTTCCTTGGAAACAGGCTGTATGCCCATCTTGCCGCCTGCTTTTCTTCCACCCCCGGAGCGGTGGAGAAGGCTCTGCGCACAGCCATTGAGGCCACATGGCTCACCGGGTATCTGCCCGCCATTTCCGCCCTCTTTGGCTACAGCGTAGATCCCGAAAAGGGCAAGCCCACCAATACCGAATTTTTAGCCCGGCTATCACTTTATATTCAGGCACAAACGCAAAAAGAACTGCAATAAAAGGAGAATTTTATGGCACAATTTCCTTTCATCATGCCGGATAAGCCCGTGCTGCTTCACGGCGGCGATTATAACCCCGAACAATGGATCCATGAAAAGGACGTGATCTGGCCGCTTGATATGCAGCTGGCTAAAAAGGCCGGGGTAAACACCCTTTCCGTGGGCATTTTTGCCTGGAGCATGCTGGAGCCGGAAGAAGGGGTTTATCATTTTGAGTGGCTGGATGAAGTGATGGATATGCTGGCTGCAAACGGCATCAAGGCCATTTTGGCCACCCCCAGCGGCGCACGCCCTGCATGGATGGCGGAGAAATACCCGGAAGTTCTGCGGGTGGACGCCATGCGCCGCCGCCAGCTTTTCGGCACCCGGCATAACCACTGCCTCTCTTCACCCGTTTACCGGGAAAAGGTGCGGAAAATCAACACCCTGCTGGCAGAACGATATAAAGACCACCCTGCCCTTGGCATGTGGCATATATCCAATGAATACGGCGGCGAGTGCCATTGCCCCTTGTGCCAGGAAGCGTTTCACAAATGGCTGAAAAACCGCTACGGTACCATTGACAACATGAACGATGCCTTCTGGAACACCTTCTGGAGCCATCGCTATTTCTCCTTTGAACAGGTGGAAAGCCCGTCTCCCATCGGCGAAAGCTGCAATTTAGGGCTGTCCCTCGCATGGAGGCGGTTCACCTCTGACCAGTTCTGCGATTTTTACAGCTGGGAAATTGAGCCGCTGAAGCGCATTACGCCAAATATCCCCTGCACCGCCAATCTGATGGATTTCTTCCCCGGCATTGATTATTTTAAGTTTGGGAAGCTCTTGGACGTAGCCAGCTGGGATAATTATCCCCCGTGGACGGGCGATGAAAGGGATAAGGAAGCCGCCCTTCACGCCGCCTGCATGCACGATATCATCCGGGGTGTGGGCGGCCAGAAGCCCTTCATGATGATGGAGTCCTCCCCTTCCGCTGTGAACTGGCATGCCGTCAACACCCTGCGCCAGCCGGGGGTTTTGATGCTGCAGGGTCTGCAAGCCGTGGCGCACGGCTCTGACAGCGTGCAGTATTTTCAGTTTCGCAAAGGCCGGGGCAGCAGCGAGCAATATCACGGGGCCATTGTCGGTCACGATAATTCAGATCAGACCCGGATTTTCAAAGAAGTGAGTGAAGTGGGCAAAGCCCTTTCCCAGCTTTCCGCCGTTACCGGCTCTGCCGCCGAAAGCAAGATTGCCCTGCTTTACGACTGGGATAATTACTGGATTCTCAATGAAGCCCAGTTCGGCCATAACAGCGGCGATAAAAAATACATTGAAACCGTGCTCAATCATTATGCCGCATGGAAGCAGATTGGCTTCAATGTGGATATGATTGACCAGACCTGCGATTTATCTTCTTACAGCATCGTCTGCGGCCCCATGCAGTATCTTTTGAAGGATGGCTTTGCAAAAAGGGTGCAAGCCTTTGTGGAAAAGGGCGGCACCTATATCGGAACGTACATTTCCGGCTGGGTGAATGAAGAAAATCTGGCCTTCCTTGGAGGCTATCCGGGGCCGTTGAGCCAAGTTCTTGGCATTTGGGACGAAGAAACGGACGCCCTGAACGAAAAGGGGCAGAATCATTTCACATGGCAGGGCAAAACATATCTTTGCAAGGAAGTCTGCGCCGTCGTTCATCCAAAGGGCGCAAAGCCGCTGGCCGTTTACGAAGAAAACTTCTATCAGGGCGCACCAACGCTTACCGAAAACGCTTTTGGCGAAGGTAAGGCCTATTATATTGCCGCAAGAACGGATCGGGATTTCCTGCGTGATTTCTATGCTTTCATCGCCAAGGAAAAGGGCTTAACACCGCTGATGAAAGCCCTACCGGACGGCGTTCTTTGCTCCGAACGCACGGGGAAAGAGGGGCAATTCCTGTTCGTCATGAACACCCAGAAGGAAGAAAAAACCATTTCCCTCCCTGCCGCCTTCAACCTGCGCACCAATCAAAAAACAGAAGGTGTGTACACCCTTTCCGGCTATGAAGTATTGGTGTTGAAACTGCTGTAAACCAAATGAAAAAGCAACGCCCGTGGAGTTTCTTTTCTCCACGGGCCATCTTTATTTTTCCGGTGGTACGCAATAGGCGCAGGGCTTTAATTGGCTGTATTCTGCAAACAAATCGGCATATTTGAGCTCCGTCAGGGGTTCATACTGGTCTCTCACGCCATAGCAGGTCTTCTGGCTATGGTAATCCTTGCCGCCCTGGGGATTATAAAAAATTGGCGTATCCATAGGCGTTTCTGAAATTACTCTTCCTTCCCAGTCTTCCCAGATGACGATTTTCGTGTGCTTTTTATAATGGTTCCAGATCCATGTCATGTTGATGCCTTCCGGCGTGCGCTTGCGCTGCACCCGGATACAACCGTGGCTGGCTCTTTCCCCCAGCAGATTTTCAAAGCTTTCGTAGTTTTTATATTCGCCGCTGCCCACATAAGGAACGCCATGAATCAAGTCCCCAAAGTTAAAGCGGATGCCCTTTTCGCAGGTCAGATTATCGCTTTTGAAATCCCCCACAGCACTGACAAAAAGAAATTCGCCGCTGCGTGTTTCGTTGTAGGGCTGCTTTTCATTGGGAAGGCCGGTGGAAATTTTCAGCGTGCTGAGCAGCTTTCCTTCCGTAAACACATACAGCCGCTGGGTCAGCTTATCCACCACAAGACCCATATTTTCGTCCGGTTCCACGGTTTTCAGCAAATCCGTCTGCACATAACCCTGCACCAATTGATTCCATTGCTCCGTCCTGCTGTCATGGAAAGAGCTGGAATAGCATTCCACCAAACTCCATCCATTGTCCAGTGTTTCCAATACATGCACGCTCTGGGAAGCGCAGGTCACTTCCCCTGTGGCTTCGGCACTTATATCCGGCTCTGCCCGAAGCAGCACTTGCTTTTTCTGGTTCCCGTCAATCACCGTCACCGGCTGCATCAGCATCGCCCAGACGGCTTCTTCGTCAGTGATGTCCATAGGCGTTGTCCAATAGCAATGTTCGTGTTGGCAGGCAACGCTCTTTGACGGCGTAAACGCCTGTTCTCCCTGTACCCCCAGGGGCACGCACAACAAAATCAGCAAAAGGAATAAAATGCTTTTTTTCATTGGTGGCTCCTCATTCGTTTTTTGAAAAAACGGGCGTTTGCCCGTCTTTTGTTATTTTACGCCCAGCTTGCCGCCAAGCTTGCTGCCTTTGGTGCCCCCCAGGGTCACGCCGGAAAGAATATCGGATGTAAAGGCATAATTGTTCTTATGCTTTTCTTCATGGGCGGCATAGGCGCACTTCACCATTTCATCAATCAGGGAGGGATAATTCAGCCCCGTTTCCGCCCACAGATAGAAGGCAAGGGAGCCGGGAATGGTGTTGATTTCGGTGATGTAGTATTTGTCGCTGTGGCGATCCAGCATATAGTCAATGCGCACAACGCCCTTGCAATCCATGTCACGGAAAATCTGGGCAGAAAGCTGCTGCAGTTCTTTTGTCAGTTCATCCCCGATGGGGGCCGGCACAATGCGCTTGAGGCTCGCCATACCCTTGCTGCCGCTGCCTGCCAGATACTTTTCCGCAAAGTTCAAAAACGCTGCGCCGGAATTGGGCATTTCCAATACACTTGCTTTCACATCCCCATCAAAGCCCAGCACGGAGCAGTTCACTTCAATGGGCTGATCCAGCCCTTCCTCCACCAGCACCCGGCGGTCATAGGAAAAGGCCAGTTCCAACGCTTCTTTCAGTTCTTTCCTGTCCCCTGCCCGGCTGACGCCGATGGAGGAGCCAAGGTACGCAGGCTTTGTAAACACGGGATACGGCAGAGCCTTTTCAATCTCGTCCATCACCGCTTCCGCATCCTTTTCCCACTGGGAGCGAGTCACGGCGCAGTCCGGCAAAATGGGATAGCCCATGCCCCTGAAAAACCGCTTCATGGTGATTTTATCCATGCCCACGGCAGAGGCGGTAATGCCGCTGGACGCATAGGGAATATCCGCCAGCTCCAATAAGCCCTGCACAGAGCCGTCTTCCCCGTGCATCCCATGCAGTACGGGAATCACCACGTCCAGCCGTGCCACCACTTCTTCCTTGCCGCCGCCAAAAAGCCCTTTGGGCGGCACAAAGCGAATCAGCGCACCGCTGCCGGCGGTTAAATCCAGCCGCACGGGCACAATGCCCTTCTTGAAAGGATCAAAGGGGGTATAGGTTTTCATGTCCAAGAGGGCTTCCCCGGTATACCATTCCCCTTTCTGGCTCACATAGAGAGGAATCACGTCATATTTTTCCGAGTTCGCATTTTTCATCAGCTGCACTGCGCTGATAATGGATACTTCATGCTCGCAGGTGCGGCTGCCGTAAATCACGCCAAGCTGAATCTTGCTCATCTTTCAAACTCCCTTTCAGCCCTCACTGTAATGATCGGGCAGATCGTTTTCATACATCACCACATCGCCGGGCTTTAGCATCGTCTGGTTCAATTGAATCGCTTCATCCAAAGAGGACACAACGTGGATGTTTTCCTTCTTAAAGCCGCCATCCAGCAGGCCTTTTTCAATAGGGGCGGTGTGCTTTTTACCAACCAGCACCGCAATATCCACACACCCTGCCATGTAATGCCCGAATTCTTCGTTGTATTTATCTTCTTCGCTGCCAAGCTCCACCATACCGGGCGTCACGACGATCCGCCGTCCGGGGAAGGCCTTCAATACGTCCAGTGCCTTCTTGGCAGACCGAGGATTGGTGTTAAACGCATCGTCAATCACCGTCACGCCGCCTGCGCTCTGCAACAGCTGCAAGCGATGCTCCACGGGCGTGAGAGCCGCAATGCCTCTTGCAATCTGCTGATTGGTGAGTTTCAGATATTTAGCCACTGCAGCCGCCGTCAGAATATTGAGAATATTGTGTTCTCCAAGCAGTTTCGTTTCGCAGGAAATCTTTTCCCCGTCCTTGAAGCACAGGTTAAAGGAAGAGCCCGTGGCGGAAACCTGCACATCCTCCGCCCACGCTTCGCTGCCCGCCTTGCCCACCAGGCACTTGGGCTTTTTTGTCTTTTCATACAGCCGGGTCACGATGGCGTCGTCATGCAAAAACACCCCAAAGCCGTCTTCCGGCAGTGCATCAATCAGTTCATATTTGGTTTTTTCAATGCGCTCGATGGTGCGGAAGGTATCCAGATGCTGGGGCCCCACCGCCGTCAGAATCCCGATCTGCGGATGCACTAAATTGGAAAGCTCCTTGATTTCCCCCACATGCCGGGCACCCATTTCCCCGATAAACACCTGATGGGAAGGCTGCAGCCGCTCCCGAATGATCCTTGTCACGCCCATGGGGGTGTTGAAGGAGGCCGGCGTGCATAGCACATTATATTTCTGGGACAGGATGGTGTTCAGCACAAATTTGGTGCTGGTTTTGCCATAGCTGCCCGTGATGCCGATGCGGATAAGCCCCTTATTTTGCAAAAGCTTCTTTTCCGCATCCTTAAAATACATCCGAAAAATGGTCTTTTCAATGGGCATGGCCAGCAGCCCGGACAAGGCCACCAGCAGCGGCAGAAGCAGCGGATACGCATATAAAAGCACAAGAGACACAGGGCTGCCAGGCATCAGGCCAATCAAAAGCCCAAGCCCCATCACCACCACAAAATGCACGATATACAGCCGCTTCACCCGTGCCGTTACTACAAAAGGCTTCTTGGCCGGCTGTGCCATGGCACCTTTGCGAAGGAACCAGCCCGTCGCCCCCACCGCCGCAAAGGCAAGAATGGCGGCAATCAGCTGCATATTCTCAATCCGCTCTGCCTGATAAGGGCCGTATCCGCCGTTTTTCACCAGCATGGATACCACCATCATGGAAAGCAAACTGGCGGCAATGTGCATTCCCGTCAGCAGCAAAAGCGGCAATATCACCTTTTTCTTCTGCCGCCAGAGGGTGCGGAAATACCCCTGAAACTGATAGCTTTCCAGCTGAAAATAGTGCATCAGCTGCCGGGAAATAACCAGCATGGCAACAGGGGCTTCCAGGGCCAATAGAATCAAGATCAGGTTTTCCATTGATGTATCTCCTTATATCTTATAAGAAAGCCCGGATCACCTTCACAAATCTGGGCCATTGGCGCAGATAGGCAAAATGATCGTCATTTTCAAAAATCACAAGCCCGGCATCGGGAATTTCCTTTTCCATCTTCTGCCCCATCCAAAGGGGGGTATCCTGATCCCTTTCCCCCCAGACGAGCAGGGTGGATGCCTGAATTTTCGGAAGAAGATGCGACAAATCCTCGCTGATGACCTTCACAAAAGTCTGCCGCATATCAGCGTCCAAGGCGTTATAGTCCGCAGAGCCGTATTGCTTTCTTAACTTCTCCATGGCCTTTTCTGCCATTTTGCCAAAAAACGGCAGCTTCTCCAGCCCCTGCAAGGTCTTTTTCTTTTTCTGGTAGGCTGCGCTGCGCTTTTTCTGTTCTTCCGTCTGGGGCTTTTTCAGGCCTGCGCCGCCGGTCAAAATCATTTTATCCACTTTCTCCGGGTGATAGGCCGCCATCTGCAGAGCCACCCTTCCCCCAAAGGAATGGGCGATAATATGGCATTTTTCTATGCCCAATTGCCCCATCACCTCCATCACACAAGCGGCATAATCCGAAACGCCCCAAGGAGCAGGCGGCTTGGAGGACTGGCCATGCCCCGGAAAATCCAACACTGTCAGGCGAAAACCGCTTTTCAAATCGGCCATAATGGGCTCAAAATGCTTCACCGTGCAGCCCCAGCCATGCAAGAGCAACACCTGATCGCCCTTTTCGCCCAGCTGTTCCACATAAACCTTGGCCCCATTGGCATCAAGCATCATTCCGTCCATCCCCCTTTCCGGGCAGGCAAAGCCATTGTTATTATATGTTATTTCTTTTTGTCCATGCGTCAGGGCTCTATCCGCCAGATATAGCGGCATTTATACGCCGCCCCGGCGCAGATACCCCGATACTCCCTTGGCACCGGCACAATGCTTTCCAGCACGCAGCCAAGATGCTCCGCCGTTTTCCGAGAGGGCGTGTTTTCCACGTTGGTGGTAATCACAACGCTTTTGAGCCCCAGCTGCTTCATCAGCGGCAGCATCATCCGGCATCCTCTTTCCGCCAGATGCTGCCCCCGGTATTCCGGCTCCACCCGATAGCCGATGTGACCCAGATAGTAAAGACCACCGCTTTCGCCAAGTCTCAGGCTCACATAGCCCATATACTGCCGGGTTTTGGCCTTGTACATATAGAATGTATAGCCGTCCACAATGCCGCAGGCGGCATCGCACACCTCTTCCCCCGAAAGCACCAGATCCACATCCCCATCGGAAAACATTGGCTTTTTCGCAAACAGACGCATGTTGTTCAAATGCTCCCTTTTCAGAATCTGTTAAAAGAGTGCGTCCACAAACTCCTTGGCGTCAAAGGCCTGCAAATCGTCAATGCCTTCCCCAACGCCGATGTACCATACCGGCACGTTCATCTCCTGCCGAATGGCAATGGCAACGCCGCCTTTGGCGGTTCCGTCCAGCTTGGTCAGGATAATGCCGCCGATATCCGCTGCTTCCTTAAACTGCTTGGCCTGCTGCAAGCCGTTCTGGCCGGTGGTGGCATCCAGCACCAGCATGCAGCGCACGTTGGCTTCGGGGTATTCCCTGTCAATCACCCGGCGCATTTTGGCAAGCTCATCCATCAGGTTTTTCTTGTTATGCAGCCGCCCGGCAGTATCCACGATCAATAGGTCTGTCTTCCTGGCCTTGGCCGCCTGCACGGCGTCATAAACCACAGCCGCCGGGTCACCGCCTTCCTGATGGCGGATGATGGGCACATTGGCCCTGTCCGCCCAGATGGCCAATTGTTCATCGGCAGCGGCACGGAAGGTATCGGCAGCGGCCAGCATCACGCTGCGGCCGATTTCCTGAAAGCGCAGGGCCAGCTTTCCGATGGTGGTGGTTTTGCCAACGCCGTTGACCCCCACCACAAACATCACCATGGGCCATTTCAGCACAGGCCGCGGAATATTCATTTCGTCCACCAAAATCTGCTTGAAAATATCCCGTGCGGTATCGGCATCCTTGATGCCCTTCTTTTCCACTTCCTGCTGCAGTTTTTCGATGATCCCGGTGGAAGTGGTCACGCCCACGTCTGCCAGAATCAAAATATCCGTCAATTCTTCATAAAAATCTTCGTCAATCAGGCGGGTGTTCTTCACCAGCTCATCCACCTTTTCCGTCAGGCCGCCCCGTGTTTTCGTCAGGCCTTGCTTCAGTCTTTGGAAAAAGCCCATGCTGAAAGCCTCCTTTTATTCATAATCCTGCAGGTTCACCGATACCATGCCGGAAATACCCCGCTCCTGCATGGCCACGCCGTACAGGGAATCGCACCTTTCCATAGTGCCCTTGCGGTGGGTCACCACAACGAACTGGGTGCCCTTGGCATATTCCGCCAGATAATCGGCAAAATAGCCGATGTTCGCTTCGTCCAGTGCCGCTTCCACTTCGTCCAGCACGCAGAAGGGCGTGGGCTTCAGCTTCAGCATGGCAAAGATGATGGCAATGGCCGTCAATGCCCTTTCCCCGCCGGAAAGCAGGCTCAAAAGCTGCAATTTCTTTCCCGGAGGCTGGGCGATGATTTCGATGCCACTGTTCAGGGCATCGTCCGGATCGGTCAATTTCAGTTCCGCCTGACCGCCGCCAAAGAGCCTTGCAAAGGTCTCCTTGAAATACTCACCCATCTTGGCAAATTCCACTACAAACTGCTTTTCCATCTGCCCAAGCAGCCGTTCAATCAGCTGCTGCAAATCCTGCTGGGCTTTGTCCAGATCCTGCTGCTGGGTGGTCATTTCGTCATAGCGTTCTTTTACTTCAGCATATTCCTCAATGGCGTTCACGTTCACCGTACCCATCGCCCGGATACGCCCACGCAGGGAAGCCGCTTCTCTTTCACCGTTGGTCAGCTCAAAGGGCGTTTCGCTGCGCATTTCTTCCGCCATGGCGTAGGTGAGCTCATAGCTGTTAAAGATATGATCCGTCATCACGCGCAGGTCGTTTTCCGCCCGGTCACGGCTCAGCTCTGCCTTATGCAGCTTCTGGCTGTCTTCGTCATAGGCCTTGTGCATCTCTTCGCTCAGGTTCACGCTCTGGCGTTCTCTGGCCGCCTTATCCTGCCGTTTTTCTTCCAAAGCGTCCACCTGCGCCTGCCGCAGGGAAAGGGCCGTTTCCAAATCCCGGCAGGCCGCTTCCTGCTTTACCGCATCCAATTGCAAAAGAGAAAGCTGCTGTTTCTTCTCGGCAATTTCTGTTTTGATGTTTTCCAGCGTCCGTGCCATGGCCGCCAGTTC
Source organism: Clostridia bacterium (assembly GCA_045590215.1). Classification (GTDB taxonomy): domain Bacteria; phylum Bacillota; class Clostridia; order Christensenellales; family Aristaeellaceae; genus RUG563. The sequence goes on along the minus strand of JAZNQO010000007.1, from coordinate 4,709 downwards.
CTGATCCTGCCGTGCCTTATCCCGGCGCAGGGTATCCAGCGCATGGGAAAGTTCTGCATATTTCAGCCGCAGCCCTGTCACCAGATCACGTTGCCGCTCTGCTTCTTCTCTGGCAGAAAGCAGGGCTTTTTGCAGCACTTCCGTCTTTTCGTCCATGGCTTCCCTGTCCACGGCCTCGTTTTCTGTCATTTCTCTAACGGACTGCAAATCCCTTTCGATTTCCTGAATGCCTTCTGTCAATTGATCCCGTGCGGCCAAAGTGCGCTCCAATTGCTGGGATGCGGCGTTCAATTCGGCCTTGGCATTGAAAACACGTTCCTGCTCTCTTGCCACGCCGATTTCTTCCTGATGCACCCGTTCCATGGCTTCATTGCGCAGCTGCTTGAGTTCTTCACGGCTTGCCTGCATCTTTGTCAATTCATCCCGGATGGAAGCAAGCTGTTTTTTCTGATCTTCCAGGGTTTTTCTTAGTTCCGTGATTTCACGCTCACGGCCAAGCAAACTCACGTTGCTCTTTTGCGCCGTGCCACCCGTCATGGAACCGCCGGAGTGCATCACGTCGCCCGTCAGCGTTACCAGCCGGAAAGCATGATGCCCGGCACGCATGATGGGAATACCGCTTTCCAGATCTTTAGCAATCACCGTGCGCCCCAGCAAATTTTCCATCACACCCCGATATTCGGGCGCAAAGGAAATCAGCTCGCTGGCAACGCCAATACAGCCGGGCATGGAAAGAAGCTTTCTTTCTTCCTGATTAAGCACCCGACCCTTTACGCTGGTCATAGGCAGGAAAGTAGCCCGGCCCAGCTTGTTGTTCCGCAAATAATCAATGATGCGTTTAGCGGCGTTTTCGTCCGTTGTGACGATATTTTGCAAAGCACCGCCCAGCACCATGTCAATGGCCGTTTCCAGTTCCTTTGGCACCTGCATCAGCCGTGCCACAACACCACGAACGTTTCCGTCGTTCTGGGCATATTGCAGTGCTCTTCTTACGGCCTGATTATAGCCTTCCATCTCCCGGCTCATTTCGTCCATGAGGCGAAGCCGGCTCACATTGGTCTGATATTGCAGGTTCAGGTTCTGGGCGTTTTCGGCCTTTTCCTGCGTTTCTTGGGTTAAAGCCCGCAGGTTCCCTTCGCATTTGGCTGCATCGTCTTTCAGAAGCTGCAACCCATTTTCCACTTCCGCCGCCTGCTTTTCAGCGGAACGCAATTGCTGCACCGCTTCCGTTTGCTTTTCTTCATGCTCGGAAATGGCGGCGCAGATTTCCTCCAGCCGCCTTTTCATCTGGGCGCAGATGGCCTGCTGCCGTGCCTGCTGGTTCCTCGCATCGGAAAGACGGTTCACTGCCAGCAGGATGTTCTGCTTATGCTCATCCAGCTCCTGCTCTCTTTCCTGCGCCTTTTCCAGATAAGCATCCAGCTTTATCTGTTCCTTATCCATTTCGGTGCGTGCCTGATTCAAGGCTGCATCGCTTTCTTTGGTATCCGCTTCGCCCTGCTCAAACAGCTGCTGTAATTGGGTTCTGCGCTCTGCAGTATCCTTCTGTTCCCCCTCCAGCCGCTGCAAAAGCTCCGTCAGGGCGGCCATCTGGCTGTCCGTGCGCTCTTTTTCCATGCGGGCTTCGTGCAGAGATTCGTTGCAGGCCAAATGATCCTGCCGTGCCTTTGCCAGCTCTTCTTCCAAGAGGGCAATGGCTTCCGCCAGCTTTTCACGTTCTGCTGCATTTTCATTGAGCCGGGCTTCGTGGTTCAAAAGGATATCCCGAAGGCCTTCCAGCGTCTGATCCAGCGCCGCCAGCTTTTCCTTTACCTTATCGTGCCGGATCAGGAAAATATTGATTTCCAATTCCTTCAGCCGCTGGGCCAGCTCGATATATTCCCGTGCCACTTCCGCCTGCTTTTCCAAAGGGCCAACCCGGCCTTCCAATTCCTGCAGGATATCGTTCACGCGGCTCAAATTATCTCTGGTTCTGGCCAGCTTGCGTTCCGCCTCTTCCTTGCGCACCCGGAAGGTCATCACCCCGGCCGCCTCTTCAAACACCTGACGGCGGTCTTCGCTCTTGACGGAGAGAATTTCGTCAATGCGCCCCTGCCCGATGAGGGAATAGCCTTCCCTGCCGATGCCTGTATCCCGGAAAAGCTCCAGAATATCACGCAGACGGCAGGCCGTTTTGTTCAGGTAATATTCACTGTCGCCGTTTCTGTATACCCGTCGGGTGACCATTACCTCAGCAAAATTGCTCTTCAACGCCCCATCTTCATTATCAAACACCAAAGAAACCTCGCAATAGGAGGCTTGCTTGCGTTTGGCCGTACCGTTAAAAATGATGTCTTCCATACGGGTGCCCCGCAGCACACGGGCACTCTGTTCGCCCAGCACCCAGCGCATGGCGTCGCCAATATTGCTCTTGCCGGAACCATTGGGTCCCACAATGCCCGTAATGCCCTCATGGAAGAGGATTTCCGTCCTGTCCGCAAAGGACTTAAAGCCATGAATCTCCAGCTTTTTCAGCCGCATTTATGCTTCTTCCCCCAAGTGTTTGATCTTTTGCAGTGCTTTTTGGGCTGCATCCTGCTCTGCCCGTTTTTTGCTGGTGCCGCTGCCAAGGGCAATTTCCTTCTGCTCCAGATACACGGAAATGGTGAACACCCTTTCGTGGGGCATGCCCTCTTCCTGCACCACCCTGTATTCCGGCAAGGGCAGCTTCTTTCCCTGCAAATATTCCTGCAGTTTGGATTTGGCGTCCATTTCGCTGGTTTCTGTGCAATCGCCGATGAAGCGCATCACCATGTCCCGTGCTTTTTCCATGCCGCCGTCCAGATACACCGCCGCCAGCACCGCTTCAAAGGTATCGCAAAGGACGCTGGGGTTTTCTCTGCCGCCGCCGGCTTCGCAGCCCCTGTCCATTTTCAGATGCAGCCCAAGCCCCATCCGGCTTGCCACTTCGGCCAATCTTCCTTCACGCACCAGCTTTTGCCGCAGCCTTGTCATGGCACCCTCTTTCATTTCCGGGTGCATTTCAAATATCTTTTCGCTGACGCACATTTCCAGCACCGCATCCCCCAGAAACTCCATCCGCTGGTTATGCTCGCCCCCCATGGAAGGGTGGGTCAATGCCGTTTTCAGCAGTTTTTTGTTCTGAAAGGTGTAATGCAGCACCTGTTCCAGCTTTTCCAGCTCCATCATCTTTCCCTCATGGATGGGCTCCGGGGATTGCGTTTTGCACCCCCCGAAGCCGCAAAGAATTGAAATTATTGATGATCTTCGATGTATTTCACCACGTCGCCCACAGTCTTGAGGGTGTTGATAGCGGTGTCGTCCACCATCATGTCAAAAGCGTCTTCCAGATCCATGATGAGCACCATCACATTGGCACTGTCTGCCTTCAGGTCTTCCACCAGCCGCTTATCGGCGGTCACTTCGTTCACGTCCAGCCGCAGCTGCTTGGCAATCATGCCGGCCACCTTTTCAAATACCATTGTTCTCTTCCTCCTTCGATTATGCGTTTTCGTTTTCTTTCAATTGCTTTTCAATTTCAGAAGTGATGGTTTCCACCACGTTCTTTTCCTTCATCAGCACCGCCTGACGAATGGCACAGGCAATAGCATGGGCATTGCTGGAGCCGTGGGCTTTTACCACCACGCCTTTGACGCCAAGGAGCGGTGCGCCGCCGACTTCCGTGTAATCCATGGTTTTCTTGACTCGCTTAAATGCAGGCTTTGCAATCAGGCCGCCAAGCTTGCCTCTGAAATCGGCATACATTTCTTTCTTGATGATGCCCATCAGCGTTTCGGCCACGCCTTCCATGAATTTCAGAATCAGATTGCCGGAAAAGCCGTCGGCCACAACCACGTCCGCCATATCGGCGGTGATGTCTCTGCCTTCGATGTTGCCCACGAAATGGAAGGGAGCCTTTTCCATCAGAGGATATGCGTTCTTGGCCAGTTCATTGCCCTTTTCCGCTTCGGCACCGATATTCACAAGGCCAACTCTCGGCTTTTCCATGCCCCTTACGCAGCGCATATAAGCACTGCCCATAACGCCGAACTGGGGCAGATACTGGGGCAGGCAATCCACATTGGCACCACAGTCAATCAGGCAGAAAAAGCCTTTGCCGTTGGGCAGCAGCGGAGCCAGTGCCGGGCGATCCACCCCTTCAATGCGGCCAAGGCGGAACATGCCCCCGGCCAGCGTAGCCCCAGTGGAGCCTGCGGACACAAAGCCGTCCGCCTCACCGTTTTTCACCGCCAGCATGCCCTTCACCTGTGCGGAATTTTTCTTCTGCCGCACAGCCATCACCGGGGCGTCGTGGTTGGTGATGATATCCGTGGCATCGTCCAGCAAAATGCGGCTTCTGATATCGTCGCACTCCGTCAGCAGCGGTTCAATATCCTTCACCGGCCCTGCCAGCGTTACTTTCAAATCCTGATTGGCACGCAGTGCTTCCATCGCACCCGCCACCGTGCACTGGGGGGCGTTATCGCCGCCCATGGCATCCAGAATGATCCTCATTGGGCAAAATCCTCTCTCTTTATGATCTCATCAATGACCGCGAGGGAACGCTCTGCAATTTTCAGATTCTTCTCCCGCTTGCCGCGGATGCGCTCCCCAAGACCCTCGATGATGCCGAAATTCACATTCATGGGCTGGAAATCGCCGCTGACCGCGCCGTTTTCGATGTAGAGTGCCAGCGCACCGATGGCGGT
>JAZNQO010000006.1:0-1833 GCA_045590215.1 Clostridia bacterium | reverse complement strand
TCTTTGGATACATCCAGTTTGGCCAGCATGGCAAGGAACAGGCTTTCGTCCACACCGCTTTCCCGGGCAAAGTCGGAGAGTTTGCCCCGAAGGAGGGAGGCATCCTGGGGAACATAGGAGATGGTCAGACCAGTGCCGATGCGGACTTCTCCCGTGTGGGGAATATTTTCTCCGCAGATCAGCTTGATGATACTGCTCTTTCCGCTTCCGTTGGCACCCTGCAGGACAATACGGTCTCCCTGCTGAATGTCAAAGGTTATTCCATTGCAAACCGGCGTTTCTCCATAGCAAACCGAAACGTCCACCAAAGATGCCAGACGTTTGGTGTGAAAGGAAGTCTGGAAGATCTTCAGCGTATCGCTGCGCTCGATATTTTTCAGCAGCTTGGATTTATCTTCAATGGCAGCAGTCTGACGCTGCTCGATTGCTTTGGCACGAGCCATTGACTTTTTTGCCTTTGCGCCTTGCAGCGGACGCCAGCCCTTAACGTTGTCTACATCCATTGGTCCACTGCGAAGCTTCCTGCGCTCAGCGGTATCAGACCAATTTGCTTTCTCCCGAGCAGTTTCCTCCAGCCGGGAAATCTCCTTTTTCAGTTTCTCATTTTCCGCCTGTTCAAAGGCATCCTGGCGTTGCTTGTTCTCCCACCAGGTGGAAAAATTACCCTTGCAGACCTGAATATCCGATTTGTTGATGGACAGGATATGATCTACGCAGCCATCCAGGAATGCACGGTCGTGGGAAACCAGAATGAAGCCCTTTTTGCTATTCAAATACCGGCTCACCAGTTCACGGCCCCGGATATCCAGGTGGTTGGTGGGCTCATCTATCAACAGGAAATGATTCTCCTTGGAAAACAGCACGGCCAGCTGCAATTTTGTCTGCTCACCGTTACTCAAGGTTTCATAGGGACGGTAAAGTACCGCATCATCCAGCTGCAATTTGGCCATTTCCCGTGCTAAGCGCCAGTATTCATACTCCGGATACATCGCTTCCACTGCATCGATAGCCAGAATGCTTTGATCCGTCACATGGTAAGGAAAATAGGAAAACGCCACCGAGGTGGAAATACTGCCCCGATATTCGTACTTTCCAAGGAGCAGATTTAAAAACGTGGTCTTGCCCCGGCCATTTCTGCCGGTAAAGCCCAGCTTCCAGTTGGTGTCCAGCTGAAAGCTGACGTTCTCAAAAATGTTTTCGTAGCTACCATCGTAGGCAAAAGTAAGATTGGTTACATTAATCAGCGACATAAAGTGCCCTCCAAATAATCAAAAATGGCCGCAGGAAGTCATCCAGCAGCCACAAACGCACACTTTCCCCCTATGGGCACAGTATCGCTATCCAAGCTGAAAGAACCCGCACTTCCTGCATTCCGGGCACAGCAAAGCTAAGCGACGATACTGCCGCTTTTTCTCTGTTGCCCAGGTAATTAGCAAGAAGTAGTGCGCATCCTTTCAACTCCAATCTGTATCAGTTTTTGTTATTATAGCAGAAAGGGCCTTTTCTTTCAAGTCCCCACCGGAAAAACCGTTTTCATTGTTCATCATGCTCATCAACACCGGAATCTGCCCTTGCGTTCCGCCTTGGCAATGAGCATGGGGTAGACCTTCGCGAAGGACATTGCAAATAGCTTTTCGTGATCCACATCGTTACCTCTTCCCGGCAGAAAATTCCGCAGCCTCTTTGATCCAATCCATCAGTTCTTCGTCGATTTCCTCCACGCTTCCCACCATCACATGGTGGGTCCAGCGGTTAGGGTAGGGTTCTGTCGCCACATCGATTCGGGGCGACTCTTTCCGATGTCCCAGACCGAAGGTGACGGTCATCCAGACC
>JAZNQO010000005.1:0-10742 GCA_045590215.1 Clostridia bacterium | reverse complement strand
TGTGCCCGTGGCGATGATTGTGTTCGTTCCTAAAGTTTCATGCGGAAATTGTCAGTTGAAGACTATGCGTTGTTCGCAAGAAGGGTGCAGGGTCGATGACCCTGCCGTGGGGTACAGGGGACGAGTAGTCCCCTGCTTGGTCGTCCCCTTGCTTGGTTACTCCACCGATGCGGTGTAGCCGTCTTCTGCATCTGCATCAATGAGGATGGTCTGGCCGGGCAGCACCTGACCGGACACCAGCAGTTTTGCGGCCAGGGTTTCCACCTTGCTTTGCAGCAGCCGCTTCATGGGCCGGGCACCGTAGACGGGGTCATAGCCTTGGGCGATGAGCCGTTCCTTGGCGACGTCAGTGAGGGTGAGGGAGAGCTGCTTTTCGGCAAGCCGTTTGCGCAATCTTTCCAGCATGAGATTCATGATTTCTTCTACCTGCGCTTTTTGCAGAGGGGTGAACAGGAGAGTGTCGTCGATGCGGTTCAAGAACTCTGGCCGGAAATGGCTCTTGATGAGGGTCTGAACGTTTTTCTTGGCAGATTCGGAGAGCACGCCATTTTCGTCGATGCCTTCCAGGATTTGCACAGAGCCCAGATTGCTGGTCATGATAAGGATGGTGTTGCGGAAATCCACGGTGCGGCCCTGGCTGTCGGTGACCCGGCCGTCGTCCAGAATTTGCAGGAGAATATTGAACACATCCGGGTGTGCCTTTTCCATTTCGTCAAAGAGCACCACGGCGTAGGGCTGACGGCGGACGGCTTCGGTGAGCTGGCCACCCTCTTCATAGCCCACATAGCCGGGAGGTGCACCGATGAGGCGAGAGACGGAGAACTTCTCCATGTACTCGGTCATGTCGATGCGGATGATGTTCTTTTCGTCGTCAAAGAGGGCTTCGGCGAGAGCTTTGGCCAGCTCCGTTTTGCCAACGCCGGTGGGGCCAAGGAAGAGGAAAGAGCCAATGGGGCGGCTTTCGTCGGCGATGCCGGCACGGGAGCGGAGGATGGCTTCGCTGACGGACTGGACGGCTTCGTTCTGGCCGATAACACGGTTGTGAAGCACGTCGGGCAGACGCAGCAGCTTTTCACGCTCGCCTTCCACCAGCTTGCTGACGGGGATGCCCGTCCAGCGGGAGACAATTTTCGCAATTTCGTCTTCCGTCACCCGGTCACGCAGGAGGGTGGCGTCCCCGGTAGGCTCTTTTTCGGCGGCGGCAAGCTCTTCTTTCAGCTTGGGGAGGGTGCCGTATTTCAGCTCGGCGGCTTTGTTCAGGTCATATTTGCGCTCTGCCTGCTCGATTTCGGCGTTCACTTTTTCAATTTCTTCCCGAAGATGCTGCACTTTGCCGATATCGTTCTTTTCGTTTTCCCATTTTGCCTGCATGGCGTTAAAGGTTTCACGCATGTCGGAAAGCTCTTTGCGGAGGGTTTCCAGACGGGAAAGGGAGAGCGCGTCCGTTTCCTTTTGCAGGGCGGCTTCTTCGATTTCGTGCTGCATGATGCGGCGGCGAATGTCGTCCAGCTCCACGGGCATGGAATCCATTTCCGTGCGGATCATGGCGCAGGCTTCATCGATAAGGTCGATGGCCTTATCGGGCAGGAAGCGGTCGGTGATATAGCGGTTGGAGAGGGTGGCGGCGGCGATAATGGCGGCATCCTGAATCTTCACGCCGTGGAACACTTCATAGCGTTCTTTGAGGCCGCGCAAGATGGAAACGGTGTCTTCCACCGTGGGTTCGTTTACCATCACCGGCTGGAAACGGCGTTCCAAGGCGGCGTCCTTTTCCACGTATTTGCGGTATTCGTCCAAAGTGGTGGCACCGATGCAGTGGAGCTCGCCCCTTGCCAGCATGGGCTTCAGGAGGTTTCCGGCATCCATGGCACCGTCGGTTTTGCCGGCCCCTACGATGGTGTGCAGCTCGTCAATGAAGAGCAGAATTTTGCCTTCGCTCTTTTTGATCTCTGTAAGGACGGCCTTCAGCCTTTCTTCAAACTCGCCCCGGAACTTGGCTCCGGCAATGAGCGCACCCATATCGAGGGAGAAAACGGAGCGGTCTTTCAGAGAATCCGGCACGTCTTTGCGCACGATGCGCAGGGCCAGTCCTTCCGCAATGGCGGTTTTGCCAACGCCTGGCTCGCCGATGAGGACGGGATTGTTTTTCGTTTTGCGGCTCAAAATGCGGATGACATTACGGATTTCGCTGTCCCGACCAATGACGGGATCCAGCTTGCCTTTCCGGGCCAGGTCGGTCAGGTCAGAGCCGTATTTGGCCAGCACATCATAGGTATCTTCCGGGTTTTCGCTTGTGACACGAGCAGAACCACGCACGGAAGAGAGGGCAGAGAGGAAATCACTGTCCTTGAGATGGAAAGAAGCAAAAAGCTCTTTCAAATCCCGGTCGGCAGCGTCCATGAGGCCGAGGAACAAATGCTCCACGGACACGTATTCGTCCTTCATTTGTTCTGCTCTTGTGCGTGCGGCGTTAAGCGCCTTATCAAGGGAAGGGCTGATATAAATTTTACCCTCTTCCCGGCCGGACAAATGAACTTTCGGCATTTTCTGCAAAATGGCCTCTGCCGCATCGGACAATTGATTTGCGGAAAAGCCGCACTTATTGATAAGCTGGGAGATGAGCCCTTCTTTTTGGTTCAAAAGCGCATATAATAGATGGGGCTGCTCCAGTTGCTGATGCCCCCATTCCACAGCACTGCGCTGGGCGTTCTGGAGGGCTTCCAGAGATTTCTGGGTGTATTGATTGCCGTTCATGGAACGCATCCTTCTTTCTGAAAAATTGTGATGGAGATTGTCAGAAAAACCTGACTATCTTTGACCATCCAAGAACATTGTAGCAGATTTCTGGTAATTGTCAAGGGTTTATGCAGAAAAAGTTACAGGAAATAAAAATTTTTACTAAAAAAGTCGTACGAAAAAAGATTGTATTCACAGAAAAAATATGTTATGCTATATGGGTGGAGGCATATAGCTATGGATGAAAGAATGATGAAGGCGGAAAATATCATTTTTGATATTGGTAAAGTGCTGCTCACATTCAGCCCGGAAAAGGTTTGCGAGCTGATTCCTAAAGATGTTCGGCAGGATATTTATCAGGCGATGTTTGTGCCCATCGATGGCCATTCCAGATGGGAGCAATTTGACCTTGGTGCCATCCCCAATGCGGAAATTGCAAAAGAAATTGCAGAAGCAGCCGGGCATCCGGAGCATGCAAACAGCATCCTCTATGCCTTGGAAAATTTCCCCTTTACCACCATGGAAGAAAAGGAGCTGGTGCAGCTTTTGCCCACGCTCAAAGCCATGGGAAAGAAACTGTATTGCCTCACAAACTATGCGGAACCTGCCTTTTCCAATACCCTGAAAAGATTTTCCTTTTTCGAGGTGATGGATGGGTTTGTTGTATCGGCAAGAGAAAAGATGGTAAAGCCGGACGATGCTATTTTTCAGAAGATCCTGAAAAAATATGCGCTGAAACCGGAAAAAACTCTTTTCATTGACGATAGGGAAGAGAATGTGGAAAGTGCCGCAAGGAACGGCCTGATGACGTGGCACTACACCGAATAAAAATTTCCAGAAAAATGGAACAAAATATCTCTTTCATTCGTCAATATAATGGAAGTGCAAAGAACAGAGAATCTCTGTATGTATTTGGAAGGAAGGATGACCCATGAACAAGCGCACTGCTCTCAAATGGATATTCTGCGTGATGCTGGTGGTATTGTCTTTGACATTGACCGGCTGTTATGTGACGCCGGATATTCAAACGGGCCCGAATAAACAGACGGGGATCGGTGATTTTCCCACCTTTTCTCCCAGCACAACGGCTCCGGCTTTGCCCACCAAAGCACCCCAGACGGATGCGCCTGAAAACGTTGTGACAACGCCCCAGCCCGGCTCTGCCATTGGCAATACCGGCGTTGTGACGCTGCCCACCAATAATGTGGGAACCACAGGTTGGTCGCCCATCGGGCTGGCCACTGTGCCCGTTTCCAATCCCGTCACCGTCACCCTGCCGCCCTTCACCCCTGTGCCCACCACCGGGCCCCAGGAAGTGCTGAAGTTGGGCAGCCAAGGGGAACAGGTGCGTGATTTGCAGCGTCGCCTGAAAGAACTGAAATTCTATGACGGTCAGGTGGACGGCGATTTTGGTGCGGCCACCGAAACATCCGTTAAGGCCTTCCAGAAGCAGTATAAGCTGACGGCGGACGGTGTTGTGGGTGAAGGCACACTGACCAAGCTCTACGCCGCCAAGGCTACCATGGTTCCTGCCGTAACCCCGGCCCCCACCGGGTCTTTGAAAGTTGGCAGCACGGGCACCAATGTGCGCAATGTGCAGCAGAAGTTAAAGAGCCTCGGTTTCTATAACGGCTCTGTGGACGGCGATTACGGCGAAGGCACCGAAGCCGCCGTGAAGGCGTTCCAGAAGCAGTACGGCCTGTATGCCGACGGTAAAGTGGGCTCCCAGACGCTCTCTGCCCTGAGCAACGCCCGGGCCACCGCCAAGCCTTCCTATAAGGCAGCCACCGCCACGCCTCGCAGCACCGCTGTTCCTTCCTATAGCCAGAATACTTACCTTCGCAACGGTAATTCCGGCAGCGATGTGCGCAAGATGCAGGAACGTCTCATTTCCCTCGGCTATTTGAGCGGCAGTGCTACCGGCCGCTTTGACGATGCCACCGAAGCCGGCGTGATTGCCTTCCAGAAGCGGCATTGCTCCTACTGGGACGGCGTGGCAGGCCCTGATACCCTGAAAGAGCTTTATTCCTCCTCTGCCCGTTCCACGTCCACTGCAGCAGCTATCATCGGAACCACATTGCAGGTGGGCAGCGAAGGCGCAGCCGTTCGCTCCTTGCAGACGAAGCTCAAGTCCCTGGGCTATTACAGCGGCTCTGTGGACGGCTCCTTCGGAGAAGGCACCAAGGAAGCAGTCATCGCTTTCCAGAAGGGCAATAAGATTTCTGCCGATGGCAAGGCCGGGCCTTCCACCCTGAACCTGATCTATTCCGGCAAGGCTAAAACTGCCGCACAGGCCAGAGTGACCGCTACCCCCAAGCCCAAGCCCACCAGGAAACCCACCGCTACGCCTTACCGTACTGCCACGCCCTTGCCCGAAGGCACTTGGGTGAGGGTTACGCCCAATCCCAGCGTGAAATATCTCACTCTGCGCCCCGGCAACTATGGCGATCTGGTGAAAGATATGCAGGAAGAGCTGAAGGATCAGGGCTTCTACACTGGCGTGGCCGACGGCTACTATGGCGAAGGCACGGAAAAGGCCGTGAAGGAATTCCAGCGGCTCAATGGCCTCAGCACCGATGGCGTGGCCGGCCCTGCAACGCTGCGCTATCTCTACGAAGGCGATTTCCCGGACGATGCCTGATGTGAAATAAAAGAAAGCACCCGTTTCCAAACGAATGGAGATGGGTGCTTTTTTGTTGCAGCGAAAACACTTTTTATAGAGACGGAACAGGGAGAAGGTCGGGGGCTTATTCAGCCCCCGAACCCCCGAACCAGAGGTCGTACCTCTGGACTCCATCCGGCGAACACGTTGCATGGGTGGATTTTGCTTTGTGCGCCTGTTGATTGGAAAGTACGATTGCGCAATGGAGTATCAGGGGCTTATTCAGCCCCCGAACCCCCAAACCAGAGGTCGTACCTCTGGACTCCATCCGGCGAACACGTTGCATGGGTGGATTTTGCTTTTTGCGCCTGTAGATTGGGAAAGTAAGATTGTGCAATGGTGTATCGGGGGCTTATTCAGCCCCCGACCCCCCGAACCAGAGGTTGTACCTCTGGACTTCACCCGGAGAACATATTGTACGGGTGGGCTTTGCAATTTGCGCCTGTAACTTGAGAAAGTGCGATTGCAATGGTATTTCCGGGCAAAATGAAAACGTAAAAAACTGAGGGGAAAATATATTTTCCCACTCAGTCTTTTTATCGTTTTCCCCGGATGCCAAAGGCATCCGGCAGGCGGTGGAACACCGCCCAGCCCGGAAATATTCACATATTTTCGTTTTCTTACCTTACAGCGGAAAACTGTTATGCAGTAACGACAAAAAAGCTTCCGCTACCGGTTGCAGGGATAATATCCCTGCCGGGGTATGGGGCAGAGCCCCATAATATCACAATTACATTCTTTCAATGATGGCTGTCACAAGCGAAGCAAAGCGATCCCGGGCTTTAAGGCCCATTTCCATTACTTCCTGATGGTTGATGGGCTGATCCAGCACGCCGGCTGCCATATTGGTGAGGCAGGAAATGCCCAGAACCTTGATGCCGCAGTGGTTAGCCACGATGGTTTCGGGCACGGTGCTCATGCCCACGGCGTCGCCGCCCATGATACGCACCATGCGGATTTCCGCCGGGGTTTCGTAGCAAGGGCCGCTCATCCAAGTATACACGCCCTGCTGCAAGGGGATTTGGAGGGTTTGGGCGCATTGGAGAGCCAGAGAGCGCAGGTCTTTATTGAAAGCGTTGCTCATATCGGGAAAGCGGGTGCCAAAGGCGTCCAAGTTTTGGCCGATCAGGGGATTCATGCCGGAAAGGTTGATATAATCGGTAATGAGCATGAGGTCGCCGGGATAGAAAGCGGTGTTCACCGCCCCGGCGGCGTTGGTGACGATAAGCTTTTTCACGCCCAGCTTGGCCATCACCCGGATGGGCAGCGTCACATCCGCCATGGCATGCCCTTCATAGGCGTGGAAGCGGCCGCTCATGACCAAGATGCGTTTGCCGGCTTTGCGCCCCGTAGACAGAACCCCTGCGTGCCCCTGCACGGAAGCGTGGGGGAAGAAGGGAATTTCGCCGTAAGGAATGCTGCGCACATCAAACAGGGTGGATGCAAAATCCCCAAGGCCGCTGCCCAGAATAACGGCGATTTCCGCCGTGCCGATGGCCTTTTCAATGGCAGAAGCGGCGTTTTCAATGCGTTCCATGTATTCCATCGTTTATTCCTCCAATTTGTCGGCAAAGGATGCGGCGGCAAAATCTGCCTTTGCGCCCAGATAATCGCAGATGGTGGCGGCAAGATCGGCAAAGGTATCACGAGTGCCGATGGGGGTGAGGGTTTTCATTTTTTTGCTGTAGCACAGGATGGGGATATATTCCCTTGTGTGGTCTGTGCCGTGATGGGCGGGGTCACAGCCGTGATCAGCGGTGATGATGAGCAGGTCGTCTTCGTTCATCAGGGCGGTAAATTCCGGGATGCGGCTGTCGAAATATTCCAATGCTTTGCCGTAGCCTGCAATATCCCGGCGGTGGCCGTACAGAGAATCAAAATCTACAAGATTCACAAAGAGCAAGCCGTTGAAATCGGTTTTCAGGTAATCAAGCGCAGCGTCAATGCAGGCCGGGTTTCCGGCGGCATGGTTGCTTTTGCTAATGCCTTTTTGGGAGAAAATATCTTCAATCTTGCCCACGGCCAAGGTATCAAACCCCTGCGCCATGAGCACATCCAGCATGGTGGGGGCGATGGGCTCCAGGGAGAAATCCCGGCGGTTGCCCGTGCGGACAAATGCCCCGGCCTTTTCCCCGATGAAGGGACGGGCAATCACCCTGCCCACACCGTGCTCGCCTTGCAATTGTGCTCTTGCAATGCGGCAAATTTCATAGAGCTTTTCCGGGGGATAGAGGCGTTCATGGGCGGCAATCTGGAAAACGCTGTCGCCGGAGGTATAGACAATGGGGTAGCCTGTGCGCAGGTGTTCTTCGCCCAACTCGTCCAAAATGGCGGTGCCGGAGACCGGTTTATTGCCAAGGGTTTTGGTGCCGATGGCCTGTTCAAAGCGATCCATCACGTCTTTGGGGAAGCCTTCCGGATACAGGGGGAAGGGATGGGGCAGGATGATGCCGCTCATTTCCCAGTGGCCGGTGGTGGTATCCTTGCCCATGGATTTTTCGTTGGCACGGCCATAAGCCCCAATGCCCTTTTCCGCTTGCGGCAGGGAAAGGCCGGGCAAATGCCCCAGCCCCATCTGCACCATGTTTGGTACATGAAGGGGCATATTTTGCGCAATATGGCCGATGGTATTGGCTCCTGCATCGCCAAATTTTTCGGCATCCGGCAGTGCCCCCACACCTGCGCTGTCCAGCACGATGAGAATCACTTTTTTCATCAGGAGAACGCTCCTTTCTGCTTTAAGGAACAAGGGGTTCGCTGTCTTCTGCAGCCGGGGCTGCTTCCGGCGGAGCTGGCAAATCGTTGAGGGAAGAAAGGCCGAAATGGGAGAGGAAAAAATCTGTGGTGCCATAAAGCATGGGACGGCCAAGCGTTTCCTTTCGGCCCACCACTTCGATCAGGTTTTTGTTGGTTAAAGATTGGACGGAATAATCGCATTTCACGCCCCGGATGGCCTCAATTTCCAGCTTGGTCACGGGCTGGCGATAGGCGATAACGGCCAGTGTTTCCATGGCGGACTGGGAAAGGGACTGTTTCTGGATGGGCTGCAAAAGCCGCTCCACGAAAGGCGCATAATCCGCGCGTGTGGACAATTGAATATGGTTGCCAAAGCGTTTTAGGCAGATGCCCCGACGGTGATAGCTGTAATCGCTGTTCAGCGCGTCAATGGCCTGCCATGTTTCATCTTCCGTTACGTCCAGTGCACGCTGCAGTTCATGCACTTCCACCGGCTCTCCTGCCACAAACAGGATGGCTTCAATCACATGAGAAAGCTCATTCGTATCCATCAATGGTCAAATCCCCTTCCATTCCTTGCTCCGGCTGACGGGGCTCCAGCAAGATTTCCCCGAAAACCCTGTCCTGCACAACCCCGGCCCGGCCAAGGCGCAAAAGCTCCAGTACGGCCAGAAACAGGGTGACCACTTCGTCCCGTGTGGGATGCTCGGAAAACAGCTTGTCAAACTGCACCGGGCCTTTTTTCAAATATTTAAGAATATGGGCGGTACACCTGGGTACAGTGTATTCATCCCGGATGATACGCCGGACAGTTTTCACCGGCTCTTCTTCCGGCTCTTCCAGGACTCTTGCCATCACCCTTGCGAAAGCGGCCAGCAGGCCGTCCATGGTGAGCCCCGTTAATTCTAAGGTTGGAGGCGGTAGGGGATATTCTTCCGGCAGCTTCTGATACATCAGCGCAGCAGCCTTTTCAAAGCCCTGCATGTCCTGCGTGATTTGCTTGAACCGCTGGTATTCTTCCAATTGGCGGATGAGGGCTGCTTCCGGGTCTTCCTCTTCCGTTTCGTCCTTGGGCTTGGGCAGCAGGGAGCGGCTTTTGATTTCCAAGAGGGTGGCCGCCATGGCGATGAATGCGCTGGCATCGTCCATATCCAAGTCCGGCGCATCCTGAACAGAACGGATATACTGATCCGTCACTTCCGACACGAAAATATCCCGGATATTGATTTTGGCCTTTCCAATCAGGAAAAGCAGCATATCCAGCGGCCCTTCAAATTGACTGAGCTTCAGCGTGATAGCCATTTATTGCACCCCGAAAATCCATAATAAGCCCCGAATGACGCCGTCCTGCAGGAAAGAGCGCACATCGGAAAGCAGGTTAGTGATGACGTTGGTAAACACAAGCAGAAGGATAAACACGATGGAGATGCCCTGCATCACCTTATAGGGAATGTGCAGCTTGCCCCGGAAGAGGATATCGTTGAACAGATGATAGCCGTCCAAAGGGGGGATAGGCAAGAGGTTAAAAACCGCAAGGCCTAAATTGATCAGCGAAAAGAACATCAGAAACCTTTGGATATACAAAAGGCTGG
The DNA here is from genome assembly GCA_045590215.1 of Clostridia bacterium. Classification (GTDB taxonomy): domain Bacteria; phylum Bacillota; class Clostridia; order Christensenellales; family Aristaeellaceae; genus RUG563. The sequence goes on along the minus strand of JAZNQO010000005.1, from coordinate 1,016 downwards.
GATTTTTGATAAATTCCGTCAGGCCGATTTCGGCGCAGATGGACAACTGATAATCCTGCATAAGCAGGTTGGTATACAGCCGGTTGAAGGAAAGAAAATCGTGGTGGGTGAGTGGCGTTTCGGTGAAAAGCGCAGGATCGAAAATAAACATCTGCACAATCACCATCAAAAGGCTGCCCAGCAAAAAGAGACACAGGTTCATGGCAATTCCGGCTACGGAAACCAGGATATCATCCCGGCGGAAATTGCGGTAATTCCTTGGGTTCACAGGTACAGGGCGAGCATAACCGAAGCCGAACAGAAACATGCAGATGGTGCCGATGGGGTCCAGGTGCTTTACTGGGTTTAAGGATAACCTGCCCAGCATTTGCGCCGTGGGGTCGCCGCACTTCATGGCAACATACCCGTGGGATACTTCATGCAGTGTCAGGGCAATCAAAATGGCCGGCAGCTGATACAAGAGCGTAATGATCGTACCGAGAGGGTCATTTGCTAAACCGGATAAAATGCTCAAAGGATTTTTCGCCTTCTTTCCCATTTTTATCATGCTTATTATACAGCATGGAGTGAAAAAAAACAAGCAAGCTCCTTTCTGTTGCCGCATTTGGGGAATGGGGATGAGGTTTTGCCATAAAGGTGAGGGAATATCTTGTCAAGAAAGGGGAATTGTGATAAAATAACTTGTTCCTATCATGGGTTCTGTTTAGGTATACTTATGGGAGTTGAAAGAAACATGATTCACATCTATCTGGATGCCATGGGCGGCGATAACGCGCCCCAGTGCAATGTGGAAGGGGCCATTGAAGCACTGCGGCTGAATAAAGAATTAAAAATCACCCTGGCCGGTGTACTGGGGGAGATTGAACCTTTGCTGAAGGATTGCGATGATGTGCGGGATCGCATTGTGCTGGATGATGCGCCGGAAATCATCACCAATCACGATGCCCCGGTGATGGCTGTGCGGCAGAAGAAGAATTCTGCCCAGGTGAAAGGTATGCTGGCTGTAAAAAACGGCG
>JAZNQO010000004.1:0-23834 GCA_045590215.1 Clostridia bacterium | reverse complement strand
AAGATAAAATTACCCTTGACAAAACGCTTCTTCCTTCGCCATTTTTACGTATTTTCCCCGGATGCCAAAGCATCCGGCAGGCGGCTGAAAGCCGCCCAGCCCGTGTGCGGCGGTGCCGCAACCAACTCGCAAAATTACAATTGTTTTTTGCCATGATGCTTCTGCGAGCATCTTGCAACAGCGGCACATGGTTCGTCCAATAAATCTACCCCATCCGCTACCGGGTCAAGGGATGAAATCCCTTGTGGGGCGTGGGGTGAAACCCCACAAAACCCTCGTTTTTTGAAGGGGGTGGAACCCCCGGCGTTCCCCTTGCTTGCGTAAAAACTACGTTTTGCTGAAACAAAGCTAAAATAACAAATCCGACCGATCATCGGTCGGATTTGTTGTGATTATTCTTCGTCCGGCGTTTCGGGGAAGAGGGGTTCGTGGCAGCTGGGGCAGAGATAATCTTCATCGAAGTCGAAATTATCTACTTCAAAGGTCATTTCTTCGCCGCAGTGGGGACAAACGTATTCCACGATGCTGTCGTCTTCATCGTCTTCGCAATCGCAGTCTTCGCAGTGGCAATGGCCGCCGCAGTCGCATTCGTCGTCTTCTTCGCCGTAGATGAGGTCTTCCATATCGCTCAGGTCATGATCGATGGAGTCCACATATTCGTCCAGCTCGTCCAGACTATTCTGCATTTCCACGATTTCGTTCGCCATATCGGAAAGCAGTTCCAGCATTTTTTCGATGATTTTTCCTTCGTTGGATTCGGTATCCAGCTTCAGGCCTTCAGCCAGACCTTTGATGTAGGATACACGTTCGTTGAGATTGCTCATGGGTAAATCCTCCTTGATTCCTTGAGGGGGAAATTAAGCGCGGCTCAGGTATTCGCCGGTGCGAGTGTCGATCTTGATGACGTCGCCGATGTTGATGAACAGGGGTACCTGAATTTCAAAGCCGGTTTCGGTGGTGGCGGGCTTGAAGTTATTGGTAGCGGTATCGCCCTTGAAGCCGGGTTCGGTATGGGTGATTTCCAGCTCAACAAAGTTGGGAGCTTCCACGGAGAAGGCCTGGCCCTTGAAGTAACGGATGGTGACGTTGGTGTTTTCCTTCACGAACTGGATGGCTTCTTCCACGGCGTCCTTGCCCAGAGGCATCTGTTCGTAGGTTTCGGGATCCATGAAATAATACAGGTCGCCGTCGTTATACAGGTACTGCATTTCTTTGGTTTCGATGATGGCACGGGGCATTTTATCGGTGGGGTTGAAAGTGCGTTCCACCACAGCACCGGTCATGATGTTCTTGATTTTGGTGCGCACGAAAGCAGCACCCTTGCCGGGCTTAACATGCTGGAAATCGACGATGTTCCAAACGCCGCCTTCCCATTCGATGGTGATGCCTTTTCTGAAATCGCCAGCAGTGATCATGTGAAATTCCTCCAATTTTTATAGTATTGTATATTTGCATAAGGGAGCCGATCACAGGATCAGCAGCGCCTTTTGTGCATGAACCAGAGATTTTGCGCCGTCTTTGGTGATAACGCAGGTGTTTTCAATGCGGACACCGCCAAGGCCGGGCACATAAATGCCGGGCTCCACGGTTACCACATGGCCTTCTTCCAGCACATCTTCACACAGCTGGGAAAGCCGGGGGTTTTCGTGGATATCAATGCCGACGGCGTGGCCGAGGCCATGGCCGAAGCGGCCTTGATAGCCTGCGTCGTCAATGACCTTTCGGGCGTGGGCGTCCACTGCCTTGCAGGAGATGCCGGGGCGCAGCATCTGCTCGCATTCTTCCTGTGCTTTCAGCACGGTTTCGTAGATGATGCGCATTTCTTCTTTGGGCTCGCCCACGGAAATGGTGCGGGTCATATCGGCGCAATAGCCCTTCTTTTTCGCACCGAAATCGAAGGTGATCATATCGCCCTGTTCAACCACCCGGCTGCCGGGAATGGCATGGGGCAGAGAACCGTTTTCGCCGCTGGCCACGATGGTGTCAAAGGCGAGGCTGTCAGCCCCCATTTCCATCAGCAGGTTATCCAGCGTGATTTGCAATTGCTTCTCCGTGATGCCGGGCTTGATCTGGGGCAACAATGCCTCAAAGGCCTTGCAGGAAATGGCGCAGGCTTCTTCGATGGCGGCAATTTCCGTTTCGTCCTTGATGCAGCGCACCATTTCCGGCACGTTATCAAGAGGGGACAGGGCAATGCCCTGAAGCACTTCTTCCATCTTGCGGAAGGAACGCACCGTCACTTCGTCGTCCTCAAACCGGGCAGCGGTGACAGCATGCTCATCCAGCAGCTGTTTTGCTAGCATGATATGGGAGATGCCTTTTTCCACCATCATCACCTGAAAGCCGGGGGCTTGCTTTTCCGCCTGTTCGGTGTAACGGAAATCAGTGATGATAGCCTGAAAACCGTGGCCGAAAACCAGCAGGCCTTCGCCGGTATAGCCGCTCAAGTAAAAGATGTTGGAGGGCTTATGGATGATGACGGCTTCCGTTTGGCCGGCATGCAGCTTCTCCAATACCTTCTGCATTCTTAACATGGTTTTTTCCTCCATAGAGTATGTGCAAAGCATACCACATTGTATTTTAGCATAAGTATCGAAAAAACGCTACCCCTCCCAGGGCTTTTTTTCAAAAAAATGCCGTTAAATGTGCCCTTTTTTTGCAAAAAAATAATGCCTGCCGCAGAAAAACAGGATAAATGCAGCAGGCAGGATAGGGGGCTGTCAAATGGCGCAGGCGCAGAGCCGGTAGCCCTGACGATATACCGTTTCGATGCAGGCAAAGCCCAGCTTTTTACGCAGACGCTGGATATGCACGTCCACCGTTCTGGTATCGCCGGGGCAGATATACCCCCATGCGTCCCGCAAAAGATCGTCTCGGGAAACGGGCTTGTCTGTTTGACCGGCCAGACGCAAAAGCAGGGAATATTCCTGATGAGTCAATTCGCAGGGGCGGCCGTTTACATATACTTTCTGTTCTTCTTCATCGATGGATAAAAGCATGGCTTTATTTGCTTTTTGCAGGGCATACAGGTTACTCATTTTTATCACCTCGTATATATAGACGAATGAGAAAGGGAATTTGTTGCAATAAAAATAAAAAAATTATGAATTTTGTAATATTTGTTACAGATGTAAACATAAGTTCAACAGCAAAATATTGCATAACAGGCAGCCTTTGGAAGCATAATAGACACGAAAAACAGCAGGGAGGTAAGAAAATGACGATATACGGAAAGAAAAGCGGCTGGACGGAAACGGAAAAAACAGCATTGATGGATGCCGTGCGTATGGCCGAAGAAAGCGGCGCATCCCTGCGCAGCGTGTTTGAAAAGACAGGGGATCAATTGGGCAGAAAGCCCAACAGCGTGCGCAATTACTATTACTTGCAGCTGCGAGGAGAAGTGCCTGACAACCTGCGCAGGGCAGCCCCTTTTGTGACCTTCACCGAAGCGGAAGTGGAAGAACTGGTACGGCAGGTGATTCTGGCCAAAAGCCGGGGACAATCCGTGCGTGCATGCGTGATGGAAATGTCCGGGGGCGATAAGACCGCCATGCTGCGGTATCAGAACAAGTATCGCTCTGTGCTGCGCAAAAAGCCGGAATTGATTTGCGGCATTTGCGAAAAGCTGGAAAAAGAGGGCGTTAACTGCAAAAATCCCTTGGAGGAACAACGAAGAGAGGAAAGCACTGCGCTGGAAAACAACCGCAAGCTCTTGCAGACCGTGGATCGCATGAAAGTGCAGACGGATCTGATGCGCCTGCAATTGGAAGATATGCAGGCGGCAGCCCGTGCCATTTTGCTGCTGTGCAAGGATTTTCTGGGCCTTCTGCCGGAAGAAAGGCAGGGAAACCTGACGCCCTTTTGCCGGGAATTGACGGAGCGGCTGGCCGTTTTGGAAAATGCAGCCAATTAAAAGGCTGTTCTCATAAAAAGTATAGCATAAAATATAAAAAATGTCAACGATAATAGACAAATAAATGTCTATCAACGCATACAATTTTGCATATAGGAAGGAAGAGGATGCGTTGTGGATTATCGGACGGAAATTACGGGCAGCGTAATTCGACAGTTGCGGCAGGGCAGAAAAATCTCCCAAGAGGTTTTGAGCGGTCTTGCCGGCATATCCCGAACCCATTTGACCATGATTGAAACAGGGGATAAAAATGCCAATGTGGAAACCCTCTGGAAAATCGCCGGGGCACTGGATATGCCCTTGAGCCAATTATTCCAATTGGTTGAAAATGCGCACGAAGAAAACGGGTAAAAGGCTTTTGCGACGAAGCAGGGGTGCGTCATTGGCTTCCTTGTGTAAAGGGAGCTGGCTCGAAGAACTTGAGGGATTGTCCTGTTTTGCGAAAGAACGACGAGGCAGGGTTTACCGAGCAGGGGACTTCTCGTCCCCTGTACCCCACGGCAGGGTCATCGACCCTGCACCCACCCTGCGAAAACACGCCTATTTTCTTGAAGAAATTGTCTCTGCATGGAGCTATATGGAACGAACACAATCGTCGCCACGGGCACAAAGAAAACACGAAAAAAGCGTGGACAGAAACGAGTTTCCGTCCACGCCTTTTTCTGTTTTCCCGGATGCTTTGCATCCGGTAGGCGGCTTTCAGCTGCCGTTCCCGTGTGCAGCCGGGCTGCAGCCGACTCGCAAAATAGAACATCTTTTTTTCAATCGGGTTTCTGCGTGTTTCAGTATCAGCGGCACATTGTTTGTCTGATGTTTGATAAATATACTATTTCCGCTGCCGGGTGCAGGGGAAATGAATCAACCGATACAAGCATTACCAGCGGCAGCGACCAAGGCGTAGATTGAGGTTGCGGATCAATATCCCTGGCCGGGGTTCGGGAGCGGAGCCCCTCACGGTTTTCTGCGTTGGCACGGCAAACGAAACAGAAAAGATAAAAATCACACGTTAAAGCGGAAAAGGGTCACATCGCCGTCCTGCATGACGTATTCCTTGCCTTCGGAGCGGATGAGGCCTTTTTCCCGGCAGGCGGTCATGCTGCCCATTTCCATCAGGGAAGTGAAAGGCACGATTTCTGCCCGGATGAAGCCGCGCTCGAAATCGGTATGGATTTTTCCGGCGGCCTGCGGTGCCTTGGAGCCGTTGACGATGGTCCACGCACGGCATTCGTCTTCCCCGGCGGTGAGGAAGGAGATGAGCCCCAGCAGGTGATAGCACTTGCGGATCAGCCGATCCAGGCCGCTTTGGCCGATGCCCATTTCTTCCAAAAACTCGGCTTTTTCGTCCGGCTCCATCTGGGCGATTTCTTCTTCTATCTGGGCGGAAATGACCAGCACTTCTGCAGCCTCTTCCTTGGCGATGGCCTTGACCTTTTGCACGAAAGGCAGGCTGTCTTCGTCCTCGGCCACATCGTCTTCCGAGATGTTGGCGGCGTAGATGACAGGCTTGGTGGTGAGCAGGAACCAGCCCTTCACCGTTTCTTTTTCATCATCGGTGAGGGCGCAGGTGCGGGCAGGCTTGCCCATTTCCAGATGGGAAAGCACTTTCTTTGCAAGGTCTGCTTCCTCGCCGTATTTCTTATCGCCGGTTTTGATGAGCTTCCGGGCTTTTTCTTCCCGGCGGGCTACGGTTTCCATATCGGCGAAAATCAGTTCCAGATTGATGGTTTCGATATCACGGGCAGGGTCAATGCTGCCGTCTACATGGATGATATTTTCATCTTCAAAGCAGCGCACCACATGCACGATGGCTTCACATTCCCGGATGTGGGAAAGGAATTTGTTGCCAAGGCCTTCTCCCTTGCTGGCCCCTTTCACAAGGCCGGCGATATCCACAAATTCCACTGTAGCCGGGGTCACCTTTTTGGGGTGATACATTTCGGCCAGCTTGGTCAGCCGGTCATCCGGCACGGCCACGATACCGGCATTGGGTTCGATGGTGCAGAAAGGATAATTGGCAGCCTGTGCGCCGGCACCGGTGATGGCATTAAAAAGGGTGCTTTTGCCTACGTTCGGCAGGCCTACAACGCCTAATTTCATTTGAATCTGATCCCCTTTAACATTTGGTGTAAAAAAATCCCTCCCCATTATACATGAAAGTGGCCGCTTTCGCAAGCACGGAAAGGGAAAGGAAGAAGAGAAAGAATTTTACATTTAATCTAATTCCTATTTAGCGCAGGATGTGATATAATAATATAGATAGAGAAACAAACGGATGAAAGGAGGCGTGCGCCGGATGAGCAGCGAAGCCTATGAACTGTTGGCCATGCTGATGCGTTATATCTTTATTGCGCTGGGAGTTGTTATTTTGTTTCGGGCTTTTCGGCAGATGCGCCGGGATAACCGTCAATATAAAAAAGAAATGCGCCGTTTACCGGATGCCGGGTTGATCGGCGAAGTTGTGGACTTGGAAACGGGAAAAAGCCAGCCTCTGCCCAGAGAAGGCATGATGGGAGCTTCTTCCTCCTGCGATATCAGGTTGCGCAGACGAGGCGTGAAAAAACGCCATGCGCTGTTTGATTTTGTGGAGGGGAAAGGGCTGCGCATTACGCCCCATATGGGGCATAAGGTGGCCATGGAAGGGGTGCCTCTCAAGGGCAGTGCCTATGCCCTCCACGGCACGGAAGTGACGCTGGGCAGTGCCCATATCCGCATCCGGCTGTTTGCCGGGCTGAACGTGCCCCATCCGGCGATGTTTGCTAAAGAGCAGCTTCGGGAAGGGAGCATGCCGGAAGAAGAAACCTTTGTGTTGCCAAACCCCTTTGATGCAGTGCCTGCAGCGCAGCCTGCCTCTGATTATGCAGCCTATGAAGCGCAGGAGCAGCCGGGGGAGAACGCAGCGTATTTGCCCTATGGGCAGATGCCTGTATATCAACAGCCCCTGCCTGCAGAAGAAAATGACGAAGCCATTCCCTATTTCAGCCCCGTGGAGCGTCACAGAAGGAGCGGCAGACGATGAAGGATAAAAAGAACAATCGCCGTCGCATGACGCCGGGACGGCTGATGGTCAGCACGGTGATGCTGTTTTATTTTCTGGCGTTTTTCCTGCTGGGGCTCAAGGACTGGAACTGGCAGTGCTTTGGGCTGGCCGTGGTGGTGCCGGTGATTGTGCTGTTTGGGTCAGTGGGCATTTCCAAATTGTTTCCGGCGGATACGCTTTTATTATCCCTGACGAATTTTTTGTGCGCCCTTGGGGTGCTGGTGCTTTACCGGCTGGACCCGGAGCGGGGCATGGCGCAGGCGTTGCATTACGGCGTGGGCGTTGCGTGTATGATTTTCTGCACGCTGCTGATTCGCTATGTATCCTCATTCCGGCTGATGAATGTGGTGCTGGTGCTGGGCAGCTTGGCTTTATTGGCGTTGCCCCTTGTGATCGGCTCCGAAAAGAACGGTGCACACAGCTGGATCACCTTTGGCGGACGCAGCTTTCAGCCCAGTGAAATCGTAAAGATTGCCATGCTGGTCAGCCTTTCCTTCCTGCTTTCCCGGCGGAAGGTGATGGTGGCGATGGGTTTTGCGGCGGTTTGCGTGATGATACTGGCCGTGCAGAACGACTTTGGCACGGCCCTCCTATACTTTGGCACGGCTCTGATTTTAGCCTTTGCGGCGACGGGCAGCGTGCTGCTGGTAGCCCTTGGGGCAGGCGGCGCAGCGGCGGCGGTGGTGCTGGGCAATTTCCTGATGCCCTCCAAATTCGCAAGAGCTATGACCCGCGTGGAAATCTGGCTGAACCCTTGGCAGGATGTGCAGGGGGCCGGGTATCAGATTGTGCAGGGGCTGATTGCCATGGCCAACGGCGGTCTGTGGGGCGTGGGGCTGGGAGCCGGAAACGCCACGGTGATCCCAGAGCATTATAACGACTTTATTTTCGCTGTGATTGTGAATGAATTCGGCATGATTTTCGGGCTGATTGTGCTTTTGATGTTCCTGTTTATTGTGTTAAGAGGCATCATGATTGCAAGAAAGAGCCGCACGGTGTTCCACGCTCTGCTGGCAACGGGCTGCGCTGCCATGATTGCCCTGCAGGTGTTTGTGATTATCGGCGGCAATATCAAATTGATTCCCCTGACGGGCATCACCCTGCCCTTCATCAGCTACGGCGGCACGTCGCTGGTTTCAAGCCTGTGCATCATCGGGCTGATGCAAGGCGTGGCGGCAAGGAACGCCGCCGGGGTGGATCAGGACAGGGCACTTGCCATGCAAGGGGGTGAGGGCTTATGAAGCAGGTGAAAAACAACATCAGAAGAGTATGCTTTTTTCTGGTGGCTCTGTTTGCGTTGCTGGCAATTTTCGGCGGCTACAGCATCACCGTCAACGGCAACCGCTGGTTTTCTTCCTCTTCCAATACCTTCGTGCGTGCCAAGAAAAAGGACGTGACCCCCGGTAATATCTACGACCGGAACGGCCAGCTGCTGGCTGCCAATGATGCCAATAATCAGCGGCTCTATCATCAGGATGCGGCTATGCGAAAGGCTATGGTGCATGTGGTGGGGGATAAGCAGGGGAATGTCAATAACGGGGTGGAGAGCTTTATGGCGTCTTCCCTCTACGGCTTTCAAATGAGCCTGCCCGAACGCTTTTCCTGCCTGATTAAGGGCGAAAGAAGAGTGGGAGACAGTGTGCACCTGACGCTGGATGCTACCCTTTCTGCCTATGCCTCTTCGCTATTCCCCAGCGGGAAGGCCGGGGCGTTGGTTTTGATGAATTACAAGACGGGGGAAATGCTTGCGGAAATTTCCTTACCCCAGTATGACCCCCAGCAGATTACCAATCAGGCGAAAAACGATCCCCAAAAGCCTTTTTATAACCGGGCGGTACAGGGGCTGTATGCCCCCGGCTCCACCTTCAAGGTGATTACCGCTGCTTCGGCTTTGGAAAACTATATCGATGCCGCCACCCGTGCCTATCAGTGCAGCGGCATGCTGCAAGTGGGTGACCGGTTTGTGACGGATGCCGGAACGGATGTGGAAGCAGGAAAGATCGTCAGCCATGGGCAGCTGACCCTGTCCCGTGCGTTTCAGGTGAGCTGCAATAACACCTTTGCCCAGATTGCCCTGAATTTGGGCGACCAGAAATTGAAAAAAACGGCGGAAAGCTTTGGCTTCAATGATAATTTCCTGTTCCGGGATGTGGTGGTGGAAAATTCCTCCTATCCCGGGGAAAACAGAACGGAAAGGGAAATTGCGTGGACGGGCGTGGGGCAGAGTGAATTGACGGCAACGCCTCTGCATATGTGCATGACGGCGGCAGCTGTTGCCAACGGCGGCGTGATGATGGAGCCCTATACGGTGGCCAAAACGGTGGCGTCCAATGGCGATTTGCGCTCTGAAGGTTCAAGCCGGATGTATCGCACCGTGATGAAAAAAGAAACGGCGGATACCCTGAAAGGCTATATGCGTACTGTGGTAACAACGGGCACCGGCACAGGGGCCAATATCCCCGGCGTGAAGGTGTGCGGAAAGACGGGCTCTGCGGAAGTGGACAGCCAGGAAAACACCAATGCGTGGTTCATCGGCTTTTTGGACGAAGCCGCTCACCCTTATGCCATTGCGGTGGTGGTGGAGGATGCAGGCGGCGGCGGCAGCATTGCGGCTCCCATCGCCCGGCAGGTGTTCCAGTGGATGCTGAAGGAAGGTTATTGAGTGGATGTGGCTGAAAAAGAGCTGGACAATTGACTGAAAAAATAGCAAACAGAAATAAACAGGCAGCCAATAAGAGTGATAGAAAGGATGGATTTATCCTTCACTTTTCTTCATGCAAATAATGAAACCGCAAGCCTTGGCTGGCTTGCGGTTTTTGTATTGCCATGTTAGAATGAAAGCAATAAACTTGAATAGGTCAGTCGAACAGTTGCCGAGACGATACATGCGTTATTTTTCTGTATACCTGTTTTCTCAACTTACGGTTGCACTGTATGAAACCGATATGTTATACAAATCAAAAGAAAACTATGTCATAATACACTATGCAAAGTACTTTGAAATAATTTTTTACAAGGTGGTTTTTCTATGCTGAAAATAGGAAATAAGATTAAATCTTTGAGGAAAGCACAAGATATCACACAAGAAAAATTAGCGGCATATCTCAACATATCATATCAAGCAATAAGCAAATGGGAGAATGGCACTGCACTGCCAGATATAACACTTGTTCCCAAAATCGCAAATTTCTTTGGTGTATCTGCAGATGAATTACTGTGCATGAAAGAAATAGAAGAAACAGAAGAATTAAGAGAATATGAGAAGGTTTATCGTGAAAACAATCGACTTGGCAAAATGCTTGACAACATTGTCTTAAGTCGAGAGGTGTTGACGAAATACCCTCGGAATTATCAATGGATGCTGAATCTCTCCTATCCCTTAATACAATACAACGATACCGAAGAGCATAACAAGTATAGCATGGAGCACGGTTTTGTCGAAGAAGCAATCCAAATATGTGAACGAATTTTAGAAGATTGCACGATTGACTCAATAAGGCATAGTGCTATTCAAATTTTATGTTATAGTTACAGAAGTGTGGGCAAAGAAGATTTGGCATTAAAACTCGCAAATGAAATGCCCGATATATATTTATGCCGGGAGCACTTGCTTACGCATATCTATAGGGGTGAAAAGCAAATTAAACAATGCCAAAATGTATTGCTCTCGATGATAGATAGTTCTTCTGGAATCATCGGTATGCTTGTATCAAATGAATTGATGGGCTGCGAATTAACTGTTTTGCAAAAAGCAGAGCTCATTGAAACTGCAAACAGTTTATACAAGCTAATTCTGAATAAAGATGAGGATAGTTTGTTCTATAATTGTAGATTGTGCAGAAATTACAGTATGTTGGCAGAATTGTGGTGTCAGAACGGCAATGCAGAAAAGGCAATGGAAAACTTATTATTAGCCGAAAAAAGCGCAGCCAATTATGATACTTGTGACATTTTAACTGAACAAAAATACAAATCATTATTGGCAAACAGATGTACATTCAATCCTAAAATGGTCGGAAGGAATTGGGAAGGCACGTTAACAGGTATGCTCTTAAGCACGTTACAGAGAAAAGCGTTTGATTGCATCAGGGAGACCGAGAATTTCAAACAACTAATAGTTAGACTTAATAATATACCGTAAAGAAAAATTGATCCGGTTCAAAAAGTACTATGTATTCTCATCAAAGACGAAGCAACTTCTTCAATAACTTCTGTAGCCGATGTAAACCAAGCAACAGCAATACATTCTATAGTCCTCCATCGCTTTAAAAACACTGTTTATTTTTATTTGATGAGCAGCCAAAAAAACGAATTCCCATCATTTCAGGTGGGCGCAATTATTCGCACTGAACCAGTGCATTGCGTTTGTGCACCTGCATAAGCAAAGGAGCATCCGAACGACGGATGCTCCTTTGTTGGTTGCTGGATGAATTGTTCCTTTAAGAATCCCCTTGCCATTGGCCGCCTGTTTTCTTTATACAAAAAAGCGGCTGCAATGATAAAGCAGCCGCCTTTTCTCATAAGAAATTGTTATCGGAAAGTGACCTGATCGCCGGTTACAATCAGCTGGGAAAGGGGAGAAACGGAGAGCAGAAGGGTGTCATAATTCAGGGTTTCGGGATAAGGCATATCAGCAAGGGAGGGAATGTGATATTCCAATACATCCAAGCGGCTTTCCGTCATTTTGCCCACGGCCACCAGATATGTGCCGCTGCTTTCCAGCGCATCCACATTGACAGCCAGATCCGCCGCAGCATCCACGAAATAGAGGCCGTCATTCCGCAGACAGAAGGAGAAAATTTCGTGCCCTGCGCTTTCGCCGTTGAGCAGGGACGTGATTTCAACCTTGCCTTGGGAAAGATCCTCTTTCATGTCCCACGCATAGGTGCGCCGGAAGGTGCCTCCGCCCTGCACGCTGTAATCCCCCATTTTGGAATCATCCATGGGGGTTTCGTCGGCAGGGTCCGGCGTAGCAAGATTGTCAGAAAGGCCAGATTCCACTTCCATGGCCGTGGCCTGATAGGTATGTACGCTTTCTTCCGTGGCGGTGAAAGTGTAGCGGCCGTTTGCCGGGACGGTCTGACGTTTTTCTGCTGTGTCTGCCAGCATGGTCAGGATGTCTTCCGGGATGGTGTGGCTGATGGAATAGGGAGCCTCGGCATCCGCCTTGCGCAAAAGGGTCTGATAAGGGGCGAGGAGATTTTGCGCCGTTTCATATAAGGGGTGGGCGTTTGCTTTTGCCATCACGGGCACAGCCGTTGCAGGGGCTTGGGTGGGCAAAAGTTCCTGCTCTGCCTCCTTTCCGCATCCGGAAAGAAGCAGGCAGCCAAGCAGAATAAAAATAAACACAGCTTTCTTTTTCATGGCAAAATAACTCCTGTTTTGCAAAGGATAGATGTATTTTATCATGATTTATGGAAGCCATCAAGCAGTTTTCTTCGCCAAGATGTTACAAGTTTTGCCCTTTCCTTCCCTTGACCGGAAGGAAAGATATGTTTATAATAGCAATGAGCGTAAATTTTTTTGAAAAAATTTGCTGATCGCTGCAAGAAATGGGAAAGGTACATCGTTATATGAATGAGCAGACGAAGCGATGCGCATCCTTATACCGTATGGATGAACAGCGGTTTGAGGAATTATACACGTTATACGCCAACGATGTGCTGCGCATGAGCTTTTTTTATCTGGGCGACCGCCAGAAGGCAGAGGATGTGACCCAGGAAGTGTTCCTGAAGTTATATACGGGCAATCCGGAGCTGGTGGAAGGAAAGGAAAAGGCGTGGCTGTTAAAGGTTGCACTGAATAAATGCCGGGATGTGTGGCGTGCCGCATGGGTGAAAAGAGTGGTGCTGGGCAGCCCGGCCATGGAATTAACCCCTGCGCCCGATACCATGGACGACCGATTGGAAAAGCAGGAGATCATGGCGGCGGTGCAGAAACTGCCGTCGGATTTCAAAGAAGTGGTGCTGCTGCACTATTATCAGGGCTTTGGCATTGCCGAAATTGCCCAGATCATGCAGGTGCCGGAAGGGACGATATCCAGCCGTCTCAGCCGGGGCAGAAAGAAGCTGGAGGCTATTTTGAAGGAGAGTGGCGTGGAATGAAAAATGTGGAAGAAAGGCTGCATCAACTGCCGGAGATTGCAGAAAATCTGGGTCTTGAAGCAGACGAAGCCTTGAAGAGAAAAATTCTGCGCATGGCAAGGGAAGAAAAGCCCCAAACGACCTTTACGGTGCGCCGCCTTGCGCCCATCATGTGCGCTTTTGCGGTGCTGATCGGCGTAGTGGCATTCGGCATTCCGGCCTTGCAGAAAAATGCCGTGAAGCCCATTGACCAGCACCTGACCAAAACCGTAACAGCCGGGGAAAATGTGCCCGGCGTGCAGACGGCCTTGGACGTGCCGGCCGGCTCCATTCAAATCCGCTCTTCCAGGAACCCTTCCTACCGCAGTATCTGGGCGAAAGCTAACGGGGCAAACTTCCCCCTGATCGGGGTGAATGGCCGCTATTACAGGCTGCTGACCAACCCCACCAACCTGACGGATAGCCTGCTTGGCTCTTCCCTTGGCACGGTGGAGCAGTTTACCAGCGAGCCTGCCTTGGCAGGAAACGGCATTGTGTCCAATATCGTGGCAGAAGGCGAAAGCGTTTATGCGGTCAGCGGCATGAAAAACGCCGTGGTGGCGGCGAAGGTGGACGGCAGCTGGCGCGCCTTCCAGCGGGTTTCCTTTGGCGAAAATGCGCTGCTTGGCAGTGAACGCTTGGCAGACACTCTGAAGGCCGAGCGGGTGGTGGCGTTGGAGCTCACCGGCGTTGGCACCATCAATGACGCAGGTGTAGCCCGGCAGCTGATGAATGTTTTGACGGATAACGCATCCTTCCTCCGCTCCGGCAGCAGCGAAACCAATACCTCCCTGCTCATCCAAATGGAAAGCGGACTGACGCTGCAAATGGCTGTCAATGGCGAGCGTATTATGGCATGCGGCACATGGGCGTGCCCCGAATTCTTCGAGGCGTTCCAGGAAGCTTTGCAATAACAAAATAAAAACACAACCGCCGTCCGGGCGAATATCCGGCGGCGGTTTTTGCATAAAATTTTTGCGAATTACAGGTTCAAAAGAGCCACGGACAGAAGTATCACCGCCATGGCGACCCACTGCTTTTTGCGCAGCTTTTCTTTGAAGAGCATCACGCCGCCAAGGGTGATAAGCAGAATTACCAATACGCCCCTTGTGGGATAGATGATGATAGCCGGGATGGATTCCAATGCCTTCAAAATGAACCGGGAAGCGAAGAAATTGGGCACGCCAAGAGCCAAACCGAACAGGATTTCTTTGATGCCCGGCTTTTCTTTTTTCACGATGGCCATGATGCCGCTCAAAAGAAAAGCAGTGCCGAAGGTGTAAAGCAGGAAATGCTCGTTCAGGCTCTGTGTGCCCCATTCGCCGAAAACC
The DNA here is from genome assembly GCA_045590215.1 of Clostridia bacterium. GTDB lineage: Bacteria > Bacillota > Clostridia > Christensenellales > Aristaeellaceae > RUG563. The sequence goes on along the minus strand of JAZNQO010000004.1, from coordinate 9,431 downwards.
TTGGACATGGCGGAGGCCATGCCTTCAATGAGCAGCAGGGAAAAAAGCAGCATCTTGGAAGAAGCCATGCCCTTTTGCCCGTCATCGTTGATGGCAATGATGGCGATGATGGCGAGCACGGCCCCGATGATCTGCACCGCTGTGGGCACTTCCGCAAAAAGCAAAAGAGCAAAGAGCAGAGGCACCAGCAAACTGCCCGTTTTCGCAAAAACGGAGGAGAGCACCACGCCGTTTTTCGCAATGCTTTTCTGATTGAAAACAAGAGCCAGCATATAGAAAACGCCGTTGATAAGCCCAAGCAGAAAGGTTACGGGAAAGCCGTCCGCCGCAGGGAACATGCCACTTTTTCCGATGTAAAAAAGGGCCAGCACCATGCAGGAAATATAGTTGACGGCCAGCATGGTCATTTTGCCCTGAATACGCCCTTCGCTAAAGCGCATGACAATGGCCATGGTGCTGCTGAAAAGGATGGTGAGAATCAGAAACAGCATAGGTTTTCTCCAATCATTCTTGCGGTTTTTCCGTTGACAGGCTTTCACCGTCCAGATAGACGATGGCGGTGTTCAAAAATTCTTCCGGCAGATTGACCATGTCTTTCACAGCCTTTTTATACATCAGTCGCTTCAGCATCTTTTGCTTGTCTTCTTCTTCCGTCAGCGGCAGAGGCCGGAAATCGCCCTTGCCCTGGGTCACGCAGGGTACCACGGAAAAGCTGAACAGGGAAGGGGCGTTATCTTTATCCAGCGTATAGGTCAACTGGAAAATGCCGGTGTTTTTATCCATATCGGCAATGGAGCCGAAGGTGAAATTGCCTGTGGAATAGAAGATGGGCTTGCCCCTATAAAACTGCACCGGCTGCAAAACGTGAGGATGATGCCCCCAGATCACATCCGCTCCGGCGTCTATCACTTTTTTGGCATAGGTAAACTGCCAGCTTTGGGGGGTGGCATGCTCCTCCCGTCCCCAGTGGAGGCTGACGATGACCAAGTCGCAGCCGTCTTTACGGAGGGTTTCAATCCGGGAAGCAATGCGCTTGATATCGCTGTCTTGCGGATAGGAAAAGGCCACAATGCCAAGGCGCACGTCCTTTACGTCATAAACGCCCAGGATGTCTCTTGCCCGTTTTGTGCCGGGATAGAGCGTGCCGAAATGGGGGATGGAGAAGCTGTCCAAGGTGGCCAAGGTATCATCATAGCCTTCCATCAGAAAATCCATGGCGTGATTATTGGCGGTGTTTACGGCATCAATGCCGGTGTGGAGATAAACTTCGGCATATTTGGGATCGGCAATCAGGTTGGTCTTTTTATCGGCATGCTTTTTCCGGGTGGAATAGATAATTTCGTTATTGGCGAAGGTGAAATCGTCCGCTTCCAGAATATCCCGAACCAGCGAAAAAGGCCAGTCAAACCCTTTTTTATCCAAAACATCGGTGTAGGAATCGGGTTTGCCCTTCTGGCTGGGCATTTCACCCATGCTGCAATCGCCGATGAAGGAAAGGGTGAGGGTTTGGGCGGCGGTTTCTTCAGAAAAAGCCGCAGGGCACAGCATCAAAAGAATAAGGATAAAGATAAGCAAGCGTTTCATAAGAAAATCCTTTCAGAGAAGTATTACTGATAAATATTATACATGGAAAGCGGAAAAAAGGAAAGAACCGTTTATAGGGGGAAAGCATCAAAAAAGCAAGGTGTTTGTGACACCTTGCTTGATGGACTTTTTTAGCCAACCGTGCCGGGCACTTCAAAGCGGATACGCATTTGGGGTGCTTCCTGCAAAACGGTGCGGTAATTGGTGGCCCAGTCTGCGGTCCCGTCATCCACGTTAAGGCCGTCCGCGGGCGGTGCAAAGAGGCGGAGGGGGAGGGTGCAGGGGGCGGTGAGGGGCTTATCAAAGAAGGCGGACATCATGTCGATGGTTTTCACTTCGGGGGCTTTATAGAACCAGCGGCCGTTGAGCTCTGCCATCAGGGCGATTTCCTGATTCACCGTCATTTCGCAAAATTCCGGGTTGCCCTCAAACTGCAAGGGGATGGCCACACCGTCGGCGTCTTCGCTGCTGCCCCAGCGCATCTGGCAGGGGAAGGAAGCTTCTTCCGTTTCGGTCATTTCGGGCATGAACCAAGGATCGTGCAGGATTTCATCCCGGTATTCTTTCAGCATGGGCTGCTCAATGCCCACGGCTTTATTGTTGGGGTCTTCAATCTCCAGCCCCAGCCGTCCCCGATCCCGGAACTGATAGAGGCTGATGGCCTTGAACCAGTCAATTTTGTTATCCCGCCAGTAATGGGCGAAGCGAACAACGGATTCCCCCTGCAGCCGAGGGCCGGTCACATCACCGTCGGTATTGAATTCGGCGGAAATCATGGGCTTATTTTCCCCGGCCAGCTCGCAGGCACGCTTATGGGTGCGCACAAACTGATCCACCATCATGGAAACGGAATCGGCCTTATAGCGGCCGCCGCCCACTTCGGCGATATCATAAGGCCAGCCGTAGTGCAGGGCGAGATAGCCGTCGCAGCTCCAAAGATCAGAGGCGGCGTAGCAGTCCTTGAACGCTTCTTCCTGCTCCACATGGCCGTCTTCCTTGCCCCAGCCGCCGCAGAAGATGATGCGCACGTTGGGGGCTTCCTTCCGCAGAATATTGGAAAACCGCACGAAAAATGCGCCCACTTCGGGGTAGGAATAGCGTTTGTTATGCTGGAACCAGCTGCCGCAGCATTCGTGATTGATGCGCAGCATCATCCGGCCATAGGGGGTCAGCTGACGGGCGATTTCCGTAAGCTCCGCATCGGACAGGCCGCAGTCCATCGTCAGCGTCAGCAGCACTTCCTGGCCGTGGCGGCGGATATCCTTCATCTGCTCAAAAGGCTGGCCGTTTACGTTATAGGGAAAATAATCGTCATAGGGGTAGTCCCACTGGAAAGTGACGTTTTTATCCTTCCATGCTTCGGAAATCCGGGCAGGCCATTCTTTATCATGGGGATAATAGGTATACATGATGTTCACGCCCCGGTGCGGCCTGCCCATCTTATGCAGAATATAATCCTGATTGACGTATTCGGCTCTTTCGCTGCCGTCGCCCAAATCCAAGGCGCAATGGGCTGGACCCATGTGAAGCTTTTTCATGATGAAAAATTCTCCTTTGCAATCAAAATCCAAACTGTTCCATATGTTTCCAAAGCATATCATACGACAAATTTTGATGAAAAACAAGCCGTTTTTGCGCTTTTATGGAAAATAAAAAGGCTGCCTTCCCCTGAAAAGAGAAAGGCAGCGGTTGGAATGACGTATTCTTATTGCAGCACAACGTAGGTAGTGGGCAAGAGAGAGGCCGCTTTCCAGTCTGCCAGGAATCGTTCGGCATAGAGAAGGGAAACGGGAGCGGAAACGGCATCGTCAAACAAGCGAAAAAAAACGGTCTTTTCTGCCAGCTTGCGCAGATGTTCCGGCACATGCTGCATCAAAAGATGGGTTTCTTTTTCCAGAATGGCTGTGGAAATATCAGCGATGGAAAGGGCGGTTTTCTGCATGAGATGATGCAGCTTTTCGTACTGGTCTTTCGGCCATACGGGGCAGTTTACTTTCAGCCCCTTTTCCGTGCGCAGCAGATACCCTTTCTGAACCAGATCGGCAGCGATCACGGCGTCGTTTTCGGATAGCTCCTTGCCTTCGTTTCGTGCAACATCAAGGAAGACGTTGGCGCATTCCGGTCTTGACAAGGTGTGGTGTACCATATCGTTGTTGATAGGAAAATCCATACACTGCTCAAAATCATTTCGCACATTTCCCATGCGGCTGGCACTAAAGGCGAACAGATCCGGCACATCCGTTTCTTCCACCGACCAGCAAACGCATGGAACGCCCCATTTGTCCTTGGGAAGGGGCGGCGCATGGCGTTCCCCGGCGATATGAATCACCGCTTCATGCAGCAAAAGTGCGGTCATTTGCCATACGAAAGCGGCGTTGTTCATATCTGCCCCAATGAAGGACAGGGAGCGGACAGCCTCTTCGTTTTCCTCAATGAATTGCCGTGTTTTTTCGGCAATTTCCCGGCTTTCCGGGGCTACGAGCCTGGCACATTCCTTGACAAAATCCTGTGTGAAAAGGACGATGCCGGTGCGATATCGGCCTTTAGCATCCCTTTCAAGCAGCCCCACTTCTTCCATCTGGTGCAGGTCTTCTTCCATATAGGGCAGCCCCACGCCCACGGCAAGGGCAATCTGCTGATCCGTCAGGGCATCGTTATAGCAGGCAAAGAGGATGTTTTGCCGAAGCAAGGATTTGGCCATGTTGAAAAAGTGATTGGGGCCGTGCCCCCAATAGCGAAGATCCAGTTTTCTGGGGTGATAGCTTTGTTCGCCTAAATTCCGTTCCATATCCATTCCCTCCCGGATGATATTTCGTGCTTTGAAGAGCAGGTATTTCACCATGCTGGGGCTCACTGCCATCTTTTCCGCAATCTCCGCCACCGTCAGGCCGTGCACATAATAAAGCACAGCGGCCTTTCGGAAGCGTTCGTTGAGGAGCGATAACTCCCTGCGTAAAAGGTGGATGTCTTCCGCTGTTTCCATGGCTGCAAAGGGGTCATGGACTTCCTTTTGCGGAAGCGTTTCCAAGGGCAGAGGCTCCCTTTTCTTTTTGCGCAGCCAACCGCAATAAACCCGATGCGCCACCGTCCACATGAAGCCGTAAAAGGCCTGTTCGTCCTGCAGATTGGGCATTGCCTGCGTCATGGCAAGCAAAACATCCTGCGACAAATCTTCTGCATCGGAAGGATTGGCTGTTCGGGCAACGCACCATGCGTATACGGTGCGGCTCATGACGGTAATGCGGCTGGTGGGCATGAGAAATCCTTTCTTGCCTGCATTTGGCAGGCAGCAGCACTGCTTTTCACTAATATAGTGGCAGGAAAAATGAAACGGTTAGTTACGGGAATAAAATTTTGCTAAAAAATGCCCCGGCGTGCAGAACACAGGCCGGGGCAGGAAGAAAATGAAGTTTATTTGTTGCCGAAAGCGTCCTGATTCTGATTGGGGCTGGAACGCTTTTCGATGTTGGGCATGCGGCGTTCGATGGCGGCGAGGGAAATCTCGATATCTTCTTCCGCTTCTTCGGGGTCAAAGCAGCCAACGGTGACAAGGTCGGTGGGCCGGATGGTGTTCCATACGAAGTTCAGCCCAACAAAGGGAGAGCAGCGGCCGGCGGCCATGGGCTTGATGGTCATGACGGGCTTTTTGGCGTTATGGATGATCTGGTTGATGGTTTCGATTTCGATTTGCATGAGGAAGCCCATGCAGTTGTAAATCTGGATGTAGGTCTGCACGTCGTATTCGTTTTCATCGGAATATAGAATCAATTCCGGCATATGGGCGGAAAGGCCGGGAATCATACCTTCCTGACGGATCATGTCCAGATAATCGGGCAGACGGTCAATGATGTGCTTGTTTTTATTGACCAGCTGTTCTGCGCTGGAATGATGCACCAGGCAGAAAGTGGCACCGCAATCTTTGCTTCTGCGGATGGTGGCGCGGGCTTCCCTTCTTGCGGCCTCGTTATCGTCCACGTTGATGATGGGCGTATCGATGAGGATCAGTTTTTTGCCCGTCTTTTCCATGGCGAAGTTGACGGCATCCTGCATCACCTTTTCCTGCTGCAAAGGACCCATAATGGTATCCACGCCCCGGTCAAGGAACGTTTTCAGCATGGGGAAGGCTTTTTCGCCGTCGCAGAATTTGCGCTTGATCTGATGGTCCTGGGCAGGGCTGCGGTGGCTCCAGCCCAGCATCCAGTTGGTGCCGATAATCATTCGGGACAGGGAAACGCCTGCCACGTCTGTACGGGGAAAAAGAGGTTCAGCCATGAGGAATACCCTCCTGTATCAAAATTTTTTCTGGCTTTATTATAGCAGCGATGGCTGTCCCTGTCAATGAAACAAAATGAAATGAAGCGCAATTTTGTCTCATGAATGGCGGCTTTTAGCAGTTTATCCAATTGCATCCAAGACAGAAAAGGGGTATGATAAAGAAAACAAAGAATATGAAGGAGGAGAACACTATGGCAGAACCTTTGTATAAGCAAAATATCTGGAACCGGGACGAAGATCAATCCGTTCTGGAGATTTATAACGTGGAAACGGGCGAGCGCAGCGTGGTGGCGGAAATGGATTATTGCATCGAAGCTCCCAACTGGACGCCGGACGGCAAAGCCCTCATTTACAACAGCAATGGCCGCATTTTCCGCTTTGACCTGGAAACCAAGGAAATCACGGAAATCGACAGTGGTTTTGTGGACGATTGCAATAACGACCATGTGTTGTCCTTTGACGGAAAGCAACTGGCTGTCAGCCATGCCACCAAGGAAGACGGCAAAAGCCGCATTTACACTTTGCCTATCGAGGGCGGCGTGCCCAGGCTCATTACGCCCCTTGCCCCCAGCTATCTTCACGGCTGGAGCCCGGACGGCAAAACCCTGTGCTACTGCGCCGAACGGAATGGCAATTATGACATCTACACCATCCCGGCAGAAGGCGGTGTGGAAACGAGATTAACCGATGCCCAAGGGCTGGACGACGGCTCTGAATACGACAGTGTGGGGGAATACATCTGGTTCAATTCCGTGCGCTCCGGGCTGATGCAGGCATGGCGCATGAAAGCGGATGGCTCCGAGCAAACCCAGATGACCTTTGACGAAAACTGGAACACATGGTTCCCCCATATTTCCCCGGACAGGAAATTGGTCACCATGGTGTGCTATAAAAAAGGAGACGTGCAGCCCGGAGAGCATGTGCCCCATAAGTTTGTGGAATTGCGCATGATGAACGCCGACGGCAGCAATGTGCAGACGCTGGTGAAGCTCTTTGGCGGCCAGGGCACCATCAATGTGAACAGCTGGTCGCCCGACAGCAAGAAATTCGCATTTGTGACCTACAAAATCCGGGGCATCGGCATCCCGAAGGAGGAAGAATAAAATGGAACATCCCGTGAATAAAAAAGGCTTTGCCCAGATTTGCATTGTGGTGAAGGATATTGAACTGGCGGCGAAAAAATGGGCGGAACTGCTGGGAATGGAAGTGCCGGAAATTCGCATCAACCATCTGGAAGGCAATGAAAATTACACCTATCGGGGAGAGCCGGTCTCCTGCGATCTGAAGGTGTGCAATATTGAAATGGATGGTTTTGTGATTGAGCTGCATCAGGTGATCGGCGGCCCTTCCTCCTTTCAGGAATTTGTGGAAAAGCACGGCTATGGCGTGCATCACCTGGGCTTTGAAGTGGGGAATCTTCGGGATACCATCATCGACGAAATGGCCAAGGACGGCTATGACGTGAACCGTACGCTGGGTATTTATCCCGGCAGCAGCTGGACCATTGTGGATTCGGAAGAAACGCTGGGCGTGAACCTGAACATCAAGCCCGTGCGGTAAAAAGGCTTTGGTTACACTTTGTCTGAATAAAACGATGCGGTTTTCCGTATCGTTTTTTGCTTGAAATACAGGGCAGCAGCATGAGTAGGAAAGAAAAAGAAAGACGCTTTACTTTCCATCTCAAATCCAGTATAATGCCTGTGACATACACGAAAGGACTGAACAACATGGCGCAGAAGGCCCCCTTTCCCTGGCGGGATTTTATCAAGAAAATTGCGGTGATTGCCGTACCGGTGGCCTTGCAGAACCTGCTGACCACCACCGGCTCCATGGTGGACACCATCATGATTGCTTCCCTTGGGGAAACCACGGTGGGGGCTGTGGGGCTTTGTGCCCAGTTCACGTCCCTGATGTTCAGCTGCTATTGGGGCTTTGTGGGCGGCGGCATGCTGTTTTTCAGCCAATACTGGGGCGCAAAGGACGATGACGGCATTGATCGTTCTTATGGCATTACCATTACATTTATGATGATTGTGGCGTTGGTTTTTGCCTGCCTTGCGCTGCTGGTGCCCTCCTGGGTGATGGGCATCTATACCGATAAGGCAAACATCCAGCAGATTGGTATTCAGTATTTGCAGGTGGTGGGCTTTGCTTATCCCTTGCAGATTCTTTCCATGGGCATGAGTGCCCTGCTCCGCTCCACGGAGAGGGTGAAGATTCCCTTCTATGCCGCCATTGCATCGGTGCTCACCAATATGGTTCTCAACTGGGTTTTGATTTACGGCCATTTGGGCTTCCCGGCCATGGGGGTTCAAGGTGCAGCACTGGCCACGGTAATTGCTGCGGTGGTAAACGCCGGGGTGATTCTGCTGCTGGCCAAGAAACAAAAATACCCTTATCTTTTCCATTTCCGCAGGCATTTCAAGTGGAACAGGGAAGCCGTGGGGCTGTATCTGCGCCGGTGCTTTCCTATTATTTGCAATGAAGCGTTCCTTGGCATTGCGCTGATGCTGATTAACATGGTGCTGGGCCGCCAGAGCGAAGCGGCTATTGCCGCCACGGCGGTGTTCCGCACGCTGGAAGGCATCGTGATCGGCTTTTTTGCCGGGTTTTCCAATGCGTCTAGCGTGCTGGTGGGCAAATGCGTGGGGGCAGGGGAACTGGACACGGCGTATCAGCGTGCCAAACGGCTTGTGTATATGTGCGGTGGATGTATTTTCCTGGTGTGCCTGACGCTGGTTGCACTGCATAAGCCGCTGCTGACCACCATGAGCCTTTCCGGCGAAAGCTTGCGGATTGGCACGGGGCTATTGGTCATTTATTGCGTGGCGGCGGTGATCCGTATGTGTAACTGGACCATGAACGACACCTATCGTGCCGCCGGGGATGCCACTACCGGCACGGTGCTGGAAATTTCGTTCATGTATGCCATGGTGCTGCCCTGCGTGTTCTTGAGCGGACTTGTGTTCAAGGCCCCCTATCTTTTGATTTTCGCCTGCACGTTCATTGATGAGCCCATCCGCTTTGGCTTGATGCAGCGGCATATGTTTTCCGGCAAATGGATTCGCCCGGTTACGCCGGAAGGGCAGGCGGCTCTGCCTGCGTTCCGGAAGGCGTTGCAAACAAAAAAAGAAACTTAAATTTGGTGTTGCGAAGACGGAGCAGGGGACTGCTCGCCCCCTGTACGACGAGGCAGGGGCTTACGCAGCCCCTGTACCCCACGGCAGGGTCATAGACCCTGCACCCATCATGCGAAAACACGCTTATTTTATTGCAGAAATTATCTCCGCATGGAGCTTGAGAAACGGGGATTTTGAGGCCACGGGCACAAAAAACATGAAAAAAGCGTGGACAGAACCGAGTTCCCGTCCACGCCTTTTTTCTGTTTTCCCGGATGCTAAAGCATCCGGTAGGCGGCTTTCAGCCGCCGTGCCCGTGTGCGGCGGTGCCGCAACCAACTCGCAAAATTACAATCGTTTTTTGCCATGATGCTTCTGCGAGCATCTTGCAACAGCGGCACATAGTTTGTCCAATAAATCTACGCTATCCGCTGCCGGGTCAAGGGGCGATGC
>JAZNQO010000003.1:0-37273 GCA_045590215.1 Clostridia bacterium | reverse complement strand
GACCTGACCGACGATAACGCCGCCCGCAGGGACGCCAGGGTGCAGCGGGGCGACATCGAGTTCAAAAACGTGTCCTTCCGCTACTACAAGAATTCCGAGCACCCGGTGCTCTCCGACATCAATCTGAAGATCAGCGGCGGCCAGACGGTGGGCATCATCGGTTCCACCGGTTGCGGTAAGACCACGCTGGTGTCCATGATTCCGCGCCTGTACGACGTGGACGCGGGCCAGGTGCTGGTGGACGGCGTGGACGTGAAGGACTACAGCCTGTATCACCTGCGCGAGGGCGTGGGTATGGTGCTGCAGAAGAATGTGCTGTTCTCCGGCTCCATCGCCGATAACCTGCGCTGGGGCGACGAGAGCGCCACCGAGGCACAGATGACCGAGGCTGCCCAAAGCGCCCAGGCCGACGGCTTCATCCGCTCCTTCGACAACGGATATGAGACCGAACTGGTGCAGGGCGGGCAGAACGTGTCCGGCGGCCAGAAACAGCGGCTGTGCATCGCAAGGGCTCTTTTGAAAAAGCCCAAGATTATCATCTTTGACGATGCCACTTCCGCCGTGGATACCGCAACGGACGCCCGTATCCGGGAAGCCCTGCGCACCCATATGCCCGATACCACCAAGCTCATCATTGCCCAGCGCATCACTTCCGTCATGGATGCGGATCGCATCATGGTCTTGGACGATGGCCGGATTATGGACTTTGGCACCCATGAAGAGCTGCTCAAGCGCAGCGAAATCTATCAGGAAGTTTATTCTTCCCAGCAAAAGGGGGTGGCCTGATATGCCTCCTCATGGCCATATGCGCGCTCCAGCCAAGCCCAAGGATATGAAGGGCACCTTTAAGCGGCTGATTTCCCTGATGAAAGAAGCCAAGACAAAGCTTCTCATTGTGCTGCTTTGCATCGTCGTTACCACCGGCATTTCCTCTTTCGGTATCTATCTTTTGCAGCCTGTTTTCACCATCATCGGCGAATTGACGGCTGAATACGCCAATACCGGCGTGATGCCTGCCCTGAACGGCCTGATGACCCTGCTGGCCCTCATGGCCGGAATGTATCTCATCAGCGTTATCTGCACCTATGCCCAGAACCGCATCATGATGATGGTATCCACCGGCATTCTCAACCGGGTGCGCAAAAAGATGTTTGACCATATGGAAGATTTGCCCATCCGGTATTTCGACCAGCACACCCACGGCGAAATCATGAGCCGCTATACCAACGATACCGATACCTTGCGTGAATTTTTCTCCGGCACCTTCCCCCAGGCTGCCTCTTCCCTTCTGTCCATTTGCTTTGCGCTGTTTTTCATGCTGAAGCTCAGCGGCTGGCTGACACTTTTGATTGTGCTTCTGATGCCGGTGATGATGTTCATCACCAAAACCATCGGGGCGCATTCCGGCAAGAATTTCGTGGCCCAGCAAAAGGCGGTAGGCTCCCTCAACGGCTTCATTGAAGAAACCATCGAAGGCCAGCGTGTGGTGCAGGTTTTCTGCCATGAAGAAAAATCCATGGAAGAATTCACCAAGCGCAATGAGCAGGTGCGTGTGGCCGGTACCCGTGCCCACACCTTCGCCAGCCTCCTTGGCCCCATCATGAACAACCTGAGCCATTGCAATTATGTGTTGGTGACGCTGCTGGGCGTTATCATGATTATCGTAGGCAAAAATAACCCCGGTTCCATTTTCGCCATCGATGTGGCCACGCTCCTTGCCTTCCTCCCCATGATTCGCCAGTTCTCCCAGCCCATTGCCAATCTGGCCCAGCAGTTCAATACCGTCATGCTAGCCATGGCCGGTGCGGAGCGTGTGTTTGAACTGATGGACGAACCGGTGGAAGAAGACGAAGGCTATGTGACGCTGGTATATGCGAAGAAGGATGAAAACGGCAACCTCACCGAAAGCGAAAAGCGCACCGGCCTTTGGGCATGGAAGCATCCCCATTCCGCCGACGGCAGCGTCACCTATACGGAGCTCAAGGGCGACGTGGTCTTTGAAGACGTCACTTTCGGCTATGTGCCGGAAAAAACAGTGCTGCATAACATTTCCCTCTACGCCCGTCCCGGTGAAAAGATCGCTTTCGTGGGCTCCACCGGTGCCGGCAAAACCACCATCACCAACCTCATCAACCGCTTCTATGATATTCAGGGCGGCAAAATCCGCTATGACGGCATCAACATCGAAAAAATCAAGAAGGACGATCTGCGCCGCTCCCTGGGCATGGTGTTGCAGGATACACATCTGTTCACCGGCACGGTAAAGGACAACATCCGCTACGGCAAGCTGGACGCAACGGACGAAGAAATTTTCAAGGCCGCCAAAATCGCCAATGCCGATTTCTTCATCCGCCATCTGCCCCAGGGCTATGACACCATGCTCACCGGCGACGGAGCCAACCTTTCCCAGGGTCAGCGTCAGCTGCTGGCCATTGCACGGGCTGCCGTAGCCGATCCGCCGGTGCTCATTCTGGACGAAGCCACTTCTTCCATCGACACCCGCACCGAAGCCCTCATCGAAAAGGGCATGGATGCCCTCATGCACGGCCGCACTGTCTTCGTCATTGCCCACAGGCTTTCCACCGTGCGCAATTCCCAGGCCATCATGGTACTGGAGCATGGCCGCATCATCGAACGGGGCGACCATGACAACCTGATCGCCCAGCAGGGCAAGTATTATCAGCTCTATACCGGTATGTTTGAATTGAGCTGATGCACTTTCATCTCTCAATGCCTCGGAGAAGCTCGCTTTTCCGGGGCATCTTTCTGTTTGCTTGCTTTTTTATAGCTTTCATGGTAAACTGATATGCAAAGGCAAAAAGCATTTGCATATTGGATTTTCCGAAGGGAGATATTTTCATGCAAACCTATGATGTTCTCATTATCGGCGCAGGCCCCGGCGGCATCTTTTCCGCCTATGAACTGACGAAATTGAACCCCGGCCTTCGCATTCTTGTATTGGAAAGCGGCCATCCCCTGCAAAAGCGCAAATGCCCCATTGATGGCAAGAAAATCAAATCCTGCATCGGCTGCAAGCCCTGCTCCATCATGAACGGTTTCGGCGGCGCAGGCGCATTTTCCGACGGTAAATATAACATCACCAATCAGTTCGGCGGCACGCTGTATGAATATATCGGCAAAACCGAAGCCTTGGATTTGATGCACTATGTGGACGAAATCAACCTGCGCTACGGCGGCGAAGGCACCAAGCACTATTGCACCGCCAACAGCGAAATCAAAAACCAGTGGCTGCAGCACGGCCTGCATCTGCTGGACGCCTCCGTGCGCCATCTGGGCACGGATATCAACTATATCGTGCTGGAAAACCTCTATAACGACCTGAAAGACAAAGTGGAATTCCGCTTCCACTGCGCCGCCGATACCGTGGAAAAGACGGAGAACGGCTATCGTGTAACCTGCGCAGACGGCGTTTTTGAGGCAGAAAAGTGCATTATTTCCGCAGGCCGCAGCGGCAGCAAATGGATGGAGAGCGTCTGCTCCGCCTTAAACATCAATACCAAATCCAACCGAGTGGACATCGGCGTGCGTGTGGAGCTGCCTGCTGAAGTTTTCTCCCATTTGACCGATGAACTCTACGAAAGCAAGATTGTCTACCGCACCGAAAAGTACGGGGATCTGGTGCGCACCTTCTGCATGAACCCCAAGGGAGCCGTGGTCAACGAAAATACGAACGGTATCGTCACTGTCAATGGTCACAGCTATGAAGACCCAGCTAAACAAACAGAAAACACCAATTTCGCCCTGCTGGTTTCCAAAACCTTCTCCGAGCCTTTCAAGGATTCCAACGGCTACGGCGAAAGCGTGGCGCGCCTGAGCAACATGCTGGGCGGCGGCGTCATCGTCCAGCGGTTCGGCGATCTCATTCAAGGCCGCCGCTCCACCCACGACCGCATCCGCCAGTCCTTCACCACCCCTACCCTCAATGCTACCCCCGGCGACCTGTCCCTCGTTATCCCCAAACGCATTCTGGATGGCATCATTGAAATGATCTATGCGCTGGATAAAGTCGCTCCCGGCACCGCCAATATCGATACCCTGCTCTATGGCGTGGAAGTAAAGTTCTATAACATGGAAGTGCAGCTGGATCAAAACCTGCAAACCTGCCATGAAGGCCTCTTCGTCATCGGCGATTGCAGCGGCATCACCCATTCCCTCTCCCATGCCTCCGCCAGCGGCGTACATGTGGCAAGGGTGATTGCTGGGAAATAAGTTTTTTTGCGGGAGAACATTTCTTTTTGAAAAAGAAATGCCCTCCCGCATCCTCCCAAAGAAAACAACTCCGGAAATATCAAGAAGCATATGCACAGTTGTGTGCCGGTGAAACAGAGGATATTTTTGAGAGAAGGCTTTGGTGACGGGAGAAGGTTTCTTTATGAAAAAAATCTCTCCCGTATCCTCTCAAAGAAAACGACTCCGGAAAGAGCAAAAACACAATAATTCTTGTGTGCCGGTGAAGCAGAGGGAATTTATTAGGTATTCTATGTTTCCTGTCTTTCCGGGCGAAGAAAAGCACAAAAATCCAAGAGAAAAGTTTACTTTTCGTCTTGGATTTTTTGTTGCTTTTCCGGATGCTTGCATCCGTCAGGCGGCACAGCTGCCCTGCCCGAAAAGCCTTAAACCTTCATTCCCCCACTGTCCCAGCGGCACAGCCCTCCTTCTCTCCTTCAACCTCCATCCGCAGGCAGGGTCCAGGGAACCATGTTCCCTGGTGGGGTGTGGGGCAACGCCCCACAAATCCCCTTGTCCCATCACCAAATAAATGCTATAATACACACAACACGCAAGCAAGGGAGCGATTCATTTTGTACAAAAAGGACACCATTGCCGCGCTGGCAACGGCGCAGGGGGAAGGCGGCATTGCCATCATCCGCATCAGCGGTATGGATGCGGAAAAACACTTGGCCGCCCTGTTTCAGCCTGCCTGTTCCTTTGAAAGCCATCGCATGTATTACGGCCATCTGGTGCACGAAAATCAGGTGTTGGACGAGTGCATGGCGGTTTTGATGCGTGCTCCCAAGAGCTACACAAGGGAAGACGTGGCGGAACTCCACATCCACGGCGGCAGCTTTGTGGCCGGGCAGGTGCTGAAAACGCTGTACAGCCAGGGTGTGCGCCCGGCACAGGCCGGGGAATTTACAAGGCGTGCCTTCCTCAACGGCCGCATTGACTTAAGCCGGGCGGAAGCCGTGATGGCGTTAATTTCCGCTGAAGGCCAGCGTGCCGCAAGGGCGGCTGTGCGCCAGCTCTCCGGCGGCGTTTCTTCCTTCATCAAAGCGGCGCAGGAAAAGCTGCTTCAATTGCTTTCCGGCGTAGCGGCGGCCATCGATTACCCCGAAGAAATCACCTTTGAGGAAGCCGCCGGGGAAATGACGCAAGGGGCCCTTTCCCTCGCACAGGAACTGGAAAACGCCTGTGACGAGCGCGGTGCCCGCATCGCCGGAAGCGGACTGGAAGTGGTCTTATGCGGCTGCCCCAACGTGGGCAAATCCTCCCTGCTCAACGCCCTTTCCCGTGAGGAAGTGGCCATCGTAACGGATATTCCCGGCACCACAAGGGATATCTTGCGCTCGGACATCCTGCTGCAAGGCCTGAAAGTGCGCTTTGTGGATACAGCCGGCCTGCGCCACAACACCGACACCATCGAGTCCATCGGCGTGGAAAAGGCGAAAAAGGCCGTGGCCGGCGCAGATGTGGCGGTGGTGGTGTTGGATGCTTCCCGGCCCTTGGAAGCACAGGATGAAGTTCTCCTGTCCGATACCGCCGGGATGCCTCGGATTATCGTGCTGAACAAATGGGATTTGCCCCATGCGCTGCACGAAAATGACTTTGAAAACAGCGTCTGCGTTTCCGCCGCCAAAGGGGAAGGCATAGACGCATTGGAAGAAAAAATCGTGGCCTTTGGTGCCGGTGCCGGGGAAAGCGAGCTGACCCAGGAAAGGCATATGGCTTTGGCACGGGAGGCAGCGGCGGCTCTGCGAAGAGCAGCGCAAGCCTGCGAAATGGGCGAAGCGGTGGACGTGGCGGCGGTAGAACTGAACGAAGCCTTGCACATCCTGGGCGGCATCACGGGCGACCGGGTGGATGAAAAACTATTGGACGACGTATTCAGCCGTTTTTGTGTGGGCAAATAAAAATTTCAAAAAAAATAGTTGACAAATGCGTGAAGATGTAGTATTATTTATCGTGCGTCGAACGAAGCGCATTCGTCGCGGGGTAGAGCAGTTTGGTAGCTCGTCGGGCTCATAACCCGGAGGTCGAGGGTTCAAGTCCCTCCCCCGCAACCATTTGGCTCCGTAGCTCAGTTGGCTAGAGCATTCGGTTCATACCCGGAGTGTCATCTGTTCGAGTCAGATCGGAGCCACCATTGCCCAAGTGTCATACGGCACTTGGGTTTTTGTTTATAAGAGAAGGATGTGCGAAAATGAAACATACCGTGGTGCTGATCCCCATTGACAGCTATGAACAGGAAAAAGTGGACGCCGCCGTACGGCAGGGTCTTGAGTTGCTGGGCGGCCTTGAAACGATCATCGGCAAGGAAGAAAAAATCCTGCTCAAGCCCAATCTCTTGGCCCGTGCCCTGCCCCAAAGAGCCATCACCACTCACCCGGCAGTTTTTTCTGCTGTCTGCAAAGTGCTGCGTGAGGAAGGCTATGCCCATCTTTCCTACGGCGATAGCCCCGGCAACCCCACCACCACCCCCGAAAAAGCGGCGGAAGCCTGCGGCATTGCGGAAGCCGCCCGTCATTGGGCTGTTCCGGCCGGGGATTTTTCCTCCGGCTCCGTGGTGCATTTTGCGGAGGGCACAGCCTGCAAGAGCTTTTATCTGTGCAAGGCGGTGCAGGAAACAGATGCGCTTGTCAATCTTTGCAAAATGAAAACCCATGCCTTGGAGCGCATCACAGGGGCGGTCAAAAATATGTACGGCTGCATCACCGGCGTCAATAAGGCCACCGGCCACGCCCATTTCCCCAGCAGCGAAACCTTCGCCGATATGCTGGCTGACCTCAACAAGTGCGTCAATCCCCGGCTGCACATCATGGACGGCATCATGGCCATGGAAGGCAATGGCCCTTCTTCCGGCACGCCAACGCCCATGAACATGCTGCTCTTTTCCTTGGATCCCGTGGCACTGGACAGCGTTTTTTCCGCCCTCATCCATCTGGATCCCCATCAGGTGCCCACCTGCGAAAGCGCAGTAAAGGCAGGCCTTGGCGTGATGGAAGAGAATGAAATTACCATTGTGACGCCGGATGGCGAAATCACCGTTTCGCAAGCCAAGCAGCAGTTCGGCAATGATCATTTCGACGTTTTCCGTGGCACCATGAAAAAGAACCTGCTGGCCAAGTTCATGCCCCTGCTGCCCTTCTTGCAGCATCGTCCCAAGGTGGATTTGAAAAAGTGCATCGGCTGCGGCGTGTGCGAGGAAAGCTGCCCGGTGCCTCAAAAAGCCGTGCATGCAGGCAACGGCAAAAAGGCCAAGTATGACTATCACAAATGTATCCGCTGCTATTGCTGCCAGGAAATGTGCCCGGCCAAGGCCATCGAAGTTTATCGCAGCCCGTGGAACAAGCTGCTGGGCGGTAAATAAGCGATTGAAAATCTGCTAAAGCTGTTTTTCTGGAATCATCGCATGCGCTGCATTGCATTTTTGGATGCTCTCGGATAGCCTGTTGCTCGTCTTATGTTTCCTATAAAAATGGGTTTTCAGCACATCCCGCGGGATGAAGCTGGGAACCTTTTTTATGAACGCAAATTGATAGAGAAAGTGTTATGGGCACTTCTCGGAACGGGTGGCATTGCCCCTTTCTAACGGCTTTGCAAAAGCAATTGCAATGCCAAGGAATCATGTAAACCCTGCTACCCCAGCGAATTAAAAACGAAGGGAACGGAGCCAATGCGCCGCCTGTGGCGGATGCAGCGAAGCGGAGGAATCAGGCGAAAAGGAGAATTCCCCCTGAAAAGGGGCAAAGCGACTATTGAGGTTGCGGAACTGCAGCCCTTCACATATCCCCAGAAGGGTTTTTCAACAGTCTGGACTGTTGCTGAAAAGCAGCAGCTTTTTTTCTTTTTCAAAAAAATAAAAATTTTTTCAAAAAATATGTTGACAGACGACATATGTCGTGGTACGATATATATCGTCGGACGACACAATGAAGCAAGGAGGGGTATCTGTGAAAAAATCGGAACCCATGTCAGAAAGTTACTATTACATTCTCTTGTGCCTTTCCAAAGGCGATCTGCACGGCTATGGTATCATGCAAATGACGGAGAGCCTGTCCGGAGGTGATGTGAAAATCGGTTCGGGCACCATGTACGGAGCCACCGGCAATATGATGAAAAAAGGCTGGATTCGGGAAATCATGGGGCAGGGCGAGGGTATGGAGCGCAGGCGGCTCTACACCCTGACGGACGCAGGCAAAGAAGCACTTGAAACAGAAATCGGGCGGCTGAAAAGAATGTTAGCCCATGTGGAATAAAGGAGAAAGACGATGAAAACAGGTGAAATCAAGCGTTCTCATAAGGTATATGCTGCTTGGAACTGGAAGCAGGAAGTAGCAGACTTAAACAGTGCCTCCGATGCTGGATGGCAGCTGCTTCGGGGCGGCTGTTTCAGCAGCAAATTCCGCTATGACCCGTCCATCCGCTATCGCTATCAGCTGGATTTTCCAGGCCGTGTGGAAGATAAGCCCCGGTATCTGGAAACGTTCCGGGAGCAGGGCTGGGAATACATGAACGAAACCTTCAACGGCTGGTTCTATTTCCGCAAGCCCTATGACGAAAAGGCAGACCCTGTGGAATACGAAATCTTCACCGATAACGATTCCCGGATGGCCATGGCCAATCGTTGGGGACGAATTGCCCTGATCATTGCCATTATCATGGGGCTGATGGCCCTGACTCGGGTAGTGGATATGGTGATTCAGCCTTGCTGGCCCACCCTTGTGCATATGCTGACCACACTGATTACGGCCGGATTCTTCATTCGTGGGGTCATCATGATTCGCCGCAGTGCCAATGGGGAGGCCGTTCCCTATGACACTTGGAAGCTGCTTCTGTTTCTGGCGGTGTTGGTTTTAGGCAACATGGGCTGGTGTGCATTGGAAGTGGCACGCCCGTCTACGGTCATCACCAGCTACACCCAAACGGAAAGCATCCCGGCTGATTTGGAACAGGCGGAATGTTGGTACGCTTTTGACGTAAAATATGCCGATAACTATTATCTGGATTTGGATGTGAGGGCAGAAAATCCGCTGACCATCACCCTGACAGATGCGGAAAAGAACGTCATCTATACCGCAAGCGATACGGAGATTGAGGAAGACAACCTGTGCCTGAAACTGAAAAAGGGTGTCTATAACATCTATCTGTCCGATTTTGCAGGCGGCGGCTTTGATATCAAGATGGAACTGGACTAAAGCGGATTGCCTCCGCTCATGCGGGGCATTCAAAAAAGGGCGTGCCATGCACTCCCCTACCCCAAAAATGCTGCCTCACAGGCCTGAAAGAGCTTTGTGAGGCAGCTTCTATTTATTTCAGAATAAATCGGTGGACAGATAGCGGTCGCCGGTATCGGGCAGCAGCACCACAATGCGTTTGCCTGCGTTTTCCGGGCGTTTGCTTACCTCCAAGGCTGCATGAAGGGCGGCCCCGGCAGAGATGCCACACAGCAGCCCTTCCTTTTTGCCCAGCTCCCGGGCGGCAGCGTAAGCGTCCGCTTCGGTGACGGGAATCACTTCATCGTAAATCTTCGTATCCAGAATGGAAGGAATGAAATTTGCTCCGATGCCCTGCAGGCCATGGGGGCCTGCCTTACCGCCGGAAAGCAGAGGAGAGGCGTCAGGCTCCACGGCAATCACCTGCACAGCAGGATTTTTCTCTTTCAGATATTTGGCGGTACCAGTCAGCGTGCCGCCGGTGCCCACCCCGGCCACGAAAATATCCACCTGCCCATCGGTATCCTGCCAGATTTCCGGGCCGGTGGTGCGATAATGGGCGGCAGGGTTGGCCGGGTTATCAAACTGCCCGGCAATGACGCTGCCGGGGGTTTCCTTTTGCAGCTTTTCGGCAATGGAAATGCAGCCAGCCATGCCGTCCTTGCCGGGGGAGAGAATCACGTCCGCCCCCAAAGCCTGCATCACCTTCCGCCGTTCCGGGCTCATGGAATCCGGCATGACGATAACGAGGCGATACCCACGCAGGGCGCACACCAAGGCAAGGCCGATGCCGGTATTGCCGGAAGTGGGCTCGATGATGACGCCGCCTTCCTTCAAAAGGCCCCTTCTTTCCATATCGTCAATCATTTCCAACCCCACCCGGTCCTTCACCGAACCGCCGGGGTTCATCATTTCTATTTTGGCAAGAAGAACGGCTTGTGCATCATGGCTCATTTCCATCCGTTTCAAATGCACAAGGGGCGTGCTGCCGATCAATTGCTCC
Organism: Clostridia bacterium; assembly: GCA_045590215.1. Taxonomy (GTDB): domain Bacteria; phylum Bacillota; class Clostridia; order Christensenellales; family Aristaeellaceae; genus RUG563. The sequence continues at coordinate 26,815 of JAZNQO010000003.1, read as the reverse complement.
GCCGAATCAAAAATTCGCATGGGGTTTCCCTCCGGTTTCTTTGCTTGGATAATATAAGCATAGCATATTTTCGGGAAAATGTCCGTTCCTTTTTTGTATTGAAAAAGGACAGCCGATGGACTGTCCTTTTGTTTATCAGAACCGCTGCATTTCTTCCAGATAGGAGCGGAGCTCGGTGATGGCGATACGCTTTTGTTCCATGGTATCACGGTCACGGACGGTGACGGTGCCGGTTTCTTCGGTTTCAAAGTCTACGGTGATGCACACGGGGGTGCCCACTTCGTCCTGACGGCGATAACGCTTGCCGATGGAGCCGGTTTCGTCGTAATCCACGGGGAAATACTTGGCAAGCTCCGCATGGATTTCACTGGCCAGGCCACCCAGCTTGTTTTTCTGCAGGGGCAGAACGGCGGCCTTGAAGGGAGCCAGAGCAGGATGCAGGTGCAGTACAGTGCGCACATCGTTCTTTTCTTCGTCCAGCACTTCTTCGTCGTAAGCGTTGCACAGGAAGGCCAGAACCAGACGCTCCACGCCCACGGAGGGCTCCACGCAGTAGGGAACAAACTTTTCGCCCGTCATGGGATCCAGATATTCCATGGACTTGCCGGAGTGGTTCATGTGCTGCTTGAGGTCGTAATCGGTACGGTCGGCAATGCCCCAGAGCTCGCCCCAGCCGAAGGGGAAGAGATATTCAAAGTCCGTGGTGGCCTTGGAATAGAAAGCCAGCTTTTCGGGCTCATGGTCACGAAGCCGCAGGGCTTCTTCCTTGATGCCCAGGTTCAAAAGCCAGTTCTTGCAGAACGTGCGCCAATAATTGAACCATTCCAGATCTTCGCCGGGCTTGCAGAAGAATTCCAGCTCCATCTGCTCAAATTCGAGCACACGGAAGATGAAGTTACCGGGGGTGATTTCATTGCGGAAGGACTTACCGATCTGGCAGATACCGGCCGGCAGCTTCTTGCGGGTGGTGCGCATGGCGTTGAGGAAATTGACAAAAATGCCCTGTGCCGTTTCGGGACGCAGCAGCACTTCGGAAGCAGAGGCTTCGTTCACGCCCAGATGGGTTTTGAACATGAGGTTAAACTGGCGGATGCCGGTAAAATCCTTCTTGCCGCAAACGGGGCACTTAATATCGTGCTCGTTGATGTAAGCTTCCAGCTCTTCGTTCTTCCAGCCGTCACCGGTTTCGGCACCGTTTGTGAAATCTTCGATGAGCTTATCCGCACGGAAACGGGCCTTGCAGGCCTTGCAGTCCATCAGGGGGTCGTTGAAGCCGCCAACGTGGCCGGAAGCAACCCAAACTTCGCGGTTCATCAGAATACCGCAATCCAGCCCGATATTATATTTGCTTTCCTGGACGAACTTTTGCCACCAGGCTTTTTTGATGTTGTTTTTGAATTCCACGCCCAAGGGGCCAAAATCCCAGGTATTGGCCAGGCCGCCGTAAATTTCACTGCCGGCAAAAATGAAGCCGCGATTCTGGCAAAGAGCCTTCAGCTTATCCATCGTCAAAGGTGCCATTTTCTTACACACTCGCTTTCCTTTGGTTTATCTTGTCTATTATCCCTGTTTCGGCCTTATTTGTCAAGGGAGAAACGATGCTTTTTCTCCCGGAACAATTGGATGAACAACCAAGCTTGTATGCAACAAAAAAACAAGCCTTTCCGGAACATAGAAAATGCAGGAATTTTTTGAAAATCCGTTGATTTGAGGGGGTGATTCTGCTATAATACAGGCAAGTAGAAGATCATCTGTTGATTGGAACGCTTATTTTTCTGACGAAATGAGGAAGACTGTATTGAGGCGTATAACCCGGATGTGCATTTGATCCTGAAGGGATTGCATTGCAAAAGAGGATGAGCGCAACGCGCTTGTTTTTTTCAGTTTGACTTTTCTGATATGAAATTTTCTGGAGGATAGGTATGAGCGAGTTTGAAAAAATGACGGTGCTGGAATTGCGGAAGGTTGCCAAAGATATGAATGTGAAGCTGGGCGCAGGCATCAGCAAGCAGGGCATTGTAGATAAATTAAATGCCGTGGCGGCACTGAATAAACCCGAAGAAGAACCAGAGGCAGCGCAGCCCGTGCGCCATGCCTCCATCATTACCGATGATGAGTTTGACGAAAGCGACGGGGAAATGCCGGCCTATAATCCCCGGCCTGTCCGGCCTGTTGCGCCCCGTCCGGCAAATGGCACCTCTTCTTTGAACACCATTTCCGCCAAGGCTCCGGCCTTTACCATGGAAGGCTCCCGTGCCTGGCATAACCCCCGGCAGTATAACAACAACTATCAGCGTCCTTCCACCAATAACACATGGAATCAGCCCCGTTCCTTCCAAGGGCAGGATCAGCGCGGGCCTGTTTCCGCTGCCCCTCGCAGCGCAGCCGTTCCGCCCCAGCAACGGCCCCAGCAGCCCCGGCCTTCTTATCAGCGGTTCGGCCCGGAAAATGAAATGCCGGCCTATAACCCCCGGCCGGATTATAACAATCCTCCCCAGCAGCAGCCTACCGCTCCCCGGAGCGATTTCGGCTCCTATCGGGCGGATTATGCCGCTCCCCAGCAGCCGTCTCCGGCTCCGAGGGAAGTATCCCCCAGCGAAATTCTGATGACCGGCGAATGTGGCGATTGCGCCGGTATTCTGGAAGTGCTGCCCGATGGTTTTGGCTTTTTGCGGATGAACGGCCTTCTGCCCGGCAAGAGTGATATCTATGTGGGGAATATGCAGGTGAAGCGTTATGGCCTGCGCACCGGCGATTATGTGGCCGGCAAAACCCATCCCCAGCGGGAAAACGACCGCTATAACGCCCTTTTATATATTACCGAAGTGAATGGCAGAGAGCCGGAGGAGAAGACGGAAAGGCCTTCCTTTGAAGAGCTGACCGCCATCTATCCCAAGCGGAAGCTGAACCTTTCCGCCCGGCATAAGGACGATGTGCTGCTGCGCACGATGGATTTGATGTGCCCCATTGCGCTTGGTCAGCGTGCGCTTTTGAATGTACAGCCCGGCGTGAACACCGAAGAATTGCTGGTGAAATTATCCGCTGCTCTGTCTGCCTCTGCCCCCAAGGCCGTGATGATGACCCTCCTTCTGGACGAACGGCCGGAGGAAGTGACGGAGCTTTCTGAAAACATCAAAGGCGAAACCTATGCGGCCACCTTTGATTTGCCTGCTGAAATGACGGTAAAAACCGCTGAAATGGTGTTGGAAATGGCGCAGCGGCAGGTGGAACAGAAAAAAGACGTGATTTTGCTGGTAAACAGCCTGACAAAGCTTTGCAAGGCCTGCAATACCGCTGCGCCCCAGACAGCCCGGCTTTTGCCAAGCGGCTTGGTATCCGGCGGCCTGACCCGTGCCCGGCGGTTCTTTGCCGCCGCACGGAACACAAGAGAAGGCGGCAGTTTGACCATTGTGGCCCTGCAGGAAGTGAACGGCAAGAATCCCTTGGACGATCTGATGGCCGATGAAATGGAAAACACCGCCAATTTGCAGGCGAAGCTGATAGCCGGACAGGAAACGATGATTGATGCTGCTTCCTGCCGCCAGAAGCGGGCGAATTTGATGCTGTTGCCGGAAGAAGTGCAGGCGGCGGAAAAAGTGCGCACGGCACTGAACGGCAAATCCACGGAAGAAAGCTGGCAGCTTTTGAAGGAAATGGTGCTCTCTTCCCCTGACCATGATACCATGGTGCGCCAGCTGTTGATGATGTAATTTTCATTTGAAAGGAGAAAGCGATGGAAACCACATCCTTTCGCTGTCCCTGCTGCGGTGCGCCCCTTGCCTTTGGGGCAAGCAGCCAGGAACTGGAATGTGCTTCCTGCGGCAATACATTCCCCTTGGAAGGGGTTGAACAGGCTTCGCAGCTGCATTTGGAAGATACCACGGACGAGCAGATGCACTGGGATATGCCCATAAAAGAAGATATGGCAGCCGAAGCGGAAGGGCATTTGAAAGCCTATCGCTGCGAAACCTGCGGTGCCGAAATTCTGGCCGATCCGGCAGTGGCCGCTATGGACTGTATTTATTGCGGCAATCCCACGGTGATCCCCGGCGTTTTAAGCGGTGTTTATCGCCCGGATGGGGTGATCCCCTTTCAGAAATCTAAGCAGGAGGCGCAGGAAGCCTTCCGCAACCATTGCAAGGGCAAAAAGCTTCTGCCCGCCGGCTTTTATGATGAATCTCGGCTGGAAAAAATCACGGGCGTGTATGTGCCCTTCTGGCTGTTTGAATGTGAAACCGAAGCGGATATGACCTTTAATGCCACAAGGGTCAGCGTGTCAAGGCAAGGGCAATATGAAGTGACCCGCACCAGCCATTATCTGCTGCACCGGGGCGGCCATATGGCTTTTGAAGAAGTGCCGGTGGACGGAGCCAAAAATATGGACGATACCATGATGGAATCCATTGAGCCCTTTGATGCTCGCTTGGCCGAAGAATTTCAGATTGCTTATCTTTCCGGCTTTCAAGCCCAGCGGCATGATGTGAGCGCAGAAAGCTGCCAGCCAAGAGCCAACGAGCGCATCCGCCAGACGGTAAAGAGCGTGATGCAGGACACGGTGTTCGGCTATCACAGCGTGGTGCCGGCCAAGACCCAGATCGACGTGCAGCACGGAAAAGTAAAGCAGGTGCTGATGCCCGTTTGGCTGCTCAACACCAAATGGAAAGACCAGATGTATACCTTCGCTATGAACGGCCAGACGGGACGCTTCATTGGCGATTTGCCTACGGACAAGGGCAAGTTCTGGAAGTGGCTGCTGGGGCTGACCGGCGGAATTTTCGCAGGCGGCTGCATACTGACGTATATCCTGCTTTTCATGGGGGTGATCTGACGTGAAAAAGATGATGATTGCCCTGCTGCTTTTATGCGTGCTGGTGATGCCTGCCGTGGCAGATACGATAAATGTTCTGGACCATGCTGCTCTGCTTTCCATGGGGGAAGAATTGAAATTGCAGGCGAAGATTCAAACCATCGTGGACACCTATGCCATGGACGTGGTGATTCTGACGGAGCTTGGTATTGGCTATAAGTCTCCCGGCCTGTATGCCGCCGATGCCTTTGACGAAATGGGCTGCGGTGTAGGGGCGAACCGGGACGGCATGCTGTTTTTGCTGGATTTGAACGGCAGAAATTATTTCACCGCCACCCACGGAAAAGCCATTCATATCTTCTCCGATTACGGGCTGGACAGGCTGCATGACCAAGTGGTGTCTTACCTTTCGGACGGGGAATATTACGAAGCCTTTGACCGCTATCTGCAATTGGTGGAAAAGTATCTGGCAGATTATGAGGAAACGGGCGTTGTGTATGACCGGATGAATCAGCCCGTTTTGCGCGATCCTTTGGAAGTGACCATGGCCGCTGCGCCCATCATTTTCATTGTGGCTTTTGTGATAGCCCTGATTGTGGCGTTGTCCTTGAAGGGGCAATTGAAAACGGTGCGCAGGAAGCAGAATGCTTCTTCCTATGTGAAAAGCGGCAGCTTCCAATTGACCCGTTCCCAAGACATTTACCTCTATACCCGCACCACCCGGCGTAAGATTGAAATAGATACCGGCAGCCGCAGCGGCGGCGGTGGCAGCTCCACCTTCCGATCCTCCGGCGGCGGCAGCTTCGGTGGCCGGGGCGGAAAGTTCTAAAACCAGAAAAAGCAATGGGTTTCTGTATTGAAATTGTACAGAAACCCATTTTTATTGTTTTTTCTCAAATAGGGGGTTGACAAACGGGAGCGGCAATGATATTATGTTACCAGTTTACCACACTAAAGCGGTAAATTGGTAAAGAACGAACAAAAACGGAGGATATGACAATGAAGAAACTGTTGGTTATGCTGCTGGCTCTGGTGATGGCTTTCTCTATGTTTACTGTAAATGCCGAAGATGCGAGCGACAAGCAGTATGTGCTGGACAAGGGCGTGCTGGTTGTGGGCATCACGGATTTTGCCCCCATGGATTATAAGGACGACGAAGGCAACTGGATCGGCTTTGACGCAGACCTGGCCAAGGCTTTCGCCGACGAACTGGGCGTGAAGATTGAATTCGTGGAAATCGACTGGGACAACAAGATTCTGGAACTGGATGCCAAGACGGTGGACTGCATCTGGAACGGCATGACCCTGACCGATCCCGTGAAGGCCGCCATGGAAACCTCCAACCCCTACATGAACAACGCTCAGGTGGTTGTGGTGCCTGCCAATAAGGCTGCCGATTATCAGACCATCGAAAGCCTTGCCGGCCTGACCTTTGCCGCCGAAGCCGGCAGTGCCGGTGAAGCCGAACTGGCCAAACTGAACCTGACCTGCACGCCCGTCACCGCTCAGGCTGATGCCCTGATGGAAGTGGCTGCTTCCACCTCTGACGCCGCTGTGATCGACGCCCTGATGGCTGCCGCCATGATCGGCGAAGGCACCAGCTACGAAAACCTGACCTACACCATCGGCCTCAACAGCGAAGAATACGGCGTGGGCTTCCGCAAGGGCTCTGACCTGGCTGCTGCTCTGAACGCTTTCCTCGTAAAGACCTACGAAGATGGCACCCTGCTGCAGATTGCCGAAACCTATAAGGTGCAGGCTGCTCTGATTCCGCAGGTGGCTGCCGCCGAATAAGGCGAGGGTTAAACCGCACATTATGCCGGGGAAACTGCCGAAAACGGCGGTTTCCCCTTTCCGCTTCATAAAACGGGAAAGTTGGATACAAGATGGAACAGTTTTATACACAGGTAAGCCAGTTGGTTTCACAGATTGTAGAGCAGATGCCCATTGTGTTCCGGTCGCTGAACGCGGGCTTTTTGCAAACCCTGCGGCTGTTTTTCGTCACGCTTCTTGGGGCATTGCCTTTGGGGCTAGTGATTTCCTTTGGCTCCATGAGCCGCTTTAAGCCCCTGAAGCTGCTTACGAGGATGTTTGTGGGCATTATCAGAGGCACACCTTTGATGATTCAGCTGCTCATTTTCTTCTATTTCCCCGGGCTGGTGCTGAAAAAGAACATCTGGGGCAGCGGTGAGGCCGGGCGTTTTGTGGCGGCTTCCATTGCCTTTATCATCAATTACGCCTGCTATTTCTCCGAAATCTATCGGGGTGGCATCCAGAGCATCCCCGTGGGGCAGGATGAAGCCGGGAAGGTGCTGGGCATGAAGCCCCGCCAGATTTTCTTCAAGGTGAAGCTTTTGCAGATGGTGAAGCGCATCGTGCCGCCGCTGTCCAACGAAATCATCACCTTGGTGAAGGATACCTCTCTTGCCCGCATCATTGCCTTGCAGGAAATTATCTGGGCAGGCCAGGCCTTCATGAAGGGCAGTCAGGGCATTTCCGGGGCCATCTGGCCGCTGTTCTTTACCGGGGTGTATTATCTGGTGTGGAACGGCGTGATGAGCTATTTGCTGGGACGGCTGGAAAAGAAACTGGATTATTTCCGATAAGGAGGGGAAGCAGATGGCATTTTTACAGGCAGAACACATTCAAAAACACTTTGGCAATACCGATGTGCTCAAAGACATCAGCTTCACCATGGAAGAAGGGGATGTGCTTTCCATTATCGGCTCTTCCGGCAGCGGCAAAACCACCCTGCTTCGGTGCCTGAACTTTCTGGAGAAGCCGGATGGGGGCAGGATCGTCCTCAAAGGCGAGGAGCTGTTCAGCGACAAAGATAAATCCACCCATAAAGAAAAAGAAATCCGCAAAAAGCGGCTGCACTTCGGGCTGGTGTTCCAGAATTTCAATCTCTTTCCCCAGTATACGGCACTGAAAAACGTGATGCTGGCAAAGGAACTATTGGAAAAAGAAAAGCCCGGCTATAAGGAAAACAAAAAGCAGATTCAGGCCAGCATTGAAGAAGGGGCCAAGAAGCTTTTGACCTATATGGGCTTGCAGGATAAAATGAACCATTATCCCCATCAGCTGTCCGGCGGTCAATGCCAGCGTGTGGCTATTGCAAGGGCTCTGCACCTGCAGCCGGATATTTTGTGCTTTGATGAACCCACTTCCGCCTTGGACCCGGAGCTGACCGGCGAAGTGCTGAAGGTGATCCGCACCTTGGCAGAGCGGAAAACCACCATGATTATCGTCACCCACGAAATGAGCTTTGCAAGGGATGTGGCCAGCAAAGTGATTTTTATGGATGACGGCAAAATCTGCGAAATGGGCACGCCGGATGAAGTGTTCAATCATCCCACGCAGGAGCGCACCAAGCAATTCCTGTCCAATTATAGCAGCAATTTGTAAATCAATGATTCCTGATGAAATAATATAAAGCGAGCCAATATCTCATGGCTCGCTTTTGTTTTGTTGTTGTAATTATGACAATACTGTTGACAAAATGCTTTCTTTACAGATTTTTAATCGCCTTACACCGCACCCTGGGCCATCATGGCTTCGGCAACCTTCAGGAAGCCGGAGATATTGGCACCGGCAATCAGATCGCCTTCCATGCCAAAGTCCTTGGCGGCATTGTAGGAAGCTTCGTAGATGCCCTTCATGATCTGCTGGAGCTTGGCGTCCACTTCTTCAGCGGTCCAGCTGTAGTGCATGGCATTCTGGCTCATTTCCAAACCGGACACGGCAACACCGCCGGCATTCACGGCCTTGGAGGGAGCAACGATCACGCCATTTTCACGCAGGTATTCCACAGCGTCCAGGGTGGTGGGCATGTTGGAAACTTCCACATAGAACTTGGTGCCGTTGGCAACGATGTTCTTGGCGTCTTCGATGCGCACTTCGTTCTGGGTGGCACAGGGCATAACCACATCCACCTTCACTTCCCAAGGCTTCTTGCCGGCAAAGAAGGGCACGCCGAACTTATCGGCATAATCCTGCACCTTGTCACGGCAGGAGGCGCGCATTTCCACCATGTAGTCGATCTTTTCGGGGGTGTTGATGCCGTCTTCGTCGTAGATATAACCGTCGGGACCGGAGATGGTAACCACCTTGCCGCCCAGCTCCGTCACCTTCAGAGCAGTGCCCCAGGCAACGTTGCCGAAACCGGAAACAGCAAAGGTCTTGCCCTTGATGTCTTCGCCGAAGGACTTGAGCATTTCAACCGTGTAATACACAGCACCGAAACCGGTGGCTTCGGGACGGATGAGGGAGCCGCCGAAAGAGAGGCCCTTGCCGGTGAGCACGCCGGTGAATTCGTTCTGCAGACGCTTGTACTGGCCAAACATGTAGCCCACTTCACGGGCACCCACGCCGATGTCGCCGGCAGGCACGTCGGTATCAGCGCCGATATATTTGGAGAGCTCGGTCATGAAGCTCTGGCAGAAGCGCATCACTTCCGTGTCGCTCTTGCCCTTGGGGTCAAAGTCGCTGCCGCCCTTGCCGCCGCCCATGGGCAGACCGGTCAGGGAATTCTTCAGCGTCTGTTCCAGGCCCAGGAACTTCAAAATGCTCTGGTTAACGGAGGGATGGAAGCGCAGGCCGCCCTTGTAGGGGCCGATGGCACTGTTGAACTGCACACGATAGCCACGGTTGATCCGGGTCTGGCCCTGATCGTCAATCCACGGCACCCGGAAGGTAATGATGCGTTCGGGTTCCACGAAGCTTTCCAGCAGGGCAGCCTTTTCATACTTGGCTTCGTTCCGGCTGATAACGGGCTCCAGCGTGGTCAGGATTTCAGTGGCAGCCTGAAGGAATTCAGGTTCGTTGGCATAGCGGACTTTCAGATCATTCAGAACACGGGTAATGTAAGCACTCATTTTTTTCGCCTCTTTCTTTCAAGATAACGGGGAAATTATACTGTATTTCAGCATACATTGACAAGCGTTTTACTGTTTTTTCACTGTTCACTTTTTGCCAATCAGCTCTTCCAGCCGCTTGGAGCCGCTCTCGTACCCTTCGCTAACTTCGCTGAACAGGCTTTCGTAAAAGTGAACCGCCGCCGCCCGTCTTTCCTCCGCCATTTGCTTGCCTTTTTCCGTATAGAAACGGTCATACAGCTTTTCCAGCTTGAAGCAGTATTCCTGAAAAAACGACGGGCTTTCGTCCTCTCTGCCGTCCGATACCCTGCCGTCTTTTCGGAAGGAATACAGTGGTGCCGCCGTGGTACCCTTGTATTGCAGCGTTCTCGCTATCCCTATCGCCCCGGTGGCGTCCAGCTTATCTGCATCAAACAATATTCTCGCTTCCACGCTCTGGGGCGGCTGGGCTTTGCGAAACCGATGGGTGTAAATGCAGGCCTTCACCTGCGCCGCAAACCCTTCTCCAAACCCGTTTTCCACTAGAAACGCTTCCGCCTTTTCCGCCCCCAACGCCGCATGGCAGATGGCCGGATTTTCCAGCTGATCTTTCCTTGCAATATCGTGCAAAAGGCAGGCTGCAATCAATACTTCTTCATCCACCTGCGCTTCCCCTTCCGCTATCGCCAGTGCATTGAAAAGCACCCGGTCAATGTGCGCCCGGTCGTGGGCTGCGTCCTCCATGCAGGAGAGCATATAGTTTTCCAGCAGTGTAAAAGTTTCTTTCGTCATAAGATTACTCCTTATCGGGTGCCTATGCAGCCCCCATACCCCTGCACCAGAGGCCGTGCCTCCGGACTCCAACTGGCGAACAGGGAATGGGATTAAGAAAGCATTATGCACCTGTAACGTTGTTCGGTTGTTTCCGGGCACAAGAGAAATGAAAAAACGCTCAGGGAGAAACTATATTTCTCCTGAAGCGTTATTTTCATTTCGCCCGGTAACAAAAACTTCCGTTCTTCCATCCACAGCGGCACATTGTGTGTCAGAAAAAATCAGGAATATCCGCAGGATGGGTCAAGGGATGAAATCCCTTGTGGGGTTTGGGGCAACGCCCCATATCGTCTCCCTTATCACCCCAATTTTGAAATCTTCTGCCCCTTGGCGGTGTCTTCCACCTGATAGCCCAAAGCCTTCAGTTCTTCCCGGATTTCGTCGCTGCGCTGCCAGTTCTTTTCCTTGCGAGCCTGGGAGCGGGCGTCCACCAGCTGCTGCACGTTTTCCGGCAGTTCCATCACATAAGGCTTCGTAAGGATACCCAGCACATCGCAGAGGGCTTGCAGCGCAGAGAGCGTCTTTTCCAGAGCTTCCTTGCTGCTGTTTTCGGTGAGGGTGACGTTGGCATCCTTGACGATTTCAAAGAGTGCGCCCATGGCGTCGGCGGTATTCAAATCGTCATCCATGGCGGCGTCGAAGCGGTTGATGCTTTCCTGTACACGATTGAGCAGCTGTTCTTCCGTCTCGGTTAGGGGTGCGGAGCCAGCGTTATCCAAAAGGAACGCCATGCGGTCACGGGCGGCATAGAGCCGCTGGAGGGAAGAATGAGCCTGGGCAATCATGTCCCGGCTGAAGTTCACGGGGCTGCGGTAATGGGCAGAGAGCATGAACATGCGCACATCTTCAGGGGCGTATTCCTTCAGAATATCCCGGATGGTGAAGAAATTCCCGGCGGACTTGCTCATCTTTTCGTTATCGATGTTAATGAAGCCGTTGTGCATCCAATAGTTGGCGAAAGGCTTGCCGGTGGCGCATTCGGACTGTGCCACTTCATTTTCGTGGTGGGGGAACAGAAGATCCTTGCCGCCGCAATGGATATCGAAGGTTTCGCCCAGATACTTCATGCTCATGGCACTGCATTCAATGTGCCAGCCGGGGCGGCCCTGCCCCCAAGGGCTGTTCCAGGCAGGCTCGCCGGGCTTTTGCGCTTTCCAGAGGGCAAAGTCCGCCGGATTATGCTTCACATCGTCCACATCAATGCGTGCGCCGGCTTCCAGATCGTCCATGTTCTGGCCGGAGAGCTTGCCGTAAGCGGTGTTTTTTTTCACATCGAAATACACATCGCCGTTCACTTCATAGGCAAAGCCCTTCTTTTCCAGCGTTTTCACCAGCTTAATGATATCGCCGATGTGCTCCGTGGCACGGGGATGCACTGTAGCCTTGCGGATGCCAAGAGCAGAGGCGTCCTGATAATATTCCTGAATGAAGCGGTCGCCCAGCTCCTTCACCGTGATGCCTTCCTGATTGGCACGGCGAATCATTTTGTCGTCAATGTCCGTGAAATTCTGTACGAACTTCACTTCGTAGCCCCGATGCTCCAGATACCGGCGCAGCACATCAAACACAATGAAAGGCCGGGCATTGCCGATGTGGAAATAATCGTACACCGTGGGGCCGCAGGCATAAATGCCCACTTTGCCAGGCTGTATGGTTACCAATTCTTCTTTTTTGCGCGTTTTGCTATTGTAGATAAGCATGATAAACCTCCTGTTGTATGTAAGGGATGTAGTGTCTTTTCTAAACTTCTATCCGCTCTATCTGATACATTTTGAATGATTATCCCCAAAGGATGGTTTTCAGGGGTACGGGAGGGGGATTCTTTTTCCGAAAAGAATCCTCTTCCCGGAAAAATCACACCACCATCTCGCCCTTATCCCTGCTGGGACAATCTTCCACAGGGCAGCTTGCACAGCCAACCTTGATGGCATGCTCGGTGAGCACCTTTTCCAATTGGCTGAGCCGCTTATAGAGCTGCTGCATTTTGTCCAGCATGGGGTCGGGCAAATCGCCGTGGTTTAGGTCAATGGCCGGGCGGGCAGGCCCTCGCACGATGCGGCCGGGGTTGCCCACCACCGTACACTGGTCGGGCACATCTTTGAGCACAATAGCCCCTGCGCCCACCTTCACATGATTGCCAAGGGTGATAGGCCCCAGCACCTTTGCGCCTGCGCCCACCACCACTTCGTCGCCGAGGGTGGGGTGACGCTTGCCGGTATCCTTGCCGGTGCCGCCCAGCGTGACGCCCTGATAGAGGGTCACGTTTTTGCCGATCACCGTGGTTTCGCCGATAACCACCCCTGCACCATGGTCAATGAACAAGCCATCGCCGATGGTGGCACCGGGGTGAATTTCGATGCCGGTTTTTTTCTTGGTGCGGCTGGAAATCCACCGTGCCAGAAAATAGTGGCCTTTAAGATACGCCTTATGGGCACGCCGATGACGGCGGATGGCCTTGAAGCCGGGATAGCAAAAGAACACTTCCGCCCAGGAATGTACAGCCGGGTCACGCTTCAAAACGGCGTCCAAGTCCCTTTTCAGGGTGTCAAACATGAAATCCCTCCTAAAAAAATAACGCACGTTCCCTTCAGAGAACGGCGCATTGCCATTTCATCCACTCTTACTTTGTTGGATATCGCTGTAACGCAGCGTCTGCGGCCATGCCTACTCCTTTGTTCGGCACAGCGGCTCCCGGAGGCACTGCCTGCGGCATGGAAGTGCGCTTACAGCCGGTGACGCACTCTCTCTTTCCTTGCCGGGATCAGGCTTTTTTTCCGTTCCTTGCCTGTTACCTATTATATGCACGTTTCCCAAAATGTCAACCTTTTTCGGGATGTTCTAAAATTGTGCTTTCCGCCGCAGGTGGGTTGCTGATTGTATCCAATTTCTTTATAATGGAGCAGTATCACTGCCGATGAAAGGATTTGTGTATTATGCCGAATTTCTCCGTTTCCGATGCCGTGTTTGAAAAGGCCGCCGCCGCCTTCCCCACCCCTTTCCACCTTTATGATGAAAAAGGCCTTCGTCAAACAGCCCGCAGCCTGAACGCCGCATTCAGCTGGGCTCCGGCCTTTATGGAATATTTCGCCGTGAAAGCACTGCCCAATCCCCATATCTTGCGCATTTTGAAGGAAGAAGGGTGCGGGGTGGATTGCTCCAGCGAATGTGAACTGCAATTGGCGGAGATGGCCGGCTTTTCCGGGCATAACATTATGTTCAGTGCCAACGCCATGCCCCCTTGCGAATTTGCCCATGCAAGAAGCTTAAATGCCATCGTCAATCTGGATGATATCAACGATATTGATATCCTGAAAGAAAACGGCGGTATCCCGGAAGAAATCTGCCTGCGGTTCAACCCCGGCGGCAATTTCCAATTGAATAATTCCATCATGGGCAATCCCGGCGACAGCAAATACGGCTGGATGCCCAGCCAGCTGCTCCCCGGCATGGAAAAGCTGAAAGCCCTTGGTGCCAAGAAATTCGGCCTGCATGCTTTCCTTGTGAGCAATACCACTGAAGAAAGCTATTACCCCAAGCTTGCCGCCCTGCTCTTTGAAACGGGCAAGGAGCTTTCCGAAAAGACAGGCTTGGAATTTACCTTCGTTAACCTCTCCGGCGGCATCGGTATCCCCTACCGCCCGGAACAGAAAAAGGCCGATATCATGCGCATCGGCAACGCCGTGAAGGAAGAATATCTCCGGGTTCTGGGCAAGGACAGCCAAGTGAAAATCAAGACGGAGCTTGGCCGCTTCATGGCAGGCCCCAACGGCTGGCTGGTGACAAGGGTCATCCACGAAAAGAACATCCATAAGCACTATATCGGCGTGGATGCCTGCGCTGCCAATCTGATGCGCCCGGCCATGTACGGAGCATATCACCACATCCACATCTGCGGCAAGCGCGATGCGGAAGAAACCACCCTCTACGATGTGACCGGCTGCCTGTGCGAAAACAACGATAAATTCGCCATCGACCGGATGCTGCCGGAAATCGCAATCGGCGATCTGATGGTGATTCACGATACCGGTGCCCACGGCCATTGCATGGGCTATCAGTATAACGGGCGGCTGCGCAGTGCGGAAATCCTGCTGCAGCAGGACGGTTCCTTCCGCATGATTCGCCGTGCCGAAACCCCGAAGGATTATTTCGCCACACTGGTGGACTGAAAACAATGAAACCCCTTGCTTTTTCCCTGAAAGCAGGGTAAAATATATATGATTCGTATCAGGCAGAGTAGCTGCCGGCGCGTTAAGTGTTCATGGACGGGGAGTTGCCATGAAACGAAGGTGCGGCATTGCCGCTTTCCCATGAGGGAAAGCCAGTGCCCATCCGCGGTGCCGACGGCGCATCCCGCTGCTTTGGCTTATGATGGCAAACTGCCTCTTGCGAGTCTGATCTATTTTAGATGAAGACAGGAGGCAGTTTTTCATGCAAAAAAGTAAGTTAAATGTAGAAAAAATCACCATCGCCGCCATGCTGGTGGCCTTGCAGGTGATCCTGGGCAATGTGCTGCAGGTGCCGCTGATGGAAAAGCAGTATAACTTCGGCTTTGTGCCCATTGCGGCTGCCGGTGCGCTGCTGGGCGCACCCTTTGCCATGATTGTGGGCGGCCTTGGCGATCTGCTGGGTTCCCTGCTTTTTCCGCAGGGTGCCTATTTCCCCGGCTTTACCTTGACCAATGTGCTGGTGGGGCTGGTGTGCGGCCTTTTGCTGCATCGCAAAAAGCCCTCCATCATCCGCTGCATCATTGCCGTTACCCTCTCTCTGGCGGTCATCAATCTTTTCCTCAATTCCCTGTGGCTGAGCATCCTCTATTCCTCCAACGGCCGCAGCTATTGGGGCTGGGTGGTTATGCGTGCCCCCAATTATCTGATTGAAGTGCCTGCCAATATCATTCTGACCTATCTCACCCTGCTGGGGCTGAAAAAGGTGAAGCTGCCGGCTTCCATCGCCTTGCAGGATTAAAGGAGCTTTTTCATGGAAATTAAAAAGCAAGCCATTTTGGATATGCTGCAGGAAATGTATCCCGATATGCAGCCTGCTTTGCATTACCAAAATGCCTTTGAGCTTTTGATTTCCACCATCCTTGCCGCCCAGTGCACAGATGAGAGAGTCAATCAGGTAACGCCTGCTCTTTTCCGGGATTACCCGGACGCCTTTGCCATGGCCAAAGCGGAGCCGGAGATCATCTACCCCTATGTGAAAAGCTGCGGCTTTTCCGCAAAAGCAAAAAACATCGTGCTGGCCAGCCGAATGATGGTGGAAAAGCACGAGGGCCAAGTGCCGCAGGATATGGAAAGCCTGGTGGCTCTCCCCGGCGTGGGGAGGAAGACGGCTAATGTGGTGCGTGCCTTTGCCTTTCATCTCCCGGCCATCCCGGTGGACACCCATGTGCTACGGGTTTCCAATCGGCTGGGGCTTTCTTCCGCCCTCACCCCGGAGGAAACGGAAAAGCAATTGATGGATGCCATCCCCATGGAAAAATGGAGCGATGCCCACCACTGGATGCTCTATCACGGCCGCCGGGTTTGCCATTCCCAGAAGCCGGATTGCGAAAACTGCGCCCTGAAAGACTTGTGCCTTGCCCATAACACCACCATGATTCACCCCAAACAGGATGCCCGAAAAAAACGCAAGGAGGCGCAACCATGATTCATCCCAAGTATGAAGAACTGCTCCGAAAACAGGAAGCCCTGCTTACCAGAAAAAACGTTGTGGCGGACGACTATAACGGCATCTATGACCGCTATCAGTATCCGGTTCTGACAAGGGAGCATATTCCCCTTTTCTGGAAGTATGACCTGAACGCCGAAACCAACCCTCATTTCATGGAACGGCTGGGGGTCAACGCCGCCTTTAACGCCGGGGCTATTTACCTGAACGGTAAATATTATGTGGTGGCTCGTCTGGAAGGCAGCGACCGTAAATCCTTCTTCGCCGTGGCGGAAAGCGATAACGGCGTGGATAACTTCCGCTTCTGGGATTATCCTATCCTGCTGCCCGACACCTGCGAAGATGAAACCAACGTCTATGATATGCGCCTCACCCAGCACGAAGACGGCTGGATTTACGGCGTTTTCTGCTCCGAAAGCAAGGACGAAACAAATGCCGACCTTTCTGCCGCCGTGGCTGCCGCCGGTATCGTGCGCACGAAAGACCTGAAAACGTGGGAACGCCTGCCCAACCTCGTCACCCTGCGCTCCCCCCAGCAGCGCAACGTCTGCCTCCATCCCACCTTTGTGAACGGCAAATACGCTTTCTACACCCGTCCCATGGACGGCTTCATTGAAACGGGCAGCGGCAGCGGTATCGGGTTTGGCCTGTGCGAAGATATCACCAAGGCCGTCATCGACGAAGAAGTGATGACCTCCATCCGCAAATATCACACCATCACCGAAGCCAAGAACGGTGCCGGTGCTACCCCCATCAAAACGGACGCAGGCTGGCTGCACATCGCCCACGGCGTGCGCAATACCGCCGCTGGCCTGCGCTATGTGATTTACTGCTTCATGACAGATCTGGAAAAGCCGTGGGTGGTCACCCATGAGCCCGGCGGCTTCCTCATCGGCCCCAAGGGCTGGGAGAGAGTGGGCGATGTGTCCAACGTCACCTTCACCAACGGTGCCGCCGTCAATGAAAATGGCCGCCTGCTGATTTACTATGCCGCCTCCGATACCCGGCTGCACGTGGCCGAAACCACGGTGGAAAAAATGGTGGATTACTGCCTCAATACCCCCGAAGATGCCCTGCGCAGCGTGGACTGCGTGAAGCAGCGTTGCGCCCTGATTGCAAAGAATCTGGAACTGTTAGGGAAATAAACGTAGGGGATTCCGAACAGGGGACTGCTCCTCCCCTGTTCGATGAGGCAGGGGCTTACGCAGCCCCTGTACCCCACGGCAGGAAGTTCCTTCCTGCACCTACCTTGCGAAAATGCGATTATTATCTATGTGGTTATTTTCGCACGGAGCTATAAGGAACGAATAGAAACATTGCCACGGGCAAAAAGAAAATACACAAAATGGCGAGAGAGAAAGCTTGTTTCTCTTTCGCCATTTTTGCGTATTTTCCCCGTATGCGGCGGTGCCGCAGCCTACTCGCAAAGATACAATCGTTTTCTGCCACAATGTTTCTGCGTGTCTCTTGCAACAGCGGCATATCGTTTATCTAAAAAATATACTGTTTCCGCTACCGGGTGCAAAGACGTTTGTCCCTGCCCGAGGTTCGGGGGGAACCCCCGGCTAAACCCCTCACCCCATCCGGATATGGATGTCCGTTTCCTGGCCATTGTTTTGCACGTCCATCCGGGCAGGCAAGCCGCTTTCTTCCATTTGCCTGACGATGCTGCGGATAGCGTTCACATACAGCCGCTGATCCCGAACAAGGGAAATGACCCGCCTACCTTGGGGCGGCACAGGCAGCCGCTGCTGGGCTTTCAAAACCATTTCCTCCGTCTGGCGAACCGTCCATTGCTTCACGGCTGCCTGCCGTGCAATGCGCATACGCCCTTCGCTGTCCGGCAGGGAGAGCAGGGCTCTTGCATGCCGCTCGGATAAGCCTTCCTCCGTCAAAAGTTCCCGAAGGGGTTGATCCAGCTTCATCAGCCGTAGCTTATTGGCAACCGCTGACGGGCTTTTGCCCAGCTGCCTTGCCAGCTCTTCCCGGCTCATGCCCTTATCCAATAATGCCGCATAGGCTTCCGCTTCCTCAAAATAGTGCAGATTTTCCCTCTGAATATTTTCAATCAGCGCAAGGATGGCACTTTCGTCCTGGCTGATAGGCAAAACAAAAGCATCTATATGGGTATAGCCCAGCATCCGGCACGCCCGGAACCGTCTTTCCCCCATCACGATTTCATAGCCCTTGCCTGTACACCGGACGGTGATGGGCTGCAAAAGGCCGTGCTTTCTGATGGAGGATGCCAGCTCCATCAGCGCAACATCATCAAAATGCTGCCGGGGCTGATGGTCATTGGGGTGAATATCTGCCATGGCTAGCCAGCACACCTGACGGCCGTTCCCCGTCTTTTCCACTCGCAGAACGCTCATATTGTCCCTCCCGGAAATGAAGGGGAGCGCAGTCCGGCGGCATCCCTCCCCCTGGTCTGCACGACCGAGGCTGCGCTCCTTGCATGATTGTTTCTGCAAAAAGAAAAAACCTCCTGCCGTATTTTCAGCAGGAGGATAGAGAACCGTTTTACAGCTTTTTTTGTTATTTTCTGTTTTCGTCAGCCTTTTTTGTCGGCTTTCAGCGGACGCTTGACAGGAATGCCGTTTTTTCGGGGATATTGGGGAACGGTTTTTTCTGCTTTTTTCACGCAGGCGGCCACATGTCCCCCCTGCCCCATGGGAAGCAGGGTCATTTCCTCGCCGCCCAGTCTCCTTGCCGCCGCATTGCCGTCTTCCCTTTCCTGCTCCACCTGCGGCCCTTTCCAGCAAACCGCCATCCCCCCCACCTTCACAAAGGGAAGCAGATATTCGCACAATACATTCATAGGGGCTACTGCCCGTGCCACCGCCCGGTCATACTGCTCCCGATGGGCTTCTGCTTTTCCCAAAACCTCTGCCCGGTCATGGATGATGGTCACGTTTTTCAGCTGCAGCGCATCGCAAACAGCCTGCAAAAAGGTGCACCGCTTTTGCTGGGCTTCCAGCAGCGTCACCTGCAAATCCTCCCTTGCAGCGGCCATCACAAGTCCCGGAAACCCGGCCCCCGTGCCCACATCAATGAGGGAAGCATTTTGAGGAAACAGCCCTTCTTTTGTCAGGGGCAAAAGAGAATCGGCGAAATGTCTTTCCTTCATTTCCTCATCCGGCACGCTGGTCAAGTCCATTTGCTTATTCCATGCAATCAATAATGCCAGATATTGTTCCAAGCGGCAAAGGGCATCCTCCTCCAGAAAAATTCCGGCCTTTTCCAATGTGTTTTTCATTTCAGGTGTGTTCCTTTCCAAGCCCCATAATTTGCAGCATCACCATTTCCAAGGAGCCGCTTTCAATCAGCTGACCGCTTTTCACCTGATATTCCGTATCGGTGCAAAGGGCGGCCATTTTTTTGAGTTGAGACAACGTATAGCGTTTGGCCAAGGTCATGGTTTTCCCGGCCACAAAGGAAGGAATGCCCAGATCATTGGCAATCTGCTGCTGGTTTTTCCCGGCGGCCGCCATCGCCCCGGCATAATACAATTGACGGCACTGCCTGCCTAAAATAGAAAGCAGCATCATTCTTTCTTCCCCTTCCCGGAGCAGGGCTTCCAGCATGGTCATTGCCTTGCCGCCCTTGCCGGATAAAAGGGTGTCCGCCAGATCAAAAATCTTATATTCCACGCTTTTCACGCAAATGCTGTCTATATCCTGCACTGTGACTTCCGTTCTTTCCCCCAGAAACGCAATCAGCTTCTCCAGCTCATTTTGCAGCATGGTCAAATCCCTGCCGGCGGAAAACCACAATTGCTGGCAGCAGGGAAAGCTGATTTTCTTGCCTGCTTTATCCAGTTGCTTGGCAATCCACCGGGTCAGTTCCTGATCGTCCAAGGGATCAAAGCTGACGATGGTGGCCCGTTTTTTCAAAAGCTGATACATCTTCTTGCGGCCATCCGCCTTGCCCCTGACATAAAACACAAGGCAGGCCGTTTCCGGCAAATCAAGAAAATAATCCTGATAGCGTTCCACCGCTTTTTCTTCATCATATTCCTTGGGCTTTTCCCCGGAAAGCAGGGCACACTGCCTGATTTCCACAAACCGTTTATCGCTCATGAAGGGCAGCGTTTCGGCAGCGGCAATCAGCTCATCCGGGGCAGGGTCATACAGCCGCACTTCGTTCATGGCGGCAAAATCCCCTCCGGCTACCTTGCCACGCAGCAAAGAAAGAGCCGAGCGTTTGGTGAACTCCTCTTCCCCTTCAAACAGATAGCATTTTTCAATTTTCCCGTTCTTGACGGCGGTGAAAAATTCGCTGTGTTTCATGGCTGCTCCCACTTGTTCGGTGTTGCTAAATAGGGCGTGATTTTCGCCTGCCCATCCCGGCAAATGACGGTCACGGCACCCCATTCCCCTGTATTGTAAACCGAAATGCTTCTTTTTTCAAGCCGTGAAAGCGTTTCCGGGTGCGGCAAAGTATCGCTGCGGCCATTGCCGGTGATAAGGGCAACGGCGGGCGTCACCTGATCTAAAAAAGTCTCCTGCGTGCCGTCCCGGCTGCCGTGATGAGCCACTTTGATGATATCCGCATCGGCAGCGGCGTATTGCTCATAGGCTCCTTCCCCATCGGCACAGCTCAAAAGCCGCACGCCGTCCAAATCGCAAAGCAGCACAAGGGAATAACGATTGGCATCCTGCCCCTGTGCGACGGTTCCCTCAATGGGCCATTTGGCTTCAAACCGGCACCTGCTTGTTTCAAAATACTGCCCGGCGGCCATGGAATATACAGGAATCCCTGCATCCTCTATTTTCTGCAAAAGAACCAGACATTCTGCATCCGCCGCCACCTCTTTTGCCCCCACAGGCAAAAGAAGCCGTCCGATCTCCACATGATTCTCCATCAGCTGCATGACCCCAAGAAAATGATCCTTATGCAGATGGGTGATGACAAGCGTATCTGCCCTCCGGCAGGTGCTGCGCAGATAGGCCGCCGCATCACCGCCGTATTCCCCGGTGTCAATCAAAACCGTTTCTCTGCCGTCGCAAATGATGGCAGCATCCGCCTGCCCTGCATCCAGCTGAATATACTGCACATCCCGGCACAACGTTCCCTGCCAGAAAAGGATACTGGCAAGGCATAGGCCGCACGCAAGCCCGATGCGCTTTCCTTTTTTCATCACCACAAGGCCGCTCAAAAGCACAAAGGCGACCATGAATGCCGCTGCCGCATACCACGGCAAATGAGGCACATTCAGCGTTGCAAAAGGCAAATCCCCTGCCCAAGAGAGAAAATCGGTTATGCCGGTGGTGATGATTTGAAAAGGTGCGGCAAGCGTCTGCGCTGCCGGCAGCCACACAAAGCCCAGCACCATCAAAACCGCATAAAGGGGCAAGATGGCCATAAACACCAAGCAAACAAGGGGATTCACCATCAGCCCCACCACAGATACCCGATGGAAAATTTGCACCATGGGCAAAAGAAGCCCTGCCGTTGCCGCCAGCGTGATGCGCATTTCCTTCCATATGAAATGATCTTTTCGGAACGCCATCCGCTTTTCCAGCCTCGGCAGCAGCACGAAAATACCCATCACTGCCCCAAACGACAACTGAAAACTGCCAGAAAAGAGAGCCATGGGGTTTATCATCAAAATCAGCAAAAATGCCACAGAAACCGTGGTAAGCCAGTCTTTCCCGCGCCAGACGATGCGCCGGAAAGAGGCAATCAGCATAAACAACGCCGCCCGAACCGCCGGGGCAGGAAAGCCGATCATGCCGCAATAAAGCAACAAAAACAGGGCCATAAAGCAAAAGCGAATTTTATGTCCCCATTTTTTCGGCACAAGGAACATCACACAATACCCAAGCAGCGAAACATGCAGCCCGGAAACAGACAAAATATGCGCCACCCCGGCATCCGCAAAGCTGTCCTGCACCTCCTGGGGCAAGCGATATTTTTCGCCCAGCAAAAGAGCCCTCGGCAAGTGCGAAGCCTCGCCAAATACCTGCTCCAGTCTTTCGGACAAAACATTCCTGCACCGATAAAGCAGCGAAGCAAGGCCTCTTTCCTGCGTGCCGATAACGGCCATGTCCTTTGCCCCGGACACCCCTGCATGGATGCCCTTCTCCCACAAAAACATCCGAAAATCAAAGCCGAAAGGGTTACTCCTGCCGGAAGGATGATACACCGTGCCTAAAAAAGAAACCTGCTGGCCGTCCGTTGGCACAAGATAGTTCTGTTCATCGGGGTAATACGTCCAATAGACCGTGCCAAGGGGCATTATTTCCCCTTCCTCCGTCCGGCCGGACGCCTTTACCAGATAGCCCTGCGCCGTACCGTCCGGGCGCAGCTGCACATCTTCCATCACGATACCTGTAATTTGATATTTCCCTTCCGCCGGCAGCGGCTTATGCACGATGCGCCCGGATAAAAACAGCCCCAGAAACAAAAATGCGCCCATCCATCCCAGCACCCGTCTTTTGCCCATGCGGTGCAATACAACCGCAGCCAGCACGCACAAAACAAGCCCCGACAGAATCAGCCGGGGCTGCCAAGGCAGAAAGACCCCCATCGCCACCCCTGCACCATAGAAGGCGGCACAGGCGGTGAGGGGCCGCTGATGATGAAATGGACGAGGCTTCACAGCTGAATCACCATGCCGGGGGTAACAGCCTGCGCCTGTTCATACACTTCTTTTGCTTCTTTTACCATCGTTTCAGCCTCATGCCTGACGGGCAGATGGGTCAGATAAAACCGCTGGGCAGCAGCCGCAACGGCCAGCTCCGCCGCCTTTTTTGCGCTCAAATGGGGCAGCTTTTCCTGCCATTCCGCTTCCAAAAAGGCCGCATCCGCCATGAGCACATCCGCATTTTCCGCAAACTTTGCAAGCCCCGGACACACATTGGTATCCCCGGTGAAAACCAGCGTCTTTTCCCCGTCCTTGATCCGTATCGCCCGGCAGGGCACAGGATGGCGCACGGGAAAGACGGAAATTTCAAGGCCGCAAAGGCACAGCATTTCGGGATAGGGCTGCACCTCAAAAACGCCGCTGCTTTCCAAAATACGCCGCAGGGGAGACGCATCTTCTTCCGGCACAAAAATGGGCATTTTCACGCCCCGCTGCTGTAAATAATAGCCCAGCACCGGCATATCCGCTGCATGGTCAAAATGCAGATGGGACAATAAAACCCCCTGCAATTCAGCCGGATCCGTCACCTGCATCAGCCGGGAAAGCACGCCGCTGCCGCAGTCCATCAAAAGCTGCTGGCCGTCCTTTTGCAAAAGATAGCCGCTGGTTGCTCCCCCTGCCATGGGATAGGGTCCGTGGCAGCCCAGCACCTGCAATTTCATCTTCATTCCCCCATCAGAATTTTTCCAAGGCTTCGGCAAAATCGCTGTGCAGTTCCCGATCCAGTGCCCGGTTCCGTGCAATGAAGAAAGCGGCATTGACAATCACCTGCTTCACATAGGGGTTATGGTAAGAAGGCAAGGTTTCATGGCCCGGCTGGAAATAGAACACTTTCCCGTAGCCCCGTTCAAACAGGCAGGCGGAACGGAACACTTCGCCGCTCTGATACCAGCCGATGGCCAGCAATTTATCGGGTGTGGGAATATCAAACCTTTCGCCATACATTTCTTCCGCTTCCAGTTCAAAATGCAGGGGCATCCCCCACATGATGGGGTGGGAAGGCTCGATGACGAAGATGCGCTCCCTTTCATTCATTTCATGCCAGCGCAGGGAGCATTGCGTGCCCATCAACCGCTGGAAAATCTTGCTTTCGTGGCCGCTGTGGAGCACAATCAGCCCCATGCCCCGCAGCACATGTCCCTGCACCCTTGCCACAACCTCATCCGGCACCATTGCGTGCTTGCAGTGTCCCCACCAGACAAGTACGTCCGTGTCCTGCAAAATTTCTTCCGTCAGGCCTGCTTCCTCCTGGGAAAGCCAGGCTTTGCGTACTTGAAAATGCTCGCCTGCGAACATATCCGCCACGGCACCCAGCAGACCATTTTTATAAACATTCAAAACTTCCGGGCTGGATTCCTGCACACTGTCTTCATTCCAAACAGTAATTTTGATGCTCATATGCTTCCGTCCCTTCCGACGTTTTTTTGTTATTTTTATTATACCGCCACAAAGGCCGCAAATCAAGGGCTTTCCGTCATCAGCCCGTACAAATTTGTCACCCTTCTTTTCCGTTGCCACCTTGGCAGAAGGAGACAAAAATGCTATAATGCCCTCGTGATGAAAAAAATCAAGGAGGCTGTTCCTATGTCTAAAGGCGATGCTGTATTAAACGAAACCATGCAGGCCATTGAAGAAAAGGCCATCGACGCCAGCAAAAAGCTGCGGGTTGGCATTGTGGGCACCGGCTGGATTGCCGAAGCGCACGTTCCCCAGTATCTGAAATTCCCGGATGTGGAACTGGTGGCCATGGTGGATATCATTCCCGGCCGCTGTGAAAAGTTCTGCCAGCGTCGGGGCGTGGATTACACCAACATCCATTTCTATGAAGATTTGGACGAAATGCTGGCCAAGGAAAACCTGGATGCAGTCAGCATCTGCACCTATAACGCCACCCACGCCGAATGCGCCATCAAGTGCCTGAACGCCGGCGTGAATGTGCTCTTGGAAAAGCCCTTCACCGTTACGCTGGACGAAGCTGCCGACGTTATCCGGGCCGAAAAGAAATCCGGAAAGCTCCTCACCATCGGCTTCCAGCCCCGGATGGATCCCAACATGCAGCAGATCAAAAAGATCGTGGACAGCGGCGTGCTGGGCGAAATCTATTACATCCAGACGGGCGGCGGCCGCCGCCGGGGCATCCCCAACTCTACCTTCATTGAAAAGAAAACCGCCGGCATTGGTGCCTTGGGCGATATCGGCTGCTACAGCCTGGATATGGTGCTCAACGCCATCGGCTATCCCAAGCCCCTGACAGTTTCCGGCTACACCTGCAATTTCTTCGGCACGGAAGAAATGTATCAACGCCCCGATAACGACCATACCGCCAAGCAAAACGCAGACCGTTTCAACGTGGACGATTTCGCCGCTGCTTTCATCCGTCTGGAAGGCGGCATCGTGCTGGACTTCCGCATTGCATGGGCCATGCACCTGGACACCCCCGGCGATACCATCATCATGGGTCGGAAGGCTTCCCTGCGCATCCCCTCCACCGAATGCTGGAACGGCTCCGTTGGCGGCGAAATGACCCTGTATACCGATACCGCCGGGCTGCCCACCGAAACCAAGTTCCCCATCCTGCACTGCAATAAGGACTTGTTTGAGCTGAAGGTGCGTTCCTTCCTGGATGCCGTGAAGGAAGGCCTGCCTGCCCCCGTTCCTTCTTCCCAGATTTATTATAATCAGGCCATCATCGACGGCATTGGCAAGTCTGCCGCAC
Source organism: Clostridia bacterium (assembly GCA_045590215.1). Lineage (GTDB taxonomy): Bacteria > Bacillota > Clostridia > Christensenellales > Aristaeellaceae > RUG563. The sequence goes on along the minus strand of JAZNQO010000003.1, from coordinate 1,280 downwards.
TGGGCCGGGAAATTGAACTGGAAATTCCCGAAATTTAATGCAAGAAAACAGATGTTTCATTCGTTTTATGGATAGAACAGGAAAGAAAAGCTGTTCTATCCAGCGAATGAACATCAGGAGGTATATCCCTATGACACGGCGCATGCTTACACTGCTGATGGCGGCAGTGCTTTTCCTCGGATGTGTGCCGGCCTTGGCCGATGATGGCTATGCCGGGCAAGATTATTACGGCAGCGGCAGCACCCTGCTCTCTTCCCTGACCCACAATTGCCCCAATACCGGCATTATGCTGCCTGCCGCTTTCAGCCCTTACCAAACCACCTATCTGCTCACCGTAGCGGATTGGGTTTCCCGGCCCACATTCACCCCCGTTGCCTATGACCCCAATGCCGTGATTACGGTCAACGGCCGTCAGGTGCGCAGCGGAACCGCTTCCCAGGTCATCGAAATGACGGATGAACCCCAGGCCGTCACCATTCAGGTGACAAACGCCGGTGCATCCACCACCTATACCATCTATCTGCAGCGTCGTCCCAGCGAAAAGCGCACCCGTGTTTCCGCCGGGTATATCAACGAGATTTATCTCAAGAGCACCACATGGCGCATTGATGCGGATTTGGTCACCCTCAAATATCAGGGCGATGATTACGACAGCGGCAATCGCTCTTCCTTCAATAACGGCAGCGTGGATCATTACGATTACGCCGTGCATCCCAACTGCATCTTCTATTACGGCACCAAGCAAAACCCCATCCGTGCCAATAACATTTCCGAATTCATCAGCCATTATCAGGACTATGGTCACGCCTTCTATACCATCATCTATATCGAAGGGGAAATCGTGGCCGTGATGCCCTATAAGGCCGATTATTGAGCTAAACCGGCAGGCAAACAATCATCAAAAAACAGCTGTTTTTCGCCGGCTGCTCATAAGACAGTTCATCCGACCTGTGATTGAGATCGCAGGTCGTTTTTTCATGTGTTTCGTTTGGGGCAAAGCGACAAATTGGGATTTTTGCGTTGTGATGGACGAAACAGGGGACGCACCAAGCAGGGGACCGCTCGTCCCCTGTACGACGAGGCAGGGGCTTACGCAGCCCCTGTACCCCACGGCAGGGTCATTGACCCTGCACCCATCTTGCGAAAACACGCTTATTTTATTGCAGAAATTATCTCCGCATGGAACTTGAGAAACGGAAGTTTTGCGGCCACGGGCACAAAAGAAAATACACAAAATGGCGAGAGAGAAAGCTTGCTTTCTCCTTCGCCATTTTGCGTAT
>JAZNQO010000002.1:0-8381 GCA_045590215.1 Clostridia bacterium | reverse complement strand
GGTCGCCTCTTCCCCGCAACCTCAATCTACGCCTTGGTCGCTGCCGCTCCCAATGCTTGTTTCGGTTGATTCATTCGGCTTCCTGCGGCTTTCAGCCGCTCCCTCCACCGGAGGGCCGGTCGCCTCATTCACCCTGCACCCGGTAGCGGATGGGATCGATTTATTGGATGAACCATGTGCCGCTGTTACAAGAAACACGCAGAAAAGTAATCGCACAAGACGATTATATTTTTGCGAGTCGGCTGCGGCACGGCCGCCAAGCCGGATGCAAAGCATCCGGGAAAACAAGAAAAATCCGTGGAGAGAATTTTTTCTCGTCCACGGATTTTCAATTGTTTTCATTGTGCCCGGCTAACGCTCTCTGAACGTTACAGGCACACATAAGCCTTATAAAACCGCAAACCTCCATTGCCTGCCGGAGTCCAGAGGGTGAAACCCGCTGGTGCGGTGGTGCGGAGGCTGCATAAGCCTCCGCAAACTCTCGTCACTCCGTGCGCAGAGCCACCACGGGATCCTTCTTCGCTGCCAGACGGGAAGGTATCAGCCCGGCAATGAAGGTAAGCAGCATAGAGATGACCACGAGAATGACAGCCCCTTCCAAGGGCAGCCCGGCGGCGTTACGGATGGAGGTGAGGGCATAAATGATCTGGTTAATCAGGATATTGAGCAGCAGCGTTGCGCCGATGCCGATAGCCCCGGCAGTGAAGCCCACGATCAAGGTTTCGGCATTAAAGACACGAGCGATATCACGCTTGGAAGCACCGATGGCACGGAGGATACCGATTTCCTTGGTGCGTTCCAGAACGCTGATGTAGGTAATAATACCAATCATGATGGAAGAAACCACCAGCGAAATGGCCACAAAGGCAATGAGGATATAGCTGATAGCATTGACGATGGTGGTCACGGAGGACATCATGAGCCCCACATAATCGGTATAGCGAATCTGCTCTTCCTCGGAAACGGAGGCGTTATAGGCATCAATCAGAGCCACGATATCCTCTTTCGCTTCAAAATCACGGGGGAAAATGTAGATAGCGGAGGGATCATCCTCCGTGCTGACGCCAAGGACAGACAGGTTATCTTCCAATGTCGCATCGGAAACGGGCGGCGCATAACGGGCAGCCATCTGCATCAATTGTTCTTCCGTCATGCCAGCCATCATTTGCTGCTGCTGGGGCGGCAGGGTGGCGATATACGCCTGAACATCTGCCATGCTCATGGCAGGCTGGGCATCGCCAGCAAAGGCAAGGCCGGTAAACACATCAGTTTCCGGGGCAGCCAGCTGTTCCTTCACAATCTCGCTTGCGTTCACCTTATCCAGCAAAACCTGCATCAGATCCGGCAGATAGCCGATGCCGCCTTGCACGGAAGTGGCCACAGCATCTTCTGCCGGGCGCAGGATACCCACCACCCGGATTTCCGGGGCCTTTTCCAGCATGTTCAGCATGAACTGCTCATCGCTGCGCTTATCCTGCCATTTTCCGTCCACCTTCTCATAATAATCGGTATTCACGGCCAGACGGAAAGAAAGGTTCAGCATTTCATCATAGGTAAAGCTGAGACTTTCGGATTCAATGGGGTTCCCTGCCATTAATTGATCCATCATCCCCTTGAGCTCGCCCTGATCCCGAAGGCCGAGCGTGTAAAGCGTATAATCGCTGAGCTCATTGCGGCTGTTGACGATCAGCACCACTTCATCATAATTTTCCGGCATACGTCCGGCGATGAGGTCATACTGGGACTGCATCATTTCTTCGTTGTCGATCAGGGGCTGGAAAGCGTCCATCTGCTTCATGGAGGCAGACATCATATCATTGGAGGCATACATGCTCATCATATCCCCAAAGCCCACGGCTTCAAAGGCGGTGGAGGGGTTCACCTGCATGGGCTTGCCGTTTTCCAAAATGCGGTATACCGTCAGCGGCGTGGCATAATCATACCGCACCCCGCTGACCAGCGCATCAAGCCCCGTTTCTTCCTTTTCCAGATAGGCTTTCAGGCCTTTCAGATCATTATCCCGGATTTCGCTCATCATGCCGGACATGAACTTGGTCATCATCTGGCCAGAATACACTTTGTCCATGCCGTGCTCTTCGCTGGATTCCGCTGCGCCCATCATGGCCTGCATCACGCCGGTCATATCCACCGTCTGCTTTTCAATCATCAACGGGTAAGAGGACAGGGTATCCCGCTCCACCCGCTCAATATACGCATTCACGCCAGAGGAAAGGGACAAAATCAGCGCAATGCCGATGATGCCGATGGAGCCGGCAAAGGCGGTGAGGATGGTGCGTCCCTTTTTGGTGAGCAGGTTATTCAGGGAAAGGGACAGGGCGGTTCTAAAGCTCATGGAAGGCTTTTTCTGCCGGGATTGCTGGGTTTCCTGCTGCTCCTTCCCATCGAAAGGATTGCTATCGCTGATGACCTGCCCATCCAGCAGCCGCACAATGCGATTGGCATAGGTGTCTGCCAGTTCCGGGTTATGGGTGACCATCACCACCAGCTTTTCCTTGCTGATTTCTTTCAGGATTTCCATCACCTGCACGCTGGTTTCGCTGTCCAGTGCGCCGGTGGGCTCATCGGCCAATAGGATATCCGGGTCGTTGACCAAAGCTCTTGCAATGGCCACACGCTGCATCTGGCCGCCGCTCATCTGATTGGGCTTCTTTTTCAATTGATCCGAAAGCCCTACCTTTTCCAGGGCTTCCATGGCCCTGCGGCGGCATTCCTGCTTGCTGACGCCTGATAAGGTCAACGCCAGTTCCACATTTTTCAGTACCGTCTGATGGGGAATCAAATTATAATTCTGAAACACAAAGCCTACCGAATGGTTCCGGTAGCTGTCCCAATCATGGTCTTTATAGGATTTGGTGCTGCGGCCACGGATCACCAGATCGCCGCTGGTATACTGATCCAGACCGCCGATGATATTCAAAAGCGTGGTCTTTCCGCAGCCGGAAGGCCCCAGAATGGCCGCAAATTCACATTTCCTGAACGCAATATCCACGCCCCGCAGAGCCTGCACCCGGCTGTCTCCCAAGCTGTATTCCTTGGTAATCTGCTTTAATTCCAGCATGGCATTCACCTCTCGTTCTCTTATTTCCAGAAAGCGTAAGAATTATAGCAAAAATTTGTAAACAAATTGTGAACAAATATTGTCTGTCACAAGTCATAGGCCGCATTTCAATTGCTCAATGTAATCCGAAACAGGTACAGCCAAAGCGTCCGGCGATATTTAGGATAAACGCCCCGATGCTGATATAATTTCCGCAGCTCTTTATAGAGCACCCATTTCATATGGCAGTTGGACAAGGGATGCAGCACGCAGTCAATCAGTTGCTTTGCCGTCATGCCCCCTGCATTTCGCCGATAATCGTAAACTGCCTTCGTTGAATAGCTCACCTTTTCTGCGTACATCATGTAATTGCACACAAAAGCAAAATCTTCTCCCAGCTGCAAGCCGCTCATGAACTGCAAGCCATGTTCCCTGATAACATCCCCCCGGAAGAGCTTATTCCATAATGCTCCATAGAAAAAGCTGTTAGCCCAATGGTTCATATGGGGCAAAATATCGTTGAGGGGCATGGTTTCATCGCTTTTTTTCAGATTCCGCTTCGTTTTCGTTTTCCCGTGTATTTCAGTATATCCGGCAATCACCAGATCGCTGTCGTTTTGCTGTGCCTTATCCAATAAGATATTCATGGAGCCATCGGGCAAGAAATCATCTGCATCCACAAAGCGGATGTATTTCCCCCGGCACAAGGAAAGGGCCTTATTTCTGGCTGCGGCTACACCGCTGTTTTTCTGGGAAAAAAGGCGGATGCGGCCATCCTTTTCCGCCATACGCTGCAAAATATGCTCCGAGCCATCGGTGCTGCCGTCATTGACCACAATCACTTCCATATCATCCGTCATTTGGTGCAGAACAGATTGCAAACAGGTTTCTATCCATTCTTCACCGTTGTATACGGGAATCACCACGCTGACCAGCACCTGTGCCATTTCTCTCACCTCTTTTTTCGATATACACTTGTGCGCATACCTATGTATATTTTATCAAAGGGACACAATAAAGTCAAACCGCATCCATTGACAAACCGCCCCTTTTAGCCGTACAATAAAGAAAAAATGAAAAGGAGAAATCATTATGCCTGATTTTTATATGGCCTTTCCCGGCTTCAAGCGCAAAGCCCTGACCCTCAGCTATGATGACGGCGTGGAGCAGGATATCCGTCTCATCGAAATCATGAACAAGCACGGCCTGAAGGGCACGTTTAACTTAAACAGCGGCCTGTACGCCAAGGAAGGCACCGTCTATCCCAAAGGACAGGTGCACCGCCGGATGACCAAGGCACAGGTTACGGAAGTATACAAAGACTGCGGTCAGGAAGTGGCTATGCACGCCTATGAACATGCAGACCTTGTGGGCATTCCCATTGACAACGTGCCCTATCAGATCATCAAGGACAAAGAGCAATTGGAAGAGCAGTTCGGCCGCATCATCCGGGGCTTTGCCTATCCTTACGGCACGGTGAATAGCCAAGTGTCCAAGCTGCTTGGGGATATGGGCGTTGCCTATGCCCGCACCGTACATTCCACCCACGACTTCCATCTCCCCTCTGATTGGCTGCAATTGCCGGCAACCTGCCATCACAACGATCCGCAATTGATGGAGCTTGCCCATCGCTTTGTGGAAAATGTGCCCTACGGCCGGCCGTGGATGTTCTATCTGTGGGGACACAGCTATGAATTTGAAGGCAACGACAACTGGCATGTAATCGAAGAATTTGCCGAATATATGGGCGGCCGGGATGATATTTGGTACGCCACGAATATCGAAATTCACGATTATGTGGAAGCCTTCAAAAAGCTGCTTTGCAGTGCCGACGGCCATCGCATCTTTAACCCCACCGCCATTTGCCTATACCTGCGCCACTGGAACAAAGAATACGTTCTGGAACCCGGCAAGGAAACTGTGCTTGACTAAACGCCCTTCCATCCACCGTTCTCTGAAAAAGAGAACGGCTTTTCTTTTTTCATGAGAAAGAATTGACAAACCGCTACCAATAAGCGTACAATGATAAATGGAGATTCATAACCATTTTAGAAGGAGTGTTTCATGAAGGATTTTCCCCTGATCCGGTCGGGAAAGGCGGCACTGATTGGCTTTTTATTGCTGGCTGTGCCCATGCTTTTATTATCGCTTACCCCCATCACCGGCATTTATGTTGTGTTATTTGTCCTGTTTGTTTTGCCCATGGGTTTATGCCTGGTTTCCGGCCTGGGCGGCCTTATCCCCGGAATGGCCGGGCTGCTGTGCAGCCTGATCGCCTGTCAGCATCTGCTGGGCGTTCAAGGGCTTGCCGCCGCCGCCATTTATCTGATTCCCGTTTTTGCGGTGTTCCACTTGATCCTGTGGCAAAAGCTGCCCTTTTTCAAGGGCTGCGCCCTGATGATCGTCACCCATATCCTGGCCTTTAGCTGTGTGTATCTCTACGCCCAGCAGCTTTTCGATCATCAGCTGTATCAGGCCGTGGCGGATATGGCCGTGAAAGCCCTTACCGAAATGCCGGAATGTGATATCCTGCTCATTCAGATGTACCAAATAGGGGTCATCACCCTGCCGGATGCCTTGCAGGAACAGCTGCGCATCCTCCCCAGCGGCCTCTATTTCATCACCCCTGCCGCAAAGCAGGACTTGCTTTTATCCATCGGCGCACTGGTGGAAAATTTCCTTGTGTCCATGGTGATGCTGATGATGGCGCAGCATGCCATTATCAGCGGCATTGCCTGCCTGCTTTTGCCCCAGCGGTTTGGGAAAATCGCCTATGACAAGCAGGTATTTCTGGCAAAGGAAGGCAAAAACATTCCTTCTTTCCCGGATTTGAATATGCCGCCTTTGAGCCTGTGGCATATTCCAAGGGGTATGGGCTGGAAGGTTGGGCTTGCGTGGGTCGCCGGGTCTCTTTTGCAGGCCACGGCGCAAAGCACCGCTGCCGCCATGGCCGGCTCCATCCTCTATTACGGCGCAACCGCCCTGTTCACATGGCAGGGGGCAGCCCTGCTCAATTTCACCCAGAAAGCCCGGGGCACCAGACGCCCCCTCCGGATGATCTTGCCCCTTTTGTTTTTCCTGCTGGGCATCCTGCCGTATCTTGGCATTTTCGATCAAATCATCAATCTGCGGGGGCTGCGCAAGCCCCCTGAACCAAAGGAGGAAATATAAATGAAAGTTATTTTGCTGGCTGATGTGAAAGGCACGGGCAAGAAGGAAGAAATCGTCAATGTGAGCGATGGCTACGCCCGCAATTTCCTGTTCCCCAAGAAGCTGGCGGTGGAATCCACCCCCGGTGCCGCCAAGGAACTGGAACGCAAAAAGGCTGCCGAACGTCAGCGTGAAATGGAACGCCGGGCTGAAGCGGAAAAGAAGGCCGGCACTCTCCGGGGAAAGGTCATCACTGTGAAGGCCAAGGCCGGGGCGCAAGGCCGCCTCTACGGCTCCGTCACCGGGCAGGAAATCGCCGATGCTTTGAATGCCCAGTATAATATTTCCGTGGACAAGCGGAAGATTGACCTCAAAGAACCCATCCGCACCGTTTGCGAAACGGAAGTCATCGTGAAGCTCTATCCCGAAGTAAGCGCGAAAATGACCGTGCGAGTGACAGGCGGCGAAAACTGATGGATGCTCCCCAGACCCAGAATCAGCAATTGATTACAACTCCTCCCCATAGCACGGATGCGGAACGCTCCGTGCTGGGTGCGTTGCTGCAGGATCCAATGGCTCTTTCCGCTGCGGTGGAAACCCTTGTGAGCGATGATTTTTATGTGCCTGCGCATAAAGAGATTTTCGATGCGGCCAAGCAGCTTTCCATGTCCAATATGGCGGTGGATCTGGTCACCATGGATGCGGAACTTTCCCGTCGGGGCACATTGCCCGGCATCGGCGGCATTGAATACCTCATCGAGCTGACCCAGTTCGTCCCCACCACAGCCAATGTGAAATATTATATCCGCATCGTTTCCGAAAAGGCCACCCTGCGCCGCCTCATTCAGGCCGCCGGGGATATTTCCCATGCCGCCTATGCCCAGGAGCAGGAGCTGCCGGAAGTATTGGGCCTTTCCGAAAAGCTGATTTTCGATATCGTGATGCAGCGGTCCGGCGGCGATGAACTGCAGCACATCCGGGAAATCATGACCCGCACCTACGAGCAAATGGAAACTTTGGCTCGGCTGAAGGGCGGCATTTCCGGCGTGCCCAGCGGCTTTGTAGCCTTGGATAACCTGACCACCGGCTTCCACGGCGGCGAACTGATTCTGGTGGGCGCACGCCCCTCCATGGGCAAAACCTCTTTCGCCATCAATATCGCTACCAATGCCGCAAGAAAAGGCGCAAAAGTGGCCATTTTCAGCCTTGAAATGCCCAGAGAACAAATTGCCATGCGTATGCTCTGCTGCGATGCAAGGGTGGATATGCAGAAGGTGAGAAAAGGCCTGCTCCGGGATGAAGACTGGGTGAAGCTGGCAAGGACGCTGGCCCCCATGGCATCCAGCGACGTGTATATCGACGATACCTCCGGCCTGACCCCCAGCCAGCTGCGCTCCCGTTGCCGGCGGCTGATGATGGATAAGGGGCTGGATCTGATCGTGCTGGACTATCTGCAGCTGATGGGCTCGGATAAAAAGGCGGAAAGCCGTCAGGTGGAAGTGAGCGAAATTTCCCGTTCCTTAAAGGCCATCGCCCAGGAACTGAAAGTGCCCCTCATCGCCTGTGCCCAGCTCTCCCGTGCCAATGAAAAGCGCGGCGGTGCCGGCATCAAGCCCATGCTGAGCGACCTTCGCGATTCCGGCTCTATCGAGCAGGACGCTGACCTTGTTATGTTCCTCCATCGCCATAATTATTATCACCGGGAAGACCCCCAGCCGGATAATACCGCCGAGGTCATCGTGGCCAAGCAAAGAAACGGCCCCTTGGACACGGTGAAGCTGGCATGGCTTGCGGAATACACGCTGTTTGATAATCTGGCTGCCGAATAAATATGAAAAGAAACAAGCATCCGGCGACTGTACTGGATGCTTGTTTTTTATGTGCCCGACAAACTGGAATTTGCAGGGCTGATATAATTCGGAATTATAAATTCGGAATTCTATATTGTAATGGACGAAGCAGGGAACGCACGAAACAGGGGACTACTCGTCCCCTGTACCCCACGGCAAGGTCATTGACCCTGCACCCATCATGCGAAAACACGCTTATTTTATTGCAGAAATTATCTCCGCATGGAACTTGAGAAACGGAAGTTTTGCGGCCACGGGCACAAAAGAAAATACACAAAATGGCGAGAGAGAAAGCTTGCTTTCTCCTTCGCCATTTTGCGTAT
>JAZNQO010000001.1:0-107010 GCA_045590215.1 Clostridia bacterium | reverse complement strand
CCAACAAATCAAAACTCATTCCAGAATTAACTGTCGTTCTTTCCTCGTTCTCTGTATCGTTTTCAAGGTTCTTCGCTCGCCGCTTTTGACCCTCCTGAAAGGCTCCCTCGCAGCGTGCTTGATTATAATATCAAACATTCTTCCCTTTGTCAACACCTTTTTTAGAAAAATTTTTCGCTTTTTTCAGTCTTTTTTCCCTTGAAAACGGCAAATTTACCACTTATTGTGGCCTATATTTCCACCCTTGCCCAAGATGATGTGGAAAAAATTTTTTGAGGAAAATAAAAATTCTGTCCGGCCGTCAACAAAATGGTCAACAACCGAACAGAATATACATTCTTGCCGAAAATTCCCTCAAACAACGATCTTCAAAATAGCCGTTGCGATGAAGAAATAGATGGTAAGCGACGTGGCGTCCACCAGCGTCGTAATCAAGGGGCTGGCCATCAAAGCCGGATCAAAGCCAATCTTTTTTGCCAAGAGCGGCAGCGTACAGCCCAGCCCTTTGGCAATCAGCACCGTCGCATACAACGCCAGTGCCACCACGAAGGCCTCCGCCGGCAGAGCCCCATACACAAACGTGACTAACAGGAAAATAAACACCGCCAGCACGGCACCCACCATCAACCCCACCCGGAACTCCTTCCAGAGGGTTCTGAACAAATCCTTGAACTCAATTTCCCCAAGAGCCACACCACGGATAATCAGCGTGGACGCCTGGGAGCCACAGTTACCGCCTGTATTCATCAGCATGGGGATGCAGGACGTAAGCACGATGGACGTAGCCAGCACATCTTCAAAGCTCTTGATAATCATACCGGTAAGGATGGCTACCGCCGCCATAATCAGCAGCCACGGAATACGGTTCAAGGCCAACCGGAAGGGGGACGTTTTCAGATATTCATCTTCCGACGGCATCAAACCGGCCATCTTTTCAAAGTCTTCGGTGTTTTCTTCTTCGATGACGTCCATGACGTCGTCGGCGGTGATGATACCAACCAGACGGTTTTCTTTATCCACAACGGGAATGGCCATCACGTCGTAATGGCGCACCGTGTCTGCCACCTTTTCCTGATCGTCGGTGGTATAGACGGAAACGGGGTTGCGATCCATCATATCAGAAAGAACCGCATCTTCGGACGCCAAAATCATCTTCCGCAAGGCCAGCGTACCAATCAGATGCCGTGCCTTATCAATAATATAGAGGGTATAGATGGTTTCCTTATCCAGGCCCACCTTTTTGATAATATCCATGGCCTCCCGGACGGTATCCCCTTCCCGGAATTCCAGATATTCGATGGTCATGAGGGATCCGGCTGAATATTCAGGATAGCGCAAAAACTGATTGATCAGGTTCCGCTTTTCCAAGGGCGTAGACTGCAACACACGCTTCACAACGCTTGCCGGCAGTTCCTCCAGAAAGTCCACCGCATCATCCAGAAACATATCGTCAATCAGCGCACTGATTTCCTGATCCCCAATGGATTCGATGAGCAGCTGCTTCTGCTCCGGCTCCATATAGGAAAAAACATCAGACGAAATATCCTTGGGCAACACCCGGAACACATGCAACAGCTGATCCTTTTCCAGCGTTTCCATGTATTGGGCGATATCCACCACGTTCAGCATCATCATGGCACCACGAAGCTCGCCGTGTTTCCCGGCAGCCAGCAGCGCATCCAGACGATTTTTGATATTTTCCCACTCCACGGGACTCACTTCCTTCCCCTTTTATTTTGTGCAAGCAAATCGGCTCGTAAAAAACCATCGCAGCCCTCCACACACGCAAAAAAGCCCCTTCGGCAATTGCGCACGGATGGCCCTGACAGATACGACGTATTTGATGCTGATGGGGAAACAAGCCCTTTATTGACCGTGACATCCAACCAGACGCACGGAGCACGATCGGGGCACTGTTTCACACGCCTGGCATCTTTCGCCGTCGTCCATTGCATGTCACCTCCCAATATTTTCTCTACGGTCAGTATACGCCGGAAAAAAAGGGCTGTCAATCAGCGGAAAAGCCTTCGGGAGAATTTAATATTTTTGCAATAAAAAGGAAAAGGTGAGGGGTTCCGTTACCCTCACCCGTATCAAGCAACGAACCGCACGCCTTCCCGGCATGCGGTTCTGTTTTTACTGTTTATTTAACCATGGCTTGGGTCAGCTCCCAGCCCCAGAGGATTTCCTTCTGATGGCTGACGGCATAGGGGCCGGTGGCTTCCGCTTCGCTCATGATCCGGGGGAAGTGGAGGCAGATATGGCCTGTGAGGCCGTTATCGCCGTCGTGATCCACGGTATGCCCCTTGGAATGGGTGGAAGCGATATAGACACGGCCATCGCTGAAAATGACCCAGACGTATTTGGGCGTCCAAGTGTCCTTGCCCACAACTTTATACATGGTTTCCACGTCCTGCTGGGTGGGCGGCTCGCTATCGGCGTGCTTGCCGAAAGAGAACATGTGCAGGTTATAGTGCAGGCCGGTATCGGGGTCATAAATGGTCACATCCGGCATCAGCTTCGCCCTCGCCCGGATTTCCGTGAACCAATTGGCATAGCGCACTTCGGAGGCATCCGGTACCCGGAAGCTGCCGGAGGAGGCGGAGCCGGAAGAGGTGCCGGGGTTTTGCACGGGGGTATTGATGATGGTTCCCTTGGCGGAAACGGCAGAGGAAGAATAGAGCTTGTTCTGGGTTTTGCTGCCGGCTATGCCATCGGCGGAAAGGCCGTTGCGCTTTTGGAAGGCCGTCACGGCGTTATAGGTTTTGGGGCCGTACACGCCGTCCGCATTCTCCAGATACCCCAGTTCCACCAGCCGCTGCTGCATTTGCCGCACGGCGGTGCCGCGCATGCCCTGTTTTAAAAGCGTGATGGAAACCACGGTGCCGCTTGTGCCGGGCTTGGAAGTGGCAGCAGGCGCAGGGGTGGGGGTAGGCTTAGCCTGGGCGTAGGTTTTGGCATCGTTACTGTAAAGCAGCTCCTGGGTTTTTCTGCCGGCCACACCATCGGCGGAGAGGCCGTGGAACTGCTGGAACGTGACCACGGCACGCAGCGTGCCGCTGCCGTAATCGCCGTCAATGACACTGCTGTAATAACCCAGCACCGTCAGCCGCTCCTGCAACAGACGCACATATTCCCCGCTGCTGCCTGTGCGCAGCGTAACCGTCACATCCGGGGCAGTAAAGGGAATGGGCGTGGGCAATTTGATACTCGAAGTTTCTGCCGGAACAGCATAATCGCTATAAAGCTTCAGCTGGGTTTCAAGGCCTGCAATGCCGTCCGCTTTCAGGCTGTTGCGCTTCTGGAAAGCCTTCACGGCGGCAATATCATTGCTGTCATAAATGCCGTCCGCTTCGCAGGAATAATAGCCCAGCTCCATCAGCCGCTCCTGCAGCCGCTTGACGGCCTGGCCACGGGTGCCGTTCTGGATGATGATCACGTTATCATGGGTCAGGGGCGTATTGACGGGCGCAGGGGTATTCTTACCGGGCACAGGCGTTGCGCTGAGCACGGTCAAAAGCCGGTATGTCTTTTCCCCCACGACGCCGTCCACCGTCATGGCGTGATCCTTTTGGAAAGCTTTCACGGCCTTCTGGGTGGCCGAATTAAACACAGGGGTATATTCGCCGGTGAAATAGCCGAGAATGGCCAGCTTCTTTTGCAGGGACACCACGGCCTCGCCCTTGTCGTTCAGCCGCATTTCATAGCCTTCAATGGGGGGCAGCTGCTTCACTTGGGTCTTTTTGTTGTCGCTGTTGCGAGGCTTGCCCTCAAAAATCAGTTTCTGCACTTCGGGCGTTGCCACGCCGTCCTGCTTGATGGTGTTTTTCTTCTGGAAGGCTTTCAGGGCGGCAACAGTGCCGCTGCCGAAGGAGCCGTCCGCCATGCCGGAATAAAAGCCCAGCTCTTTCAGGGCTTCCTGCAGAGAAACAACAGCACTGCCCCGGCTGCCGGATTGAAGCGTAACATAGTTTTCCTGCGCCTGCGCATCCTCTTTCAGAGAATCGCCGGGCAGATAAGCCGCCGGAATATACACATATTCCTGCATCAGATAGCCTGTTTTGCCGTTATAGGTGACTTTCACAAAATCCTTTTCCGTGGCCAGCACCTGCACCGTGGCCCCCTTGGGCACGGTCAAAAGCCGGGTGGTGCCGGTGGATGCGCCTTTGCGCAGGTTCACAGAAGCGGTGGTATAGGTCTGGTAAGGATAGCTATTGGAGGAGGGTGGATTGGTGGGCTTGGGCGTCACGGCAGGGATGGGCGTTACCGCCGTTTGGCTGCCGGGGGCAGAGACTGCAAAAAGCAGCGTCTGGGTGTCCTGCGTGGCAATGCCGTTTTGGATTAAACCTGCTTTTTTCTGGAAAGACCGCAGGGCGTTATAGGTGCCGCTGCCGAAATCGCCGTCAATTTTGCCGGTGTAATAGCCCAGCTCCTTTAATCTCGTTTGCAGCTTTTTCACATCTTCCCCTTTGCTGCCCTTGGACAAAACGGGATAGGTAACCTGATGGGAAGTATCCACCAGCAAGCCTGCGCTGTTTTTGGGGTTACCGGTGAAAAGCAGCATCTGGGTGTCCAAATCCGCCTTGCCGGTCACGGAAAGGCCGTTAATCCTCTGGAAGGACTGCACCGCCGTCTTTGTGCCGGAGCCGAATTTGCCGTCAATGGAAGAGCGATAATAGCCCAGCTCCTTCAACGCTTGCTGCAATTCCTTCACGGCATTGCCGCTGGAACCGTTGGAGAGGGTCGTGTAGGTTTTCTGGCTGTTATGATTCAGATAATTCTTTTCCACATAGCCTTTATAGGCCTGATAGGTAACGACATAGAAGCTGCCACTTTCCCCCGTCACCGTCAAGGCCTGCCCGGAAGGAACCGTAATCAAAACAGAGGCAACGGTGCTGGCTTTGCTGCGCACGGCCACATCCGCTTCCATCAATTTCGCATAAGGATAGCTTTCAGCTGTGGCAGGCCATAAGCCGCCTGCCAGCATAAAGCAGCATAAAAGTGCCGCCAGCCGCTTGAGCCATTTCTTCTTCATCGTATCCCTTCCTCCACATCCGAATACATAGGATTACAACTTATTCTATCTATATTTCGCAACAATGTCAAGACAATATTTTCATATTTTTGTAATACTTTCTTTGCAATTTCAGGAAATAACGGGACAGAATAGCAAAAGAAAGGATGTGAAGAAATGAAAAAAAAAGGCGTAGCCCTGCTGTGCATGGTTTTATCCCTTTGCCTGTGGGTTTCCGGTGCCAAAGGGGCGGTGGGCTGGGGTAGCCGGGGGGAAGACGTGCGCATCATGCAGCAAGCCCTCATCCGCTATGGCTATCTTTCCGGCAGTGCAGACGGCGTTTTCGGCCAGGCAACCTATGACGCCGTAGTGCTGTTTCAAAAAAGAAACGGGCTGCGGGTGGACGGCGTTGCAGGCCCTGCTACCATGGCAGCCCTTGGGGTTCCGGCGGTGTCCGCCTCCACCGGCAACAGCGAAGTTTATCTGCTGGCACGGCTGGTGCACGGAGAAGCCCGTGGGGAACCGTATGTTGGCAAGGTAGCCGTAGCGGCGGTGGTGCTCAATCGGGTGCGTTCCGCTTCCTTTCCCAATACCATCAGCGGCGTTATCTATCAGGCCGGGGCTTTTGACTGTGTGGCCGACGGCCAGATTAACCTGACCCCGGACAGCGATTCCATCCGGGCAGCCCATGACGCCATGAACGGTTGGGATCCTTCCGGCGGCTGCCTGTATTATTATAATCCGGCCACCGCCACCAACAGCTGGATCTGGACAAGGGAAATCCGCTTGGCCATCGGCAACCATAATTTTGCCATGTAGAAGGGAGCTATATAATATGAAAAAACAGGGGGTTCTTTCCTTCTGCATGCTGCTGGTCATCTCCAGCCTTTTGGCCGTGCAGTCCCACCGGGCAGCAAAAAGCCAGCAAAAACTTACGGAAATTTACCGGGGAGCCGTGCTTTCCGCCATCCAGCAAATGGACGATATGCACTATAATCTGAAAAAAGCCATGGTTGCCGGGCAAAGCGGCGAAGGGCTCGCCTATCTTTCCCATGTGTCAGACAGCGCAGGCCAAGCCCAGCGCAGTCTGTCCCTTCTGCCCCTTTCCCATCCCGATACCATGCAAGCCGTAAAGCTCACCAATCAGTTGATGGATTATGCGTCTGCTTTGATGGAAGCCCAGTCCCTTTCCGGTGATGATATCCGCCAGCTTTCTTCCCTCATTCTCCTGTGCCGGGATTATGCCCGGATGCTCTATGACAGCGAAGAAAAGCTGATGCTGCTATCCCATGAACCGGCTTCCTTCTATCCCTCCCAGGAAACAGAAACCCTCGACGCCGCGCTTTCTTACCCCACCCTCATCTATGACGGCCCCTTTTCCGACGCCCGAACAGAAAAGCCCCTCCCCTTTGAAGGGGAAAGAGAAATCACATGGGAAGAAGCAGGCCATATCGCCAGGGAATTTATCGGCAAAGACAGGGTGGTTTCCCTCTCCCATGGGGCGGAAATCTTCGGCCCGAACCCATGCTTTGGCATCACGCTGCAATTGAAGGATATCACGCTGGAAGCCGCCGTTACCAAAAAAGGCGGCAAAGTGCTGTGGATCGCCACCGATAACGGAGCCTTTGAAAGCCACTACGCTATCGAGCATTGCATCACTGCCGCCCGGCAGTTTTTGCAGCGAAACGGCTTTCCGGAAATGGAAAACACTTTCTTTCAGGTGTATGAAGGCGTGGCGGTGATTGCCTTTGCCGCCAAGCAGGGCGATGTGCTTTTGTACCCGGATTTGGTGAAGGTGCAGCTGCGGATGGACACGGCAGAGGTGGTGGGCTTTGAAAGCAAAAACTTCTGGCAGCACCACAAAGCCCGCTCTTCCCTCTCTCCCCTTTTGACGGAAGATGACGCCAAAGAAAGCGTAAGCTCCCTTCTTTCCGTGACCCAAAGCCAACTATGCCTCATTCCCTTGGATGACAAAGAAATCCTCTGCTGGGAGTTTTCCGGCACCTATCAGGGAACCCAATATTTGGTTTACATCAATGCCGAAAACGGCCGGCAGGAAAACCTTCTGCAAATCGTGGAAAGCGGCACAGGCCTGGAAGCGGTATAAGTTGCATCCCGTGGAAAAATATGATATAATCCAGTCTGCGCTTGAAGCGCAGGCTTTTTTCCTTTTTTGTTTGATGTAGAGGAGATTATGGCAAAAGCAATTTTTGAAGTTCAAAACACTTCCTTCTCCTATGAGGAAGCTACCGAAAAAGCCGTTCAGGACATGAGCCTCACTGTTCCGGAAGGGGCTTTTTATGCCATTTTGGGGCACAATGGCTCCGGCAAATCAACTTTAGCCAAGATGCTCAACGGCCTTTTCCTGCCCACGGAAGGAAAGGTGCTGGTTTGCGGAATGGACACCGCTGATGAAAATGCCACATGGGATATCAGAGGTAATGCCGGCATGGTGTTCCAGAACCCGGACAACCAGATCGTGGCCACCATCGTGGAAGACGACGTGGCCTTCGGGCTGGAAAACATCGGCGTTCCCCCGGCAGAAATGCCTGCCCGGATTGAGCAAGCCCTTGCCGATGTGGGCATGCTTGCCTTCCGGGATCGGGCTCCCCATACCCTGTCCGGCGGCCAGAAGCAGCGCATCGCCATTGCCGGTATTTTGGCCATGCAGCCAAAGGCCATCATTTTCGACGAAGCCACCGCCATGCTGGACCCTCAAGGCCGCAAGGAAGTTTTTTCCGCCGTGCAGAAGCTGAACCGGGAAAAGAACATCACCGTGGTGTGGATCACCCACTTCATGGAAGAAGCCGCCAAATGCCAGAAGGTCTTTGTGATGGAAGGCGGCAAAATTGTGATGGAAGGCCGCCCGGAAGACGTGTTTTCCAATCCCGATAAGTTGCAGGCTTTGCGCTTGGATGCGCCGCCCGTGGCTCGGCTGGCTCATCGGCTGCGGCAAGGCGGTCTGCCCCTGAAAGAAGGCCTGCTGCATCTGGATGATATGGTAAAGGAGGTTTGTGCGCTATGCAAATCACCTTCCAAAATGTGACGCACACTTACCAAAGCGGCAGCCCTTTCCAGGCAACCGCCATTGAAAAAGTAAATTTCACCATCAACACCGGCGAATTTCTTGCCCTGATTGGCCACACGGGCTCCGGCAAATCCACCCTCGCCCAGCACATCAACGGCCTCTTGAAGCCCACCGAAGGCCAGGTGCTCATCGACGGGGAAGACATCAATGCGCCCGGCTACAGCAAAAAGGCCCTGCGCCAGAAGGTCGGCCTTGTGTTTCAGTATCCGGAGCATCAGCTGTTTGAAGAAACGGTGGAAAAGGACGTAGCCTTCGGCCCGAAAAACCTTGGCCTTTCCGAAACAGACATTGCCGAGCGTGTCCGGGAAGCGTTGGAAAAGGTGGGGCTGCCCTTTGAGGAATTCCGGGAAAAATCTCCCTTTGAATTATCCGGCGGTCAGATGCGCAGGGTGGCCATGGCCGGCGTATTGGCCATGCGGCCGGAAGTGCTGGTGCTGGATGAGCCTGCCGCCGGGCTGGACCCCATGAGCCGGGAAGACATGCTGCAGCTCATCAAAGGCCTGCATGAAAGCGGCACCACCATCGTGATGATCTCCCATTCCATGGATGATGTGGCCCGCTTTTCCACAAGAGCGGTGGTCATGAAAAAAGGCACCGTGGCCATGGCAGGCACCCCGGCGGAT
Organism: Clostridia bacterium; assembly: GCA_045590215.1. GTDB lineage: Bacteria > Bacillota > Clostridia > Christensenellales > Aristaeellaceae > RUG563. Next base: position 98,285 of record JAZNQO010000001.1, on the reverse strand, counting down.
ATCTTCATCCATGCGGATGAGCTGGAAAGCATGGGGCTGGATGTGCCCGTGATTTGCAAGCTGGCCAATGAAATGCGCAAAAGCGGCCTGCCCCTTGAGGAAGGTATCTATGAAGAGGATGCGCTCTATCACGCCCTTTTGAACCTGTGGGAAGGGGGCGAACAGGATGCTCAGTGATATTACCCTCGGCCAGTATTATCCCGTCAAAAGCACAGTGCATAGCCTGGATCCCCGTGTGAAAATCATTCTGCTGGTGATGGCCATTGTGGCGGTTTTCATGGCGCAAAGCTCGCTGGCTTTTGTGCCGGTTGCCATCTTCCTTTTTATGGTCGCCCGGCTTTCCAATGTGCCGTTTAAGATGCTGCTGAAGGGCCTCAAGCCCCTGCGGTTCATTCTGGTTTTCACGGTTATTTTGAACCTTTTCTTCCTGCCCGGCGAAACGATCCTATTGGACATCGGCTTTGCGAAAATCACCAAAGAAGCCGTCATCACCGCCATTCATTATGGTCTGCGGCTGATATTGCTTGTGATGTTTTCCAGCCTGCTCACCCTCACCACAGCCCCTGTCACCCTGACGGACGGGCTGGAGCGGCTGCTCTCCCCCTTGGCAAAGCTGCGCTTTCCTGCCCACGAAATGGCCATGATGATGACTATCGCCCTGCGCTTCATCCCCACCCTTTTGGAAGAAGCAGATAAAATCATGAAAGCCCAGTCCGCAAGGGGTGCCGATTTTGAATCCGGCAATCTTTTGAACCGTGCCAAGGCCATGGTTCCCTTGCTGGTTCCGCTGTTTGTCAGCGCATTCAGGCGTGCCGGGGACTTGGCCATGGCCATGGAAGCCCGGTGCTATCACGGCGGCAAAGGCCGCACCCGGCTGCACATCCTGAAAATGCAGAAAAACGATTATCTGGCACTGCTTTTCATGGTGCTTTTGCTGGCGGTGGTCTGGGCACTTGGCAAGGTATTGTAAAAAAACAAAGAAACGCTTTCAAAACGAAAGCGTTTTTTTGCCGCAAAAAAACGACCTGCCAAAGCAGATCGTTTATTTGGTCTGGGTGAGAGGATTCGAACCTCCGGCCTCTTGAACCCCATTCAAGCACGCTACCAAACTGCGCTACACCCAGTCGAACAAAAGTTATTATAACAGAAAAAAAGAATATGTCAACCCCATTTTTGAAAAAATATGCTTTTTTCGGAAAATGCGAAAAATTGTCCCGGCAAAGAGCCGCCCCATCCCCTGCCGATGCGCTTTCCGCCTTTTCCATACAAAGAAAATACCATCCCTTGTTGACTTTACCGCTTTACTGTGCTAAAATGGCACAGTACCAAATACGGAAAGGGGTTTATTATGCATCCTTTACATAATCCTTCCATGGACAGATTATTTGAAACCATTTGCGCCCTGAAAGACAAAGAAGAGTGCTATCATTTCTTTGAAGACCTTTGCACCATCAAGGAAATGCAGGATATGGCCCAGCGGTTTGACACTGCCATTTTGCTGGACGAAGGCAAAAGCTATCAGAAAATCGCCGAAGAAGTGGGGGTTTCCACCGCCACCATCAGCCGGGTGAACCGCTGCCTTTTATACGGCACGGGGGGCTATCGCAAAGCCATTGACCAAATCAAAAAATAAGGAGAAACAGGCATGACAGATTTCAACGCCATTTTGCAAACCAGCGAAAAGATTATTTTCACCCTGCGGTCTTTATACGCAAAAAAGGGCTATCAGCCCTACCGCATGAGCAAATTCGAGGAATATGACCTGTATGCCAAAAACAAGGATTTTCTTTTGTCCGACAATGTGATCACCTTCACCGATACCACCGGAAAGCTGATGGCCTTAAAGCCGGACGTGACCCTCTCCATCATCAAAAACAGCAAGGATTTGCCCCTTGAAATCCAGAAGGTTTATTATAACGAAAATGTGTATCGGGTTTCCAAGGGCACCCAATCCTTCAAGGAAATGATGCAGGCCGGGCTGGAATGCTTCGGAAAGATTGACGAAGAAGAGCTGCTGAACGTGGTGTCTCTGGCGGCAGAAAGCCTGAAGGTATTGAGCGAAAAGAGCATGCTTTCCGTTTCCTGTCTTGATTTGCCGGGGATGCTGATTGACGGGATGGACTTATCCGGCGAAGGGAAAAGGCGGCTGTATCAGGCTATTGCCGAGCGCAATCTGCACGAAATGGACGCCCTTTGCCCGGCAGATGACGCAAACCTTGCAACGCTGAAACAGCTCATTTCCCTGAACGGCGAAATTGAAGTAATGCTTCCGAAGCTTTGCGATTTGCTGCCGCAGTTTATGGAAAACGACGCCTTCCGCACTTTCCATAGCATAATGCAAAAGCTCTCCCAAAGCCCCCTTGCCCCCTTCATCCGCATGGATTTCTCGGTGACGGATGATGTGAATTATTATAACGGTATTGTTTTCAAGGGCTACATTCAGGGCATCCCGGAAGCCGTGCTTTCCGGCGGCCAGTATGACCGGCTGATGAAAAAGCTGCATCGCACATCCCGTGCCATCGGCTTTGCCGTGTATACGGATTTGCTGGATCGGCTGGACGATGCGGAAACACGGAAAAAGGCAGAAGATGATTTTGTGAACGTGGCTTTGCCCAAGGGGCGGCTGGGAGAAAAGGTGTATCAGCTGTTTGCCAAGGCAGGCTATGAATGCCCGGCAATTTTAGAGCCTAACCGCAAGCTGATTTTTGAAAACACCGAAAAGAAGGTGCGCTATTTCTGGGTGAAGCCCTCCGACGTGGCCATCTATGTGGAGCGTGGAGCAGCGGACATCGGCGTAGCCGGGAAAGATATTCTGCTGGAATATCAGCCAGACATTTATGAGCTGATGGACTTGGATACCGGCAAATGCCGCATGGCGGTGGCCGGGCCGAAAGCTTTTACGGATGATACCTCCCGCACCCTCCGGGTTGCCACCAAGTTTTCCAATATCGCCAGAACCTTCTATCAGTCCCGCGGCCGGGATATTGATATTATCCATCTCAACGGCTCCATTGAGCTGGCTCCCATATTAGGGCTCTCCGATGTGATTGTGGACATCGTGGAAACGGGTGCCACGCTGAAAGAAAACGATCTGGAAGTGATTGAAACCATCGTGCCCATCAGTGCCCGTTTGATTGCCAACCGGGCCGCCTGCAAATTCAAAAAAACACAGATTGATACCATCATCAGCGGCTTTACCGCCGCACGGGAGGAACAGAAATGATTAAAATGATGCAATACGGCCAAGTGCCAAACAGCGAAATTTTTGCACGGGTACAGCCGAAAGTAAATATCGAAAAAACAGTAGCGGATATTCTGGAAGATGTAAAACAAAACGGCGATAAAGCGGTACTTTCTTATACCGCCAGGTTTGATAAGGCGGAACTTTCCACCATGCTGGTATCCAAAGAAGAAATGGCCGAAGCCAAGGAAAAAGTGGAGCCGGAATTTTTTGCCATCTTGGAAAAAGCAGCGCAAAACATCCGCAATTTCCACAAAAAGCAAAAGCGCAATTCCTTCATTATCAACGATCAGCCCGGTATCGTCATGGGGCAGAAAGTGATCCCCATGGATAAGGCAGGCCTCTATGTGCCCGGCGGCACGGCAGCCTATCCTTCCACCGTGCTCATGGACGCCATCCCGGCCAAAATCGCCGGGGTTCCGGAAGTGGTCATCACCACGCCTCCCGGAAAGGATGGCAAGGTGAACCCCTATATTCTGGCTGCGGCGCAGGTGGCAGGCGTAGATAAGGTGTTCAAGGTGGGCGGCGCACAGGCCATTGCAGCCCTTGCTTTCGGCACGGAATCCATCCCCAAAGTGGATAAAATCGTGGGCCCCGGCAACGCCTTTGTGGCAGAAGCGAAAAAGCAGGTGTACGGCCTTGTATCCATTGATATGATCGCAGGCCCCAGCGAAATCCTGATTGTAGCGGACGGCAAATCTGACCCCCGGCACATTGCGGCGGACCTTCTTTCCCAAGCCGAGCACGACACCATGGCCAGTGCGGTGCTGGTGACGGATTGCGCAGCCTTTGCCGAAAAGGTGCAGGCCGAACTGGAAAAGCAGATTCCCCTGCTGGAGAGAGCCGCTATTGCCCGTGCTTCCATTGACGATAACGGTAAAATCATCGTGGCAGAGTCCTTGAACGCTGCCATCGAAATTGCCAACGAAATTGCCCCGGAACACCTGGAACTGTGCGTGGATAATCCCTTCGATTATCTGGATGCCATCCGGCACGCAGGCTCCATCTTCATGGGGCGCAATTGCCCCGAAGCACTGGGCGATTATCTGGCCGGCCCCAACCACACCCTGCCCACCGGCGGCACGGCAAAGTTTTCCAGCCCCCTGTCCGTGGACGATTTTGTGAAGAAAACCCAGTACACCTATTTTACCAAAGACGCTTTGAAAAATGTGGCCAAGGACGTTTACGCCTTTGCCGTGAAAGAGGGGCTCACTGCCCACGCAAAAAGTGCCATCATCCGCACGGAGGAAGAAGCATGAGCCGTTTTTTCTCGGAAAAATATGCCGCCCTGACGCCCTATACCCCCGGAGAACAGCCGAGGGAAAGAACCTATATCAAATTGAACACCAACGAATCCCCCTTTCCCCCGTCCCCCATCGCCCTGCGGCTGGCACGGCAGACGGCAGGAAATCTCAACCTCTATTCCGACCCTACCTGCCTGTCCCTTCGGAAAGTGGCGGCTGAAAAGTTTGGCATTGATGCAGATGAAATCATTTTCACCAACGGCTCCGATGATATCCTGAATTTCGCCTTTATGGCCTTTTGCGATGAAAATCACCCGGCGGCCTTTGCGGATATCACCTATGGCTTCTATCCCGTCTTTGCCAAGCTCAATAACGTACCCTATGAAACGATCCCCTTGAACGATGATTTCACGCTGCCGGTTGAAAAGTTTATCGGGCTGAATAAGACCCTCTTCATCGCCAACCCCAACGCCCCCACCTCCATCGCCCTGCCCCTTTCCAATATCGAGCGCATTGTGGCAGGCAATCCTGATAACGTGGTGGTCGTGGACGAAGCATATGTGGATTTCGGCGGCGAAAGCGCAGTGCGCCTCATCCGCAAATACGATAACCTCCTGGTGACCCAGACCTTCTCCAAATCCCGCTCCTTGGCAGGGGCACGGCTCGGCATGGGCATCGGCTGCAAGAAGCTGATACAGGACTTGGAAACCATCCGCTATTCCACCAACCCCTACAACATCAATTCCGTCACCATGGCCGCCGGTATCGGGGCATTAACGGATGAAGATTATTTCCGTTTCTGCTGCAAGACGGTGATGGAAACAAGGGCATGGACGGAGCAGGAATTAAGGCGGCTGGGGTTTGTTATGCCCCCATCCTGCACCAATTTCGTCTTTGCCAAGCACCCACAAATGCCGGGGAAAGAGATGTACCTTTCCTTAAAAGAAAAAGGCATTCTGGTGCGCCACTTTGACGATGCAAAGCTCACCGATTATAACCGCATCACCATCGGAAGCAAGGAAGAAATGGAAGCCCTCATTCAAACGCTGGAGGCCATGCTATGAGAAAAGCGGCACTGGAGAGAAACACAAACGAAACGAAAATCGCCCTGTCCCTGAACCTGGACGGTACGGGCAAAAGCGATATCCAAACAGGCGTAGGGTTCCTCGATCATATGCTGACGCTGTTTGCTTCCCACGGCCGGTTTGATTTGACAGTGAAATGCGACGGCGATACCTATGTGGACGACCATCATTCCGTGGAAGATATCGGGATTGCCTTGGGCAAGGCTTTTGCCGAGGCTTTAGGCGACAAGCGTGGCATCCACCGCTACGGCGATGTGGTGCTGCCCATGGATGAAACGCTGATTTTAGCCGCTGTGGACTTTTCCGGGCGCAGCCATCTGGGCTTCATGCTGAATATCCCCACGGAAAAGGTGGGCACATTTGACACGGAGCTGGTGGAAGAATTTTTTCTCGGCTTTGTCAGGAACGCCGCCTGCGCCCTGCACATCCGCAAATTAGACGGCAAAAACAGCCACCACATCATCGAAGGGGCGTTCAAGGCCGTGGGGCGGACGCTTCGGCAAGCCGTGGCCATTGACCCCGAATTTAAAAACGAAATTCCTTCCACAAAAGGAGTGCTGTAAATGATTGCGATTATTGATTACGGCGTGGGCAATTTATTTTCCCTGAAAAGCTCCTTTGCCATGATCGGCGCAGAGGTCACGATCACACGGGATGCGGATGTCATCCGCTCCGCTGACCGCATTATCCTGCCCGGCGTGGGGGCCTTTGAAGATGCCGCCAAAAAGCTGAAAGAGCTCAAGCTGGACGTGCTTTTGAAAGAAGAAGCCGAGAAGGGAAAACCCCTCATGGGCATTTGCCTTGGCATGCAGATGCTGTTTGAAAAGAGCTTTGAGTATGGCGAACATGAGGGCTTGGGGCTGCTGAAAGGAGCAGTTCGTCCCATTGCGGAAAAGGTTCCTGAAGGCCTCAAAATCCCCCATATGGGCTGGAATGCCCTGCAATTCCACGGGGAAAAGCATTCTCTTTTCCGCTATATCAAGGAAGGCGACTGTGTCTATTTCGTCCATTCCTATGCCGCAACGGGCTGTGAAGACAGCCTGATTGCTTCTGCCGAATACGGCGCAGCGTTAACCGCCGCCGTGGCCAAGGGAAACGTGATGGGCTGCCAGTTCCACCCGGAAAAGAGCGGAAACGTGGGGCTTAACATCCTCCGTGCCTTCTGCGAAATGGAAGGAGGAGCAGCATGCTGATTTACCCTGCCATTGATCTTTTTGAAAAGCAGGCGGTGCGTCTGTATAAAGGCGATTACGCCCAGAAAACCGTCTACAGCAAAAACCCCGTCTCCGTGGCGGAAGATTTTAAGGCCGCCGGGGCGACCCATATCCATCTGGTGGACTTGGAAGGAGCCAAGCTGGGCACCACGCCCAACTTTGATGTCATTGCCGCCATCAAAAAAGAAACCGGGCTTTTTGTGGAAGTGGGCGGCGGCATCCGCTCCATGGAAACCATCGAAAAATATCTCTCCGCCGGTATTGACCGGGTGATCCTCGGCACAGCCGCCGTAACGGAAGAAGGCTTTGTGGAAAAGGCCGTCAGCGCATACGGTGAAAAAATTGCCGTGGGCATTGATATCAAGGACGGCTTTGTAGCCATCAAGGGCTGGATGGAAAAATCCGCATGGAATGCCTTTGATTTCTGCGAAAAGATGCAATCAATCGGTGTTCAGACCATGATCTGCACCGACATTTCCAAGGACGGTGCCATGCAGGGCACAAACCGGGCCTTGTACAAGGAGCTTTCGGAAAAATTCTCCCTGCAGATCATCGCATCCGGCGGCGTTTCCTCCATGGAAGATATCAAAGCCCTGCGACAGATGAACCTGTACGGTGCCATCATCGGCAAGGCCTATTACATCGGAGCCATCAACCTGAAAGAAGCAATCGAGGTGGCGAAATGATTACAAAACGTATTATCCCCTGCCTGGATGTGAAAAACGGCCAGGTGGTGAAAGGGGTCAATTTTGAGGGCTTCCGCACGCTGACCACCCCGGTGGATATGGCGAAATTTTACAGCGAAAACGGTGCGGACGAGCTGGTGTTTTATGATATCACCGCTTCCTCCGACGGAAGAAAATTGTTCACCGATATCCTTTGCGAAACGGCGAAAAACGTCTTCATCCCCCTGACGGTGGGCGGCGGCATCAATTCCGTTGCGGACTTTGACCGGGTGCTGAACTGCGGTGCAGACAAAGTGAGCGTCAATTCCGGAGCCATCCGCAATCCTTCCGTCATTGACGAAGCAGCAAGGCTCTACGGCGATCAGTGCGTGGTTTTGTCCGTGGATGTGAAGCGGGTGGACGGCGTGTTCCGCATCTTTGCGAAGGGCGGTCGGGAAAACACCGGCATGGAAGCCATTCAGTGGATCAAAGAATGCGTGGATCGGGGTGCCGGAGAAGTGGTGGTCAATTCCATCGACACCGACGGCGTGAAGCAGGGCTTTGATTTAGAGCTTTTGGAACAGGTGTGCAATGTGGTGTCCGTCCCCGTAATTGCTTCCGGCGGTGCCGGGAAGATTGAGGACTTCATCACCTTGTTTAACCGCCTGCCCAAAGTGGACGCCGGCCTTGCCGCCTCCATTTTCCACTTCGGCGAAGTAAAAATTCAGGATTTGAAAGCGGAGATGCTGAAAAGCGGCATCCCGACCAGAATGGGAGTGTAAAAAACTATGCTGAATATTAACGAACTGAAATTTGATGAAAAGGGTCTCATCCCTGCCATCGTGGTGGACAGTATCACGAAAAAGGTGCTGACGCTGGCCTACATGAACAAAGAAAGCCTGCAGATTTCCATGGAAAAGGGTCTCACCTGCTTTTACAGCCGCTCCCGGCAGGAGCTTTGGCTGAAGGGCGAAACCAGCGGCAATTACCAGCACATCGTGTCCATCACCGCCGATTGCGATAAGGATGCGTTGGTGGTGGTGGTAGAAAAGGAGGGGCCTGCCTGCCATACCGGCACGGACAGCTGCTTCACCGCTCCCGTCTTTGAAAGCGAAGAGCTGCACGAATTTTCCCTGCAGCAGCTGATGGATATGCTTTATGGCCGCAAGGTGGAAAAGAAGGAAGGCAGTTATACAACATACCTGTTTGAAAAAGGCCTCGACAAAATTCTGAAAAAAGTTGGCGAAGAATGCACGGAAGTCATCATCGCCGCCAAGGCTGACGACAAGAAAGAAACCATCTATGAAATTGCCGACCTTTGCTATCATGTGATGGTTTTGATGCTGCAGCAGGGCATTTCCTTGGAGGACATCCACAAGGAACTTTCTTCCCGTCATGTTATTGACAAAAAAGTGAAGCAGGAGAAAATGACCTGATGAAAGGCGATTTGCACACGCACACCACCTTTTCCGACGGCAAAAATACGCCGGAAGAAATGGTGCTTACCGCCATTGAAAAGGGCATGGATTACATCGGCTTTTCTGATCATGCGCCCATGAGCTTTGACGATGGCTGTGCCATGGCAGCGGAAAAGCTGCCGGTATACGAAAAAGAAATCCTGCAGCTGAAAGAAGCTCATAAAGGCCAGATCGCCGTTTATTTGGGTCTTGAGCAGGACAGCCTGTCCTTTACGCCCACCATCCAGCGCGATTACCTGATTGGCTCCGTGCATTATCTTCTGATGCCGGACGGCCATCATGTGTCCATTGACTGGACGGCAGAAAAGCTGAAGCAAGGGGCAGACACCTATTTCGGCGGCGATATTTATGCCCTCATCGAAGCCTATTACGACAAAGTGGCCGCCATCGTGCAGGATACCCAGTGCGATATCATCGGGCATTTTGACCTGATCACAAAGTTTCAGGAAAAGACCCCCCTCTTTGACGAAACCCATCCCCGCTATATCGCCGCATGGCAAAAGGCGGTTGACGCCCTCATCCCCACCGGCAAGCCCTTTGAAATCAATACCGGGGCCATGAGCCGGGGCTACCGTACCTCCCCCTATCCTGCTGCCCCCATCCGGGCATACATTGAAAAAAGCGGTGGCAAATTCATCTACACCAGCGACAGCCACCAAAAGGAAACTCTCTGCTTTGGCTTTGATACCTTCTGAAACCAAATATAAAAACAGGGCTTTCGTTTCTTTTTTAGAAACACAAAGCCCTGTTTTATTCATTTCAAAGGAGAATCAGGCAATATTTGTTACGGCTGGCGGCCGATGTAAGCCAGAATACCGCCGTCCACATAGAGAATCTGGCCGTTGACAAAATCGCTGGCCTCGCTGGCAAGGAACAGAGCCGGGCCCATCAGGTCTTCCGGGGTGCCCCAGCGTTCTGCCGGGGTCTTGGCACGGATGAACTGATCGAAGGGATGGCGGCTGCCGTCAGGCTGAATCTCACGCAAGGGAGCCGTCTGGGGCGTTTCGATATAGCCGGGGCCCAGGCCGTTGCACTGGATATTATACTGGCCGTATTCGGAGCAGATATTTCTTGTGAGCATCTTCAGGCCGCCCTTGGCCGCCGCATAAGCGGAAACCGTTTCCCGACCCAGCTCGCTCATCATGGAGCAGATGTTGATAATCTTGCCGTGACCCCGCTCAATCATGCCGGGAATAACGGCCTTTGCCACAATAAAGGGGGCAATCAAATCCACGTCGATCACTTTGCTGAACTCACTGGCGGCCATTTCCGTCATGGGAATGCGGCGGATGATGCCGGCGTTATTCACCAGAATATCAATAGGGGCCACTTCCCGGGCAATCTTTTCAACCAATTCCTGTACGGCATTTTCGTCCGTCACATCGCATACATAGCCATGGGCTTGGATGCCTTTTTCCGCATAGGCTTTCAAGCCCTTATCCACCAGCTCCTGATTGATGTCGTTAAAAACCACTGTGGCCCCGGCGGCATGCAGCCCGGAAGCAATGGCAAAGCCGATGCCATAGCTGCCGCCCGTGACCAATGCCGTCTTTCCCTGCAGGGAAAATTTGCTCATATCAAATGCCATTGTCTTCCACCTCACTTCATATCGGTTGCCGGGAAGGTGTCCATATCGTCAAAGGCCTGGTTTTCGCCGCACATGGCCCAGATGAAGGTATAATTGGAGGTGCCGCAGCCGCTGTGGATGGACCAGGAGGGGGATATCACTGCATCAAAATTCTGCATCACGATATGCCGGGTTTCCTGGGGCTGACCCATAAAGTGCATCACCGCCTGATTTTCCGGAATCTCAAAATAAGTATACACTTCCATGCGGCGTTCGTGGGTATGGCTGGGCATGGTGTTCCATACGCTGCCGGGGGCCAGCTGGGTTAAACCCATCAGAAGCTGGCAGGTGTCCAGCACTGCCGGGTGAATGAACTGATTGATGACCCGCTTATTGGACAGCTTATCTTCCCCAAGGGGACGCTTCTGGGCTTCGGCGAAAGAGATGAACGTGGTTTTGCACGCCCTGTGCGCCGGAGAAGAGCAGAGATAGAACCTGGCCGGGTTTTCCTTATTTTTACTAGCAAATTTTACGTCCTTCGTGCCCATGGAAATATACAGACAGTCTTCGTACGTCATGTCAAACCGCTGGCCATCCGCTTCAATGAAGCCGTCGCCGCCCAGATTGAAAACCCCTGCTTCCCGGCGTTCCAGCACATAATCCGTACCGAAATTCGCCCACACGTCAATCCCCTTATCAATGGAAACCACTTCCTCCACCGGCATGATGCCCATCACCAGCATCCTGTCCACATGGGAATAGGTAGCCTGCACAGTGTCCTTCTGATACAGGTTCTGAATCAGAAATTCCTTGCGAAGCTCCTCCGTGGTATAGCGGCGCACATCCTGAGGATTGGCAGAATAACGAATATCCATAGTTGTTTCCTCCATCTATCTATCAATTTTATTTGATCGCAATTTCCGTTTCGGCATCGAAAAGATACACCTGCTCCACCGGGATGGAGAACATGATTTCCTCATCCATTTCGGGGATCTCATGGGGCGTTACTTTCAGGATGGCTTTGTCATTGTCCACATCCATATACACATTGGCGTTATCGCCCAGCATTTCCGTCAGCTCCACTTTGCCCAAAACCCGATAGGCGTTTTCCTGCATTCCAAGGGCGATAGCCTCCGGCCTAAAGCCAAACACGATCTCCTTACCCTCATAGGCCTTGATGCCTTCGCCCAGCTTTTTGCCAAGATCCAGCGTCTCATCCCCGATGCGAATGCAGCCGTTTACCACCTTCCGGCGAATGAAATTCATGGGCGGCTCCCCAATGAATCCGGCTACGAACATATTCCGAGGATTGAAATACACATCCCTCGGCGTGCCCACCTGCTGCACATAGCCGTCCTTCATCACCACAATCCTGTCCGCCATGGTCATAGCTTCCGTCTGGTCGTGGGTCACATAGATGGTGGTGGCTCCTGTTTCCCTGTGAATCTGGGTGATTTCGGAGCGCATGGTCACCCTCTGCTTGGCGTCCAGATTGGAAAGTGGCTCGTCCATCAGGAAAATGCCCACCTTACGGATGATGGAGCGGCCCACTGCCACACGCTGCCGCTGGCCGCCGGAAAGGGCACGGGGCATGCGATCCAGATAATCGGTAAGGCCGAGGATTTTGGCCGTCTTCTGCACCCTTTCGTCAATCACGTCTTCGTCCACGCCCTGCAGGGAGAGACCGAAGGCCAGATTATCATACACCGTCATATTGGGGTACAAAGCATAGCTTTGAAACACCATGGCCACTTCCCGCTCACGGGGGCTCCACTGGTTTGCCACTTCCCCATTGATTAAAAATTCACCCTTGCTGATGTCTTCCAGCCCTGCAATCATCCGAAGCGTGGTGGATTTGCCGCAGCCGGAAGGGCCGACGAACACAATAAACTCGCCCTTCTCCGCTTCCATATTGAAATCATGGACAGCGTGAAAGCCGTTGGGATAGATTTTGTTTACATTTCTGAGCGTTAAATATGCCATGGCCGTGCGCTCCTTTTCTTGGATTTATGGGTTTTTCGCCCCATGGGTGGACAAACCACCCAAAGTTTGTTACAATGAATTAACTGTACTTCATCCGTGAGGTGATTCCATGAATGATATTATCTTTGCCGGAAAGCACTTTATCACGTTCACCGTCAATCGCCACAAGCATGAAAGCTGGGAGCTGGTATACTGCACCAAGGATTCGGGCAGGTTTGTTTTTGACCATATGGAGCTGCCCTACACCACCGGGGATATTGTGGTCATTCCGCCGGATGTGCCCCATGAAAACATCAGCGAAAGCGGCTTTACCAATGTGTATCTGAACATCAGCAACGCTGCCCTTGCCTTCAACGAGCCCACCATCATACGAGACGACGGCAATCATTCCATCCTGCATCTGTTCAACGATGCCTATTACCTCTTCAACGGCGACCCCGAACGCAGAACGCTGCTGCTGCCTGCCTATGGTAATCTGATTGCCAAGTTTATGACGGCCAATCAGTCTGCCCATCCGAAAAACAAAGTAGCCGGGGAGATTGAACGTAAGATTGTACAAAATTATGCCAATGCCAATTTTGAACTGGATGCTTTTTTGCACACCATGCCCTATTGCTACGATCACTTATGCAAGCTCTTCCGCAAGGAAGTGGGCATGACACCCCATAAATACCTGACCAACCTGCGCCTGCATAATGCGGCAGATATGCTCTGCTCCGCCGCCAATAACGGCAATATCACGGAAGTGGCCCTGCTCAGCGGCTTCAAAAATCCCCTCTATTTCTCCCGGCTGTTCAAGAAGAAATACGATGTTTCCCCCAAGGAATATTACCGCCTGAAAATGGATGAAAAAAATCAGCAGATTTTAGACGGCGACAGCCAGAAGATTATCCTTGAGGAATAAGGCGGCAGATTTCCGTATAGCACATCACGAAAGGGGCTGCGCCCTTAGCATCGTTTTGCACCACCGGCTCTGAAATGTAATATTCATAGGTGCCGTCCCTGCGCTTGTCGCTTTCCGGGCCAAGGCCTGCCACCAGGCAAATGCCCGAAAGCACTAGGTTTTCTCCTTCAAAGGTCAGATACTTGTTCACAATGCCGTCAAAGGTCTTTTTGCCTTTTGCGGCATATTCTTTTGGCAGAAAATGCAGCCTTGCACCTTTCAGCATGGCATAGGCCATCATGCTGCTGCCGCTGGTTTCCAGATAATTGCCTTCCCTGCCGCCCTGATCCACCACCTGCCAATACAGCCCGGTTTCCTGATCCTGATAGGGCAGCAGCCCTTCCATCATTTCCTTGAGCAGTGAAGCAATATACTGCTTTTCATCGCCCTCCGGCAATATTTCCGCTATGTCCACAAGAGCCGCCGCAAACCAGCCCATGGCCCGCAGCCAGAAGCTTTGGGAAAGCCCAGTTTGCTTATCCGCCCAGAAAACTTCCCGGCTTGCATCATAGCCGTGGTAATAGAGCCGCTTCTCTTCGTCAAACATCCTCTGGCGCACCATGCGAATTTGCTGTACGATATCGGCATAATCCTGATTTCCAAACTGCTTTTCATACAGCGTCCTGAACACCTGCGCCATATAAATGCCATCCAGCCACACTTGGTTAGGGTAAATTTTCTTATGCCAGTAATTGCCTTCAAAGGTTCTGGGCTGCCCTTCCAAGGCCGCTTGCAGCGTCTTGGCCGCCCGGCGGTATTTTTCCTTGCCTGTTTTTTCATACAGGGGAAACAGCACCTTGCCTTCATTGATATCATCCAGCGTCTGCTTTTCCTTCTGGAAGGTGCGAATGCTGCCATCCGCTGCAACAAAGCTGTCCACAAAGGTTTCCACAAAATCGGCATATCGCTTATCGCCGGTGATTTTCGTCATTTCCAGCAGGGAGCCCAGCATACACCCGTCAATATAATTCCATGTGGCAGGGAGGCCTTGCCGGGCACGCTCGATATTCCATGCCGTTTTTTCTGGGGAGGAATTTTCAATGAGATACAGCACATAATCCTGAATTCTGTCGTACATCATTCCGCCTCCCGCAGGGCAAAGGTTTCCACCTGGCCGCAATTTTCACAAATCAGGATTTTTCCCTCTGCGCCCTGCACCACCACATCGTCGATATTCACCTTCCGCACGTTATTCAGATACAGCCCCATTTTGCACCGGGGCACAGCATCGTTCTGCATAGCCGGCACAAAGGGCTTGGCTTTTTCATTGAACGCAATGCGCACACGAGAGAAATTCACCTCGTCAATGGGAGCTTCCGGCAGGCCATCGATATAACAGGCCGCCGCTTCTGCGCCGGTGCAGTGAATATCTTTGAAAGTAAAGGTGCCAAGATGAGGCGTTCTTTCGTCCACTGGCAAGGGCGTGCGGCACTTCACATAATCGGAAAACCGGTCGGGGTCACAGCAATTATACCACATGTTGACAACGAAAGGCGTAATCACATTTTCCATGTGGATATTATCAAAGGTGATGCCGGTAATATCGCAGTCCTTGCCCCGGCCACGCCGGGTTTTGATGCGAAGGCCTCTGTCCGTCCGGTTGAAATAGCACCTTGTCACCGTCAGATCCTTCACGCCGCAAGCCGTTTCGCTGCCCAACGTCACCGCCCCATGACCAAAGGCCATCAGGCAGTTGCGGATCACATGCCGGGACGCCGCCTGACACCGCTCCCGGCACAATTCAATCTTGCCGGATTTGATGGCGATGCAATCGTCCCCCACGCTCAAGCGGCAGCCGATGATGTTGACGCCCACGCAGGCTTCGGGGTCGATAGCATCGGTGTTGGGGCTGTCCTTGGGAGCCTCCACCGCCATATCATAAAAGGAAACATTTTCGCTGTAAAAAGGATGCAGGTTCCACGAGGGGGAGTTTTTCCCCGTCACCCCATGCACCGTCACGTTTTTGCAGTTGTTGAAAAACATCAGCCGGGGGCGGGCCACTTCGTCTTCCCGGAATGTTTTCCAAAAGACGCTGTTCTGGGCGTTTCCGTCCACGGTTCCCTTGCCGCAAATCACAATATCTTCGCAATATTCCGCATGAATCAGGGATTGATACATGGGTTTCAGCAGCCCTTCAAAGGCACCCACCATCCAGTCCTTGCCGCCGTTAAGGTCATGAACGGTTCCGGGCAGAACGGGGTATTTTTCCTTGTCCGGGCAGCCCAGCAGCACCGCATTTTCGGAAAGCTCCAACGCAATATGGCTGCGCAGAGCCAGCGGACGGCAAAGATATGTTCCCTCCGGGAAATAGAGCCGTGCCCCTTTAGGAGTAAAATGGATGGCCGCCTGAATGGCATCGGTATCGTCAGAAAGGCCGTCGCCCTTGGCACCGAAATCCTTCACAGAAACGGCACAGGTTTCCTTTTCTGTATGGAAAATGAGCGTATTTTCTTCTTCGCCCATCTTCACCGTCAGCTGATATTCCGTATCAGGCGAAAGCGAAAAAAGGGAAAACACATTGGTATCCGCCGTATACTGCTTTTCGCCGCCGAGATACACATCAAACTTTTCCGGCGCATAATAGGGCATTGCATCGCTGCGCTCAAAGCATGCGCTGGTAGCCCCCACATAAATGGCAGAAATCATGTTTTTTCTCCCTTATCATAATTATTTCCTGGCATCGGCAACGATTTTCAAAAGCGTCCGCTTCATGAGAATCAGCAGCAAATCCACCGCTGTGGCAAAAACGCCAAAGAGGATGGGCTCTACTTTCGCCACCGCTCCAAACCCTGCGGAAAGCAGGGCGTTCACAAGGTTATAAACTGTCACCACTGCAAAGGTCAACACAAAGCCGTACAAAAGGTTCATCAAAAACCCGGCCGTGCCCCGCTTGGTTACCATCATCCAGTTCTGGCTGCCTCCAGGCAGCTTTTCCGTGAAGCGCAGGAAATGGTTGATTAAAAGGTCTGTTACCATGCCCATCACCACAGCCATCACGAAAAACATATCCCATTGGTTCACCAGATACATCCCCAGCCCCATGAACACAAAGAAACATACTGCGCCATAGAACCAGAATTTTATCAGAAAAACCTTCACCCCTTCCGGCAAATGCCATTTCACCTTGCCGGAGCGATATTTATCCAGCTCTTCTTTGGAATAATGAGGGGTGTTTTCCTTGGAGGCTGTGACCAGATCTTCCACAGCCCCAGTATGCAGCTGATAATATTCGGAGCCAGCCTTTTTTGCCGGCTGCTGTTTTTGTTCTTTCTTGGCCATGCTTACTCTTCCGAAAGGATGATATCGTCCATGCGGCCGTTATCTTCCACTTCCAGGGACGTATTGATTTTCTTAAAGAGCTTGCGCATCACAGGCACCAGCAGCGTCATTACGGCACCAATTGCCAGAATAATCCTGTGCACAATCAGCATCTGCTTGGCCTTTTCAATATACGCCGTGCCGGCATTCACCACGATGGGGTGATCCGCCCTTGTGATGGCTTTGGTGATCTGGGCGGAGTAATGGGTATCGCAGAAGAAGATGATGCCCAGCATCACAAACATCAAAACCAGCATGGGAATATTGGTCTTTTTCCTGTGGGGATAGGCGTTCATGAAGCACACAAAGGAAAGCAGGGAAAACAGCATCGTGCAAAAGCCGCAAAGGCCCATGCCTGCCAGCTGAATTTTCGCCGTTGTATCAGAAATATGAGTCATGTTCAGGGAATAATAGAGGAAGCCGATGCCCAGAATGAGCATGGGGATGGTTTGGGGCTTCCGTTTGAGGGAAACCATGAGTTTGCGGAAGAATTCTTTCAATCCGCCGGGCTGATTCTTTTTCTTTGCCATAAGTTTCCCTCCATTCAGCGGATGGCATTGGTGGTTTCGTTATCGAAGAAATGCCGCTTGACAAACTGCACCTGAATCTGATCGCCGGCCTTATAATCACACCAGCCTCTCAATTTGCAGGTGATGGCGGAATCTGCGCCGTTTCCGTCCCCGAAGCGGCCGTGCACCAAGGTGTTCATGCCCAAATTTTCATTGGAATACACTTTCACATGCACATCGCCATCCTCGTCCACATCTTCAGGCCGCACGCCCAACGTGACTTCCTTGCCCTGATAAAAGGCAAGCAGCTCTTTTTCCTGTTCCGTCAGCGGTACGGAGAAATATTTGTTCACAGCCCAGTCGCCTTCGATTCGCACTTTGAAGAAATTCATAGGCGGCAGGCCGATGAAGCTGGCCACAAACAGATTAGCCGGGGTATCGTAAAGCTCCAGCGGCGTGCCCACCTGCTGCACTCTGCCCATGGACATGCACACAATGCGGTCTGCCAGCGTCAAGGCTTCCGTCTGGTCGTGGGTTACATAGAGCATGGTGGCGTTCATCCGCTTGTGCAAAAGCAGGATTTCACGCCGGGTGGCTCCGCGGAGCTTGGCGTCCAGGTTGGACAGCGGCTCGTCAAACAGGAACACTTTCGGGCTGCGTACAATGGCACGCCCCATGGCCACACGCTGCCGCTGACCGCCGGAAAGCTGCTTGGGCTTTTTGTTCAATTGATCCGTAAGCCCCAGTATTTCTGCCGCCGCCAGCACTTTTTTGTGAATCACGTTGGGGTCTTCTTTCCGCAGGGTGAGGGAGAAGGCCATGTTTTCATACACCGTCATATGGCCGTACAGGGCATAGTTCTGAAACACCATGGCCATATCCCTGTCCTTGGCAGGAGCGGCGGTGATATCTTCCCCGTCCAGCAAAAGCCGACCGCCGGAAATATCCTCAAGCCCTGCCACCATGCGAAGCGTGGTGGACTTGCCGCAGCCGGAGGGCCCCACCAGCACAATAAATTCACCGTCTTTCACTTCCAGATTGAAATCAAAGACAGCCTGCACGTTATTATCATAGATCTTGTCCAGATGCTGTAAGCTAATATTGGCCATAAGGCATCTCCTTTACTTGGCAGTTTCCGCCAGCATGGCGTTATAGGCACTCAATTTCCGGCTGCGCTGCACCGCCACCGCACCGCCCACGATGCAGCATACAGCAGACAGAGCCAGACAAATAATCACCCATGTAAACTGGCCATTTTCCATCACCGGCAGCTCCACCACTTTTTTCAGCACGGGGTCATGCTTCTTGGTCAAGGCTTCATGGGCCAGCTTTGGCAGAATGAAAATACGGGCTATCTGCCCCGCACCCAGCCCCAGCAGCGCATAGCCATAGCTGATTTTATAGTTCTTAACCCCTTCCGAGGCCAAAAAGACCACCAGCATAAACACCAGATTATACACAACCGAAATGCCGATCAGGGCTTTATAATACCATGTGCCAACGTCGGATTCAAAAATACTGACGAAAAAAAGCACGTCAAACAGGATGGCCAGATAGCAAAGCCGGGATGAAAAGGTGTTCTTGGTGAAGCGCATTCTATCCAGCCGGATGGCTCTTTGCTCCTCCATGCTCATCATTGTCATTTGGACCCTTCCTTTCCTTCTTCGATCAGGCGTTTTTCCGCACGCATCAGCCGCAGTTTCCACACATAATTCAAAATCAGCAGCACACAAACCAGCAAAATCACGGCAATTACTGCATAATGGGCGTCAAACCAGAAGGTGGAATCGATATAGGTTCTTCTCTTTTTCGTGGCAAAAGCCAGATATTCCTCGAAATCAATCTGCAAAAACAGCCCTTTATAATATTCAATCTGCTGATGCGTCCATACACTGAAAGCCACGCCGCCCCCGGCAAAGACGAACGTGGAAACGGCGTTTCCGATATAATAGCGGCGGCGTTTATGGGTATTGGTAATGAAAAGCAGCAGCGAAAGCAACAGCAGCACAATGGAATAGCTTAGCAGCTGCCTGTTAAAAGGCTGGAAATAATAATACACTTCGGAGCCGGGAATCTTCACCTTATCCAGCTTGTGTTCTTCCGGCAAGGAATGATACAGCCCGTCATACATATCCGTCGAAACGCCCAGTGCATACAAAAACGCCAGCCCACAGGCAACAAGGGCTGCAAAGCAAAGTATTTTCTGCCATGTCAATTGCTTTTTATACATCGAAATTAACCTCCTGTATGCCGCCAAGGAACGAAAAAATCCCTTTGGTTTCTGCCTTTGGCTCTCATCAGCCTCCCGGCGTCCGAGGGGCTGATGAGAGCCCATGACGGGGCAAAAGCCCCGCCATGGAAAAAGGTTTCAATTATTCGGCCAGTTCTGCGTAATAGTCCTGCAGGCTTTCCCAGGCTTCCTGCTTGATATCCAGATATCTGATGCCGTTCATGGTATTCTCCACGGTGGAAACCGCTTCATCGGGAGCATACATGCCTTCAAACACAAAGCCGCTGGCAATGATGTCGCAGAAAGCATTGGCACCGCCCTTGGCAGCGTTGAACTGTTCAGACAGGGAGCTGAAGGTCTTCAGTTCGTCGTTCTGGTTCTTGGTGGTGGGCAGCACAGTGGGCACGGAGGTATACCAGGGATTTTCAGTGATAGCCAGTTCAGGATGCTTGATGGTGCCCAGAGCGATGGCAGTGGAAATCTTGCCTGCGCCTTCCTTGCCTACTTCGTGAGTGCACTGATATTCAAAGGCCTGGCTCTTGGCGAAGCTCAAGGTGGAGCCCAGGAACTGACGAGCATAGTTGGTGTAGTTGCCGGAAGCCTTTTCCCAGAGTTCTGCGAAGGTGGCATCGGCAATCACGGGCATTTCCTGACCGTTGAAGTTGAAGGTCACATAGGAGCCATCTTCATTCTGCTTGATGAACGCATCGGGGCCATAGCTCATCAGGATCATACCTTCGGGGCTGTAAGCATAATCAATCAGCTGGAGAGCAGCGGTCAGCTTTTCGGGGCTGCCTTCCACGCCCTTAACGGAGATGCCCCAGCCGTCGGTCTTCACAGAACGCCAGGACTCGGTAAAGCGCATGTAAACGCCGTCCGCATTGGTGCCGTCATACCAGTGAGCCACGGGAACCATCACGGCCATGTACTTTTCGCCTTCCTGCAGCTTGGTCTTGTTATAAACGGTCTGGGTCTGGTTGTAGTCATAGTGCATAAAGCCCAGGTCGTTTTCAAGATAAGTGGCGGTGGATTCTTCCTGCATTTCGATGAAAGCCTTGGAGATCAGGCCTTCCTGGGCCATTTCGTTCATCTTGGCCATGGCGTTGTAGGCATCCAGTTCCTGACGGGCATCATGCAGTTCGCCGTCTTCGCAGATCCACAGGAAATCCTGACGGGATTCCAGACCGCGCACGCCAAACAGCACACCGGCAAAGCGGAACATATCCACACGACGCTGGTTGTTGTTATCTTCACGGGAGAAGAGGCCCTGCACAGTATCGGTACCGTTCAAGGTCTGGGGGTTAGCGACAACGCAGCGCAGCAGGGCGACCAGCTCGTCAGCATCCCAGGCAGCGTTCTGGCCAACAAACAGGTTTGAACGGGCAGTGCCGTAATAGCCGTTGTAAGCTTCGTCGATGTAGGCACGCAGCATGTTCACGGCAGCAACGCCATCCAGTTCACCGGCATCGTTCATCTTGGCCACGATATTGCCGGCAGCGTCATAGTTCTTGGTCACTTTTTCAACGGCGGTGCCTTCCAGGTTCACCACGTCGATTTCCAAAGTGCCTTCGGTGGGCATATAGGGGGTGTACACAGCAGCAGCCAGCTTATTGGAAGCTTCGGCCGTGAATTCGCCTTCGCCGTCCAGCAGCTTCTGCACCCAGTCCACACGCATCAGGGGCATACGTTCGATATCGTTCACGCCGTCAAAGTAGGGGCTGAAGTAGATGGCACCGGTGTCCACATTACCGGTGATGGACAGGCGAACGATGGGGTTCTGATCCAGATAAGCCTTGAAGTTGGGCATCTGATCCAGATATTCGGCAATGTTCACAACAGAACCGGCTTCACCGGCTTCGGACAGCTTGGCAGCGGTGCCGCTGAGCATATCCACTTCGTTCAGGCGATCCTTCCAGAAGTCGAATTCGTCGGAAGCACTGTTGCCCTGATAAAGGTTTTCAAACTTCACATTCAGCACTTTTTCCACTTCCACCCAGGTGGGCTTCAGGTCGCCGGTGTGATAGGTTACGCCGTCGGCGAGGGTGATGCCTTCGCCGGCCACGCCTGCGTCGAAGAACAAGCCGGTCTTGGCATTGTTGTAGCCGGTTGCCATCCGCAGTACGATGGGTTCAGCCGTTTCCGCAACGGCCGTTGCAGCAAACATGGAAACAAGCATCATGATTGCTACCAGCAGGGAAAAGATACGTTTCATGGGGTTTTCCTCCTTTTTTTGTCACCGGACGCATCCGGCGCAGATAACGGATTTCTTTATGTTAACCGGGTGTACGCCGGTAAACACCGCTTTTATTCCTTCACACCGCCGGCATTGACGCCCTTGGCGAAGTATTTCTGGATGAAGGGATAGATAATCAGGATGGGCACGATGGAGCAAACGATCAGGGCGTAAATCACCGAATCGGAAGAATAGATTTCGTTCCATCCGGCCATCTGTTCCGGGTCTGTGAATTCTTCCAGCCGCAGACGGATGAACACCTGCAAAGGATGCTCGTTGGAGTTGGAAATCATCTGCCGTGCCCAGAAATAGCCGTTCCAACGGGAAATGGCGAAGAACAGGGTAACCGTTGCGATGGTGGATTTGCACATGGGGATATATACCTTACGCAGCACCTGAAACTCCGTTGCGCCGTCCACAATGGCCGCCTCTTCAATTTCGCTGGGCACGCCTTCAAAAGCATTGCGCAGCAGGATAATGTTCATGGCCGCCATACCCATAGCGATCACCACCAGCCATTTATCGTCCGTAATCCCCACGGAATTGAACACATCTTTGGTTTGCAGATAGTTCAGATACTGGGGCACAAGACCGGCGGAGAAGAGCATGGTGAACACCAGAAAGAAGTTAAAGAACCGGCGGAACAAAAGCCGCTTCTTGGACAGGGCATAGGCACCCAAGATGGCCACAAACAACGCCCAGACCGTGCCGTAGAAGGTTAAGAACAGCGTGTTGGAATAGGAATTCCAGAACATATTGTCGTTAAACATCCGGGCAAAGGCGTCAAACTGGATGTCCTTGGGAAACAGCACCACTTCGCAATAGTCCACCGCATGGGCACCGCTGATAGCGGCAGAGATGGCATACAGAAAGGGATACAAGCAGGCCAGCGCAAAGATGCACAGGAAGGTATAGCTGATGACCTTAAAGATGCGTTCCGAAATTTCAAGCTTTCTTTTCATCTTTTTTCCCTCCTCAGTACAGCGATGTGTCGGAGGCCTTACGGGCGATGGTATTGGCACTGATCACCAGCAGCATGCTGATCACGTTATTCATCATTTCTGCGGCAGAGGCCAGGCCCTTCTGGCCGCCCACGATGCCCCTGCGCTGGGCAAAAGTGGAAACCACGTCTGCCGTCACATAGGTATTGGTGTTATAAAGCAGCAGCACCTTTTCATAGCCGATGTTGAGCAGCGCACCGATGCGGGTAATCAGCATGATAACCACCGTGGATAAAATGCCCGGCAGCACCACATAGCGCATCTGGCTCATCTTCCCGGCACCGTCAATCTGGGCGGCTTCATAGCTGGTAGGCGAAATGGCAATGATGGCGGCGAAATACACAATGCTATCATAGCCTGCACCCTCCCAGATGCCGGAAATCTGGTAAATAGCCCGGAAATAATCAGGGTTGTTGAGAAGCCCGGCCATGGCCGTTTCCTCGCTGATGAGGCCCAACGCCATCAACGCCTGGCTGACGATGCCGTAGCCGCTGGTGAGAGCCCCTTGCTTGACCAGCATGGTAACAAGAGACGTCATAACCACCGTGGACATGAACTTGGGCAAATACGTCAGCACCTGACAGGTGCTGCGCACGATGTTGGAGCGGATTTCATTGAAAAACAAGGCCAGAATGATGGGCATGGGAAAGCCGAAGCACAGGCCGTAGAAGCTAAGCAGGAAGGTGTTGCGCAGCGCACGCCAGAATTCCGTGGCATCGTTGCCCATCAGCAGGCTCTTGAAATAGGAAAAGCCGGAAAAATACTGCTCCGCCACCGGCTTGATTTCATCCGGCACCTTAAAGCAGCCCAGCAATTCATACATGGGCAAATAACGCCACAGAAGGAACACCAGCAGCATGGGTACCAGCATCAGGTACAGCCGCCAGTCCTTCATGATGGTCAATGCCACATGCTTCCAATTATGCTTTTCCACATCGTCCCGGACGATCTGCTCCGGGTTTTCACGATAAACGCCGGCAGCCGCATCATAGATCAAAAAATCTGCCGCTTTCGTTGCCATGCACCCATCCCCCTTGTCTTTGTGTTTCCGTGAAGGGTCATGCCCTCTGTTTCTCTTTTTCTTCCTGTACCCGTTTCAGGTAATGCCGCTGTTCCTCCAGCATGCCGTCCAGATTCCTTGCAATCCACACAAGCAGCGCCGCAAACAGCGTGGACAGAATATCCGTTGTGATAAAGCCGATGCACACCTGCAGGGAATAGCCAAGCACAACGGCCACCAGCAGCCGCCCCATTTGCATGGAAAGGGCGGTTAAAAGCCCGTAAACAATCGCCAGAAGCACGTTTCCCTTCAGCTTCTGCCAGCCCCATTTTTTCAGGAACGGGAGCATCGCAAGCCCTGCCATGCTGCCGATGATATAAATGGCGTATTGGCCGGCCGCCGCTCCGGAAATCAGGCAGAACGCAAAGCTGCCAACCGCTATTGGCACTGCCGCCCAGATGCCCCAGCGCACCATCACAATGGCCATCACCGCACAGGAAAAGGACAGCGTATAGGCTTCCCCCCGAAACCATCGGGTTGCCCCCAGCGTGATTACCACTTCGCTTATGCAAAGCAGCAATGTAAAGAAAACCAAATCCATGGCCCGGTATTGCCGGAAGGTGATTCCCTTTTGCATGCCGCGCCTCCCTTTCGGCCCATAAATGAACATTTACGACACGCATTTTTAAAGCGTATCCGTAAGATTCCCAAAAATTGATGAAATTTCAAACATATCCAACCTTATTTTACATCTTTTTCGTTCTTTCGTACATAAACAAAAGAAATCTATTTATGTACAAAATCGACATTTATCTTCCATCCTTCGTCCATTTATGCTATATTGTATGAGTACCCATGATAGCCTTTCATATAATTTGCACTTATTTAGCAACAGGAGGGATTCCCATGCCCATCACCATAACCGTCACCCCTGACGATTCCCTGCAAGCCGTTTTCAACAAGGCTGCCCCCGGCACAGTCATTCATTTATCCGCCGGAGTTTACCGGCAGAAAACCATCATCACCACACCTAACCTCACCCTTATCGGCGAAGGGAAGGACGATACCGTGCTGGTCTATGACGATTACGCCAACAAGCTGGACGAAAACGGCGTGGAATATAACACCTTCCGCACCTGGACGCTGGCCGTCTGTGCCGATCATATCACTATGCAGCACCTGTCTGTGGTCAATGATGCCCTTGCCCCGGAAACAAAAGGCCAGGAAGTGGCACTTTCGGTGCTGGGGGATGATTTCCGCATGGAAGATTGCCGCCTTTCCTCCACCCAGGACACCCTCTTTGCAGGCCCTCTGCCGCCGGATCTCATCGAACGCTATCAGGGCTTTCATCGCAAAGAGCTTTTATCCCCTACCCCTTCCCGGCAGCATTACAAAAACTGCCTCATCGAAGGCTCGGTGGACTTCATTTTCGGCTGCGGCGAAGCGGTGTTTGAGGATTGCGAAATCCGCAATGTGCATGATGTGCGCCAAGTGGGCTATTGTGCTGCCCCGGCGCATCCCTTAACGCAGGAAAAGGGCTATGACTTCCTCCGCTGCCGCTTCACCTGCGAAGAAGATGTGCATCCTGCCTCTATCTATCTGGCTCGTCCATGGCGTGATTATGGCCTCTGCCGCTTCATCCAATGCACCTATGGCCCCCACATCCACCCCCTGGGCTTTGACAAATGGAACGATACCCATCGGGATCAGACCGCCCGTTTTTATGAAACCCCTGCCGTCCAAGGCCGGGTCAAGTGGGTGCGCCTAATAGAAAGCGGAGACACAGAATAAACGAACAAAACGCCCCTTCCCTTGCCGGAAACATTTCCCTTTTCCTTGCACTTCCGGCAAAATTACGGTATACTATATGTACGAACAACAAAATCCATGAATATATACAGGAGGGTTTCCGCATGCGGAAAACAAAAATCGTCTGCACCCTTGGCCCCGCCAGCAGTGACCCGGCCATCATCGCCCAAATGCTCAAAAGCGGCCTGAACGTAGCCCGGCTTAATTTCTCCCACGGCACCCACGAAAGCCATAAAAAAACCATCGAAACCTTCCGTTCCGTCCGGGACGAACTGGGGCTTGCCGCCGCCGTGATGCTGGACACCAAAGGCCCGGAAATCCGCACGGGGCTGTTCCCCGCCGGAAAGATTCACCTGCAGCCGGGGCAATCTTTCACCCTCTACGCCAAAGAGCGTGACGGGGACGAAACGGGCTGTTCCGTTTCCTATCCTGCCCTTACAAAGCAATTGCAAAAAGGCCACACCGTGCTCATCGACGATGGCCGTATTCACCTGCGCGTGGAAGAAGCGGACGAGGAAAAGGCCGTCTGTACCGTACTCAACGGCGGCACCGTTTCCAACCGCAAGGGCATCAATATCCCCCGTGTGGCCATCGACATGCCTTATTTGAGCGAGCAGGATAAAAACGACCTGATTTTCGGCGTGGAAAATAAAGTGGATTTCATTGCCGCTTCTTTCGTCCGCCGGAAAGAAGACGTCATCGCCCTGCGCAAGTTTGTAGACTATCACGGCGGCCACGACATCAAAATCATTTCCAAGATTGAAAACCTGGAAGGCATTGAAAACTTCGACGAAATCCTCTTGCACTCCGACGGCATCATGGTCGCCCGTGGCGATATGGGCGTGGAAGTGGAATACGAAAAGCTGCCCGGCCTGCAAAAACGCTTCATCCGCGCCTGCTTCGCCAGCGGTAAAATGGCCATCACCGCAACACAAATGCTGGATTCCATGATGCACTCCCCCATGCCAACCCGTGCCGAAATCACGGACGTGGCCAACGCCGTTTTCGACGGCACCTCCGCCGTCATGCTCTCCGGGGAAAGTGCCGCCGGGGAATATCCCGTGGAGTCCGTCCGTGCCATGGCTCGCATTGCCGAGCAGGCTGAACACGACGCCTTTGAAATGGGCGTATACAAGTCCATGGTCTATAATTCTGCCTTTAACGATACCACCAACGCCATCTGCGACGCCGCCTGCACCACCGCCCGGGACGTGAAAGCCAAGGCCATCATTGCCGTCACGCTCCACGGCCAAACCGCCCGCGGCATCAGCAAATATCGCCCCTTCGAGCCCATCGTGGCCGCCACCCCTGTGGAAAAGGCCTATCATCAGCTGTCCCTCTCCTGGGGCGTTTATCCCGTGCTGGCTCTCAACCAGCATAGCACCGACGATCTTTTCCTCCACGCCGTAGACTGCGCCCGGAATCTGGATCTGGTCAATAACGGCGATCTGGTGGTCATCACCGCTGGCGTACCCCTCTCCGTTTCCGGCACCACCAACCTCCTGAAAGTGCAAACCGTGGGCGACCGGGCGTGAGCCTTTCCCATAGAAACATAATAAAATTATTCATCAGCCCAGCGGCTTCAATATTTATTATTCATAAAAATGAATATTGAATAAAACAACAAAACAGGGACGCCCAGTGAGGGGGATAGAAAGGATGGAGTTATCTTTCTTTTCTTTGTGTCCGGGATGTATTATAGCGCTGCAACACGGCTGTTGGAACATAAATCAAAAAGCAGGACCCGCATGTCCTGCTTTTTGATTTATAATCCTTGACTGATGATTTCATTCCATGC
The DNA here is from genome assembly GCA_045590215.1 of Clostridia bacterium. Taxonomy (GTDB): domain Bacteria; phylum Bacillota; class Clostridia; order Christensenellales; family Aristaeellaceae; genus RUG563. The sequence continues at coordinate 70,967 of JAZNQO010000001.1, read as the reverse complement.
CACTTTATGCTGGAACTTGATTGTTTCATCGACCTTCAGTAATTCAACATATCTGTCAATGAACTCGGCGGGGTCAGTCACGAGACGGAGATAATATTTGAGTGTGGTGTAAACGCCGTTTACAATTACTTGGCATCCATGAATATGAGCGATTCTCTGGATTTCTGTTTCAATTCCATCCCAATCTGCAGAATCCATGTTTGCGGTGGTCAACAGATAATAACGGTCAGTGTTGTACACCTTGAATTTCTCATAAGCATCACGGACCAACTGAGGAGTGATTTGAATTTCGTGTTTGATTTCTACACCCTCAAATGCGTTGTCATTTTCATAGTTTATATCAATATCTCCGATGCGACCAGACTGAGTGTCTGCAGAGTTATGAGAGGCAAGAGAACACAAAATCTTTCTGTCAAATCGTGCAACCTGTCCCATCATGCACTGATATGCTGCATAAATTGCCAGTGTTGGCAGACGGGATGCACCGTGGCAAGAATAACGATAAGTAAAATGCTTTTCAAGCAATTTGATGATTTTTGAAATGGACAGACTGTGAGGTTTTGCGAGTTCAATGCTCAAATCATCTCTCTGCTTTACAAGAAGTTTGAAGAAATAGAGCAACACATCATCAGCACTCAAACCATGCACCTGTACTTGGTCAATGATGTTCAGAAATGCGACCTTTACAGTATCGGGTTTGATTTTGCCCGGATAGTTGAGGTCATATGGGTGTGCCTGCTCCAAGGAGCGAGTCAACCAACCAGACTCTGCCATTGCAGGGAAACACACTCTTTTCATAAACGGAGTGATATAGTTCTGGTCAATGCCTCTACCTGCAAAGCCATTCGGGAGTTGTGCTTGATGGTGTCTAATGTCCTGCTGAGGTTCAACTTGTTTGTGAACGAGCAGAGTGGTCAACACTGCAATCATACCTTTATTAGTTTCGGAACGTGAAACAAGCAGTTCCACCTGCGCCTTAATTGCATCCGGCAGTGTTGTTGTTAAGTCATTGGCAGCAGTTGCCGTCAATGCTCTGTTATATACGTTGTCTAATACTTCGTTATGATTCGGCATTCTGCTCCCCTCCAAAGAATTGATTGTTAATTTCCTCAGCAACTGCCTTAATCATAGGCACACAAACGGAATTGCCAAGTTGTTTATATTGTTCTCCAATGGAACTCACTTTGATATATGTCTCTGGGAAACCCATGATTCTCCAACACTCATTGATGGTCAATTTTCTCACATGTTGCGCTGTGGTCAATACAAAGTATCTGCCAGAGGATTCTTGTGAGGGCAATGTCGGATGTATGCCAAGTACAGAATAAATGCGGTTTGGTTGTTTGTGAACACGAGACAAATGCTCTGTGCCGGGTCTTACGCCCACTTTGCGGATGGATTTATTTCTGTAACCTGCGAAAATCAAACCAGAACCAGGTTGCTGTTTTGGATTTTCAATTAGTGTATAATCAGCAGGGTCCAAATATTCAAACTCGCCTTCAGTATCGAGATATTCAAGCAAACGACCTCTCGGAATGGTTTTGATTTTGTCAAAATCAAATTTACCATGCAAAGAACCAATGATGATGATTCTCTCGCGGTTCTGAGGCACACCGTAATCTGCACCATTGAGAACTCTCCAAGATACAGAGTAACCAAGGCCCTCTAACTTGTCGAGAATGGTTTGCAGGGTTTTGCCTCCGTTATGATGAACGAGATGCTTTACATTCTCCAAGAATACAACAGAGGGTTTCTTTTCATTGAGGATTCTGCAAATATCAAAGAACAGTGTTCCTCTGGTATCATCAAAACCTTTTTGCTTGCCGGAAATGCTAAACGGTTGACAAGGAAAACCAGCACACAGAATGTCATGGTCAGGAATAGATTTCTCGTCAATCTGAGTTATATCTCCAAACGGTTCCTCGCCAAAATTCTCATTATAGGTACGCTGACACTCTGCATTTATATCACTGGAGAAAACACATTCAAATCCTTGAGAATCCATCCCCAAACGGATGCCACCGATACCACAAAACAGGTCTATGAATTTAACCAGTTTCGCCATCGTACTTCCTCCTTTTGCGCATAAACAATCACAATATATTGTAGCACAACAAGGTCGAGTTTTCAAGCCATCTGGCGAAAGCGTTACAAAAGCCTTGCAATATTTCGACTGCAAGACAAGTAGCGAAACAGTTGTCCGAATCAGAAGAAATAACATATAGAACAACGAGGGGTGAACGCTACATCATTTGGTGAGGGCGCAATTATACGCACGGTATTAGTGCATTGCGCTTATTGTGCCACATAAGCAAACGAGCATCCGGTATTTCGCCGGATGCTCGTCTTTCTCCTTTCGGGATAAATTGTTCCTTAAGAAACCTCCCCGCAAAGGGCATCCCTGTTTTATTGGTCGAAGTGGTGGGATTCGAACCCACGGCCTTTTGGTCCCGAACCAAACGCGCTACCAAGCTGCGCTACACCTCGAAATAAAAATGGAGCCGATAAAGGGACTCGAACCCTTGACCTGATGATTACGAATCAGCCGCTCTACCAACTGAGCTATATCGGCACACCGGCGCATTGCCAGCGTCAAAGATTATAACAGAGAACGAGAAAAAAGTCAATCATTTTTCACAAAGAAACGAAATTTCACTGAAAGAAAGCTTCTTTCCCCTGCCCATCAGGCACGGGGAATTGAAAAAAGCGCATTTTGCTCTTCGAAAGCCCTGTCTATACCTTGAACGGCACGCTCATTCCTCCCTCTCCGGGCTATGCAGGCAAAGGTCGGCCTTTTCCCGGATTTTGTACGCCGCAAAATACTGGTTTTCCATGGGAATCCATGCGGATTGGAAGCGTTCCAATAAGGCTGGGTTGCGCCTGGAAAGCCGCCGCAGCTGCTCCCCTTCCCCAACGGACAAAAACACCGTCAATGCCCCCATCCCCTGCCACGCCGCCTGAAAATGGGGATGCAGGCTATAGCTGCCCTCCACAATGCGCACATCCGAAGCCGGGCAGAAAGCAGGGGAAAACGTGCCATCGCTGCAAGAGAAACGCCGGTAGGTAAACCCTTCCTTCTTTCCGATAAAGGGCAGCACTTCTTTACCGAACCGCTCGAAGTGCACATTGCCGCCGGGCATTTTTAAGCGTTCCTCTGTGCGCATTTCATAGAGCAGGAAAAAATCGTCCATCTGAATCAGCGGACACTGCATTTCCGCCACCAGTGCCTTGGCAAGCGTGGTTTTGCCGCTGCCGCACATGCCATCCAGCACCACCACCGGCGGCTTTTCCTTTTCCACATGGAGCAGCACCTGTTCCATCATCCGATGCAGATTTTCTATCATTGTTTCCCTTTCCTTCCCGGCTGCTAAAAAGAAGGCTGCTTCTTCAGCTTTCGCCTTCGGAAACAGCCTTCCGGGTTGCTTAATTGATTTTATTCTTCGCCGTCGTCAGCGGAAACTTCCTTCACCGCATGACGCTCCGCAGGCTTTTCAGCCCCATCATCCGCCGAACGGGAAATGCGATAGACCCCTTCGCCGTCCCCTTCAGGCTTCTTTTCCGTCTGTTCTTCCTGCAGGGGCACAACAGGCGTCAATTCGCCCCGTTCATGGGTCTGGGTAATTTCTTCGTCGTCCAGGTCGGCCGGTTCGGTATAATCCCGACGCTCGGAAAGCTCCAGATGGTCATAGGCCGCCTTGGATTTGCTCTTGTTGCGCAGGCGAGCCACCGTGGACACCACAAACAGAATCATCAGCACAGCGAAGATCACGCCGGCTACCGTCAGGGCGATGGTAAGCGCATCACGGGTCTTATAGAGGATATCATCCACCGGGGCAGGCGTTACGGCCTTGGGAGCGGCAGGGGTGGGGATTACTTCCACTTCCGGGGCTGCCGTGGCCGGCGCATAGGAAAGCTGCAGGGTGTTGGAATCGAAGGCCACTTCGTTGTTCATGGTATCCTTGGCCGTGGCAGTGAAGCGGAACTTGCCCACCTGGGAAATGCGCACATCCCTTGTGATGGTTGCGCTTTCGCCTGCTTCCAGTGCATCAATGGTGGCGATGGAAGTGGAGCCATGGGAAATGCCGATGTTTTCAGCCTTGATATTGCTGTTGTTGGTGACGGTCAGGGTGAAGCGAACATCCGCCGGGGCTGCCTGCACGGTTTCCTGATTACTGGTGAGGTTCAAAGTGAGCAGCAGCGTCTTGGTGGGATCAAAAACGCCGACAGTCAGCTCATTGGAAGTGGCGGTTCTGGTTTCGCCGGTATTATCGGGCAGGGTAGCCGTCACCTTAAAGGTGGTTTTTTCCGTGAGGATAAATTCCTTTTCTTCCGTCACAGTGGCCCCTGCGGGAATGGTGAGGTTGGTGAAGATTTCGCCCTTGTTCACATCGGACACGGAAACATTGGAATAGGTCACATTACCGTCATTTTTGAAAATCACCTGCAATTTGGCGGTTTCCTTGATGTTCACGCCGGTAGTGGGGGAAACGATTTCAATGTGCAGATTGGGGCGAGCCAGCGGAATCACCTGCTCTTCAATCTCTTTGGTTTGGGTCTTGGTATCTTCCCCGGCTTTATAGGTGATATCTGCGCTGCTGACCAAGTCCGCATTGCCGATTTTGCTGGAGAATGTCAGGGTCTTCTTTTCGCCGGGCTGCAGCCGGTCCACCTTCTGGGCGTTGCGATCAATGGCCTCTTTTACACGGATATCCTTAATATCCACATTGCCGTTGTTATACAGCTCATAGGATACCGTCACTTCCTTGCCGGGGCGTACAACTTCGGGGGTCACGGTGCGGTTAACGGTGAGGCCCACCTTTTCGCCGATGAAGTTCACCTTGGCCACCGCTGCGCTGTTCATGGCAATCAATTCCTGATTATCATCCTGCAGATGATATTTCAGGGCATAGGAAATTTCGCCCTTGTCCAGCTGGGCTTCCGTTACCTTCCAGGTACCTTCCCACGTTTTGAACGCACCGGCTGCAAGCATCACGCTGCCGCCGTCGCCAAAGGAGGCCACAACGTTTCCGGCCGGGTCATACAGCGTGACAGGATCCGTCATATCTGCGCTGCCCACATTGGCCACTCGCAGCGACACCTGCACATCCCCCGGAGCCGTCAGGCTATCCGGCGTAATCTGTATGTCAAAATCAATGGGGTCCACCACAGCCAACGCCTGCGTGCACATGCCAAAAAGCAGTGCCGCCATCAGCAGCAGGCTTGCAAATTTTATCATTTTCCGGGCAAATGTCATATATTGCCCCTCCCTCCCTCCAAGCACGTTTTCCATGCTGGGAGAAAAATATCCATATTCTCTAAACATTTTAGAGCATATATGGCACGCTGTCAAGTAAACAGCGCAATTTGTTACGAATATATTATCATATAAACACAAAAAAATCAAGGAATTGCGAAGTTTAAGGCATCGTCATATTGCGGAACCTGCACATAAGTGCCCGGCACGTCCCCCACAATGATGCTTTCCGCCACCAAAACCTGGCTTTCCAGGGAAACCTGCTTTGCCCCGGAAGGAATCACCAGCCGCACCGTAGTCTGCAGGGAGAGATAAATTTTGTGCCTCGTCTGGTTAATGCCAGCCGCCTCAAACTCCGTAAAAAATGCAGCGGAAACGGCACTCACCGGCACAATCCTCACCTGAATTTTCGGCCCCAACGCCGATAGAAAAGGAATGCCCAGGGCTGCCCCCAAGGGAATGGAAACGCTTTGGGCGTCGGCACTGTCCAGCCGTTTCTGGGTCAAAAGGGCAGCCTGGGTGGAAAGCCTGTTCATTTCCACGGTATTGGCTTCCAGCATGGTCACTTTGCCGGTATCATCGGTATGCACCGTCATCATATCGGTGTAGGGAATTTCATCGGAAATCAGGTTTTGAGTAGCCTCATGGATATAGGCAACCGCCATGGCTTCCGCCCGTGCGTGCGCCATATCCAGAATAACCGCTTCCAAATTCTTTTGCAAAAGCAGAAAAAGCGCAGCAAGCAAAAGCACTGCCAATAGCAACAGCCGCAAAATACGCCTGCCTTTTCCCTTTTTCTTTTCAGCCATATTGCTCCCCTCCGTTCAGGGAAGCATATGCAAAAACGCTCAATAGAAAGTACAGCCGCCGATAAATTCCCGGAGCAGGGAAAGCGGTGGAATTTCCTCCATCACCTCTTCCGGCGCAGGCAAAAGATAATGCAAAATCTTAATCAGCCGTCGCGCCGCCAGATAGCAGCTGTCCTCCGGCGGAATTTCCATCAGCGTCTGATATACATACTTTTTCAAAACCGGCAGTTCATAGTGCAAGGCGGAATTGAACATGAAATCCGCTTCCTCCTGATAGGGAAAAATCCATTTCTCCTCGCCCCTTCGCACGCTGTTCCACATTTTCAGAGTTTCTTCCGGCTTGGTATTGCGGAATTGCTTGTCACGCACAATGCGGCGAAGCAGCCTTGCATCCGTTGTGCGGATACGGTTGTGGTTATCCAGATTCAGGCAGGTGAGCTCGCTGATATACACCTTGGCAACTGCGCCCGGCTTCAAGCCCTGATGCAATGCCGGGTTCAGGCCGTGGATGCCCTCAATCACCAGAATCTGCCCTTCTTCCAGCCGCAGAGGCTTATATTCCTCTTTGCGCTTTGCCACGCTGAAGTCAAAGGAGGGCAGCAAGGCCTCTTCCCCGGAAAGCAGCTTTTGCATGCAGGATTGAAAATAAGACACATCCAGAGAAGACAGGGCTTCCAAGTCCGGCTCGCCGTCCGCTTCCAAGGGCAATTCTTCCCGGTTGCGGTAAAAATCGTCCAGGGAAATCAGCACCGGCTTTTTGCCCAGTACCCGCAGATGAATACACAGCCGATTGGAAAAGGTGGTCTTGCCGCTGGAAGACGGCCCGGCCACAAATACTGCCCGGACGCCCATCCCATCAATGCCGTCCGCAATCTCCCCAATGGATTTATCGTGCAACGCTTCATTCACCCGGATAAATTCACGCAGCTTGCCGCTCACCGTCATGTCGTTCAAATCCGCCGCATTTTTGCAGTTCAGAATATCGCACCAACGGTTGCTCTGGGCGAAGACCTGCAAATGCTTTTCCCTTTCCACAAAAGGCGCAGGCTTTCCTACATCCTTGGGAGACGGCAGCTGCAGCACCATGCCCGGCGCATGATACTTGAGCTTGAACACCGGCACATAGCCCGTGGAAGGCAGCATAGCCCCGTAAAAATAATCCGCCATATCGCCGCACACATACACCGGGAAATAGTCATAAGGCCGGTAAGCCAAAAGCCGCACCTTCTCCTCCTGCCCCTGCATTTGAAAATAGCGGATGGCTTCCTCCCGTGTCCATTGATGGCGAAGAAGCGGCCAATCCGCATCCACAATGCGCTGCATTTCCGCTTCCAGCTGAACCACCGTCTCTGCGTCCATTTCCTTTTCCATCAGCCGCATGTACAGCCCATAGCCGATGGAATGCTCAATCCGTACATGGTACCCTTCCCCAAGCAGCCGCTTTACAGCCAGCAGCAACACAAAGCGAACCGTGCGCTCGTAAATTCTGCGGCCTTCTTCGTTTTGGAAGGTGATGGGATGCAAAGCACAGCTTTCATCAATTTCCGCCGTCAGTTCCAACGCCCTGCCGCCGCAAAAGCAGCCAAGAGCCTGCTCTGTATATTCCGGAGCCATATCCCGGATTATTTGCAAAACCTGCACCGGCTTTTGATATTCTTTTTCTTTCCCCAAAATGGAAATAATCATTTCTTTCCTCCCGGCTCTGTCCTCAAAAACCCAAAGGGGGCTTGCCTCACCCCATTTTTCGGGAAGGCTGCCCCCTTTTGTTTTTCTTTATTCTTTTTCTTCTGCTTCTTTCTGCAGGGCCATCTTCTGCTGCCACTGCAAATGCTTGGTGTTCACATAGGCCGGGTTCTGCTCTTCGGAAAGAGACGCAGCCCGGATCATCACACGCTTGCCTTCTTCATTTTTGCTGAAGGTCAGCTTAAAGAAAGCCAGCCCGTGCTGGGGGCAATCCGCCAATGCCATAAACTTGTTTTCGCCCTGCTTCACATACCCTTCCTTCACTTCCAGCTTCTTGCCGCAGGCAGGGCAGGGGGGCTTCATGGCAGCGGCGGATTGCAGGCCGTCCTTCATGCTGCGCACCCGCAAAATGGCCTGACATTCCTTCTTTTTACGGTCCAGATGCTGCAATTTCCGGGGGGTCAGGGGGAATTCCAGCACCTGCGCAGGCTCCGGCAGCCGGGCAAACACCAAGGCCGTATAATAGGCATCGTTTTCGGCGTTATGGAAGGGCTTATTCTCTTCATCCGGCACAATTTCATAATAATCCATGGCGGATTTGAGCCCCTTGCGCTCCTTGCTGTTGCCGATCACCCGGCCAAAGAGCTGCTGAATGTCATAAATTTTGCTCAGCTTCGTTTCGCAACCGAAAAACGTCATGTTCTGATCCAGCACCGAAACGTCGTCGCAGCCCCATGTCAGCAGCACATAATCCTCGCCGCACCATGCGGCAAAGGCGGCCACCGCCTCGTTGAACTCCGGCGCACCCATCAGATCTTCCTGCGTGATATGGGTGATCCGGGAAATGCGGGGATGCAATTTCAGATACTGCTGGGGGCAGATGAGCTGGCTGAAGGAATCCACCACCTGCATCTTTTCATCCACCTTCACAGCACCAATCTGGATCAATTCAAACAGCAATTTGCCGCCAACGTTTTTATACGCTGCGGAATTATAGGAGATGGGCTGATTCCACTCCAGATCCAGCACAATATACTGCATGGTCATTCATTCCTATCTTTCACGAATAATGCTGCGCTTTTCCCGGCCAATGCGCCGGTGGAAAAGGCGATTTGCAAATTATATCCGCCGGTATGGGCATCCACATCCAGCACTTCCCCGGCAAAAAAGAGATTGGGCACACTTTTTGCCGCCATGGTGTTTGGCGCAATGCCCTTCACATCCACGCCGCCCCGTGTCACAATGGCTTCCTGCAAGGAACGGGTGCCGGAAATGGTAAGCGGCAAGGCTTTGAGGAAATGCACCATCTGCGCCCTTTCCTTCCCCGTCAGCTGGCTGCACACCTTGGTCTGCTGAATACCCAAGCATTCCGCAAACACCTGCGCCATCCTTTGGGGAAGCAGCGTCTGCAAAAGGGATGTAACCTGCTTTTTGCCGTTTGCCTTGATTTCCCTTTGCAACCGAGCGTCCAATTGCTCGTCTGTCAATCCCGGCTTCAAATCCAGCACAGCGGTCACTTCACCCTTGTCCGGCAGATGGGAGGAAAGCTCAATCACCAGCGGTCCCGAAATGCCAAAATGGGTAAACAGCATTTCTCCCAGCTCCGAGTATATTATTTTACCACAACTGGTGCCTGTTAGGCAAACATTTTTCAGCGTCAGCCCCTGCAAGGCCATAGGCCACTTTTCCTTCGTCAAAAGCCCCACCAAGGAAGGCTTTCTTTCCGTCACTTTCAAGCCCATTTGCTCCGCAAAGTGATAGCCGTCCCCAGTGGATCCAGTGGACGGATAGGAAAGGCCGCCGGTACAAATAACCACAGCACCGCAAGGCACGTTTCCCAAACTGGTTGCCACGGCATATACGCTGCTTTCGTTTTGCAAAAGGCCTTTCACTTCGCAGTTCAGGCGGATTTGCACGCCATTTTGCCGCAGGGCTTTTTCCAGGGCCTTGGTCACATCGCTGGCTTTATCGGAAACGGGAAAGGCACGCCGCCCCCGCTCCACTTTTGTTTCGCAGCCCCATTCCTGCAAAAGCTGCAGCATATCATCCGGGTTCATCAGCCGCAGCGCACCAAACAAAAACCGGGGGTTCCTTGGCACATTCTGCAAAAAGGTGTCCACATCGCACACATTGGTCACATTGCAGCGGCCTTTGCCTGTGATATAGATTTTTTTGCCCAGCTTTTCGTTTTTTTCAAGCAGGGTCACTTTCGCCCCGTTTTGCGCAGCAAACAGCGCAGCCATCATCCCGGCTGCCCCGCCGCCAATGACCACCACGTCATTGGTTTTCCCTGTTTGTGTAAATGCTGTAAGCATCCCAGATTCCTTCCAGTTTTTCAAAGTGCCGGGAAAGGTCTTCCCGTTTTTTTATGGCCAGTGCCACCAGCAGCGCATTGACCAAAGAGAGCGGTGCCACCAGCGAATCCACGAAAGAAGCCATATCCGTCCGGGCGGTGAGGCACACGTCTGCCTGACTGTATAAGGGACTCATCATGCCGTCCGTAATGCCGATCACCTGTGCGCCGCATTCCTGGGCAAAGCGCATGGCTTCCAGCGTGCGGGTGGAATAGCGGGGGAAACTGATGCCGATCAGCACATCTTCCTTTTTGATCCGGGCGATGGATTCAAACACGTCCGTGCTGGACGCCGCCACCAGCCGCACATCGTCAAAAATGAAGCTCAAATAATAGGCGAAAAACTGCGCCAGCGGTGCTGCCGAACGCAGCCCAAGAATATAAATGGCTTTGGCGGAAAGCATTTTATTGACCACCGCCGTAAAGGCTTCTCCGTCGATGGCGTCCGCTGTATGCCGGATGTTCAGCATATCCGCTTTCAGCACGGTGGACAGCACCGCACTTTCTTCCATATCGCTGCTCATTTCAAACCGCTGCACCGCCGTCAGCCGATGGCGCACCAGCTCCTGCAAAGAATGCTGCAATTGGGGATAACCTTCGTATCCCAGAGCCACCGCAAAACGCACCACCGTGCTTTCGCTGACCCCCACAATATCCCCCAGCATTGCTGCCGTCATGAACACCGCTTTATCGTAATGCTCCACGATGTAATTGGCAATCAACCGATGGCTTTTGCTCAGCTTTTTCCCGGTGAGATTCAGCCGCTCGATCAAATCGTTTCTCTGTTCCATGGCGCATTCCTTCCTTCAACACAAACTGTCCATATTATAAGGGAGCGCACATGAATTTGCAAGTTTATTTCATCAAATCTTGCATTTTTTCTGTATATTTGCCGTTTATACACCCAAAAGGACCCACAAAACTGCAAGTCAAATGTCCTTCTTGCAAGAAATAGCGGTCGCTTCCCGGCTCTGCAGGCTCAATGGGCAAATCCGCCGTGTCCACTTCCTCCACCCAATAATAGGTTTGGCCGGAAGGGCTGTGCCGCCGCTGATAGGTATCGGTGAAATAGCCGCTGCTCAAAGGGCACAGCACCATTTCCTTCCATTCTTCCGGAGCAAGGCAGGGGGCATTGAGGTTAATGAACGTAAACCGGGGCAGCTTTTCCCCCTCAAACGCCTCGGCCAATTCCACGGCCTTTTTCGCCAGCTGCCAATACATCTCCCATGTGGCCCCCCGGACGATGGAAACCGCCATGGAAGGAATATAAAGCATGGCCGCTTCCCGTGCCGCCGCAGCCGTGCCGCTGTAATAGACGGAGCTACCGGCATTGTCCCCCCGGTTAATGCCGGACAGGCAAAAATCAAAATGCCGGTTATCCGTCAGAAAGGGGGCCAGCCGGGTGCAGTCGCAGGGCGTTCCCTCCACGGCATAGGCCTCAGCCCCCGGCCAATTCACTTTCTTCACCATCAACGGGTGGCTGATGGTTACATGCTGGCTGTTGGCACTGCACTGAAAAGCCGGTGCACTGATGAGCACTTCGTGCCCTCTCTCAATCGCCGCCTGTGCCAAGGCCTTGATGCCTTCCGCACCGATGCCATCGTCATTGGTAATCAAAATCCGCATAGGTTTCACCCACCCTTGCTTTCTTGCCCTCTATTATACAGGATTTTTTCTTATCTGGCAATGCGGTGATGCACAGCGCATATAATACGCAAAAAGGAGGAAATCATCATGCAAGAAGCCTTTAGTTTTCGCTCCCTTTGCGGCAAAGGAAGCTGCCTGGGGTACATCCGGGGCGAGGCCGGAGGGATCCAAATTTATTGTCAGGGGCTGCGGCCGGGCAGCGTTTATCGGCTCTATTGCGACGGCCATCCGGAACACGCCCATCCTGCCGCCCCAAACGGCACCCTTTCCCTTTCCTGCCACCGGGACGGCTTTTTCTTTCTCTGTCATGAAACGGACGGCTTGCAACTATGGGAAGAAGGCGAGGACAAAACGGACGGCTATTTCCGCGCCCTTTCCCTGCTGCCCAAGAAGAAGAAATCCGCCCCGGAAAAGGAAAATCTGCCGCCGGAGCCGTCCCTGGAGCTATCTTTGAAAAGCTCCGCTGCCATGCTGACTAAAGAGTCGGAATTCCCCCTTCCCCCAAAGCCGCTATCGGAAAATGCCCCGGTGCTGCCAAGGGATCTGCTTTCAGAAAACTCCGCTGCCCTGCCACAAAACGAGCCGGAAGAGCCCCTTCCCCCGGAGCCTTCCTTTTCCCTGCGCAAAGCCTCTCAAACGCCCATGGCTTATGCCCTGCCCGCTCTTTTCTGGCCACCCTCCATCCGGCATTTGCAGCCTTCTTTCAGCCAAGGCACGCCCTATCGCCCCTTTGCCCTGCCCGGCTTTCGATGCGTGAAGCTGCCTTCCCCAAGCCCGGCTCTCCCCTACATCCTCATGGGGTATCAGACAAAAAACAGCCAGGTTTCCGCCCTGCTGCACGCCGTGCCCGGCCATCCCCTGATACCGCCTCGTGGCTTTGAGGGCTGCACCCATCAAAACGGCCATTTCCTGCGCATCCTGCAGGTGAAGGCATAAAAAAGCAATGGATGTTTTTTCATCCATTGCAAATTTTTTATTTTGCGATATGGTCGAATAAATCCTGCAAAAGGGCATCCCGGTCAATGTGATACACATAGCGGTACAAGGGGCTGTTTTCATCAAAAGAATAGTGATGATCATATTCCGGCATGGGTCTTGGCAAGATTTTATCCTGCATCAGATTTCCTTTTTCGTTCATCAGCCACCCCACTGCCGTCACATCCCAGATAATCCGGCTCCACACCCTGCCCTTGGCGTATTCCTCCGCTGCTTCGATGGTGTGATCCGCCAGATAATCGCACAGGGCATTTTTCCCTCGCAGCCAGTATTCCAGCTCCGGCCCAGTGGTGGTAAAAGCACTCACGACTCCCATGCAGGGCAATTGCACCAGCGGCACGCCGCTTGCAAAAACCACCCTTGCCGCCGCCACATCCTGAAAGCAGTTGAATTCATGGTTATCCGGCCAATGAAGCGCATGGCCGCCCAGCCAGACAACCACCATCTTTTCTGCAATTTCCGGCTGCATCAAAAGGGCACTAGCTACATTGGTAATGGCACCAATCGCCACCACATATAAGGGCTTGTCCCAGCTGTATTCCATCGCCCGCTTGCACAAATCCTCTGCCGCCGGGGACAGGAAAGGCGTTTTTTCGTCCTTCAGATAATCGCTAGCCCCTCTGAACGCCAGCGTTTCCTTTCCGGCCAGACGGAACAATTTCAGGATTTCCTGATAGCTTTTTTCCATGCCGTCCTTGGGGCTCACGGAGCGTTCATTCAGGAACGGAGCCGCATAAACGGCCTTCAAATCAATTTTCTCCCCAGCATGGAGGGCATAACTCAAGGCAAACTGATCGTCGATTTCGTTATAGGTGTCCGTGTCCAGCACCACATCCACCCTGCCCGTGGGACAGGCCAGCATCTGCAACCGCTGTTCCTTTGTCAGCATGGGAAAACGCCTCCTTTATCCCTCCAATAAATCCTGAATTTCGTCCAATAAATCATCCAGCACTTCCAGATCTTCTTCCCATGCCAGATATTCTTCGCTCATGATATCTTCCGGCTCTTCTTCCTGCAAAGCATCATACAAGGCTTCGATTTTCGGAATCAAAAGAAGCATTTCTTCTCTGGTCAGTTCTTCCGGCTGAATTTCGGCTGCTTTTTCCATGGTCAATGCCTGCTTTAAGGGCAGGCGGATGATCTTGCTCATAAGGTTTCCTCCGCAAAAGATAAAGCTGTGGCGTCCCCCGGAAAGGAAGACGCCACAAGCCACGATTTTTAATTATTCAGCAGTGCAGGAAACTTCGGTCACCTTGGTGATATGGGTGTTCACGCCATTATACCAGTAAACAAAGCCTTCCACATCCACAACATCGCCCACATGCAGGTTGCCCACAGCGGTGTACACTTCGGTGTCGGGGCCGGTGAGGTAGCGTTCCACGCAGAAGTTATACTTCTGGCCGTTGAGGGACACGGTCACATAGATGTCGTCACCGGGTTCGCCGTTCTTATATTCGATGGCTTCCACGGTGAGACCCTTGAAGGTGGCCAACTGGTTCTGGAAGTCAATCAGCTCTTCCGTGCCCAGCTTATCAGTCAGATCCTTGGCTTCGGCAACCCAGGTGCCTTCCAGAATTTCATAGGTAGCATCCACGATTTCCACTTCGCCGGACCATGCGGTCTTATAGCCCTTCACCAGAATCTTGGTGCCGGGAACCAGCTTATTGAAATCTTCTTCGGAGATGGCCATTTCATAGATGAAATAGGCACCTTCTTCGTTCTGGGTGTAGAAAGTGGCCTTGTTGTCCCACCAATCCTGCTTGGCCTGCACATAGGTTTCCACTTCCACAGGCGTGTTCAGCTCGGCAGCCACAAAATCGGCATAATTGGTCACGGCAGCAGGAACTTCTTCCACAACTTCTTCCACGGCGGCAGTCAGTTCGGTCACAACTTCTTCCACGGCGGCTACGGTTTCTTCAACAGTTTCTTCCACAGCAGCCACTTCTTCGGTCACAACTTCTTCCACGGCGGCCACGGTTTCTTCAACGGCTTCTTCCACAGCAGCCACTTCTTCGGTCACAACTTCTTCCACGGCGGCTACGGTTTCTTCAACGGTTTCTTCCACAGCAGCCACTTCTTCGGTCACAACTTCTTCCACGGCAGCCACGGTTTCTTCAACAGTTTCTTCCACAGCAGCCACTTCTTCGGTCACAACTTCTTCCACGGCGGCTACGGTTTCTTCAACGGCTTCTTCGGCGCAGGAAATAACCGTCACATTGGTGATGTGGGTGTTCACGCCGTTATACCAGTACAGGAAACCATCCACGTCCACCACGTCGCCGGCATGCAGGGTGCCCACGGTCTTATACACTTGGGTATCGGGGCCGGTGAGATAGCGTTCCACGCAGAAGTCGTAGTTATTGCCTTCGTAGGAGATGGTCAGATAGATGTCGTCGCCGGGTTCGCCGTTCTTGTATTCAATCTTTTCCACGGTGACGTTCTTGAAGGACACGAACTGGTTCTGATACTCAATCAGATCATCGGTGCCCAGCAGGGAGGTAACCACGATGGGGGTAGCGATATATTCGCCTTCCAGAATTTCATAAGTGGCATCCACGATTTCCACTTCGCCGGCCCATTCGGCCTTGTAGCCCTTCACCAGAATCTTGGTGCCGGGAACCAGCTTATTGAAATCTTCTTCAGAGATGGCCATTTCATAGACGAAATAGGCACCTTCTTCGTTCTGGGTGTAGAAAGTGGCCTTGTTGTCCCACCAATCCTGCTTGGCCTGCACATAGGTTTCCACTTCCACGGGCGTGTTCAGCTCGGCAGCCACGAAATCGGCATAATTGGTCACGGCAGCAGGAGCAGGCACTTCAGTGGCGGGCACTTCGGTAGCAGGCACTTCGGTGGCAGGCACTTCGGTAGCAGGCACTTCGGTAGCAGGCACTTCGGTAGCAGGCACTTCAGTGGCAGGCACTTCGGTAGCAGGCACTTCAGTAGCAGGCACTTCAGTAGCAGGCACTTCAGTAGCAGGCACTTCAGTAGCAGGCACTTCGGTAACAGGCACTTCCATAGCAGGCACATCCGTAACAAAGGGGACAGCGGTGGCTTCTGTCTTGGGGTCGCTTGCGCAGCCGGCCAGACCCAGCACCATCACAGCCATGATCATCAGTGCAAAGAAACGGGTAAATTTCTTCATTGCAGATTCCTCACTTATTTTTTCTTTCTTGTGCAAAATGCACTTACATAGTATAACATGAATTTTCCTTACTTTCAACCGCCAGACTTCATTTTGTCTGTTTTCTTTTTATGGTAATGCAAAGAGCATACATACCAATCATCGCCCAGACTACCACCAGCGTAATCAAAAGGGCTCTGGCTTCTCCTGGCAATTCGCCAAGGGTCTCCTCCTGCCCCACCATGCCCGTTTCGTTCAGGTTATAGCGGCTTTGCATGCTGGCAAAGAGCTCATCCAGATAGGCATCGTTCACGGTCTTTCTGCGGTTGACGGCTTTGGTCACTTCCTCAATCATCTGGCCGGAGGCATCGCGAAGGGAAGCGGAGCCGTTAAACACAGGGGTCACAAAGGTGTTTTCCGTCTGGGCAATCAGCAGCTTGGAAGCATCCAGCTTGATATCGTAATACAGTTCATTGTCTTCGCCGCTGCGGCTCAAATAATTCTGATAAACTTCGCTTTGCTGGGCTTTCAGCGTAACGGGCACATAGCCTTCCGTCTGGGCATAGGCAATCTGCACGTCATTGGTTAAAAGATACTGCATAAACAGCCACGATGCCAACACTTCCTGGGGATCTTCTTTATTGAAAATGCAAACGGAAGGGCCTTGGGAAATCATAGTCATGTTTTCTGGGTTGACCTGCGGAATGGGCAAAACTGCCGTTTCAAATTCCACCAGATTTTCGGGGCTGATATCAATCAGCGGTGCATCGGAGCCCATCCATGTGGCACCGGCTGTGGAGTCCACAGCGAAGATGCACTGGCCGGCGTTGAGGAAATTGGCCGGGTAGCTGGAAATCTTGAAGGTGGAGAAGGAGCCGGTAGCCGCATGCTTGGCAATCTCTTTCAAAAATCCCTTGGTGTAGTCGTTAAAAATCAGGATATCGCCATTTTCCGTGGAATAATCGCCGCCGGATTGGTTCAGCCACTGGATCATCATATTATCCGTGGATTTATAGATGAAGGGAATCAATACCTTCTGGCCGTTCACTTTGTACAGCCCGTTTGCGTCCTTTGCCATGGCTGCTTCTGATACTTCCCAGACAAAATCCCACGTCAATACTTCAGGCAAAGTGTAGCCCAGCTTTTCTACAAAGGTTTTGTTCACATACATGGCCTCCGTGGAACGCATGAAGGGCAGGGCGTAGGTATTGCCGCCAATGCGGCACTCGGACAGAAACTTGGGCACCACTTCGTCCTTTTTCGGTGCATCGAAATTCACTTCGCTGCCGCCAAGGCCTAACTTTTCGTTTTCCAGAATATCCGTCAAAGGAATCACCGTATTGGTACCGCCGGTAAGATAGGTGGCGATATGGTCGGGATAGGTGATGCACACGTTGGGGGTGGTACCGGTTGCGATATTGGTGATTACATCGTTATAGATGCGTCCGTAATCGGTGTACAATCGCAGATTCACTTTGACGTTCGGATACGCTTTTTCAAACCCGGCAATCGCATCTTTGTAAATCTGCACCTGCGTGAGATTGGTATCGTTCTTCGCCCAGAAGGTGATTTCATAGTTCCGGGAAGTATCAAACTTTTCCGGCAGCACAAAGGCCGCAGCGGTGTTTTTGCCATGGCAGCCCGTGAAAAGGAAGCATATTGAAACCAGCAGCACAATCACAGCAAATGTTCTTTTTTTCTGCGTCATCCTTTGGTTCCTCCCCTCGAAACACCAGCCATCACTTTCTTGCGGAAAATGAGAAACAGAACAATCAGCGGCACGGAAATCACCACAACCGCCGCCATCATGGCTGGAATATTCTCCCGGCCAAAGCCGCTTTCCCGGATTTCCTGAATGCCGTTGGACACAAGGAAAAAATTGGGGTCATCTGTAATCAGCCGGGGCCACACATAGGAATTCCAGCACTCGATCACTTTCAAGATGGTGATGGTGACAAGCGTTGGCTGGCTGATGGGAATCATCACCTTCAGAAGATACTTGAAATCCCCCGTGCCGTCCACCTGCGCCGCCTTATAGAGTTCGTCCGGAATCTGCTCGAAATTTTCTTTCAGCAGATAAATATAGAAAACGGATGTCACCGACGGCAGAATCAGGCCGGGGAAGGAGTTTCGCATGTTCCAGTTGGTGATGGTCTGGAAATTGGTAATGACAACCAGCTCCGTAGGAATCATCATCAGGGAAAGGAACAGCGTAAAGAGAATGGCTTTCCCCTTGAACTCCAGCCGTGCAAAGGCAAAGGCCGCCAGAATAATCACAACCAGCATCAGGGCAGTTGTCACCAAAGTGAAAATCAGCGTATTGGAAAAATACCGGCCAAGGGGCACCGCCGTAAAGGCTTCCCGGTAGTTTTCAAAGGTGGGGGTCAGGGTGAAAAAAGAGGGAATGTATTCCGCATTATAGGACGCATAGGTTTTGACGGAAGTGAGAATCATCCAATAAAACGGAAAGAGCACGATGATGGCCCAAAGGGTCAGGAGGAAATAGGTTGTTCCTTTGCCAAGGCGGCTGCGGAGAGCGGCCCGGCGTTCGATTTTTTCAAAATCCAGCTTATTCTGCATGCCTCTCCCCTCCTCAATAATGCACTTTCTTTTTGCTGATGAGCAAATTGATACAGGTAATGGTGAGCACGATGGCAAAGAGAATCAAAGCCGCTGCCGACGCATAGGACGGATACCCGCCGCCATCGGAATACAGTTTATCGTACACATAGCCCACGATGGTGTTCATCCCGGCGGCGTTCAAATCCGTTCCGAAAAGAGCCACCGCATCGCTGTAAGCCTTGAATGCGCCGATGAAGCCGGTGATCACCAGATAAAAAATCATGGGTGAAATCATGGGCAGGGTGATGCGCAGGAAAATGCGGCCTTTTCTGGTGCCGTCAATCCGGGCGGATTTATAATACATTTCGTCCACGGAAGCCAAGGCACTGGTCAGAATCAAAATTTTGAAGGGCAGCACCACCCAGATGGTGTAAAAGCACATCACAAACATCTTCGCCCAGTATGGCCCATCAATAAAATCCACCGATGCACCGCCAAACCAGTTAATCATCAAATTCACAAGCCCTTCGGAATAGGGCGTTTTCTTGAACAGCACCATGAACACAAGGCCAACGGCCAAGGTGTTGGTCACATAGGGCAGGAAATAGACGGTCTGATATAAGTTGCGCAAGGGCTTGATACTGTTGAGCCCAAGGGAAATGAAAAGGGCCAGCAGTGTGGAAAGGGGCACCGTCACCGCAACCAAGATCACCGTGTTTTTCAGAGCCTGCAAAAAGTCCGGGTCACGCAGCACTTTCTGATAGTTATAAAGCCCCACGCCATGATAACTCTGGGAAACGGAATTATACCCTTCTTCCAGAGAATACACAAACACATCAATCAAAGGATACACCATGAATATCCCTAAAAACAGGATGGCCGGCAAAAGATACAGCCAAGCTTTCAGATTCTTTTTCAGCATATTGCTTGCTCCTTTCCCGGCTCACAGGGAAAACGGCAGATCTTCTTCCGTTTCGGGGTCGAACAGATGCACTTTCATGGGCAGGAGGGAGAAACGCACCGTCTTTTGATCGGTGTCCACCACGCTGTCCGTGCGCACGATGGCACGCAGGCTTTCGCTGACGGCGGCTTTGTGGGTGCACACGACGGACGTATCTCTCCCCATCACTTCCACACGGGTCAGCCCAAGGGTGAAGGGGCCTTCCTTGTCCAGCAGGAAGCCTTCCGGGCGAATGGCGGCAATCACTTTCCGGTTTTCAATGCCGGGCACTTTCAGCACCGCTTCATCACCGATATACAGCGTTTCGTCCTGCACCTTGCCCTTGAAAACGTTAATGGAGGGCGTGCCAAGGAAGGTGGCGACGAAAAGATTGGTCGGATGGTCGTACACCTCCTGGGGTTTGCCAATCTGATGCACCACGCCGTCTTTCATCACTACGATCATATCGGAAATGGACATGGCCTCTTCCTGATCGTGGGTGACGAAAATGGTGGTGATTTTCGTTTCCTGCTGAATACGGCGGATTTCTTCACGGGTTTGCAGGCGAAGCCGTGCGTCCAGATTGGAAAGGGGCTCGTCAAGGAGCAAAACCCTCGGCATTTTCACCAATGCTCTTGCAATAGCCACACGCTGCTGCTGGCCGCCGGAAAGTTCCGAAGGCTTGCGCTCCATCAGCGTATCAATCTGTACCAGTTTGGCCGCTTCCAGTGCCCGCTTTTTCATTTCGTCTTTGGACAGCTTCTGCTCTCCCCGCAAATTCTGCAAAGGGAACATGATGTTCTGCTGCACCGTCAGATGGGGATACAGCGCATAGTTCTGGAATACCAGCCCCACGCCCCTGTTTTCCGGGGGCAGACGGGTCACGTCGTCCTCCCCGAAGAAAATCTTTCCTTCCGTGGGCGTCTCCAGGCCGGAAATCAGGTTCAGCGTGGTGCTTTTGCCGCAGCCGGAAGGGCCCAGCAAGCCCACCAATTGGCCGTCAGGAATTACAAAATCAAAATCATTCACGGCAATCACAAAATCGCCATGCTTTTTATTGCGGTTGGGGAATTTTTTCGTTAAATGTTCCAAACGGATTTCCATACGCGTTTCCCTTCTTTTCTCTCAAATAAATGGATATTCATTTCCTATTTTATTATAAAATAAACCCATCAGAAAATCAATCATTCCAAGAAAGGGAAAACAATTTTCAAACGGCTTTTGTTGCGTCTTTCCCGAAAAAATGCTATGATGCAAAAGGAGGCGATAGCGATGATTTATTCCCTGTGCTTAAACCCCTGCCTTGATAAAACCTTGTCCATCCCGGAAATGGATTTATCCCAGCCAAACCGTGTCTCCCTGGAAAGAGAAGACGTGGGCGGCAAAGGCGTGAATGTGGCAAAGGTGATAAGTGCCCTTGGGGGGGATTGCCTGCTTGTGGGCTTTGATTATGACGGCAGCCCTGTGAAATGCGCCATGGAAAAGGAGCATGTTCCCTCAAAGCTTCTGCTCGTCACCGGCGGCCTTCGGGTGAACCTGAAAATCAAAGAAACGGAAAAAAACCGCACCGTGGAAATCAACGAACGGGGCGTGTTTCATGACGAAAAAACCTTGCAAAGCATCTCAACGCAATTGCTTTCCCTTTGCGAAGAGGGCAGCTTCATCACCCTTTCCGGCAGCCTGCCAAACGGCGCACCCAAGGATTTTTACGCTTCTCTCACCGAGAAATTAAAGGAAAAGGGCTGCTTTGTGGCGGTAGACTGCGACGGCGAAGCCATGGAAAAGGCCTTGGAAAAAGGCCCCTCCTTGATAAAGCCCAATCTTCCGGAATTTCTCGCCCTTACAAAAACAAAAGATGCTTCCCTCCCTGCCCTGCGTCAGTTATGCCTCGGCTTTCATGCAAAGGGCGTCCAAATGATCTGCCTGTCGCTGGGGCCGGAAGGTGCCCTGCTTTCCACCAAAGAATCAGCTTATTTCTGCAAGGCCGCGGATGTGCCTGTCCTTGGCACCCAAGGAGCCGGAGACAGCATGCTGGGCGGCCTGATGCTGGCATTGAGCCGGGGCGATACGCTTCCCCATGCACTATGCTTTGCTTCCGCTGCCGCCGGGGCGTCCATTAAGCGGCCGGGCACGCTGCTTTGCACAAAAGAAGATACCCTGCTGCTTCTCCCCTCCCTGCAGGCTGAAACACTGTAAAAAATCTATCAGCCCCTTGTTTCAAACAGGCCATTTGGCGGTATAATGACATTGTCAGGAAAAATCCTGCCATCAATATTTGAAAGAGGTGCTGAAGAATGAAAACCTATACCTGTGATCTTTGCGGCTGGGAATATAACGAAGAATTGGGCTATCCCGAAGGCGGCATTGCCCCCGGAACCAAGTTTGAAGATTTGCCCGAAGATTTCACCTGCCCTTTGTGCGGCGTGGGCAAGGAACAATTCACCGAAGCATAAATCATTATTATCTTAAAGGAGTTGTCCATATGCAGATCACCAAGGATATCCATTATGTAGGTGTCAACGACCATGCAATCGACCTTTTCGAAGGCCAGTATATCGTGCCAAACGGCATGGCTTATAATTCCTATGTGCTGATGGACGATAAAATTGCCGTAATGGATGCGGTGGATCAGCATTTCGGGGAAGAATGGCTGAAAAATGTGGAAAGCGTTCTGCAGGGAAAGCAGCCGGATTACCTGATTGTGCATCATATGGAGCCGGATCATTCCGCAAACGTGGCCCTGTTCCTTGAAACCTATCCCAACGCCACGGTTGTTTCTTCCGCCCGTGCCTTCCCCATGATGAAAGCCTTCTTCGGGGAAGAATATGCTCAGCGGCGCATCATCATCAAAGAGGGCGATACCCTGCCCCTGGGCCGCCATACGCTGCATTTTATCCTGGCCCCCATGGTGCACTGGCCGGAAGTGATGATGAGCTGGGACGAAGAGGATAAGGTGCTCTTTTCCGCCGACGCCTTCGGCAAGTTCGGCGCATTGGACGTTTCGGAAGAATGGGCCTGTGAAGCCCGGCGGTATTACATCGGCATCGTGGGCAAATACGGCGCGCAGGTGCAGGCCGTGCTGAAAAAGGCTGCCGCCCTGGATATCCGCATCATCTGCGCCCTGCATGGCCCTGTTTTGCATGAGCCCTTGCAGGAATATTTCCGGCTCTATGAGCTGTGGAGCTCCTACACCCCAGAAGATCAGGGCGTTACCATCGCCTATACCTCCGTCTATGGCCACACAAAGGAAGCGGTGGAGCTTCTGGCAAAAGAGCTGAAAGACAGGGGCTGCGAAAAAATTGCCCTGCATGATCTGGCCCGCACCGATATGGCAGAAGCGGTGGAAGATGCCTTCCGCTACAGCCATCTGGTACTGGCTACCACCACCTATAACGGCGATATTTTCCCCTTCATGCGCACCTTCATCCATCATCTGACGGAGCGCGGCTATAAGAACCGCAAAATCGGCCTGATGGAAAACGGCTCCTGGGCTCCCATGGCCAACCGCATCATGAAAGGGCTGCTGGAAAACAGCAAAGATATCCTCTATGCCGAAAATAACGTGCGCATCACCTCCGCCCTGAACGACGAAAGCCGTCAACAAATCAAGGCTTTGGCCGAAGAAATGCTGCCCTGAAACAGAAAAGAGCTGTCTCGCAAAAATCGAGACAGCTCTTTTTTATTGTTCTTCTTCTGCTGCACATTTAGCCACGGAAAAAGCCTGCAACGCCTTTTTATATACCCGATAAATATGCCGCTCGTCCATGTGCAGCTTTTCTGCAATATCGAAAAAAGAAAGATGATGCAGAAAATGCAGTTCCAATACGGCTCTGTGAATGGCTTCCGGCAGTTTCCCGATCAGCCCTTCAATTTCCTTTTCCGTTTTCAGCAGCTGCCGGTAAATAAGCAAAATGTCCTTTTCCCCTGCCGCCATCTCCTGCAAAAGCTGCTCTTTTTCCTGCCCTCCGGCTCCGTCCGCTGCCAATAATTTCTGCCGCTGCCTAGCCTTTTCCATCCGTGCATGCAAAAGTGCCGCCGCATTTTCCCATTCTTCCGTGCGGTAAAGCAGCTCCTTCGCCGCCCGGATGCCCGCATCCGACAGGGCATATCCCATTCTTTCCGCCGTCAAACTGCCACCCGCTTTTCAAATAACGCATCCAACGGCATCTGCACCTGCAATGCCTTGCGGATGGAAAAAGCTTCGTCCAGCATCACCGGGCTTTCCCCCCGCAGCTTTCGCCGGAGAGAAACATAGCTCAGCCCTGCCTCCTCCGCAAGATCCCGCATATTCCATCCTTTCATATACATTTGCACCATCACTTGAGAATAAATACATTGAGACCGCATTTCATTTCCTCCTCTGCGTTTTGATTACGAACAACTGTTCTCTTATTCGCTTTGATTATAGCAAACGGGTGTTCTCATGTCAATGCCCATTTGGGGAATAATTCACTTTTCCGGCGCATGGGTTTTCAATTTTGTGCCATGATGTGCGCCACGGGTCAATAAAATCAGCCCCTTTCCCAAAAGCCTTTGTGCATGCCGGAATGCGCTGTACATTTTCTTTTATTCTGTGGTATAATAAAGGGGAAGGAAATCGCTTTCTATGTATGAAAGGAGAAATTTTTATGTATTTTGATTCCACCTTTCTTTGGGTCATTCCCGGCCTGTTGCTGGGCTTATGGGCGCAGGCAAGGGTGAAAAATGCTTACAGCAAATACAGCAAAATAGCAACTCGCAGCGGCGTCAGTGCCCATCAGGCCGTCCGCCAGCTTTTGAACCAAAACGGTGCCGCAGATGTGGTAATTGCTCCCGTTTCCGGACAGCTGACCGACCACTATGACCCCTCCAGCAACACCCTGCGCCTGTCCGAAGGGGTTTATCATTCTTCCAGCATCGCTGCGCTTGGCATTGCCGCCCACGAGGCAGGCCATGCCCTGCAAAAGGCGCAGAATTATCCCTTCCTGTCCCTGCGCTCTGTAATGGTGCCGGTGGTGAATATCGGCTCCAATCTCTCTTGGCCCATTTTTCTGGCCGGTATTCTTTTTTCCTTTGAGTCCTTGATGTATGCCGGCGTCATCGCCTTTGCGGCCGTGGTGCTTTTCTCCTTGGTGACGCTGCCGGTGGAATTTGATGCCAGCCGCCGGGCGGTGGCCATGCTCAACAGCGGCGGCTTTCTGACGCAGGAAGAAGAAGCAGGCGTAAAGAAAGTGTTGAACGCTGCTGCCCTTACTTATGTGGCTTCTTTCGTTTCGGCTCTTTTGCAATTGATGCGTCTTTTGGCCCTTCTCAACCGCCACAGAGATTGATTTTCCCCTATTCTACTGTCCGTAGAGTGCAAAAGAAAGAAGCGTAGAGGGCATTTTTCCTGCCTCATGCTTGCCAACATTATGAAAAAATGCTAAAATACATCCAGTTTGTGTCCTTTAACCGAGGACACAAAAATTTCCAATAAAGGAGACCTCCATGAGCGATTATATCATCAGCTGCTGCTCCACTGCCGATTTGAGTGCCGAGCATTTTGCTAACCGCAATATGCACTACATCCCCTTTCATTTCTCCCTGAACGGTCAAACGTATAACGACGATCTGGGTCAGAGCTTTCCCTTCCCGGATTTTTATCAGGCCATGCGTGACGGGGCCGAAACCAAGACCAGCCAGGTCAATAAAGACGAATATGTGCAATATTTCACGCCCTTCCTGGAAGCAGGCAAGGATATCCTGCACGTCAGTTTATCCAGCGGCCTTTCCGGCTCCTGCGGCAGTGCCCATATGGCGCAGATGGAATTGAGCGAAAAATACCCCGAACGGAAGATTTATGTGGTGGACTCGCTGGCTGCTGCCTCCGGCTATGGCCTGCTTATGGATGCCATCTGCGATAAGCGGGATGAAGGGCTGTCCATTGAAGAATTGTTCCGCTGGATTGAAGATAACCGCCTGCAATTGCATCACTGGTTTTTCTCCACAGACCTCACCTTCTACGTCAAGGGCGGCCGCATTTCCAAAACCAGCGGCTTCATCGGCTCCATGCTGAAAATCTGTCCCCTGCTGAACGTCAGCAACGAAGGCAAGCTCGTCCCCCGTGAAAAAATCCGCACCAAGAAAAAGGTCATCTTCCGCATCGTGGAAATGATGGAACAGCACGCCCAAAACGGCATCAACTATAGCGGCAAGTGCTACATCTGCCACTCCGATTGCTATGACGATGCCAAGGCTGTGGCTGATCTCGTCGAGGGCACCTTCCGCAACCTCGACGGCCATGTGCTCATCAATAACATCGGCACCACCATCGGCAGCCATACCGGCCCCGGTACCGTAGCCCTCTTCTTCTGGGGCGACGAGAGAAAAGACTGATTTTCGTTTTCTGCTATATATCAATGCAAGCCGCTTCCATGCGGCTTTTTTTCATGCAGTCCATCCCATGCCGCATTGTATGCAATTTTCCCCGTTGACTTCCTGCCCTGCCCATGCTATACTCATTGCACAATAGTCGTTGCGCATCGTTTATTGCGTTTTCCGAAAGGATGATTCCCATGGCTCCAAAACCCAAATATACCAAAGAACAAATCGTTGATACAGCAGTGGATATTATAAGGGACAGCTGCGTGGAAAATATCACAGCCCAGGAAATTGCCCGCCGGCTTCATACCTCCACCCGTCCCGTCTTCACCTATTTCAATACGTTGGAAGACCTTCGCACCGCCGCCACCTTGCGGGCAAAGCAGCTCTATAACGCCTATGCCGATCGTGGGCTTGCCATGACCCCTGCCTTCAAGGGCTATGCCATGGAATACATCCGCTTTGCAGCAGAGGAGCCCAGCCTGTTCAGGCTTTTGTTCATGGGCAAAAGCCGCCAGCAAAGCCTGCTGCGCTTTCTGGACATGGAAGGCCATCTGCCGGTGGTGCGTGAAACCCTGATGACCACATTCCATTTAACCCCGGAGCAGGCAGACTGGCTGTATCAGAATATGTGGCTGTATGCCCACGGCCTTGCCGCCCTGTGCGCCAGCGAAGCCGTGCATTTCACCCAAACAGAAATTGCCGGAAAATTAGGCGTTCTTTGCCGGGGGCTGCTGATCGCCCTGCACGCACCCAAGGATGAAAGAACGCAGATTGTCCCCGGTCAGGATGTTTCTCTTCCCGGCAGCGTGGAAGACTACATGAATTTGAAGCGATAATCATTAAATGGAGGCGTCTAAATGGATTACAAGGTTTATATGCACGGTCAGGTGCTGGGCACCCATTCTTTCAAGCTGGCCGGGGGCTTCCCGGAACCGGACGAATATTCCGAAATCAAAGAAAAATACTTCCTGCCCGGCGGCGAAACGGGCACAGCCGCTACGGTATTGGCTTCCCTGGGCGTCAGCGTGAAAATGGACGGCACCCATATCGGTACGGAAGTGGCTCCCCTGCTGAAAGGCTTTTATGCCGATAAGCCGGTGGATCTTTCCTCCCTGTATTTCGACCCGGATTATCAGGGACTGATGGATTATGTGATTATCTCCGGCCTCACCAGAACGCCCCTTGGCATGTTTGCTGCCCTCTATCAGCCGGGAGCCAAACGCCGTTGGAGCATGCCCAAGGAAGAAGATATCATCGGCTGCACCGTAGCCGGCATTGACCCCTTCTTCCTCGAAGCCACCCAAGCCGCAGCCGAGCTTTGCGTGAAACATCATAAGCCCTTTGTGACCATTGATTCCCGGCACGATTCATACCTCCATCGCCACGCCGCCGTGAACGTGGTTTCCAAGGAATGCACTGCCCAATATATCGCAGACGGTATCAGCATGGAAGAAATCTATCGCCTGATGACGGAAAACACTGACGGCCTTGTGATTATCACAAGGGGCGAAAAAGAAATGCTCTACGGCAGAAAAGGCCAGCCCATGAAGCAAATGAAGCCCTTCTCCGTAGAAGTGAAGAGCACCCTGGGTGCCGGGGACACGTTCAAGGCAGGCTGCATTTACGCCCTGCTGCACGGCATGAGCGATGATGAAATGGTGCGCTTTGCCTCCGCCTGCTCCGCCATTGCCGTTTCCCGGTTTCCCCTGCCCCTGAACCCGCCCACTTTGCAGGAAGTGCAGGCAATCATGGCCAAATAAAATCTATCAGATAAGAAATGAAAAAAGCTGCCCGGATGGGCAGCTTTTTTGCTTTGTTTTATTGCAAAGCGTATTTTTCTTTATAGGCTTTGTAAAGCTCGTTAAACTGGGCGTTGCCGGTGCGCACGGCTTGCAGTTCTTCGTGGACGTTCAGGTTATGATGGGCGGTATCGATCACACAGCCGGCGATATTGGAGCAATGGTCGGAGGTGCGCTCCAGATTGGAGAGCAGATCGCTCCAGATAAAGCCCATGCCGATGCTGCATTCGCCCTGCTGCATACGCTTGATATGGCGATTGCGCAGCTTATCCCGCATCTTGTCAATCACCTGCTCCAAGGGCTCGATATTGAACGCCATGGCCACATCGTTTTCCACAAAGGCTTTCAGGCTGTTATCCAGAATTTCTTCCACAGCAGCGGAGAAGGTAGCAAATTCGCGGGAAGCCTGTTCGGTCATAGCCAGCTTCTTATCCCGCATTTCTTCAGCGGATTCCAAAATGTTCACGGCATGGTCAGAAATGCGTTCAAAATCGCCGATGACTTTGAGGAACTTGGTGGCTTCTTCGCTGTCCTGCTGGCTCATGCGTTCAGCACTGAGGCGAATGAGGAAGGTCCCCAGCACGTCCTCATAATGGTCGGACAGGTTTTCGTCTTCCCGGATGCTCCTGGCCAATTCTTCGGAAGGATCATTCAAAGCACGCAGACCGTTTTTGAATGCCCGGATGGAAACGACGGCCATATCCCGGATCACGTTGCCGCACTGCTGCAAGGCAACGGGAGGCGTAGCCAGCAAACGCTCGTCCAGCTCCACTTTCTTTTCGGCGGTTTTGCTGTCCTTCACCAAACGGCACACCAGCTTTTCCAGATAGCCGGAGAAGGGCAGCAGAATGGCCGTAATAACAATTTTGAATGCAGTATTGATAATGGCAACCGTAATCATATTAGCCGGCGCATTCAGGAAGGGAATTTCCACCAATTCCTTCACAATCCAGAAGAAGGGCAGCAGAATGACAGAACCAACAATGTTAAACAGCAAATGTGCTACAGCAGCCCGGCGAGCTTCCGGCTTGGCACCGATAGCAGAGAGCATAGCCGTCACACAAGTACCGATGCCGGTGCCCATGAGCAAGGGGATGGCAGCACCGTTAGAAATGGCACCGGTTACCGTCAAAGCCTGAATGATACCCACAGAAGCAGACGAAGACTGAATGATGCCCGTCAGCACAGCACCAGCTAACAAGCCAAGTGCCGGATTATGATTGAAAGCCAAGAACAAATCACGGAACCAATCCATTTCTTCCAAGAAACCAACGGAATTGGACATCATATCCATACCGGCCATGAGCGTGGCAAAGCCCAACAGAATGGTACCGGTGTCCTTTTTCTTGGCGTTCTTGCAGAACATATAGCAAATGATACCAATCAGTGCCAGTATGGGCGTCCATGTGTCAGGTTTGAGCAGCTGCAGCGCAAAGCTGGTACCGCCGTCGATATCCGTCATGGCTACCAGCCAGCCGGTAACAGTGGTGCCCACATTGGCACCGATAATCACGTTGATGGCCTGCTTGAGCGTCATCATACTGGAATTGACAAAACCAACCACCATAACCGTAGTGGCAGAAGAGGACTGAATCACCGCCGTTACACCAAGACCCGTCAGAAAACCGGCAACCTTACTTTCCGTCAGCTTGCTCAGGATGGAGCGCAGGCTGCTGCCGGCACGGCGTTCAAGGCCGTCACCCATCACGCTCATACCAAACAGGAACAGGCACAGGCCGCCAAACATGGTCAATACTTTGAATAACCAATCCATTGCTTTCTACTCCTTTATGCTGTCAGCATGGTTCATCACAAAATTACAACGGTTTCAGTGTAGCACGAAAAATGTCAAATAAAAAACCGGACTTTTGTAAAGTTTATGTAAAGTTCCGGTTTTTTGATGCTGTTTTTTGTTTTTTATTCAATTGGAAATAGGATCGTAACAGTTGTGCCCTTGCCCGGCTCGCTCTTTAGGCGCACATCTGCATCATGAAGCTTGGCGGCATGCTTCACAATGGAAAGCCCCAGGCCGGTGCCGCCCACCTTCTTGGAATGGCTTTTGTCCACCCGGTAAAACCGCTCAAACACCCTTTCCTGCTGATGAATGGGAATGCCGATACCGGTATCCGATACGGTAAGCACCGCTCCGTTTTTCTCATTCTTTACCGTCATGGAAACACTGCCGCAAGCCACATTATATTTGATGGCGTTATCGCAAAGGTTATACAGGATGCCTTCCAGCAGCTGGGGAATCCCCTCAATAAAGCAGCGTTCGCCGTCCACGGAAAGTGTCACGTCCGCCGCCTCTGCCGCAGGCTGCAAAACATCTGCCGTCTTCTTTGCCAAGGCAAGCAAATCCACCTGTTCCTTGCTGAAGTTTCCTTCCCCTTCATCCAGCCGGGACAGCTTGATGATGTCCTCCACCAGCGCAATCATCCGCCGGGCTTCGGTATAAATCTGTTCCGAAAATTTGGGGACGTCTTCTTCCTTCACCATGCCGCCGGACAAAAGCTCCGCACAGCCGGAGATCGTTTGCAGCGGCGTTTTCAGCTCATGGGACACATTGGCGGTAAATTCCCGGCGCATTTTTTCTGCCTGTTCTCGCTGGGTAATATCGAAAATCAGCAGCACCACGCCGCTCAACGCCCCGGCCTGAAAGATAGGGCTGGCATTCATCTGGTACGCCACATTGCGGATATGCAAAATAGCCTCAGCCCGCTTCCCTTCCCGAACCTTATACAGCAGTTCACGCAGCTGGCTGGAGGGATACAAAAACAGAATGTCACGCCCTTCCACCTGACTGTCCAGCCGCAGGATGCGCCTTGTGGCGTCATTGATGCTGAGCACCTTGCCGTCGCTGCTGAGCAGAATCAGCCCTTCAGTCATGTACTTGGTGGTCAGGTCAAATTCTTCCTTCTTCTGGGCAAATTCCGTCTGCATAGCCTGCAGCCTTTTCGTCAGCGGAGCCACTTCGGGAAAATCCACTTCAGATATCGGCTTTACCGGCGTCATGGCATTGAGGGGCGTGGCAATGCGCTCACTGGCAATATGCGCTGCCACGCCGCACAGAAAAAAGCCAAGCCCGGCAATCACGCCGCAGGGCAGCAGATACCACAAAAGCAAGTCCTGAAAATCTGCCCCTTCCTTGGCTTGCCAGATCATAATCATCCCCAGCACGCCCATGGCTAAAAACACAAATAGGGCAATCAAGGCAACCGCCCGGAAAATACGGTTAAACATACAAAAGCCTTTCTATGTTTCCATTCAGTCCGCCGTCAGCCGATAGCCCACGCCGCGCACAGTTTCAATGCAGTTACCCAGTTCACCCAGCTTTTGCCGCAGGGTGCCTATATGTACGTCCACCGTCCTCGTTTCCCCCACATAATCGCCGCCCCAAACTTTGGTTAGCAGCTTTTCTCTGGTAAACACATGGCCGGGACGCTCCATAAACAGCCGCAAAAGCTCAAACTCCTTCAGCGTCAGCTGCACCCTTTCCCCTTTGACCGTCACCAGATGCTCGGCAATCTTTACATCTATCTCTCCAAAATGCAGTGCTTCTTCCGGCTGGGCATTCGTCCTTCGCAGCACCGCCTTCACCCGGCTCACCATCTCCATCATGCCAAAAGGCTTGGCCAGATAATCATCCGCACCCAAATCCAGCCCAATCACTTTATCGTATTCCGTGCCCTTGGCCGTGGTCATGATCACCGGAATGCCGGCGGTTGTGCCTCTGCTGCGAAGCTTTTTCAGGATAGACAGCCCGTCCTCCCCCGGCAGCATAATATCCAATAAAATCAGCTGCGGCACTTCCTTTTCAATGGCCTGCCATAGCTGCTCGCCCCGGTCAAACCCCAGGGTTTCAAACCCCGATGCCGCCAGCGCATAGCTCATCAAGTCCCGGATGCTGCCGTCGTCTTCCACCAGATAAATCATCCGTCCTGCGTCCTTTCTGACTCTTTCCTCTTTATATATTGTAATACAAACAGCGGCCCCTTCGCAACCTATTTTTCCCATTTCAGGAAATTATTAATTTTTCAGGCGGTTTATTACGAAAAGGTCACGTTTTTGAATAGATATGCCGCGCATTGTATGTTTATTCTGTATGCGAACACTTGCTTGCGCCACAAATTGTGGAGCAGATGAAAACGCAACACCATAGATTGATAAATAAAGTTATCCACAATTCTTTCGGTGCATGACCAAAACCAACCTTGCCATTCGGCCAAAACCCTTGAAAAATAGCGAAAAATCTGTTATGATGGCATCGTGGTTTGAAAAAACGTGAGTTTTCCCCAAAAGTTATCCACAGCCCGTATGCAAAGCAGCACCAACGGGTATATTTTTTTCGGCCCCATCCGGCCATTAGATGCCACCAGAATCATGCATGGCTCATGCAGAAGCGGAGAGAAACACCTTGGATAAAACGACCATCTGGGAGCAAGCCTGCTCCATCATGCGCACAGAAATGACCCAAGTCACTTTTGACACTTGGATCAAGGCGGCCCTCAAGCCCCTTGGTTTTACTGACGACCAGTTTTTTATCGAAGCCGTTACGGAATTTTATCATCAGTTTGTGGTGCCCCGCTATGCCGTGCTGATTGGCAATTCCCTCTCCCAAGTAATGGGGCGTCCTGTGAAAGCTGCCATCCTCACCCCCGTTCAGGCCGAAGAATACAAAGAAGGCGTCACCCCTGCTTCCTCCCGTCCTGCGGAAGATGCCGGGCTGAACCCCAAATATACTTTCGACACCTTCGTGGTGGGCGGCAATAACCGCTTTGCCCACGCTGCCGCTCTGGCCGTGGCCGAAGCCCCTGCCGATGCCTATAACCCCCTCTTCATTTACGGCGGTGCCGGCCTTGGCAAAACCCACCTGCTCCACGCTATCGGCCATTATATCCTCTCCCAGAAGCCGGATATGCGTGTCAAATACATCACCGGCGAAACTTTCATGACCGAAATGGTGGGCTCCCTCAACAAAAAAACCCAAATGGAGTTCCGGGAAAAATATCGCAATATTGACGTCCTCATGGTGGATGATATCCAGTTCCTCGCCGGTAAAATGGGCACACAGGAAGAATTTTTCCATACCTTCAATGCCCTCCATACCGCCGGCAAGCAAATCATCCTCTCCTCCGATAAGCCGCCCAAGGAAATCGCCAAGCTGGAAGAACGCCTGCGCAGCCGCTTTGAATGGGGCCTTATCGCCGATATCTCCAAGCCTGATCTGGAAACCCGTACCGCCATCCTCCAGAAAAAGGCCGAAACCGAAATGCTCCATGTGGAGCCGCAAGTGCTCTCCATGATCGCTGAACGTGTTTCCTCCAATATACGGGAATTGGAAGGCTGCCTCACCCGCCTCATCGCCTATTCCTCCCTCACCGGCCGCAAAGTGGACCAGCAGCTGGCCGAGGAAGCCCTCAAAGAAGTGTTCGTCCATAATGAGCCCCGGCACGTTACCTGCCAGGATGTGATGGATACCGTGGCTACCTACTATAACGTATCCGTGGCAGACCTCAAAAGCAGCCGCCGCAGCCGGGATGTGACCGTCCCTCGCCAGATCGCTATGTATATCGCAAGAGAAGTGGTGGGCTCGCCCCTGACCATGATCGGCGATTGCTTCGGCGGCCGGGATCACTCCACTGTCAACCATGCCTGCAACAAAGTCAAAGAGGAAATGACCACTTCCCCTTCCCTCTATAATCTGGTCAATGACCTCATCCAGCAACTGACGGAACGCTGATTCAGCACCGTCAGTTTTTTTGTGCGCTTCTTTTATGGGGGCTTCCCCAGCCCCCATACCCCCGGCCAGAGGCCGTGCCTCTGGACTCCAGTAGGCGAACAAGTAGTTTTTTCGTACTTTCTTTTGTGCGCCTGTAACATGAAGGGGTGTATGGATTTCCGGGCAAAATGAAAACGATGAAAATGCCGCCGAAGAAAGCTTGTGCTTTCTCTGCGGTCATTTTCTCGTTTTCCCCGGATGCCCTTGGCATCCGGCAGGCGGCGGAACGCCGCCCAGCCCGGAAATCAGCTGAATTATTCTTCTCGCTCTTAATACTACAGTGGCACATTGTTTATTATACACACGCTGCCCTATCCGCAGGACGGGGTCCCAGGGAAGTTTTCCCCAGGTCAGGGTGTTTGAGGGGTGAGCCCCCTCCATATCCTGCTGCCACACCAGCCCGGAAATCAAAGACATTGCCCTTTTCGTTCTCAATATTACAGCGGCATATTTTTCCGTCAATGCACATTGCCTTTTCCGCAGGACGGGGTCCCGGGGAAGATTTCCCCGGGTCAGGGTGTTTGAGGGGTGAAACCCCTCAAGCCCTATCCCGGCAAATTTTCCGAAAGGGCTGTTGCAATTCAGGGGAAAATAGCTTATTATATAGAAGTAAAAGTATGTAAAGGAGCATGATTATTTATGGAAAACACCGTAACGAAGGACATGGCCATTGGCAAAGTATTGAGCATTCACCGGGGCACGGCTCGGATTCTGATGGAGTTTGGCATGCACTGCCTGGGCTGCCCCCATGCAACAGCCGAATCCTTGGAAGACGCCTGTGCAGCGCACGGTGCCAATGTGGATGAGCTGGTACATCAGCTGAACGAATTCCTGGCGGAAGCGAAGTAAGATGATTATTCAGTCTGCCGGGGAAGCCGCCTTTTTAGCCTGCGAGATGGAGAAGCAGGCCATTCGTCTGTACGAGCGTGCGCTGATGCTGTTTGCGGATGGGCCATCGGGGCAGGCGATCCGGGAGATACTGGCAGAGGAAAAGAGCCACCTTGCCCAGTTTGAGCTGCTGGGCAAGGAAGCCTGTTCTTTGGAGCAGGCAGAGCTGCTTTCTGCCAAGGCGGCGAAAACGCTTAATGCAGGCGGCCTGATGGCGGCGCAGCGCAAGGGGGCATTTGCATCTCCCCATGCGCTTTTTTGCCATGCCGCAGAAGAAGAAAAGAACGCCATTGAAACCTACCGCTCCTTTGCCGAGCAGCTTTCGGGCGATACCGCAGAAACATTTTTGCACATTGCCAAGGAAGAGAAGCGGCACTTGAATGATTTTGAGGGGTTTGCCAAAGCCCTTGAGAAATGAGGGAAAAACATCCATGCTTCAGCCCACACTGGCTTCCATGCAGAGAGACCAAAAGTTTGAAGGTTTTTTGCTGGTGCGTTCTGCGGAGCAGCGCACGTCCTCCAACGGCGGCAAATATCTGGACATGACGCTGTGCGACACCTCCGGCGATATCAACTGCAAGAAATGGGACGGCACGGTACCGCCGCCCCGTCAGGGCAGCATTATCAAGGTTCGGGGCACGGTGCAGGAATATAACGGGCGGCTGCAGATGCGTATTGAGCAAATGCGTGAGCCCCGTGGGGACGACGATATTGATGTATCGGCCTTAATGCCCTGCGCCCCGGAAAAGCCGGAAAAGATGCTGGCGGAAATCAACCGCACCATTGATAATATGCAATCAGCAGAATTAAAGGCCATCATGCAGGAACTGATCAAAATGTGCGGCGATAAGCTGATGTACTATCCTGCAGCGCAGCGGCTGCATCACGCAGAGCGCAGCGGCCTTTTGCATCACACCATCGGCGTGCTTCGGGCGGCGGAAAGCCTGCTGCCTTTGTATCCGTTTTTGAACGGCGATTTGCTTCGTGCCGGTGCCATTGCCCATGACCTGAGCAAAACGGCCGAGTTTTTGAGCGACGAAGCCGGAAACGTTTCGGATTATTCTGCCGAAGGGCAGTTGCTGGGGCATCTGGTGCACGGCGTGGCGCAAGTAAAGGAAGCGGCAAGGCGTGCCCATGTGGACAGCGAATATGTGCTGCTGCTTTGCCATATGGTGATCAGCCATCACGGCGAGGCGGATCACGGCAGCCCCCGGCCGCCCATGTTCCCCGAAGCGGAAATGCTGCACATGCTGGACGATATGGACGCCAAAATGAACGAAATGGAAGGCGTTATGCGGCGCACGCCCGCCGGTGCTTTCAGCGAGAAAATCTGGTCGCTGGATCGTCGGCTGTATCATCCCCATTACGGCACGATGGTAGCTGCTGCCCCCGAAAAGAAGCAGGAATCGAGCGACGCTTATCTGGGTCTTTTGTAAAACCTGTGGCAAAGCCCCTTTTCCAAAGGAAAACGCTTGACGTTTCATGAAGAAACTGTTACAATAATATAAACTCATAACGATGTTTTTGTTAAGCTTCCGGTTCGCCGGAACGTTAAGGAGGTTTCTTCACCATGAAAAAGCAAATGTTGCTGCTGATGGTGGTCGTATTGGCCGCTTGTTTGCTGTGCGGCTGTGCTGCGCCGGAACAGCCAAAGGAAACGCCCACTGTTTCCCAGCAGGATCCTCTTTCCATTCCGCCGCCCACGGCTGTGCCGGAATATGATCCTTTGGCCGAAGAAGACGGGGACACTTATGTGCCCGGCCAGGTCTATGATGAATACGGAAACAGCCTGTATGCAGGTGCCACGCCCATTCCGCTGGATCCCATTGATATGCCCACGCCCACGCCTCGTCCTACGCTGGCTTTCAGCTATTCCGAAATCAAGCTGGATAATCTGGGCATCAAGTTCGATGCGCCCCAGGGCTGGTATATGGGCACGCCGGATAATAACACGGTTGTGCTGATGGACCCCAATACCTACGATAACGTACAGGCCACCTTGACGGTAAGCATCACCCCCGTGGAAAGCAGCTATAAGCTGGCAGACGTCAAAGATTCTTTGAACGATAAGCTGGAAGAGCTGAGCCGCAGCTGCACCGAATGGAAGGTCTATCAGGCTGATTCCCGTACCCTGATGGACAAAGACGGCTACTATAACAACTATCGCGGCGTAATGGTGGACGGCAATGTGGTGCGCGGCCGGGTGATGATCGCCCTGCTGGATAATAACCGCATTATCACGGTGGATCTTTGCGCCCCCGGCTGGTATAACGAAAGCTATATGAACATCCTGACCCAATTCCGGGATACCCTGAAAGCCCTGTAAGCGTCCCGGCAGAAGCTGAAATATTCCCGGCTGCCGTTTCCATGCGGCAGCCTATTTTTGTAGAGGTACATATGTGATGAAAAGAGTTTTTTTCTTTCTGTGCCTGCTCTGTCTGATACTTGGTCATGGCATATCTTACGGCGAGGATTATCGGCACATCCCGGATTGCCTGGAATTTAAGATGCCAATTGGCCAGCCGGAACAGCTGACCTATAAGACAACCCTTCGCCGCAGCTATCCCGAAACCGTATTGCCTCATGTGAATGACGAAATCCGCACCCTCATTGATGGCTTGGCACAAGATGAGCAGTTACGCAGCATCCGTTGCTCAGAATCCGGCTCTCTGAATGTCATTTGCCGCATCAGCCGTTCCGGGGAAAGTGCCATGAGCTTTCTCGTGCTGGCCAGCAAAGTAGAAGACCAGATGCAAACGGGCGTAGCCTTTGAAAACAGGGTGTTTGATATGGCGAGCGGCGAAAGAATATCGCTGAACCAGCTGTTTGAGAGTGACGATGTGTGGATGCTGCTTGAAGAAGAAATCCGCAGCCAATTAACCGCCTATTATCCCGCCCAAACCCCAGATGCAGCAGCACTGGAAAACCTCTGCCGGGTGGAAAGTATCAAAAATGCCGCCTTTTCTCTGACCCCAGCACGGCTGGAATTGCACTATGCCGCATCTTTACTGTATCCCGATGAAACAACGGTGATGCATGTACGCATTCCGTATGCTGCTTTAGAAAACTATTTATCGGCATATGGCCGTCAGCAAACGGATAACACAGGCTATAAAATGGTTTGCCTGACCTTCGATGACGGCCCGGTTCGCAGCACATCCTTGCGTGTGATGGATGAACTGATGTCACATGGCGCAAATGCCACCTTTTTCGTGGTGGGAAACAGAATCCCCTTCCATCAGGAAATCCTTTGCCGGGAGCAGGACAGCGGCTTCTGTGTTGCCAGCCACAATTACGTTCACGAATACGAAACCACCGATACTGAACAACTTTTCAAATGGAGAAATCTCTTTAACCGTCAGCTGGGCGAAATTACCGGTGCCACAGCTGCCATCATGCGTGCCCCGGGCGGCAGCTATCCTCGCTTTATCAGGGCTGAAATCGGCATGCCGCTCATCCAGTGGGATTTGATTTCCGGCGATGTGACGGACGATCGCTCCGACGCCAAGGTAAGGGGCATTGCCGAAGCGGTCTTCTATCAGGCAAAGCCCGGCTCCATCGTATTGATGCACGATTTGAATTATCAGTCTCCGCAATATGTTGCCATGATTATGGACGGTCTGGATGAAAGAGACTTTTTCTGCGTCACTGTGGAAGAGCTTTTCTTGCATTACGGCGTGCCATTGGAAGCCAATCAGGTTTATCACGGGCAAAAGGATTTGCCCATTCCCACCAACTGACGAAAGAGGTTTGAAACAATGTCCGAAGGAAAACTGATCGTCATTGCCGGCACCAATGCCTCCGGCAAAAGCGGCCTTGGCGTGGAAATGGCTCGCCGTTTTCAGGGGGAAGTGATTTCCGCCGATTCAAGGCAGGTTTTTGAACGGCTGGATCTTGGCAGCGGCAAAATCACCAAGGAAGAAATGCAGGGAGTGCCCCATCACCTGATTGATGTCTGCAAACCCGGGGACTTTTTCTCCATGGCGGATTTTCAAAAGCTTTCTTATCAGGCGATTGACGATATTCTCTCACGGAGCAAAGTGCCCTTTCTGGTTGGCGGCACGGGGCTGTACGTGAACGCCGTGGCCGATGGCTATGAGCTTTCGGACAGAGCTCCGGATCTGAAGCTGCGGGCGCACCTGGAAACCTTTGAAACGCCCCGGCTTTACGAAATGCTGTTGGAAAAGCTGCCGGAAACGGACATCGACCCCAAAAACCGCAACCGGGTCATGCGTGCGCTGGAGCGTCTGGCGGCTGATGATTATCATCCCGGCAAGCGCAATCCCCGTTATGA
Source organism: Clostridia bacterium (assembly GCA_045590215.1). Classification (GTDB taxonomy): domain Bacteria; phylum Bacillota; class Clostridia; order Christensenellales; family Aristaeellaceae; genus RUG563. Next base: position 32,500 of record JAZNQO010000001.1, on the reverse strand, counting down.
AACGCTGAAAATCGGCGTTTCGTGGGATAGGAAAACCTTGAAACAGCGCATCGACGAGCGGCTGGAAAGACGGTTGCAGCAGGGCATGGTGAAAGAGGTGGAAGACCTTTTGAACGAAGGCTGCAGCGAAGAATTTTTGATGAAGCTGGGGCTGGAATACCGCTACCTCACCCGGTACATCAAGGGCGAACTGGGGTATGACCAGATGGTATTGGAGCTTGGTAACGCCATCAAAAAGTTCGCCAAGCGGCAGGTAACCTGGTTCAAAAAGGACAAGGACATCCACTGGCTGAACATGCACGAAACCCCTGCCGACGAAGCCGCCGCCCTGATTGAAGCGTTCCTGAATGAATAACCGAGGCAGTGATTTTTTCTGTAACCTCAATCTACGCCTTGTTCGCTACCGCTGGCAATGCTTGTTTCGGTTGATTCATTCGGCTTCCTGCGGCTTCCAGCCGCTCCCTCCGCCGGAGGGCCGGTCGCCTCATTCACGCTGCACCCGGTAGGAGGAATTTTTCATGAATTACAAAATCGAAGCCATTCACGTTTTGCTGAATGAAAATTGTACTTTGCAACGATTTTTCCCGTTGATTCCATACAAAGAAACCTTGCTGCAAAACCTGATACAGCATCAATATTACACCAAGGTGGACTGCATGACCCTTTCCGATAAAGAACTGTTAGAAATGGGGCTGCCCGATGCTGAAACCGCAAGGCTTTTCAAAAACTATCTGTCCTTGTATGACCCAAAGGAGAATAAATTCAAGGAAATCAAAAAAACCGCTACGACTGAAGCGGAGGCTGCTGCCTTTCAGGAACTGTATCTGCTGCCCGGCGTAAAAGCTACCCGTGCCAAACTCTATTTCGATGCAGGCTACAAAACGTTGCGTTCCATCGCTTCCACCACCCCCGAACAAATCATCCTGGACACGTCAAATGTCATTCAGGAAAAGAATTTATCGCTGATAACACCTCTGCCCAAAGAAGTCAGAACCCACATCGCCGTAGCAAAGGCGTTCACTATTTATGCGGTGTAAGTCTGTTTATAGTCAAAATCCATGCTGCTACATCGGCTTAAACCATTGACAAAGATAGCGTCAATAATCTAAAGGGCTTACGCAGCCCCTGTACCCCTCGGCAGGGAGTTTTTCTGTAACCTCAATCTACGCCTTGTTCGCTACCGCTGGCAATGCTTGTTTCGGTTGATTCATTCGGCTTCCTGCGGCTTCCAGCGCAATCGTGTCAAACTGGAATGTGTCCAAACAAACCCAAGGCTCTATATGCTTATTGGTAAGCAAGCGGCACATCCGAAAGGCAGAAGTATCTCAAATCCCGTTCAAAATCGCAGGGCGCAGTGCCCACAAGCTGTATCTGCGCCTTATCCACAGCGGCATAGTAGTTCACTTGGTTTTCCGTTATTTTGATATCCGCTTGCTTGGGATAATTTTTCAGGGAATTCAGCTGCCAGATATCATCGCCCGTTCGCTGAAAGGCCATCAGTTGCTCGACAGAAGCATTATCTGTCCCGTGTTGCAATATTAGCAAAATGGGGCCTTTTATATATCGCTCTTCGCCGGAACTTCCGCCGCTGAAATCCCATGCACCCTCCGAAATATGAAGCGTTATCCGCTTTTCCCCTTGGGGAAGAGCGGTATTTGTTTGGAACACTTCTGCACAAACACCGTCTTTGACCGTGAAGCAATAAAGTATATTCTCCTGCTTTTCCGTTTCGGCAGCCACAAACCACGTGCTTTCCTCTCCCTCCTCCCAATGGGCAGATGCGGTGATTTTTGCTTGCTGTAACGCAGCGAAAATCCCGACTGGTATATCCGAAGCTATTGCAGAGCAACAGCAGCCAGACAGTAAACACCCAACAATCAAGCAAACCAAAAATTGCTTTTTCATTTTCATTCCTCCTTCCTTAATCAATTTCCTTTATCTCAAATGTCATCGTTTCGTATCGAGTTTTATCCCACGCATGATAGGCACACACCGAAAGACTTTCGCCCATAGCATCAAGCCCGATGGAGCCCGTTTGCTGGTAGATAGTACCCACGGCATCCGGCAGATCATATTGTCCGTCCGGGCGTCCAATGCTGCCGGTGTCTGTCAAGCCGTCGGAAGCCATCTCTCCGTCCTGCAAAAATTCAAACCATAAGCCGTCCTTTTGCTTATGATAAGCCGTCATATCCGTGATTTCAAAATCTAAAGCATAGCGGATTTCCAGCGGCGTCACGATAAACACGATATTTGTAATCTTCACCCCTGCGCCGGGGAAAGGCAAAGGCTGTGTGGCGTGATACCGTTTCACTGGCACCGCCAGAAACGCCATAGAAACAGCAGCGGTTTCTCGCCCTGCGACATCGGCAAGGGCAGCGATTTCCCCATTTTCATTTTCAGAAAGCAAGAAGGGCAGATAAACCAATTTGATTTCCACTTCCCGGCTCTTTGCCTCGTCCTCAAAGATGCTTTGCAGATAAACGGTAACCGAACCATCCTCGTTTTGTCTGTACGCATGGGTTTCATCGCCGCCTGCGTAAAGGCCGACATCCGCCATGCAGCCATCGTAATAATTCATCGCAGCTTCCGCAAGGGTCATGCCGTCCACTTCTTCCGGGTCATGGGGAGAAACATCGCCGCCAAACAGCAGTACCCTTTCTTTGGGCACAATCTGCGCCGTCAGCCGCAGTATCTTTCCGTCATAATAGGATTCCTGTAAAGTGCACATTACCTGTGCCGTCTCCATCATCCGGCTTTCCTTGCGGATGCTTTCCTCATAAGCAGGCGGTACAAAGGAATATGCGCCACGCCCGGCAAAATCCACAATACCCCATGCGTTCAGCACGGCAGCCACAGCCCCGGAAAGCAATGCACAAAGAAGAAGCAGCGCAAAAGCAATGGTAAGAACAGGTTTTTTCGCCTTTTTTCCCAGCTGTTTTTCAGCAGAGATAATTTGCTGCGCCAAGCAGGGATTCGCTTTCAGGTTCACAAGGCGACGGTCAAGGGCTGCGCAAAAAGCCTCCGCTCTCATGCTCTCATTCATCCGCTCCCCTCCCTTCCATCAGCCTTTTCAGCCGCTCTCTCCCCCTTTTTAATCTGCCCGAAACGGAGGAATGGGCGATGTGCAGCACATCCGCAATTTCCTGCACGTTCATCCCCTGATAATAATACAGGAGCATCACTTCCCGCATTTTCCGGGGCAATTGCATCACGGCAAGGGTCAGTGCTTCGTCCGCGTCATCCGAAATTTCCGCTGCCTTTTCCGGCAGCATCTCCGGCGTGATGCGGCGGTTCATGAGCCGGAACCAGCCGGAGCGGTTCATGTCCAAGCAAACATTCATGGCAATTCTCATCAGCCACGTTTTTTCGCTGCTGTCCCCGCGGAAAGCGTCCAGCCCCCGATAGGCTTTCAGAAACGTTTCCTGCACCGCATCTTCTGCCAACGTCCAATCCCGCAGATATAGAAAACAAGTGCGCAGCAGCCTTTCCTGATGCTGCTCCACCAGCCTTTCAAACCGCCTTTCACGGTCGAAATCTCTTTCCTGCCCCGGACCATTTTGCACAGCCCTTTCACCCCCTTCCCTCTATATAGACGAATGATAGGGAAATTTTGTCGCATTTTTCAAAAATTTTCCGAAAATTAAAAACCGCTGCGTTTTGCAACGGTTCTTTTTGCTCGATTTCTTATTCTTTTTCCAAATAGATGACCATCAGTTCCGGATCGGCAGCAAAACCATTGCGGCTGTACCAAGAAATAGATTTTTCACTGGGCCAGGCAAACATCAATTCGCAGTGCATTTTTGCCAAGTCCTCTTTGATTTCCTGCATCAATTGCGCCCCGATGCCCTGATTTCGGTATTCCTTTCTTGTATACACGTTGGTAAGATATGCGATATACTTTTGCTCCCGATTGGGCTTTGGGGTTTTGGGAATGAGATAAACAAACATGGCTGATAAGATCATCTCTCCCTCGCAGGCGACATAAACCCGGTAATCCCGGTGCGTCTGCATAAAGGCCAAATATTCCGAAAAAAACGCTGCTTTGGAAATGGAGGACAGGGCATATTTCCCTTCCCCATAATCCGCTTCATCCTCTTCGCAGTGCAGCCATTTCATTTCAGCCAATTGCAGCCAATCCTGCTCCTTTGCCAATCGAAACTGCATCTTCTTCACTCCGCCATGTTTTTCAGGCTGTCCCCCGTCAGGCGGTACAGCGTCCAATCGTCCAGAGGAATGGCACCCACAGAGCGGTAAAACCGAATGCTGGGCTCGTTCCAGTCAAGGCATGCCCATTCCAGCCGTCCGCAGCCTTGTGCCACCGCTTCCTTTGCCAGCTCCTTCAAAAGACCTTTGCCGTAACCCCGCCCCCTATATTCCGGCAGCACGAACAAATCTTCCAGATAGATGCCGCCCCGGCCGAGGAACGTGGAAAAATTATGGAAATAGAGAGCAAATCCCACTTCCTTTTCCCCTTCCATGGCAAAAAGCACCTTGGCCGTGCCCTTTTCAAACAGCCATTCTTCCAATAGCTTTTCCGTCGCCACCACCTGATCGTCCATTTTCTCATAGACGGCCAAGGCATGAATGAAGGAAAGAATCAAGGGAATATCCTGCCTCTCCGCTTGCCGGAAGGCTTTTTTTGTTTCAGTCATTTCATCCTCACATTTCTTCCAGCCGCTGCTGCAGGGTAGTATACCGCCGCAGAATCTGCCGGTTTTGCACCATAGCGGCAATGGATTCTTCCCTGCCCACCAGCACCACCAGCTTCTTTGCACGGGTCAGCGCAGTATAGAAAAGGTTTCGTGTCAGAAGCCTGGGCGGCCCCGGAAGCACCGGCATCACCACGCAAGGGAATTCACTGCCTTGGCTCTTGTGCACAGACAAACAATAGGCCAGCTCCATTTCTTCCAGCTGCTGATAATCGTATTCCACTGTGCGTTCGTCGTCATACCGCACCGTCACCATCCGGTCTTGGGTGTCCACTTTGATGATGAACCCCACATCGCCGTTGAATACGCCAACGCCCTCTTCGCCGTTATCCATCGTCCATGGCAACTGATAGTTATTTTTCACGTGCATCACCTTATCCCCCATGCGGAAGATGGTTTCGCCGTAAATCAGCTCTTTTTTATAAGGGGCCGGAGGGTTCAGGGCGGCTTGCAGCATTTGGTTCAGCTGGTTCACCCCGGCAGCACTCTTTTTCGCCGGAGCCAGCACCTGAATGTCCCGAAGCCGCTCCTGCGTCTTCAAAAAGGCCGGCAGCCGCTTTTCACAAAGCCCTACGATGGTTTCCGTCACCTGTTCCGGCGTTTGCTTGCGTTCAAAGAAAAAATCGCTGTCTTTCCGGTTCAGCACCGGGGCTTCCCCGTGATTGATGCGATGCGCATTGAGCACAATCAGGCTTTCCTGTGCCTGCCGGAAAATATCCGTCAGCCGCACCGTGGGCACCCTGCCGCTCTTCAAAATATCGCCCAGCACATTCCCTGCACCGACGGAGGGCAATTGATCCGCATCGCCCACTAAAATGAGCTTTGTGCCGCTGCGAATGGCACGCAGCAGGCTGCGCATCAAAAACACATCCACCATGCTCATTTCGTCCACGATCACGCAGTCACAGTCCAGGGGGTTTTCTTCGTTCCGCTGGAAATGCCCATCGTCCCCGGAAAATTCCAGCAGCCGGTGCAGCGTTTTCGCTTCCTGCCCTGTGGCCTCGCTCATGCGCTTCGCCGCACGCCCCGTGGGAGCCGCCAGCAGCACCTTCCCTTTCAAAAGCGACAGAATACAGTTAATAATCGTGGTTTTTCCTGTACCGGGACCGCCTGTTATCACCATCAGCCCTGTCTGCAACGCCTGCGAAACCGCCAGCCGTTGGTTTTCGCTGAACTGAATATCGTGCTGCTTTTCAAAATCCCGGATGCGCTTTTCCGCTGTGCTATCCGTTTTTTCATTCGCCCGCTTGAGCAGCATCGTCAAATAATGCGCCGTTTCCTTTTCCGCATAAAAGTAAGCGGAAAGCATCATGGCTTCCATGCCCTCGATATCAAACGCCACAATTTCTCTATTAAACAGCAGCGTGTCCAGCGGTCTCGTCAAAAGCCCAGGATTCACCCGAAGCGCATTCGCCGCATGGGAAAGCAGCATTTCTTTGGGCAAATACGTATGCCCTTCCCCGTTCGCCGCTTCCATCAGCACATATTTGAGCCCCGATTGCAGCCTGTATTCACTGTCCCTTGCGATGCCCAGCGTCAGGGCGATTCTATCCGCCGTCAGGAACCCCACGCCCTCAATATCGTCAATCAACCGATAGGGGTTTTCCCGGATTTTCTGCTGTGCCTGTGCGCCGTAGCGTTTGCTGATCTTCACTGCCAAAGACGGCGGCACGCCGTAGGATTGCAAAAACACCATCGCTTCACGGGCGGCATACTGCTCCAGAAACGCCTGGCCCAGCTGCGCCGCACGCTTTTTGCCAATCCCCGGCACTTCCGTGAGCCTTTCCGGCGTTTCGCTGATGATATCCAGCGTGCGCTTGCCAAACTGCTGCACAATCAGCTTTGCCGTCGCCGGCCCCACGCCCCGAATCAGCCCCGAACCTAAATATCGCTCAATGCCAAGCAAGGTGGAGGGCTTGCATATCTCGCAGCTTTCCACCTTCCATTGCTTGCCATATTGCGGATGCTCCACGTATTGCCCGGTCAGGATCACCTGCTCCCCGGCTGCCAGCGCAGGCAAAATGCCCACGGCCGTGATGTTCGCCCGGCCCGTGCGCACTTCGATTACGGAATATCCGTTTTCTTCGTTGCGGAATACCGTTTCTTCCACAATCGCTTCCAGCTGTTCCGGCATAGGCGCATCCTTTCTTTCTATTCGTTCTTTTATTATACCGCAAATCATCCGGCTTGAAAAGGGCGAATATTGCTGTGTGTGGAACGATGCAGAGGCCAGCGCAGCTCCCCCGCACCAAAGGATCTCATCCTCTGGACTCCGGCAGGCAATGTGGGGGGAAAAGATAAAAAATGTGCGCCTGTTTTAGGTTAGGATATCGTGCGTATTTCCGGGCTCTTTGAAAAAAAAAAAGGACGAATCGAAAGGTAACTTTCTTACGCCCTTTTTCATTTTCATCGGATGCTATCGCTCCGCCGGGGCGGCTGATGCCCTAGCCCGGAAACGGATTATTTTTTAGGTTCGTTTTTTGTAATGTTGATGAAAAAATTTCATTGTGACAGATTGTTTTGATTGAATGGAATTTTATTCATCAATCTGAATTTTGTCCCGGCCAAAGGTGTTGATGAGGGCATCCAGGTTATCTTCGTTCCTTTTCTGCGCTTGGGGGTCTGCCACCGGTTTTGCCAGCACTGCTTCAAACCGGGCGTTCGTGCCGCCCGATTGGTTCAGCGCATCTTCCACCAGCTTCCGCCGCTCATCCGCTGCCAGCATCGTCACGAAAAACTCGTCTTCCTTGGCAAAAATGGCTTTGAACAGCCCATCCTGGTAGCCGCCGTACTTCGCCCGGCTCAAGGGGCCGAACACCATCGGCGCATTCCGCCGCAAAGCTTTCAGCGCATCGTTCCATACGTCCTTTGGAGCCTTGCTGCCCTCCGGCACCGGGGTTTCGGTGATAGGCTGCTGGGCAGGCCGCTCCGTGCGCTTTTGCACCTTCGGGACGAAATCACCGCCCGGTGCCGGGGCCGCCACGCCCCGTTTTTCCAGCTCTTCGATTTTCATTTCCAGTTCGCTGATACGCTCCAGCAGGGCTTCATAATCCCTTTCCTCCGGCTGTTCGCACACCCGCAGGGCAAAGATTTCCAGCACGCTGCGTCCGGAAGACGCCCATCTTGTGTCCGCCTCCGCCTTCATGCAAAGCTCCAGCGCACGCAGCAGCCGCTCGTGAGAAAATTTCTGGGCCTGTGCTACATACCGCTTGCCTGCTTCGCCCCCAAGACCAGGAATCGTTTCATCCACGCCGCAAAGCCTTGCCGCCATCAGCAGCCGCAAATGCGCCGACAGATCCTTCAAAAACACCTGCACATCCCGGCCATCCATCATCATTTTATCAATCAGCCTTAGTGCCTTGCCGCCCTCTTTTTCGCAAAGAGCGTCGCCGAACTGGAACAAAAAAGCCTTATCCGCCGTGCCCAGCACGCTGCGCACGCTTTCTTCCGTCACCTTTTCGCCACCGCCGATGCACATATCCAGGATGGACAGGGCATCACGCATGCCGCCCTCTGCCGCCCGTGCAATCAAGGCCAATGCTTCCGCTTCCGCTTCCACGCCGCTTTCCGTAGCCACTTTTTGCAAATGCCCGGCAATCTGGCTTTCGGTGAAGCGTCCGAAATCATACCGCTGGCACCGGGAAAGGATGGTGGAGGGCAGTTTCTGCGGTTCGGTGGTGGCCAGAATGAACACCATATATTCCGGCGGCTCTTCCAACGTTTTGAGCAGCGCATTGAACGCAGAATTTGACAGCATATGCACTTCGTCGATGATATACACTTTATATTTGCCAAATTGGGGCGGATAATCCACCTTCTCCAGCAGCTCCCGGATTTCCTCCACCCGGCTGTTGCTGGCTGCGTCCATTTCATAAACGTCAAAGGAAGCATCGCTTTCGATGGTTTTACAGGAAGCGCATTCACCGCAAGGGTCGCCGTGATGGGGATTTTCACAGTTGATGGCACGGGCCATGATCTTGGCCGCACTGGTTTTGCCGGTGCCCCGGCTGCCGCAGAAAAGATAGGCATGGGCAATACGCCCTGCGCTCACCTGATTGCACAGGGTTTTTACAATGCTTTCCTGCCCCACCATATCGGAAAACTTCTTTGGCCGCCACACCCGGTACAGTGCCTGATACATGCCCTTTTCCCCCTTTGTTCTGCTGCCCCTATTATCCACGATTTTTCAGCTTTTCGCAAGGCTTTTTTATTTTTTCACGGCGCATATATGCCATCTTTCGTCCTTTTGCCGGGGCGCGGTCATGCGCTGATTGCCAAAGAAACGGATATCCGAAAACCCTGCCCCTTCCAACGCTTCCGTTATCTCCTCCCGGCTATGGGCACGCTGCTTCTGGCTTTCTTCCGTGCGGTCAAAGGCTCCGTCTGCCCGTTTTTGGAAAATGCTCAAGTCCATCTGCACGCACATGGTTTTTTCGTCAAAGCGGTTGTGCCAGATATAGGCAAAATCCTCTTCATCGCAAAAGAGGGTGTTATTCCCAAGCGTGTTTTGCAGTTTATCAGGCGTGGAAACATCAAAAATCAATGCGCCCCCTGGCTTCAAAAAGGTATACGCCACCCGGAAAAATTGATGCACCTTTTCTTTCTCCGTCAGGTAATTCACCCCGTCGCAGGTGCAGAGGATGCACTCCGTTTTCCTCGGCAATTGCAATTCACACATGTCCTGCCGGATGAAGAGAATCATCTGCCCGGCAGATCGTGCCTTTTCCATAGCCCTTGCAATCATTTCTTCCGAAAGATCCACGCCGGTCATCTGATAGCCCATTTTGCGCAGGGGCAGGGTGATGCTGCCGGTGCCGCAGGCACATTCCACGCACTTGGCACCCGCTTTCACACCGCACAGCTGCATCAATTCCTGATAATGCTGTGCCCATGCCTCATAATCCACCTGCGCCATCAGCCCATCATAAACCCCTGCAAACGCTTCATACATGGCTACTTCTTATCCTTTCGCTGCTTTTGTTTCCGTGCCCCCACAAGGCCGCCGATGCGTCCGCTTTCCGAAGTGCTGAGCCCTGCCCAGCCAACCTCCATCAGCTTTTCTATCAGCCCCAGTTCACGGGCTACCTGATATTTCAATCGTTCTTCTTCAGATAACGGCTTCATAAATCCCTCCGCATACATGAGGGGCGACCTCTTGCAGGCCGCCCTTATTCCCGGCCAAGCTGCCGGTGTATGCAGTTTTCCCATCTGCTGCTTTCCTTATTCGGAAAGCAGGGTTTCGTCATCTTCCTCATCGTCGTCATCGTCGTCCAGATCCGTTGCCATGCCCCGGTTCACTTCCACACCTTCCATCTTGGCGTTGATGAACTTATCAAACACGCCGTTTGTGAAACTGGCAAAAATGAACCTTACCAGCGCAAAGCCGATCAGGATATAATAGAACGCTAAAATCAGAAGGCTGATCTCGGAGAAGGTGAAATAGAATACCGCAACGGCAATGAGAGCCGGAACCAAGGTCAGCAGCCGGATGCCGACGGTCTGGGGCAGCCGGGCAACGGCCAGCATCAGCCCGTTTTTAATCAAGGCCATGGTTTTCACTTCATACTGCACAATGATGGGATACATAAACACAAGGCTCAGCGTCCAGACCAGAGCCATCGTCACCACCAGCATCTGGGGCACCATGAAAATCATATTCTGCTCTGCCATCTGGCCGTAATACATCCAGCTGGTGTACACAATGATGGGCATCAGTGACGTGATACCGGAAATGACCAAGCCCTGCTTCCAATTGGCCTTCACGGCGTCTTTGAAATCGCTCCACGCAAAGGCGTGTTCGTCACGGGCCCAATTGCGGCTCACATAGGCAAGGCCACATTGCACAGGGCCGGTAATCAAAATGCAGGGGATGCACCACAGGCAGAAGGAAGAAAGCGTACCCTGAAAAAGATCCACCAGCAAAGCACCCGTGGAAGCTCCGTTCATCTGCGCTTCAAGGGCGGCGATGGCTTCCGCCGTCAAATGCTCGCCCATCTCTCCGGTAGCCAGATAATGCTCATACAAGGAAAAAACCGCCAAGCCATCAATCAGCTGCAATACACTGCGCCCAATCAATATAATCAGCGGCAGCCACACCGCAAATACCGTCAGGTTCAGCCTGCACAGCCCGGATAAGCGCACCCGGAGCATGGCCCAAAACAGCTGCCAGCGGTTCTGGGGCAAATCATCCTTGCGGAAATCCCCCTTGCCGCTTTTGCCGTAATAATAATTATTGACCCATTTCCCAAACATGAAAGCGTTCCAACCTTTCTAAACCGAATATATTTTAGTATAGCACATTCGGCTGAAAAATGAAACCATGAAATTATGACAGGGCTGTTTCCCCGTAGGGAATCACAAAGCTAAAGGTGCTGCCCTTACCAGGCGTGCTGGCCACTTCAATTTCCACGCCCATTTTCTTAAAGATTTCACGGGCAATGGAAAGCCCCAGGCCGCTGCCTTTATTGCTGCGCCCGGCTTCCGCCTGATGGAAACGCTCAAAGGCCATGCGCATGGTTTCTTCATCCATGCCGATGCCCGTATCCTGCACAAAAAAGCGCACACCCTTTTCTGTCTTTTCCGCCCCCAGCGAAACACTGCCGCCTTTTTCTGTAAACTTCCGGGCGTTATCGAGGAATATAGTCAGCACTTGGGACAGCCTGTCTTCGTTGCTCCAAATCATGGGGAGCGGCTCCTGTGGCATTTGGCAGAGGAAGGCAATGTCTTTTTTCTCAAAGAGGCTCAGGTTTCTGTCGTGGGTTTCCCAGATCAGCTCATTGGGGTCCACTGTTTCCATTTCAAAGGAGGCCGGGTTTGCCTGCAGGCTGGATAATTCCAGCAAATCATTCACAAGCCGGGAAAGCCTGGTCACTTCGTTGGTGATGATGGTATAATACCGCTGCTTATCCTCTTCCTCTGTCACCATGCCGTCCCGCAAGCCTTCGGAAAGGCCGCGGATAGAGGCCAGCGGTGTGCGCAGCTCATGGGAAATATTGGCCACATAATCCCGCCTTGTTCTTTCCAGATGCTCTTCCTGGGTCACGTCCCGAATAAGTGCCACCTTGCCCCGGTATTTTTCCTCATCATCTTCCGGCAAGCGGCTGATGCTGTAATACAAAATGCGCTGTCCCTGCCAGATGCGGCCTTCCGTTTCTTCTTCCTGCATGGCTTTGGTGAGGCTCAAAAATTCCGGCGTGTTTTCCCCCAGCATATCCTTTGCCGCCGCATTGATATGCAGAATCTTTCCTTTGCCGTCAAGGGCCACCACCCCTTCATTGAGGCCTTCCAATACTAAATTCATGTTTTCCTTTTCAAATTTCAGTTCCCGGATGGTTCTAGCGATGGTAGCACTCATATGGTTAAAAGCCGTAGCAATTTCCCGCATTTCCATGCCCGGCATGTTTTCCGGAATTTCCACCGCATCCCCTTCAATGAGGCGGCTGGCGGTTTCGGTAAGCAGCCGGGCCGGCTTTGAAACCTTTCTGGCAAAAAAGGTGCTCAAAAGCAATAGTAAGCATAAAAGCGTCAGCATGGAAAGCAGCAGCCTACTGCGAAAAAACATTTCCGTGTTCACGGTCAGCTGGGTGGCTCTGCCGGCAAAAATATAGCCATATTCCGTCTTGCTGCCCACCACCATGGCCATTTTTCCGCTGTCGCCGCCGGAAATCAGGGTGCCGTCTTCATCGGTAATGGCATTTTGCAGCATGCTCACAGAGGCGGATGCCAAATACGGCACCGCCCCTTCCGAATAGGCAATCACCTTGCCATCTTCATCCACCAGCAGGTAAAACACCCCGTCCGGGTTCAGGGGGGAGTTGAGAGCCTGCCTGATTTCCTGCTTGTCCATTTCCCCTGCGGCATAGCCCTGCAAAACCTTTTCTGCGCTTTGAATATTATTCTTCAGCAGCGTAAACTGGGCATCCCGGTTGACCTGGGTAAAATAATAGGTGCTCAGGCCAAAGGCAAATACGCCGATCACCAAAATGCAAATAATCAGCAGCAAAATAAACCGGGTCACATAGGATGACCATTTAGGCATCCTCACGCACCTCCACCTTATACCCTACGCCATATACGCTTTTCAGCTGCACATCCGTGCCCTCCGGCAACTTTTTGCGGATGCGCTTGATGGAGGTATCCACCACCCTGGAATCCCCGTTGAAATCAAAGCCCCAGATGTTATCCAGCAGCTGTTCCCTTGTGAAGACTTGCCTGGGATGGCTGGCCATCAAGTGCAGAATTTCCACTTCCTTGGGGGAAAGGAACATCTTTTCCCCTTCCACCGTCACTTCATAGCATTTCAAATCAATGGTGGTGTTCCCAACCTGCAACACATTCTTTTCCGGCTCCGATTGCATTTGATTGAGTCTGCGGAAAATCACCTGAATCCGGGAGACAATCTCCCTGGGAGAGAAGGGCTTCACGATATAATCATCCGCCCCAAGGGCAAAGCCCAGTAGCTTATCCACTTCCTCACCCTTGGCCGTCAGCATAATGATGGGGGTCATGGACTTGGTCCTTATATCAGCGCAAACCTGCGTGCCGCTTCTACCCGGCATCATGATGTCCAGAATCACCAGATCCGGCCGCATCCGGTTAAAAGCCTCCATCACGTCATCCCCCCGGAAAACGGAATAGACCTCATAATCCTCCCTCGTCAGATACACCCGAAGGGATTCGTGAATGCCGATTTCATCGTCCGCAATCAATATCAGTTTCTTTTTATTCATGTTCCTTGCCCCTTTATCTTCCAGAACTTTTATCTATCATCATTCCGGCTTTTCTTTTATCGTCCCATTCATTATATCAGTTTCTTTTTTTCGGGGCAACCCATGCCACACCACCGCCATAATTTTGCATCCTTTTCCATCACATTGAAGCCTTTTTTCCGGTATTGATGCTTTTTGCAAAAAAATGAATAGAAAATCTTCCTTCCGATAGTGCAATCCCCTGCGAAATAGGATATAATGGGATTACATCGAACACAGGAAAAGGATGGACTGTCCTATGCAGAAAAATTATAAGAAAACATTGCTGGCCTGCTATCTGGGCTTCATCACCCAGGCCATCTGCGCCAATTTTGCGCCACTTCTATTCTTGAAGTTTCATCAGGATTTTCAGATCAGTTTAGGGCAAATCGCCCTGATCCCCTCCGTGTTTTTCCTGACCCAACTGGTGGTGGACTTGATCTGCGCCAAATATGTGGATAAAATTGGCTATCGCAAGGCCATTGTGACCTCCCAGATCGCCGCCGGGCTGGGGCTGATTGGGCTGGCCGTTTTGCCCCGGATTTTTTTCAATCCCTTCATCGGCATCATCATCAGCGTTTTCATTTACGCCATCGGCAGCGGCCTGATTGAAGTGCTGTGCAGCCCCATCGTGGAAGCCTGCCCCTTTGACCATAAAGAAAAGGTCATGAGCCTGCTGCATTCCTTCTATTGCTGGGGCAGCGTAGGGGTCATCCTGCTGTCCACGCTGTTTTTTGCCGTCTTCGGCATGCAGCATTGGTGGATCGTATCCTGCATCTGGGCACTGGTGCCCCTCTATAACGTCTATAATTTTGCTACCTGCCCCATTGAGAGCTTGGTGGAAGAGGGCAAGAGCATGTCCATTCCCCAGCTGTTCAAAACCAAGCTGTTCTGGATTGCCATCGTGCTGATGATCTGCGCCGGGGCTTCGGAACTGTCCATGGCGCAGTGGGCTTCCGCCTTTGTGGAAGACGGGCTGGGGCTCTCCAAAACCATCGGCGATCTGGCCGGCCCCTGCCTCTTTGCCATCACCATGGGCATCTGCCGGGTGTTCTACGGCAAATTCGGCGATAAGGTAGACTTGAGCCATTTCATGCTGGGCTCCGGGATGCTGTGCATTGTGTGCTATCTGCTGGCCGGACTTTCCCATAACCCGGTGGTAGGGCTTGTGGGCTGCGTTTGCTGCGGCTTCACCGTTGCCATCATGTGGCCGGGCACGATCAGCATCTCTTCCCAGAAAATGCCCCTTGGGGGCACGGCCATGTTTGCCCTGCTTGCCATGGCTGGGGATCTGGGCGGTGCAATTGGCCCCGGCATTGTGGGCTTTGTTTCCCAGCAGGCCGGGGATAACCTGCAGGCCGGGCTGCTCTCTGGCATCATCTTCCCGGTGGTGCTGGTTATGTCGCTGCTTCTTATGGGTCGCATGGCCAAGAAAAACAACCCGTCTTAATAAAGAATGCGACGAAGCAGGGGACTGCTCGTCCCCTGTACCCCTCGGCAGGAGGCTTCCTCCTGCACCTGCCTTGCGAAAGTACAATTATTATCTATGTGGTTATTTCCGCACGGAACTATAAGGAACGAATAGAAACATCGCCACGGGCACAACAAAACAAGAAAAAAGGCAAGAAAGAAAGCGAGCTTTCTTCTTGCCTTTATCTGTTTTCCATAAATCTTCCCCATCCGCTGCTGGGCGCAGGAAGAATGTCCCAGCCAAAGGATCGGGGGTAGAGCCCTCCACTTACATGCTATTTCAGCTCCGTATGCGCCCTTTGCACCAGCTCTTTAATATAATCATCCGTCAGCATTTCGCCATCGCCGGGGCGCACATCCGCCAGGAACTCAATGTTCCCGGCCGGGCCTTTGATGGGGGAATAGGTCAACTGATGCACATGCCAGCCAAAGGACGGGGCAAAGAGGCAAATCTCCTTCAGTACCCGTTCATGGGTCTCTTTTTCCCGAACCACGCCGTTTTTGCCAACCTGCCCTTTTCCGGCCTCAAACTGGGGCTTCACCAGCGTCAGGAACCGCCCGTTTTCGCCCATGATTTCCGCCGCCACCGGCAAAATGAGCCGGATGGAAATGAAGGAAACGTCCATGACGGTGAGGTTCGGCCTGACGGGGAACATATCCATCGTCAACGCCCTTGCATTGGTACGCTCCATAACCGTCACCCGTTCATCGTTGCGCAGTTTCCAGTCCAGCTGCCCATAGCCCACATCAATGGCATACACATGCTTGACCCCGTGACGCAAAAGCACGTCCGTAAACCCGCCGGCAGCCGCCCCGATATCCATAGCCACGGCATCCGTCACATCTGCTTCAAAGGCAGTGATGGCTTTTTCCAGCTTATGTCCACCCCGGCTGGCAAAATGCGCTTCCCCGGCCCCCCGAAGCACGATATTGGTTTCTTCCGTCACCTGCTCGCTGGCCTTCAAAACCTTCTTTTCGTCAATATAAACCTGCCCGGCCATAATTAACGCCTGGGCTTTTTCCCGGCTGTCCGCAAGGCCCCTTGCCGTCATGGCCACGTCTATCCGCTGTTTCACTTTTTCAGATCCTCCCAAATGCACTTGGCAACGCCTTCGGCATCCAGCCCCATGCGCCGCAAAAGCTCCTGCCTGTCCCCGTAGGGTACAAATGCGTCCTGAATACCCATCTGCATCCGGGGTGCGTTAATTCCAAGATTTGTGCAGCTTTGCGCCACCCGGCTGCCAAAACCGCCGGAAAGCACGCTTTCTTCCAGCGTGTAAAGGGGCATCCCCTGCAAAGCGGACAGCATTGCTTCGTCCATGGGCTTTACGGAGGACGCATTCACAACCGTTATGTCCACGTCCTTTTGCGAAAGGATTTCTGCCGCCTGCAACGCCGTTTCTATCATAGAAGAGAAGGTAATCAATGCCCCGTCTTTCCCCTCTTTCACTTTCTGCCATTTGCCCGGCACAAAGCCCTTGCAGGGCGCAGCCTGCGCCATTTCCGCACGGGGATACAAAATGGCCACGGGCTCATCCAGCAAAAACGCCGCATCGATCATCTGCCGCAGTTCCTCGCAGGTGGAAGGCAGCCAGATATTCAGCCCCGGCATACTTTGCAGCATAGGCAGGCCGAACACCCCATGATGCGTGGGGCCGTCGTCCGCCCCAAGGCCGGCTCTGTCCATCAGGAAAAGCACCGGCAGCTTTTGCAGGCACACATCCATCAGCAGCTGATCCACGCCCCGCTGCATGAACGTTTCGTAAATCGCAACAACCGGCCGCATACCCCCGGCAGCCAAGCCGGCAGCCAGCGTCACCGCATGCTCTTCCGCAATGCCCACGTCATATAAGCGTTCCGGATAGGCCAGCCGGAAGGGCTTAAAGCCCGTGCTGTCCGTCATGGCCGCCGTCACCACGCAGATTTTTTTATTATTCTCTGCCAGCTTCGTCACATATTCCCCGGCTGCCGTGCCAAAGGATGCGCAGGCAGCCGCTGCGCCCTTTGGAGCCACGCCGTGATAAAGTTCAGGCTTTTCTTCCGCCGGGGCATAGCCCATGCCCTTTTTCGTTACCACATGCACCGCCACCGGCTCCTTCATATCCCGAACCCGGCGGAACACCCGCTGCATTTCATCTATATCGTGGCCGTCAATGGGGCCTAAATACCGGATACCCAGACTGGAAAAAAAACTGTCCTTCACAAACACATTGCGGATGCTGTTTTTCACCCGGCGAAACACCTTATACAGCCCCTTGCCCACCACGGGGATCTTTTCCAGAGCCTCGGTAATCACCTTTTTCGTGTTCAGCCAGCCGCGGCTGGTGCGCAGCTTGGTCAGGTGCAGGGAAAGAGCCCCCACATTTTTATCAATGGACATGGCATTGTCATTGAGCACAATCACCAGCGGCGTTCTGCGGTTGCCCACATCATTGAGTGCTTCATAACACATGCCGCCGGTCATGGCTCCGTCGCCCACCACAGCCACCACCCGATAATCTTCCTTCTGCATATCCCGTGCCCTTGCCAGCCCCACTGCAGCGGAAATAGCCGTGGAGGCGTGTCCATCGGCAAAGGCATCATATTCGCTTTCGGCACGGCTGGGGAAACCGCTGAGCCCGTCTGTTTTGCGCAGGCCGGAAAACTGTTCATATCGCCCGGTGAGCAATTTATGGGCGTAGCACTGATGCCCCACGTCAAAGAGAATCTTATCCTTGGGGCAGTCAAATACGCTGTGCAAGGCAATCGTCATTTCCACCGCACCTAAATTGGACGCCAGATGACCGCCGTTTTGCTGCACAGTATCAATAATGCACGCCCGAATTTCTTCCGCCAGCGTTATCAATTCCGCTTCCCGGCAGTTTTTCAATGCTTCGGGGCTTTTCAATGCTGCAAGCTTCATAAACAATCGAATCCTCTATATTCTCACAGCCCTTTCCGGCTGCAAAAAATCCTTTTTCTGCAATTTAACCAAATGTTTCCTCTGTATCCCTGTTCATTTAC
Organism: Clostridia bacterium; assembly: GCA_045590215.1. Lineage (GTDB taxonomy): Bacteria > Bacillota > Clostridia > Christensenellales > Aristaeellaceae > RUG563. Next base: position 14,571 of record JAZNQO010000001.1, on the reverse strand, counting down.
CATATTTTATTATATCACACCCGTCTCCATTGCGCAATCCGGCAACGGGCAGGGTTTTTCAGGGAAAATAGTTTGTAAACAATTCTATGAAAAAGCAGGATTTTTCCTTACTTTTGCGAAAATAGAATATGAATTATTTTACCTTTCAGGAGGAAATGCCATGAAATGCCCCAACTGCGGCCATTGGAACCGCGCCTCCTTGCCCCGTTGCTTTCAATGCGGCACGCCGCTGACTCAACCGGAGCCTGAAAAACCCCTTCAGGAAGAGCCTTCTGCGCCGCCTGCCGGCAAAACCTATATCCGTTATACGGAAGACGGCCGCTCCACAGCCTCCATGGATGACCGGGATGCACTGGCACAGGATATGCAATCCCTGCAGCAGCGCAAGCAAAAGGGAGCTATTGAGCAGCAGCGTCTGCGCCAGCGCAGTGCCCAGCAGGGCATCGCCCCCACAGGCCGCAACGTGCAAACCCTATCCGGCCGCCCCAATTATCCCCAATACCCGAAAAACACCGTTATCCGGGAAGAGGAAGAAATTCAAGGGAACATCCGGGCAGATGCCATTCCCGTCACTTCCAGCCGCTCTTCCTCCTATGCGGAGCAGGAAACGCTGGATTTTACTCATGCCCCCGTTTATGCCGCCCCCACGGTGCGAAGAGTGAAGCGCAATGCCAAAAACTTCGGCCTGCGCCGGTATACCCGGCTGTTTGCCGCTCTTTTGCTGGTGGTAGGGCTGGGGTTTGGGGTGTTCATGCTGAATGAATATACCGGCTTCCCCTTTGGCAAAAAAGTGGATGATTCCCTGCAGGCAAAGGCTATCATCACCAACACAATCCTCAACGATATGCCTGCCCATATGATCAAAATCCCGGCTGAAGAAGGGGCCACCATCTATATCAAAGAGCTGCATAAATCCTTTACCGTCACCGGCGGCTATGCCACCATCGAAGTGGAAGACTATACATGGTATGAAGCCCTGGAAATTGCCGTGGAAGAAGCGGAAGACGATAAAAAGGACGAAGCCCAAAAGAGGCTGGACGAGCTGCTCAAAGCGGAATTTATCACCGCCACCATCACCCCCTACATCAAAACCAACGCCAACGAGCAAAAGCAGATGGATATCATCACCTTCGATGTGGATATCCCCCTTTCTCCCCTGACGCTGGTTTCGCCGGATACGGGATATGCGGAGGTTTCCAAATTCCTGTACGAAATTCAGTTTGAGGTGGCCAGCAACAGCTCCGTCATCATCAACGACCAAGACCTTTCCGACCTTGTAAATACCAATAACGGTGCCCTTTCCTATCAGGCTCCCGTGACGGCCACCGGTGCCAATACCTTCACCATCACCACCCGTGCGCCCCACTGTCGCCCCACCACGGCCACCGTCACCCTCTACCGTGCGCCCCAGGTGATTCCCTTGGACATGCAGGCAGATATTCAGAGCCGCTATTCCCCCAACCTCGTGGATGACACCAGCCAGCCCCCGGACGCAAACGGCAAATATCCCCAGAAGGAAGATCCCATGGTAGTGCGCTGCACAACCATCTCCACCGCTCATATCGAAATTTTGTCCGATTATCGCAATCTGGATCTTTCCACTTTGGAAACGGACGGAAAATTCTCCTTTGAGCCGGTGTTCACCAAAATCGGCACCAACACCATCACCATCATCGCATCCGACCCCGATCACCCGGAAACGCCGCCCAGCATTGTGCAGCACGATGTATATTATGTGCCCATCGCCTCCATTTACACACGGAAAGCATGGGATATGTGCGACGATTATAATGACTTTTTGAACAATGCGGAAACCCGCATTGCCAAATCCCAGATTTATCTGTGCGAAGGCACCATCACATCCATTCTCTCCACCAAGCCCCAGCTGGCTATCATGACGCTGGATGATGATCCTACAAGAACCGTGCTCCTTGAAAACATCTCCAACGACACCTATATGCTCAATCAACGCTACCGGGTGTTTGGGGATGCCTATGGCATGTATAACGGCATGCCCCGGCTGATGGGCCGCTACACCTATCCCCCCCTTGATTGATTTTTCCCAATTTTTTCGGAGGTGCAAAAGATGATTTCCAGCAAAGAGATTTTCCTCAAATGGGAAGGTATCAGCAAAGGCAAAATTACCCTTTCTCCCCTCAAATGCTTCCTGCTGGCCGTGATGGCCGGCATGTTCATCGGCTTTGGCGGCATGGGAGCCACCCTCATCCAGTCCACCGCCGGTGCCGGGCTGAATAAGCTGCTGGGGGCCAGCGTGTTCCCAGTGGGGCTGATGATGGTGGTGATGGCCGGGGGCGAACTGTTCACCGGCAATTGCCTGATGGTGGGTCAAGGCCTGTGCAAAAAAGCCAAATGGAGCGGCATCGGCAAAAACCTGCTGATTGCCTATATCGGCAATATGCTGGGTGCGTTTTTGGTGAGCGTTCTCGCTGCCTGCGGCGGCGTGCTGAAGGGCTTCAGCCCCGATACCGCAACGCTCGCCGTTACCATTGCCCAAAATAAAGCCGCCCTTCCCTTTACGGACGCCCTGCTCAAAGGCATTGGCTGCAATATTTTAGTCTGCGCCGCCGTATGGATGGCCAGCGGTGCTTCCTCTGCCGGCAGCAAGGCCGCCCTGTGCTTTTTCCCGGTGATGCTGTTTGTGCTTTGCGGCCTTGAACACTCCATTGCCAATATGTATTATATCCCCGCCGGTATGCTGGCAGGAGCCAATGTGTCCGTTGGCAGCTATCTTTTGAACAATCTTCTGCCCGTCACCCTCGGCAATGTGATTGGCGGCGCAGGCTTTGCCTGTGTATATGCGCTGGTTTATCGTGAATAAAGGAGAATCATCATGCCGCTGGATGGCCTTACCCTTTCATTTGTCGCCAAAGAACTGAACGAAACGCTGCTGGATGGGCGCATTGAAAAAGTGACCCAGCCGGAAAAAGATATGCTGGTGCTGCTGATTCGCTCCGGTGGCAAAAACCATCGGCTGCTGCTTTCGGCAGCCCCTTCTTTCGCACGGGTGCATTTAACGGAAGTTTCTTACCAAAACCCCATGGATGCCCCCATGTTTTGCATGCTGATGCGCAAGCACCTGCAAACAGGCCGTATCACCGAAATCGTCCAATTGGGCGGCGACCGCATCCTGCGCTTCACCATCGAAAGCAAGGACGAGCTGGGCGATATGGGCAAAAAGGAACTGTATGTGGAATTGATGGGGCGGCACAGCAATATCACGCTGGTGATGAACGGCCGCATCGTAGACGCCATCCGCCATGTGTCGTTGGACATGAGCCGGGTGCGTCAGGCTCTGCCCGGACTTCCCTTTGCCCTGCCCCCTGTGCAGGATAAGCTTTCCCCGGATGAAATCGCAAAGGACAAGGGCACAGGGCTTTTGTCCCGGCTTTCCGCCCTGCAAATGCCTTTGGACAAGGCCTTGCAGGAATCCGTCCGAGGGCTTTCTCCCCTGTCTGCCCGGGAAATTGCTTTCCGGCTCACCGGCATGCACAAAGCCCAGACCAATGATTTGCATTTGCAAACCCTCTGCGAAAATGCCGCCGCCTTTTTCCATCGCCTGCCGGAAATTTTCAGTCCCTGCCTGCAAACGGATGAAGACGGTCTTGTGAAGGATGTGCTGCCCTTCCCCTATCTGAGCCTGAACCCCTCCTTGCAAAAGGCCTGCGCCTCCCTTTCCCATGCCATGGATCGCTTCTATTTCGGCAAGGACAGGCAGGACAGAATGCAGCAAAAGAGCGCGTCTTTGAAGCATCTCATCAAATCCTGTCTGGAAAAGGATGAAAAGAAGCTCTCCTTGCAGGAAGAGGAGCTTTCCGCCAGTGCCCGGATGGAAGAATACCGCATCGCCGGAGAACTGCTCACCGCCCAAGGGTATCTTGTGCCAAGAGGGGTGGACAACGTTTCCCTGCCCAATTTCTATGACCCCGAAGGCCGGGAGATGCAAATTGAACTGGACGTGGCTCTGACCCCGGCGCAGAACGCCCAGCGGTATTTCAAGCGTTATCGCAAGGCTCGCTCTGCCCAGCAGATTGCCAAAGAGCAAAAAGAAAAAACCATGCAGGAAATTGCCCTCTTGGAACAAGCTCTTTTTGACTTGAACGCCTGCCAAACAGAGGACGACCTGCGGGATGTGCGCCGCACGCTGGAAGCCGCCGGCATCGTAAAGGCCGCTCCGGCCAAAGGCACAAAAAAGAAAGAGCCCAACCGGGAAAGCAAGCCCCTTTGCTATCTCGCCCCCGACGGCACGGAAATCTTCGTGGGCAAAAACAGCGTGCAGAACGACCGGCTTACCGGCGCAGCCCGAGGCAATGATACTTGGCTCCACGCAAAAGATATGCCCGGTTCCCACGTGATTATTCGCACAGAAAGCCCTGCCCCCGAAACGCTGCTTTCAGCCGCCAAGCTGGCTGCATGGTTTTCCAAGGGCAAGGGGGTGCAGGTGCCGGTAGACTACACACTGCGCAAATTCGTGAAAAAGCCCGGCGGCACGCCTCCCGGCTTTGTGATTTACACTAACCAGCGCACCCTGATCATCAACACCACCGAAGGCGAAATTGCTGCCATGATAAGCAAAGTATAAAAGACAAGCCCTCTGCACATTATTTTCGCAGAGGGCTTTTGCTATGCTTTTATCAGATGCTTCTTTCCTTGCCCATGAAGCACACGGCCAGCGTGCCGGGGCCGCAATGGGCACCGATCACCGGCCCAATCATCTGGATGCGGATATCCCGAATTTCGGGCACCCGGTTCTTGAGAATCGTGGCGAATTTTTCCGCTTCTTCCAGTACGTCGCCGTGAAGGATAACCACCGTCTGGCTTTCGGGGTTTTCGATGTTTTCCGCCATGCGGTCCGCAATGGTGCGCAAAGCCTTCTTGCGCCCCTGCACCTTTTCGGCAGGATCCATCTTGCCGCCCTTGCCCATGGTGATGATGGGCTTAATATCCAGCATGCTGCCAAAGATGGCACTGGTGGAGGAAATACGGCCGCCCCGGCGGAGATATTTGAGGTCGTCCACCGTCAGCCATGCCTGCGCACGCAGCCTGTTTTCCAAAAGCCAGCTTTCGATTTCTTCCATGCTGCTGCCATTTTGATACATATCATGCGCCGCCAGCACAAGCAGCGTCATGGGTGCAGAAATGGACAGGGTGTCCACCACAATCATCTTGCGTTCCGGGTATTTCTGCAAAAGCTGTTCACGGGCTTCGTAGATGTTGAGGATGGTGTTGCTCATCTGGGAGGAAAACGCCACAAACAGAATATCCTTGCCGGAAGAAAGAATGGGCTCAAAATATTCCAAATACACGGGTGTAGAGAGAAGGGACGTGCTGGGAGCAGCCCCGGCACGCATCTTGGCGAAGAAATCCGCTTCAATGCCAGCCCGGCCGTTATCGTCAAAATATTCTTTACCATCCAGAATGTAGGGCATTTTCACCACGGAAATATTGCGCTCATCCGCAATGGAATATAATAAATCGCTGTCGCTGTCCGTCATAAACACATAAGATTGTTCCACGATAAATTACCACCCCTCTTTTAGATTACCCGTTTATTATACATGAAACTGCAATAAAATGCAACATTCCCTCCTTTTTGTGAAAAATTGTCAAGGAATCACGTTCTTTCCCTTGCAGGCAAAATAAACGTATGCTAAAATATTGAAGAAGAAAACAAAATTGGAGAGAAATGAACGTGGAGCATACAGGACACAGAGAAAGGCTGCGCAAGCGTTTTGAAATCAACCAGTTTCATGGTTTTTCCGAACATGAAGTGTTGGAGCTTTTGCTTACATTTGCCATTCCCAGAATAGACGTGAATCCGCTGGCGCACAGGCTGACGGAAACCTTCGGCTCCCTTGCCGGTGTTTTGGAGGCATCGAAAGAAGAATTGCAGCAGGTGCCCGGCATGGGCGAAAAGAGCGCAACGCTGCTGACCATGATGCTGCCGCTGATGCAGCGATATCAGCAGGGAACCATTCTTTCCAAGCCCCGGTTCAGCACCTATTCCGCCTTGGCGGCCTATTGCGCCTCGCTGTTTCTGGGCAAAAGGGAAGAGCAGTTTTATCTTTTGTGCTTTGATGCCAAAATGCAATTGACCAAAGTGCTGCTGCTTGGCACGGGCACAGCAGATGAAGTGCGTGTTTCCCCCAAGCAAGTGGTTCGGGAGGCCATGCGCTGCAATGCCGTTTCCGCCGCTGTTACCCATAACCACCCCAGCGGCGACCCCCTGCCCTCTCAGGACGATATTGACCTGACCGGCGATATTCAGCAAGCCCTTGCCATGGTGGAGATCCGGCTTGTGGATCATGTGATAGTGGGCGGCCACGAAACCTACAGCCTCAAAAGAAGCGGCTACATTGAAATCCCCATGGAAAACGAAATGCACCTGGCCGCAGAGCAAAATGAAATGAAACGCAAAACCAAATGGGAGAATAAAAAATGCCGGGAAGACGAAAATTTGCTATGATCATCCTTGTTCCAATCATTCTGTTTTGCCTATGCTTTCTCATAGGGCTTTTGCTGCTGGTCTATGCAGAAACCCATCCTGCCCCCGTTTCGGAAAACAGCAATGCCATTGTGGTGCTGGGGGCACAGGTATATGAAGACGGTTCCCTCAGCCCCCAGCTGGAACTGCGCATGGAAGCCGCCCTCAAAGAATATGAACGGATGCCCAGGAGGATGATCGTCTGCGGCGGCCAAGGCCCCAAGGAGCCTCAACCGGAAGGGGATATCATGCGTAACTGGCTGATCGAAAAGGGCGTGCCGGAGAATCAGGTGTTCAGCGACCCTTCCTCCCTCAACACCATGCAAAACCTTCTGAACGCTAGAAAATTCCTGCCGGAAGGGGAAAATGAAATCACCCTCGTCACCAGCGATTATCATCTGCCAAGAGCCATGCAGATGGCAAAAGACGCAGGCTATGAAGCAGACGGCATCGGCAGCCCCTGCAAGATCGAATACTGGATCAAAAACCATGTGCGTGAAACCTTCGCATGGGGCAAATACCTCTTAAGCCGCATGGGGCTGATTTCTTATCAATAAAGCAAAATCCCGGAAGAATGATCTTCCGGGATTTTTTTATGTTCTTATTCGCCAAACAGTTTTTTAGCAGCCAATACAAGGAACATATAATTGCTGCTGCCGCCGCCCAGCACATATTCCGTCTGCTGCCAGAGGAAAGGCCAGGGCAACAGTTCCGGGAAATCGGGGCGAATCAAAGCCGTGCCGGATACCACGCCGCCGGGGATGAAGGAGAAATCCGCCCGGTTCATGCCATAGGCCATGGTGGTGGACACCGCGCCCACGCCGGAAGCAAAGGAAGCCGTGTTGCTGCCAGGATGGCAGCCCAGCACGAAGTTCAGCGCATTGCCAATCAGCTGGGGCGGGAAAATATCCGGGAAAGCGGTGTGCAGGAAGTAATACTGGAAGCCCATGCTCTGGATCTGCCATCCGGCCCCCCAGATGTGGGGACGATAAGGAATGCCATAGGGTGTTTCCTTGCTCATTTCCTGCCATTCTTCCTGAACGGGCACAAGAGCCTGCCGCAACGTTTCTTCAAAGGCTGCATCCTTTAGCTCCTTCACCACCCGGCAGGCAATCCAGCCGATGCGGCTTGCCTTTTCGCAAATGAAGGCCGTTTCGGAAAGCAGATGGGCTTTATAGATTTCTTCCCCGGTGGTCAGGAAAAGCTCGGCTGCCGCATGCACCTTGGCACAGCGTGCCCATTCATTATCCCGGATATCCGTAATCCGGAACAATTCCTTGGCCGCTTCCAGCGCATCCTTGGAAAGTTCATCATTGAACCCTTTCAGCACCCGGCTCACAGCACTCAAATGCGCCGCCGTAGTCAGTTCTCTGGGAGGATTATCTTCCGTGAACACCCAGCGGTCGTCTTCGTTGCCAGGCAGCTTATCCGTCATGGCGGAAGGATCCCCAAGCAGCACATACTGCCGCAAATCGTTGCAGATGATGCCCCGGTACAGCCGCCCCAAGGCCTTCCAGCCGCCAACCACCGTCAACGCCCCATGCTCCACCTGCTGTAAGATATCGTTCTTGCCGTCCGGCTGATGGATTTCGGTGATTTTCTTTTGCTGGTCAATGGTGGTGGTGTCCCAGTTGATGTTAAAGGTTTCATAAATCAGGGAGAGGATATAGGCTTCCCCGGCCTGGCTTTCCACACGCAGGTCAAAGTCTCCGGCATCGTGCCAGCCGCCCTGATTCAGCCCCGGCACATGGTCGCCGGGCTGATACTTGGTCATGGTGGACGGCCCTTGGGCATAGCCGTCAAACAGATTGCAATTGACAGGAGCCATCCTTGCATCGTCATCGTGGCACAGATCATGCCACACCCGGTATTTTTCATTCACCCGCATATGGCACATCTGCACCGGCAGGAAATATTCCAGCACGGGCTGCCACACGCCCCGGTCATAAACATCCCCGGCAATGCGGAACACGGAAGAGACAGAAGAGCCGTATTTCACCTGATACAGGCCTTCTTCCTTCTCATCGGAAAAGTCCGCCTTCAGATACTGATAGCGCAGGAATTTGCCCCATTCCTTTCCTTCCAGCGTGCGCACGGGGTAAACGCCGTCGGCTTCAATGCGCTGCAAAACGATATCGCTGCGTTTTTCATCCCGCTTGTCCAGTTCAATCACAACGGCCTTTTCCTGCATGGGCAGATAACCCACCTGGCTTGCCTGCACCACCGGCGGATACAGCCAGCTTTCCACAACAGTAGGCGTGATTTCCCATTCCACGGCCTTTTCCGTTGCCCCGGCTTCGATTTCGCAGCTGAGCACAAACCAGCCGTTGTTGTGGTTCATCCGGCCGTCATAAAATTTTATGTCCCCCTTCTTGCTTTCCACGGTGAAGCGGTTAAAGGGGTCGTCCGGCCGCACGGTAAACTTCTTGCCCACAGCATAGGGGGCGGCAATCAGGGTATCGGCGGTGATGGGGTTATAGGTTTTTTCATCCTTGGAAAGATGATGGATATCGGCAATGATCTGGGCATCCTTGTCCGCCGGCATGGCATGGGCAAGGTTCCCCGGCATTTCCTGCACAGGGCCGATGGGCTGTCTGGGGAAAATGCCCTGCTTATCGTCCATCACCCAGGGCTTGCCAAACAGCGCACCGGGGAACAGTTCGATATTAAAGCAGGCCTTGCCCACCAGAAAATCGGGAATGGGGGTTTCCAAATCCACCCACACCTTCATCTTTTCCCCTTCTCCCTGCACATGCACCGTATAGGTCAATTGCACGTCCGGGTAAATCATGGGGTTAAAGCCCTTGAGATGGAACCTTTCGTCGGGGTAGCGGAGCGTGGTGGAAATGGTATTTGTCTCCACGTCCACTTTCCTTTCCACATCCTTGGGCAGGGGCTGCCACTGGCCGGGGGTTTGCTCAAAGCGCAGATCGCCGTTGGTGGCCACCCGGTTTCCGTGCATGATCATGCTGACGCCGCTTTGATGCCCGGCAGCATAAATATCCGTGAACGCCATCACGCTGACGCCCTTATTTTCAAAATAGCCGGTTTCTCCGTTCAGAACGAAGCCATTTTTCTTATCCATCTTTCATACCTTCCCTTTCTCCTTGAAAGCTTGTACAAATTGTAGCCCATTCCGCCGGGAAAAACAAGGACAGATATGAACAAATGATAGACAGCCTGATGCCAAAAAGCGTTGCAAAAGCTCTTTATATCGTTTATAATGGGCTTATCAAGGACAAAAGAAAGCGAGATGGGCCTCTATGGTATTGGCTATTGTCTTTTCTCCGTGCAAAGCATGAGGACATTGTGCGGAGAAAAAGAAAAAAGCGTCCTCATTCTTTGCGATTTTTGATTATCACAACAAAAGGAGCAAAGAATTATGAAAATAAAATGGAATAATCACCCCTTAAAGCCTTGGATGCTGCTCTTTGGCAGCCAAAGTTTATCCGGGCTTGGCAGTAGCATGACCAATTTTGCCCTCGTCATCTGGCTGTATCAAAAAAACGGTTCAGCTTTGGAAGCTGCGCTTCTTTCCGTATGCAGTTATACGCCCTATGTGCTGATGAGCATCTTTGCCGGTGCCCTCAGCGACCGCTGGGATAAAAAGCGCACCATGCTCTTGTGCGATTTCTTCGCCGCCCTGTGTACGGTGGCAGTTTTGGTGCTGCTGAAAACGGACAGCCTGATGCCCTGGCACATGTATCTTCTAAACACCCTGAACGGCCTGATGAACACCGTGCAGCAGCCGGCCGGCGAAGTGGTTTCCACCTTGCTGATTCCCAAGGAATATTATCAGAAAACCAGCGGCATCCGCTCTTTCGCCAATTCCCTCACCACCATTCTGACCCCCGTCTTTGCCACGGCCCTTTTCGCCTTTGCCGGGATGGACGTGGTCATCGCCGTGGATCTTGTTACGTTCCTCATTGCCTTCATCGTGCTGAAATGGTTCACCCGGGTGCCGCCCGTGCCGCAAAAGGAAGCTGCAAAGGAGTCCATTCTCCGTGCCGCCTTGGCCGGCCTTAAATGGCTTCGGGAAAACAGCCTCATCCTGAAGCTGATTCTGTTCCTCGCCTGTGTGAACCTGATCGCTTCCTGCTTCAATGCTGCGCTTCCTGCCATGCTCCTTTCCAGAAATGGCGGCAGTGAAACGGTGCTCGGCCTTGTCAATACCTTCGCCGGCATCGCTACCCTCATCGGCTCCGTTCTGGCGACGCTGCTCCCTGCACCGAAAAATCGGGTGAGGGTCATCTGCCTGTCCATCCTGCTTTCCTTTGGCACGGAAAATTTCATACTGGCCTTTGGCCGCACCCCCTTCATCTGGTGCTTCGCCAGCGTGCTTGGCTGGATTGCCATTCCCGTCATGAACGCAAGCCTTGACGTCATCTGCCGCTCATCCATTCCACCCCATATGCAGGGCCGGGTCTACGCCTGCCGCAATACCTTGCAGTTTTTCACTATCCCGCTGGGTTTTCTCCTTGGCGGCGCACTGGTGGACCAGATATTTGAACCTTACATGGCTTCCGCCCCTGCACAAAACGTGTGGATTCAGTTGCTCGGCAGCGAAAAAGGCACCGGAGCCGCCCTCTTCCTCTTTGCGCTGGGCATCGCAGGCGTTGCCATCGCCCTTTTCTTCCTGTGGCTTCTGCGAAAGGATACATGGACGGAGCCTGCAAGCGAATAACGAAGCAGGGGACCGCTCATCCCCTGTACCCCTCGGCAGGAAGTTCCTTCCTGCACCTACCTTGCAAACAACGCCCCCTCTCTAACGAATGCCTTCCGCATGAAACTTCAAGAACGGACACAAACATGGCCACGGGCACAATGAAAACATGAAAAAGGGCAGGATAGAAAGCTCGCTTTCTTCCTGCCTTTTTTCTGTTTTCCCGGATGTTCTGCGTGCCACAAGCAACAGCGGCACATTGCTCGCCAGATAAATTTCTCCAAATCCGCTAAAGGGTGCAGGGATGATGTCCCTGCCCGGGGTTCGGGGGTGGAACCCCCGAAAGCTCCCCCTCAACAAATCACAACCCGAAAATATACCCTGCAGCAATGCCCAGCACAGCCGAAATGCAGATAATCAGGATGGGATGTTTTTTGCGTTTCAGCAAAAGGTACAAGCCAAGGCCGGCGATCACCAGCGACACATAAATCTGCGTACCGCCAAAGGCTGCAAAGCTGACCCCTGCCGGGAACAGCACTTCGATAATCATGGTAATGACGGCAGCGGCAATGAGCCCCACGGCGGCAGGCTTCAGGCCGCTCATCACGCCGGAAACGATGCGGCTGTTTTTAAATTTCAAATAAAACTGCGCCACGATCAAAATCACGATAAAGGAAGGCAGCACCACGCCCAGCGTGGCCAAAGCAGAACCCAGCCAGCCGCCCTTTTCCATGCCGATAAAGGTAGCAATATTGATGGCGAAGGGGCCGGGGCTGGATTCGCTGATGCCCACGAAATTAACAAACGTGGCTTCGTCCAGCCAATTGTTCAGCATCACTTCCTGCTGAATGAAGGGCAGCATGGCATAGCCGCCGCCGAAGGTAAACAGCCCGATCTTAAAGAACGTGAAAAACAGGGTCAGCAGCGATACTTCCGTCATTTTTGCTGCACCTCCTTCTTTTTCATCATCATCATGGATGTCACAAGGCCCAGCACGGCGCAGCCGATGATAACGTAGAGGATGCTCACGTCGGTCAAAAGCGAAACCGCAAAGGCAAGCCCTGCAATGATATACGCCACCAGGTTTTTCGGACACTGCTTATACATGCTGATCAACGCCTTCACAACCAACGCCAGTACGCCGGCACGAATACCCATGAAGGCATACTGCACAGCCTGAATATCGCTGATATTGCGCAGCAGCAGGCTCACCAGCGCAATGAAAATAAACGCCGGCAGCACCACGCCGAGGGTGGCCATCACGCTTCCCAGCACGCCGCAGGTCATATAGCCCACAAACGTGGCCGAATTGATGGCAATGGGGCCGGGGGTAGATTCGGCAATGGCCACGATGTTCAAGATATCTTCATCGCTGAGCCATTTATGGTTCTCCGTCACTTCCTTTTGAATCAGGGGAATCATGGCATAGCCGCCGCCAAAGGTAAACGCCCCGATCTTGAGAAATGTGAGAAACAAGGGCATCAGCCGCTCCTTATTTTTCAGCAATTTTCAGCACCTCCTGCTTTCTTTCCGTAACACGCCCATTATACTGGAAAGCCGGAAAAAAAGAAAGAGCATAACGGAAATTCTCTCTTCGCGTGTCCAAAGGAAGTATAAAAATGTTTGCAACAGGTTCACTATTTTCTTTTTGGGGCGATTGTGTTAATATAAAAAAAGAAACAATTCGTAATTGGTTTTGAGGTATGTTATGTATTTTCAGAATATTGCAATTAGAAGCGCAGAAACGTATTACAACATTTTGTGCAAAGAAGGCAAATGGAAGGATAATAAGCGGAGGAAAGTTTAAGTGGAAAAGAAAGACATAGAACTATTGGTCCATTGGCTGGAAGAAAACAAGGATCACAAGCTGAATTTTCTGGAAAAGGAAGCGGTGAAATTGGCCATCGGCCGGGCAAAAACGGTGAATGATTTGGTGGAAACGGCTCTTTCACTATTAAAACCGGGAAAATAAAAATATCTGGATTTTTTGCAAAAAACCGCTTGACACAGCCTGTAAATTGTGCTAAAATCTGTGATTGTCAGCAGGGATGGCCATTTGACTGGGCTGTAACTCGTGACTGTTAAGCGGCCTATGCGCCTGTAGCTCAGTTGGATAGAGCAACGGCCTTCTAAGCCGTGGGTCAGGGGTTCGAATCCCTTCAGGCGCGCCAATCCGCTTATGGTGGGTGTAGTTCAGTTGGTTAGAGCGCCAGATTGTGGCTCTGGAGGTCGTGGGTTCGAATCCCACCACCCACCCCACTTTTAGCGCAGCGTGCGATTATGTTGGGGTGTAGCCAAGCGGTAAGGCAAGGGACTTTGACTCCCTCATTCGTAGGTTCGATCCCTGCCACCCCAGCCATTTTGACCCATTAGCTCAGGTGGTAGAGCACTTGACTTTTAATCAAGGTGTCCGGGGTTCGAGTCCCCGATGGGTCACCACCCTTTATGGGGTCGTCCGCGGGCGTGGCGGAATGGCAGACGCGCCAGACTTAGGATCTGGTGCCGAGAGGCGTAAGAGTTCAAGTCTCTTCGTCCGCACCACATCATCCCCCAATCCCCTTTTTCTGCGGTAGTAGCTCAGTTGGTAGAGCGCCACCTTGCCAAGGTGGAGGTCGCGAGTCCGAGCCTCGTCTACCGCTCCAATTGCGGGTGTAGCTCAATGGCAGAGCTCCAGCCTTCCAAGCTGGCTACGTGGGTTCGATTCCCATCACCCGCTCCAGCAAATGGAGCGGAGCTTGCCAAAGTAAGCTCCCCCCCTATGCACCATTAGCTCAGTTGGTAGAGCACCTGACTCTTAATCAGGGTGTCCCGGGTTCGAGTCCCTGATGGCGCACCAAGGCTTCGTGGAAACGAAGCCTTTTATTTTTATTCCAAAGGACGAGGTGCGCATGAAAGAATCCCGGCTCTGTGTCAAATGTTGGGGTGTAAAGAGAAGGATAACAAAATTCTTTTGCGAAAACGCAGAAAGTTTCTGCAGCCAAAGGAAACCCGTTTGAGGGTCTTGATGGCATTATTGCATCCCTCAGTAAACCCATTCGATAAACGAATATCGAAGGAATTGAGAATGTATTCCTGCCAATTCAGAAGAAGTCTCCTGCAACTTTTGAATTGTGGAATATTCAGCCGATCACAGGAATTGAGCCAGTTTTTGAGCCTGTGCTCGGCTTGTTTTCTATCTGTGGCAGCCATAAAATGATAGAAAGCTTCCTTGAGTGCGTACCCTTGCATAAGCCTGTCGGAGAATCTCAACATCACATCAACAGCGTCTTTCTCATCGGGCGTCAGTTTGTCTCTGTGCGCCAGAAGAAGCCGACGGGACCTCTTAAAATAACGCCGTTGATCATCAGGCAATTTTTTCTGCTCCTCCCGGCGGACATTTTCCATGGCTTCTGTACAGGCGCGTACA